>PMMR01000055.1:82048-139375 GCA_003162175.1 Candidatus Methanoflorens crillii | reverse complement strand
TCGGCGCAAACATGATCTGTGGCATCGTCGGTGCCGACTATCTCTTGTATGGTCCGATCGACTTGGCAACGATCATCTTCCCCGCTATGGCGATGATCGACATCATGGTTGAGGAGAGCGTCAGAGAGCTGGGGGTCGAACCGCAGACGGAAAACACACCGCTGATGAGGCTTGTTTAACGCCAGCACCTTTCTCTTCTTTTGCATTTTTGTCTTTCTGGAGTGCTTGAGCGCAAGAGCCGGATAACCAGACCGTCGGCGAAACTTGTGCTAATACCGCTCAAACGCGTTCCATAAGCATTAATACGAATGCGAACGAACTAAGAGATAGAGAGGAAAAACGGAATGAGCGATTCAATTGCTTACGATATGAAGAATCAGGCCATTAGTGTTGGCTCGCACGTGAAGTACGCGGGCACACACACACGCGGAAAAGTTAAAGAGATCCACGTCGCCGGAGATTCAACCTGGGTGCTTATTGACTCGACGAATCTGTATTATGATCCTAAGCACCTAGAGCTTGTGAGCAAAGGGATGGAAACCGCAGACAGAGAAGCGCAATCGCTCGAAGAGTTCCGTAGTCGCCTTGATCAGAAAAGAGAGCTACTTCACGTGACTATGGAAGGCTTTGATGAACCAGGCGGTTGATCTCTACCCAAGTGCTGAAAAGCGAGCGTTCGTCACTGTTACTCGTTGATGAACTTTCTCGTCTCTTCCTCGACGAATTCCCGGATCTTCTCTATGGTTTCCTTGTCTGCTCTAAAAGCGAGAAGGTCACGAGACGTCACGTCAGCAAGTCCAGTTTCCACATCGGCATAGGCTTTAACAACGTCCGTGTTGAACTCCTTGCACGCTGCGATTATGACCTTGCTTGGAATGCCTGGTGGTAATACAAGCTCGTAAACGTCCTCATTTTGTTCGCTAGTGTCATTTTCTGCTTCTGAAGGCATCGAATATAGTTCTACCTCTTGGTACTAGTATCTGTCGACAATGGCGCGCGGGGTGCCAGGCGCGCTGAACTAATGTCTTTTCTGGTGTTAACCAACTGCACCCCAAAGTTTTTCAAAGTCGAATCGTAAGGTACTTCCAGCCAAAGCCAACGTCTCGGCTGACGCTTAACGAGAGGGAATGCGATGGACACAGCGATTGGTTCGAAGGAGAAACTTAGTTTCATCATCGAAGGTCCAAAGAGTGTCTGGAAACTGCTAGGGATTCATCCCCGTTTCGGCCCTAGCTGGGCGCGCGTGACGAAAGACAACGAGGGGGGGACACACGAAATAACGGGATCGTTGGGAGATATTTTCAAGATCTACTCTTCTGATTTTGATTACACGTTTGTTACGATTGCTGAGGGCGCTAGTCTTAAGGAGATCAATCACATCGTGTTTGAGGATTTCACGTACTCCGTCTCTCGTCGCTGGTACAACATACTGCAAAACATCGGAACGTTCAAAGGAAACCTCGATGAGGAGGTTGAGAACCTCTAAGGTTAATATTTTTTGCTCAAGCCTTCCGACGGGGATAGTCGGCAGCGCACGAGTGCGTTAATTCAGTCCTTTTCGCTACGATACGCGGCAACGCCAGTTATCGATCTATTTATTAGGCGGTAATGCATGTCGTACAAGGGAGGGGTCGCGCTCTAAGCCTCTCCACGGCAAACAAATAGCGAATCGCGGCACGTATTCGAGGCACTATGAAAGGTAAAATCGAACTCAACTCTGCACCAAAGACCTATTGCGTCGACACTCACAGGGTGATGCCGCCAGCAGAAACCCTTGAGCGGATAAAGGCGGTAATACCTGAGGTCGGAATAACGCGCGTAGCCGATATTTCAGGACTTGATCGCGTTGGTCTGCCCGTTTTTTCTGCGATCAGGCCTTCAGCGGCAGACGGCGCGATATCGGTCTATGCCGGCAAGGGTGTTACCGAATCGGAGGCGCGCGTTTCAGTGATCATGGAGGCTGTAGAACGATTTTCTGCCGAAGTCGAGAATTTCACGCAGCAACTGTTGTTCGACTCATATGAAAACCTCTCAGCTGACAACAGCGCCCTTAACCCGGCCGACCTTATACTACCAGGCCATCTTTCTCCAGACACCAAGATCGAGTGGTTTCCGAGCTGGGACCTTCTTAACGACGAGGAGGTGCTCGTCCCGGCTAACGCCGTTTTTCACCCATACAAGCCGCACCAAGGCAGATGGCAGCTATTCCGCAGCAACACCAATGGTCTTGCCTCAGGCAACGTGATTGAAGAGGCGATCTTTCACGGTCTCATGGAAGTCGTCGAAAGAGACGCGGTGAGCATCGCCGAGATCAACCGAAATCCAGGCATCGGTCTCGATGTGGGTGTAGGTCCGGCAGGCGATATCATCAAGAAGTTCGAAGCACAAGAGATCCGCGTACAGCTGTGGTGGGTCCCTACTGACACGGACACTCCAACGATTGTTGCTGCCTCTGATGATGAAAAGATGCGTGATGCGGCTCTGTTGGTCATGGGAGCCGGAAGCCACACTGATCCGCAAATCGCAGCTCTCCGAGCACTGACCGAAGTAGCTCAGTCGAGAGCTACACAGATACACGGTGCGCGCGAAGACACCGACCGAGAGTCTATGGCTCGGTTGATCGGCTATGAGAGGATGAAAAGACTCAACAAGCACTGGTTGGCAGAACCAAGCAAGACCCTTGAGCTCGACGCAATCGAAACGTTAGCTACGGACTCTATTGACGATGACATCAAGCTCACACTTGGGCGGCTGATCGACGTGGCAGACCGTGTTATCGTTTCTGACATTACAGTGAGTGCCATCGGCGTTCCAGCGGTTCGTGTTATCATTCCAGGGTTTGAGGTTTACTTCTTAGATCGAGAGCGAAAAGGAAAGCGCGCTAGAGGATGGCGAAGCACGACTGCATAATATTCACGGGCCCGAGCTTATCGTGGTCTGAAGTGGCGTCGATAGACAAGCGGCCGCGCTGTTGCGCTCCTGCCGTACGAGGGGATATCTCTAGCGCCGCTGAAGCGGGGGCACGACTCATCGGCTTGATTGACGGGGTTTTTTATAATCGCGCAGCTGTTTCGCATCGGGAAATCATTCATGCTGTGCGGTCAGGCGTGACCGTTGTTGGTGGATCTAGCATGGGGGCTTTGCGTGCTTCGGAACTTGACGGCTTTGGGATGATCGGAGTTGGGAAAATCTATGCCTGCTTCAAGCAGGGTCTTATCGAAGCTGATGATGAAGTTGCCGTAGCGTACAACCCAGTTACTTTCGCGCCTGTATCTGATCCGCTCGTGAATATCCGGTTGGCCTTGCACTCGCTTGTGCAGACCGGCGTCGTCGATACTGGCACAAGTGACGCGCTCTTAGGCTTAGCGCGGAGCACCTTCTACCTGGAACGAAGCATTCCATTGCTTTTGAGCATTGCAGAACAACGCGCACTTGTAACCAAACAGGGGCGTATCGGGATCGAGACTTTTCTCGCGACCCATGACTATGACCTGAAAAAGCGAGATGCGAAGCTCGTGGTCCAAGCAGTCATTAAACTTGATAATCAGCTGCGTTAGGTGCGACCGTGATAGACCGATTCGAGTCTGACGTTAGCCACCGGCTGAAGAGGTGCGCCGGCACGAAGATCGCACTCTTGGGCATTGGAAACGAACTTCGACGCGATGATAGCGTCGGACTTGCTGTTATTGATGGGCTAGGTGCGCTCATTGATGATCCCTCGATCTCTCTGGTGAAATGTCACGAAGTACCAGAGAACTTCACAGGTCGCGTCAAGCGCTTCAATCCAGCTTGCGTGATACTCATAGACGCAGCCGATTTCGGCGGTGCTCCCGGCGAGTTTCGCGTCTTTGAGCTGAACGAGCTTGAGGGTATCGAGATCACAACGCATCGGCCTTCGCTCGCGATGTTGGGGGAATACCTTCAGTCAGAAACGAGCGCCGGCATTTTTGTAATCGGGATTCAGCCCGCAGACCGAGAATTTGGAGAAGGCCTGAGCCCGGCCGTGAGGAGAGCCAGCACTATGGTTGCGGACGCTTTGAGAACAGCTTTAAATCGTTTTGGCGCAAAGAAGGATTGAGGTTCTCTTGATGGTTGCCCCCGATTTTAGTCAGCTGCCCTGGATAGTGCCCTATCAAGACATACTCGCGATCGCAGGAACAGACTGTGTCGAGCTGCTTGAAGTAACCAACTGCTACGGGGGCGCCGCGTGGGCGCGCTACCACTATACCCAAACGAGTCCGCTAATCATCTCAAGCCGTACCGTAGGAAGTACGACGCGTTATCTATTGAGAGTGGGTATATCCAATCTAAAACTCAGGCCTTCGGTTTCCGCTGGGGGAATTGAATCGGTTGAACTGTCTGACGATACCGTGAAGGTGACGTACGCGGGTCTCGGAGGGGGCGGCGTGGGCGCTACCATGTGCCGGGCGCTAGCCCGCGACGTCATCGACTATGATTTGACGCCTGCAGGAGGTAGTAAAATGAGTCGCGGGACGCTTATATTGCCGAAACGGTCGCGCGTCATCGTTGGAGTAGACGATACCGACACGAAAGAAGAAGGTGCGACGTGGTCGCTTGTAAATAATATAGCCGCAATGGTCGACGATAAGACACTTCGATATGTGTCCCACGCCATCGTGCAGCTCTACCCTGTAAAGGCGAAGACGAAAAATTGCGTGGCCACAGTTGTGGAGTTTGCTAGTTTGAACGCTAACAAGCCCATCAGAAAGTTTCAAGAACTGTTAGAGGATTACACGCTTTCAGATCAAACAGGCATGGCTGTTTTGAACTCATTTGGCGCGAAAAGCCTCGTAAGTTACGGCGACGCCGCTCGCTCGGGTGAAGTATCGCTCTCAGCGGCTATGGAAGCAGCCGATGCGGCCGGCGTAGAAGTTCGTTTGCAAGGGCGCGGCATTATCGGCGCGATTGCCGCTTTACCGTTTTTCTCACAATGTGATCAATCTGTCAAGCTTGACCAGATCCCCCGTTCAGAGATTGTGTGAGATACAACTGCAAGACGTAGCCCTTTGTGTGCAGGTCCATTTCCTGTGGCACTCCGCAATACCATCCGCCCAGCTCAGCCGGACAAAAAAGAAACTGGCGTGAGAGCGCCAACTGCACTGATCAGCCACCAGACACGACTTTTAGCACGCGGACGGTTCCGGGTTGCACCGGCGCATCGAACGGCACGGGCTCATTGTCTACGAAAATCAAGACTTCTTCAGGATTCAGCTTGAGCTCAAGCAACAGTTGCTCATAGTTTGCCCCAGCGGGAATGTTGACCACGTTTTCCCGCCCGTTTAGACGAACGGTGACACAGGGGTCCTTTGTTGGCATACAATAAGCTTTATAGGAGTTTTGATATAAGAATCACGCGTATCGGCACGTGCCGGGGTGGCAGAGCGGACTAATCGGTTACGAGTCCCAACGCGGCAGGCTCGAGACCTGTTGATGCCTTGCATAAAGAAGCCTGCTGGGCTTTTGTAGAGGACGCATCGCTTGGGTTCAAATCCCAACCCCGGCGTCGATATCACGGAGAGGCCGTTCGCTGCTACGCCGTTAGATACCAATCGAGTTCGAGCTGATTTTGAAGATACGCCATCAGCTGCGAGGTTTTGAGATATATTTCAACTAACAGCTGTTTCACGTTTGTGACGTCTGTCCGGTCGTCGCCAGTATATTCATAAAGAGACATCTCAGTCAGAATGTCCGCAACGTCCTCATTTGGAAGCAGTGAAAATAACTCGTTGCGATAATGGTTGTATTTTTTTACGTACTGATTCGCATCGATATAGGGCTCAGTCAGCGATCGGTCTAAGGTGCCATCGAGAGACGTGTACAACTCATTAACTCCGCGCAGCGTTTTTTCAAGCTCCGCTTTCGTTGTCGGTTCCATCAGCGCCAAGCTCCTTGACTAGGTTGGTGCAAAATAAGCGGCCGCGGCCACAAACACAGGCGTTGCGCCCGTCTAGTAATTATGTTCTGTCGTGGTTTTTCCTTGCACCTTTCTCAAGATTTCGAACGTGGTGTCTCGCACTTTATCGAGAGACTCATCAGTGCTTCGCACGCTGATTATTATCGTCCCAAAGCTCATTGAAACCTCGTTTATTTTTTTAAACTGCAATGGTTTCTCTGCCGCCGTGTCAATTTCGTCCATGGTATCTAGCAACACACTTGGGCTCTTCAAACTTCTAACTTTCGTTTGGAGGGGAGTTCGGCAGCTCTCAAAGCACTGATGCTTGGAGATATCGTCAGCGTTATAGCCGGTCAGTGCGTGTATAGGTCGATGATCAAGGTCGGAATCGCCGGCGTGCCCTTAGCGCTCAAAGGCAAAAGTACGGCAGAGGGCGTCGAGTACTTATCTCGTATTGGACTTGACGCGCTTGAAGTTCAGTTTGTCAGGCGTGTATCAATGAAAGAGGAAACAGCGGTAGAGGTGGGCAATATAGCGCGCAAGGCTAAGATCGATCTCTCCGTCCACGCTCCGTACATGATAAACCTTGCTTCAGAAGATCCGCAGATCATCGAAGACAGTAAGAATCGCATAAGGCTGTCCGTTGACAGGGGTCACGCGCTTGGAGCACGAATCGTCGTTTTTCATTCGGCATATTATACGAAGAAGTATACCAAAGACGAGACTTACGAGTTAGTCAAAGACGCGTGCGTGGGTTTGCTTGATTATATGCGGGACCGCGGTATTGGGCAGACGGAGCTCGGGGTCGAACTCCTAGGTCGGCAAAGTCAGTTCGGAACGGTTGACGAGTTGCAGAAACTGCATCAGGAGCTGCCAGACATACGCCCCGTTATTGATTTTGCACATTTGCACGCACGGTGCAATGGGTGCTTGCACACCGTTGAGGACTACGCGCGCATCCTTCAGGCTCTGTTTAGTGACCACAGTCACCTGCACAGCCACTTCTCCGGGATTGAGTTTTCGAACGGAAACGAGCGCCGGCATCTGCCCGTCGACCTCGCGCAGTTTAGGCTACTTGTCAGCGCGCTTAAAGAAAATGCTTGCGACGCCACCATAATCTGTGAATCACCACTGCTCGAACAAGACGCCTTAAAGATGAAGCCGTTTGTCGAATAGTGGCCAATCTAAGCATTTTTTGGTTGAAGCGCGCCGAATTTGGTTAGAAAGTTTTATCTATCATAATGCTTTTGTGTCTGTTAGATCCTCAAGGGAGGCACAGTATGACAGACGACAACATAATCTACGTAGGCAACAAACCTGTAATGAATTACGTGCTAGCCGTGGTAACGCAGTTTAACAACGGAGCCGACGAGGTCTTGATTAAAGCTCGGGGGAGAGCTATTTCGCGGGCAGTTGACGTGGAACAGATTTCTATAAACCGCTTCCTCTCAGACGTCACGACGAAAAAAATAGAGACTTCGACTGAGAATCTTAGCACCGAGACCGGTAACACAAACGTCTCGGCGATAGAAATAACCGTAGGAAAATAGCTAAGGACTAGTATTAGGTTTTCTTAAGAATGCGAAGTTAAGAAGGCGCTCTGCACGCTTGCCGAGCACCGCTTTCAACCACGTCTGGCTGCCACGATCGCAGCGCCGGCGCGACCCTGCACCGCGTGTTTCGTGCACTTGATCAGCCGCATAACTCTCTAAAATTACGCAGAAGTCCCTTTCTACCGCCAAGCTGCGCGACAGATTTTGACGCCATAAAGTTGCCATAAAGACCTGACTGGTGCAAATCCTTGCCGGTCAGCTGTCCGTACAGGAACCCTGTTGCGAACGCGTCTCCCGCCCCGACGGTGTCGGTTATCTGCGATGCGTAAGGAGCGACATAGAGGCTCTCGCTTCGCGTTGCCACGTAAGCACCAGCGTCACCGAGTGTGACGGCGATGATGTCTGCTCCCAAGTCCAGGAGAGTCGCTGCATCTTCGACTCGTGCTGATCCGGTCAAGTGTTGCGCTTCTTCTTTGTTGAGAAAAAGCGTGAAAGTACGTTCAATTAGTGGTTTTAATTGGTCTAGTCCGAGCTTCGCATAAATGCTACCCGGGCTAAACGATATTTTTGTTCGCGACCTGCGCAGGTGGCGAACGTACGAGATTTGCATTCGGAATTGATCAATGCCCATAAAGGAGCTGACGTGCAATATTTCAGCCTGCTTAGCATAATCGTGATTTTCGGTGAAGAATGCATCGTTTACGCTTGGGAGGACATAGATAGCTCTCTCTCCGAGCGAATCGATGAATATCAACGCTGAGCCAGTATCCCCCTCCGATATCGTGATGCCGTCCACATCAACGTCTTCACGCCGCAAATCGTCCAACAACTGCGATCCCTCTCTGTCATTGCCTACCGTTCCTAGAAATCCAGTTCTGACGCCTAAGCGAGCGAGTCCGACTATGGTATTCGCTGCAGAGCCTCCTGGCTGCCTGGTGGCCGAAACCACGCCGATCTCTCGCCCGGGGAGTGCCAAATCGTCTACCCGGCAAATTCTGTCGCAGTTCAGCGCCCCGAAACCGATGACCTCGGCGTTTTTCACCATGTCGTAGCTCCTATTCGCATGATCGATGCCCTTTTAGAGACTTAATTGTATTGTTAGGGGGTTATTCAATCGAATGAGCGCGGCATCTTCTTGAAGACGGCCGGCACCTCCCGCTACGAGACTTCTTGGTACATCATCCCCAAGCAGGGGTGTACGCGCGGTTTTTTTATGCTATTGTTCTCGTCTCTCTTTTGATTGACAGGGCGTTATTGATACTCGGGGGTGACTCGAACGTAATGAGGACGCTGAGCAGCGGATAAGCTGCGGCGTGACGAGTCAGGAGAAACTTAAAATACAGATTACGTCCTTTTTATGGACGATGTATGTCAGAAATGTGGAGATTACAGACATCAAAACTGAATCAAGAGATATTAAGACCTTATTTTTCGATCACTCTTTTCGTTTTGTTCCTGGCCAGTACGTCATGGTGTGGATTCGAGGCGTCGACGAGATACCAATGAGTCTGTCGTACTCCAATGGCATCACCGTTAGAAAAGTTGGTGATGCCACGGCGGCGTTGTGCGCGCTGGGCGTCGGTGGCACACTTGGTATCAGAGGCCCTTTCGGAAATGGGTTCCGCGTGACCAAGCCGCCTGTGCTGCTTGTGGCCGGAGGGGTGGGCGCTGCCCCACTGGCGCCACTTGCTGAGGCGCTAAAGAATAATGTCATAACTATTCTGGGTGCCAAAACAGAGGACGAGCTGCTATTCGCTGAGCGATTCAAGAGTGCTGGATCGCTTTGGAAAACCACCGATGATGGCTCTACTGGCCACAAAGGCCCGACCGTCGATTTGCTGGATATGATTCAAAGCTACAACGAAATAGTCTCGTGTGGCCCTGAAAAGATGATGCGCAAAGTGTTAGATCACGCAACGGTCGCCGGTGTGCCAAGCCAGTTCAGCTTGGACCGATACATTAAGTGCGGCGTTGGGTTGTGTGGTTCTTGCTGCATAGATCCATCAGGCCTGCGCGTGTGCTCGGATGGCCCCGTTTTTGCAGGAGCACAGCTACAAGAGAGCGATTTTGGGGTATATATACACGATGCGACGGGCAGAAAGGTGAATTTGTGATCGGTCGGTTCAAGCTCCACAATGAGACGTTTTTCGGGACTGTGGAAGGAACGCGCGTTGATGGCAACGGGAGCACCTACGAATTGTCTGAATTAGAAGTGCTCGCACCTGCTTGCCCTAGCAAGATTGTGGGTGTCGGCTTGAACTACATCGACCACGCGCGAGAACTTGGAATCGAGGTCCCGGAACGGCCTACTATATTTCTCAAACCTTCCACGAGTGTGATTGGCCCAGGAGACAGCATCGTACATCCCTCCCTTAGTTCTCGGGTGGACTTCGAGGGAGAGCTGGCTGTCGTTATCGGCCAGAGATGCGCAAACGTTGAGGATTCGAAGCGCGTTGTATTTGGCTATACGTGCCTCAATGATGTGACCGCCAGAGACCTTCAGATTCAGGACGGTCAGTGGACGCGCTCGAAAAGCTTCGACACGTTCGCGCCTCTCGGACCGTTTATCGCAGCCGACCTAGATCCTCGAAATGCCCACATCGCGACACGTGTCAACGGCTGCCAAAGGCAGAGCTCAAACACAAGAGACCTCGTTTTTAACGTAGACTATCTCGTCAAATTTATATCGCGTATCATGACCCTCGAAGTGGGAGACGTGATCGCTACCGGCACGCCTTCCGGTGTGGGACCACTCAGACCTGGTGATACCGTCGCTGTTGATATCACTGGCATAGGAACCCTTTCAAACAACGTTATTAGTGAGCAAGACGAGAAGTTATCAGCTATGAACCGTCTGAAGCCACACGTGTGAGTGAATATGGCCATACCGAAGAACTACGAGCATGAGTATATCGAGTCGAAATGGCTCACAACGTGGAACCCGGACATGTATCGGTATCGCGGAGAACCGTGCGCAGACCATTTCATAATCGACACGCCTCCGCCGTATCCGACTGGTAATTTTCATTTAGGAAACGCCCTCAATTGGTGCTATATCGATTTTATCGCACGATACAAGCGCATGAAGGGCTTCGACGTGATGTTTCCTCAGGGATGGGATTGTCACGGATTGCCGACGGAGGTGAAAGTCGAGACTACCTACAACGTAACAAAAAACCAGATCTCCCGCAACGAGTTCAGAGGACTTTGCCAAAGCTTGACGCGAGAGAACATTGCTTTGATGAAAGGAACGATGCAACGACTCGCTTTTTCAATAGACTGGTCGCAAGAGTTCGTTACTATGGACCCGACGTACTTTGAGAAGACGCAGAAATCGTTCGTGCGAATGTACCACGACGACCGCATTTACAAAAGCGACCACCCCGTAAACTGGTGTCCCCGATGTGAAACGGCCATCGCGTTTGCTGAGGTAAATTACGATACGAGGTCAACGAGTCTTTATTATATCGTTTTCAAAGGGATCGACGCAGAATCGGTGCAGATCGCAACTACGCGTCCCGAGCTCTTGGGCGCCTGCGTCGCCGTCGCAGTAAACCCGCACGATAAACGGCACGAGCGTCTGATCGGCAAGAGTATTCGAACGCCGCTCTACGACGAAGAGGTACCGGTCATAGGGGATGAAGCGGTCGATCCTGCTTTTGGCACGGGAGTCGTGATGATCTGTACGTTTGGTGACAAGCAGGACGTACGATGGTGGAAGAAGCACAACCTACCGCTGAAAAAAGTCATTGGCAAGGATGGCCGCGTCACCGACTCTAAGTACGACGGTGTAAGCATCAGCGAAGCGAAAGAGCGCATCATTGGAGAGCTGCTTGAAAACAAGCTCGTGACGAAACAGGAACACGTCGAGCAGAACGTCGGGATTCATGATAGATGTCAAACCCCAATCGAGATTCTTTCAGAGAACCAGTGGTTTGTCAAGATCGACAAGGACGTCATTCTCCAGCGCGCGGCTGAAATTCAGTGGATCCCGCAGTACGCATTTTACCGCCTGAAGAATTGGACAGAAAGCGTCGAATGGGACTGGTGCATCTCGCGGCAGCGCGTTTTCGCCACGCCTATACCGGCATGGTACTGTGACCGGTGCGGACGCGTTCTCGTTGCGGACGAACACTGGTTACCGTTGGACCCCACTGAAGAAGCCCCGAGAAACGAGTGCGCGTGTGGCTCGTCAAGCTTTACGCCTGAATATGATGTCCTCGACACGTGGATGGACTCGTCGATCTCGGCTTTAAACGTCGCAGGCTGGCCCGACGCCGCGTATCAAGAACATTTTCCAACTCAATTGCGCCCCCAGGGTCACGATATTATTAGGACCTGGGCGTTTTATTCCATACTGCGATCTGACGCTCTGGTGGGGAGCAAACCATGGGAGCGTGTCGTCGTCAACGGGATGGTACTCGGTGAAGACGGCCAAAAAATGAGCAAGTCGCTCGGCAATTTCATCGCTCCGGAGAGCGTAATAAAGCAGTATGGAACCGACGCTGTTCGACAATGGGCGGCAATCGGCGGCTCAGTCGGATCCGACGTCCCGTACAACACAAAAGATCTTAAGGCTTCTTCACGGTTTTTGACGAAGCTGTGGAACGTGTTCAGGTTCGCGATGATACACCTAAGCCAAGGCGCGGAGACAGTCGTTTTTGGGTCCAAAAATTCGACGGAAATCTGGCTAATCTATGAGCTTGCCGGCCTGGTAAAATCAGTCACTTCGAGCATGGATCATTTTAGCTTTGACGAGGCTCTTAAGGATATCCGATCGTTTGTGTGGAACTCCTTGGCGGACCATTACGTAGAGGCCGCCAAAGGTAGACTATATGAACGAGACCGTTACAGCATTGCCGCTTTGCATCTCGCACTTGATACGATAGCGAAACTGCTAGCGCCCTTTTGCCCCTTCTTTGCAGAAGAGTTGTTTTCGCACATCAATCCGGGCGAGGGAAGCGTTCACTTGCAGGCGTGGCCGGAGTTTAACATAAAATTGCAGGAAAGTATTGCAGCGGAATCGGAATTCGCTTGCAGCGCCGCTTCCGAGAGCGTCGTTATTGCGGCATCCGCCTCAGCGGTACAAGAGGCACGGCACACGGGCGAGCTGATGAAAGAAATAATTAGCAGCGTCAGGCGGTGGAAATCTGAACAGCGCATCGCACTGAACGCCCGAATTGAGGGCGTTTACGTTTACACAGACTGTGATATTGCGGATGGAGCATCTGATATCGACAATGCGCTCAACGCCGACATAACCTACAAACGAGGAGAACCAGATATCCACGAAATGGTCACAGAAATTAGGCCCAATCTCGGCTCACTGGGCCCGCGCTTTAAGTCGGAAGCGAAATACATCGTGCAGCTTATAAGCGAAACACCCGCTCAGGAGATCGCAGATGAAATTGGGAAGGGATCAGTGACGATTGGTGGGATCCAACTCGAGCCGGAAGATTTCGTTATCAGAAAGGAGCGCGCCGTAGAAGGTGTCGCGGCCGACGTGATCGAACTGCGCGAGGCGACAATCATCATCAAGCACAAGTAGGATCTCACCACCCTTCAGCGACAAGTTCGTACTTTTTGATGCACGTCAGTACCTCTTCGTCAGTCAAATCGTAGAATCGTTCATAAAAGCTTGCCACGGCAAACCACTGCCTATCGCTCGTTAACTGACAAATGTATTCGTCGACCTGAGATTTGACGAGTATTTCAGCGCCTTTCGAAGCAACTGGCGCCGCCAAAATCACCCGTTTGGGTTTTCTTTTTTTTACGTAATTTATCGCCGCAAGTGCCGTGTACCCTGTAGCTAGTCCATCGTCGACGACTATCGCGATGCGATCAGTCAACTCGGGGAAAGGCCTGTCGCCTCGGTATCTGGTTTCGCGGCGCTTTACTTCCGCTAGCACTTCCGCCGCAATCTCATCGACTTCGGAGTCTGTTAATCCTAGATAGGTGATGAGGTCGTCGTTCAGTGCTCTAGATCCGTCAGCGGTGATCGCTCCAAACCCCGCTTCGGTATTAGAGGGGACCGGGAGTTTCCGCGGTATGACTAAATCGAGTGGAGCGCGCAGACGCACAGCAACAGGAAATGCGACTTGAACGCCGCCGCGTGGAATCGCTAAGACCACTGCGCTTTGACCTTCGTATCGTGCCAACAAGTCAGCCAGTACATGTCCTGCTTGTATGCGGTCCTTAAACATGTTGGTCACTGCGCATTGTACGTTATTATAGTTAAATACGGGAATATGAAAGCTGCGCTGCCCATAATGCGGTGCGCGCCGTAAGTTCAGGGTTAACGCGCAAAGTATAAATAGGATATGAATATACATTAAAGTATAAAGAGTATCTTTAGAGTATAATAAAGTACATCGTGATAAACATGAGCGAGTCAAAGATTCTGTTAGATGAAGACGAGATGCCTAGAAGCTGGTACAATATTCAGTCTGATCTGCCGGCAAAGCTGCCCCCTCCGTTAAACCCGCACACGCAAGAGCCCGCGACACTCGACGAAATGCTTGCGCTGTTTTCGAGTTCGTTGGTCAAACAGGAGGTGTCGACCAGCCGGTACATCGATATTCCAGATGAGGTTTTTGAAGCGTATTTAAGAGTCGGGCGGCCTACGCCGCTTTACCGAGCGAAGCGACTTGAGGACTATCTGAAAACGCCTGCTCGAATTTATTTCAAGAGGGAAGACGTTTCGTTTGCAGGATCGCACAAGCCCAACACGGCTATTGCCCAGGCGTACTACAATAAGATTGATGGCAGCGAGGGCCTCGTGACGGAGACCGGTGCCGGGCAGTGGGGCACCGCTCTGGCGCTCGGGTGTTCAATTTTTGACCTGTCGTGCAAGGTGTTTATGGTCAGGGTGAGCTACGATCAAAAGCCTGCACGAAAAACGCTCATGCGACTCTACGGGGCCGAAGTCATCCCTTCGCCGTCAACTTTGACGCAAAGCGGACGACAAGCACTCGCCAAATCTCCTGATCATCCCGGTTCTCTTGGGCTTGCCATAAGCGAAGCAGCTGAAACGAGTTTAGCCTCTCCACAGACCAAGTACTCGCTGGGGTCGGTACTGGAACACGTTCTGCTTCATCAGACCATTATTGGGGAAGAGACGGTTGCTCAGCTTAAGAAGGCAGAAGAAAATCCTGACATCATGATCGGGTGCGTTGGCGGAGGTTCGAATTTTTCCGGGTTTGCATATCCGCTTCTTGGCGACCACATCAGAAATGGAAATGGCACGCAGTTCATAGGCGTGGAGCCGACGAGTTGCCCTACGCTTACAAAGGGCGAGTACAAGTACGACCTCGGTGACGTGGCTGGTTTCGCGCCGATGGTCAAAATGTATACGTTAGGACACGATTTCGTTCCATCGCCTATACACGCCGGCGGGCTTCGTTATCACGGCGATGCACAAAGCCTAAGTCTCTTAAAGAACCTCGGCTACGTCGACGCTGTGTCCTACGAGCAGCTTGCAACGTTTAAGGCAGGCGCGCTTTTCACCCAGACTGAAGGCATTTGTCCGGCTCCAGAATCGAGTCACGCTATCAGGGCAGCAATAGACGAAGCCATCAAATGCAAGCAGACCGGCGAAGCGAAGGTAATCGTATTCAACCTGAGCGGCCACGGACTTTTGGATCTCGCTGGGTACGAAAAATTCTTAAACAATGAGCTGAACGGAAACGGGAATAGTTCTTAAGCCTATCTTACGTCGATTCACGCCGAGCGCTGGAACCCCCCGCTTCTCGGTAAAAGGCTAAAAAGGCTCACTAAAGCGATAGCGACATTTCACTGACAGGGCCAGCTGACGGTACTAATCCTCTTTCCACTGCTGCTGGATTTCGGGGTTGTCGGTGAAATTCTTCGCCTTTCGCTTCAAGACTTTATCGCGGCCCTCCATATAGAAAGCCTCTTCACTAGTGATCTCGTCATCTTCGACGAGTTCCTCGCGTCCTTCAGGCGTATAGACTCCCTCGCCCGAAGCGACCTCTTTGTCCACGACCTCTTCACTATACTGGTAACCATAGTCGGGTTCTTTGCCCCATGGGTCGTGATCCACCTCTTCGACGACGGAGTCGTTGTGTTCTTGAGTGCCCTCATCGATTTTGAGCTCGAGGGAGCCGTCGTAGATTTCTTGGTTCTCCTTTTGCTCGTCCGTTTCAACAACTCCTTGATCTTTCGGCTTGACGCGTTTGACATCGTCTTTTTCATCGACNNGATCCCAACAAGAGGTTTACTCCAAAGTTAATAAACAGTTGCAAGCTTTTGGTCGGGATTCCTCTTGTTGTCGCAGGAGAGGCTCGCGAAAACGCGATTTGGTTAAAAGGGACGAAAAAAAAGGCTGACGGGTGATCGATGCGCTTAAAATTGTTCGATCCATTCATTGAATAGGGCGTATTGTGAGCACAAGTCAAGCACATCGAAATCAAGAGGGTCCTTAAAATAGATCGCGAGCTTATCGACTAATCCTCGTGCACCGTTCCGTTGTGCGAGTTCCATGAAGCGGATGAGGTCGATCACAAGGGGCGCAGCCAGTATGCTGTCGCACCCTTGCCACGTGAACTGCATGTTCATGCGATGCCCCAAAAACCCTTTAAACGATATGAAGTCCCAAGCGACCTTATGGTCCGAAAGAGGGGGAAAATAATCAATGCGGCTTCCCAGATGCGGCTCGTAGCCTAGCATCTTTGGCACCACGCTCGTCTTTGTGATGAGCTTTGACTGCTTGTTGTCCGGATGCCGTAGTATTTGTCCGTCTAGGTTTCCAAGTATGTTGCTTCCGTACCAGCCATCAATTGTTAGGTGCCGGTACTTGAACATAGGCACGAGAGCAGTTTTGACGAGAGTCTCCCCGGTCTTCCCATCTTTTCCGCAGTGCGGGACGCCCAGGGTGTTAGCCAGCTCCTTTATGGCGGGAATATCGTTGCCCATTGATGGCGTGAAGTTGACGTATGGCAACCCGT
The DNA here is from genome assembly GCA_003162175.1 of Candidatus Methanoflorens crillii. Lineage (GTDB taxonomy): Archaea > Halobacteriota > Bog-38 > Methanoflorentales > Methanoflorentaceae > Methanoflorens > Methanoflorens crillii. The sequence continues at coordinate 122,942 of PMMR01000055.1, read as the reverse complement.
TCTTGATGGCGCAATACGCATAAATTGCGCTCGCAGGAATCTTTTTTGAATTCGCTTTGATTGCAGCTTCAAAACTGTCAAGTTTCGCATACTCTGGTTGAGGCGCAAAGTACGGTTCCGTTGAGGCCAAGTTAACCACGACGCAGCGGTCGTTTCCAGCGAACTCGCGAATTTCTTGTGATACCTGGTTTGCCGCCTCGCTGAGGGTTAGTCCCTGGTTGTCGCAAAGGGAGGATATTGCATCCCCACAGTTGTTGACAATGCCGCATTTCACGGGAATCGAGTCTATCTCCTCTTTCAGCTCTGCAAGCTGCATCGTATCAAACGTGCTATTGTCGCAGACGTTCTGATAAGCGGCGTCGTACAACGCGACGCTCCTTATGTCGTGACCGCCAAACTGAAGGTCCTCGAGTCGCGCGAGATTCAGACGGGAAAAACGTTTTTCCTCGGACATTATGCCATTTGAGGCACTTAAACCGCGCTTTATGGCGAGAACCCCTACAAGCATCGTTGTAGCGACAGCGCCTTTGATTCCGATGAACCAAACCTTCATCTCAGTGGAATCTGCCTTCAATCTATAAAAAATCTTTTAACGACACCGCTAGGCTAATCAGTTGCGATATTGTTGCGCTTTTTGCGTCGCGGCGTTGCGGCGCCGCGCATTGTAATTGCGGTTGACGCGCACTGTGCAAAAAGAGATGAGGGTTGAGACGACAAGTCCGCGGAAACCGCCAGCCGCGTCAACGGTGCTATTCTTTCTTCTTTTTGTCTTCCGAAACGAAGACGTGTTCTGGTTTTTTCTCTTCTGGCTCGCAGATGCCTTCTGTATCAGGGCCGAGGTCACACACTTCAAGCTTTTTGACCTTATCCATGTCTTGTTCGTGCTCGTAGTCTGCGTTATAGCCATCGGTGTCAGGGGCGTTCAGAGTTCCCGTCTTCATGTCCTTTTTAAACTTGTATTCTTCCTTCTTCTCGTCGGCCATCGTGTATCACCGCTCGTACATTTGTGCGGATTCTATTAATTAGTATCGGTTAAGCCGCTGACTCTGTAGATAGCACTTAGTTTGACAAACAGCCCGAAGTTCGCCCTTGAAACCCCGTTCGAAGTTCCCCCTTGAAACCCCGTTAGGCATAACTCAATCAACACGTCTCCTGCCGTGCATTGCGCGATTAATGACAAAAAAAGTCGCGTTTTGAATCAGCGACGCATAAGTTTTTGTGTGTGCTATGCGTATATGTCATAGGAGATGATTGAATATTAAGTCCCAAACCACTGAATGTAAACTTTGTGAGTTCCTTTCCTCCACGGGAATGTGGAATCGCTACGTTTACCCACGACCTAGCAACCAGTTTATCGAGCATCTCTGACCATGTAGTATGGAATGTGAGTGTCATCCAAGAGTGCAGGAAGCTTTTTTTAAGTAACGTGCCACTCAGGGCCCAGGCGGCGCAACTGGGCAAAAAGGAGTTTGTTCGCAGCAAACGCTTTGCGTCCAAGACGTTCAACGTCATCAAAGACTGCAATGTTGAAAGTTATATTGCTGCTGCGAAACGCATAAACGACTCAAAAATTGACGTCATCAATATTCAGCACGAGTTTGGGCTGTATAAAGGCGATTTCGGCTGCTACGTTCTGGAATTTATGCGGAGGGTTAGAAAGCCGATTGTAACGACTTTTCACACCGTTATACCGAACCCCCCATCCCGCATGAGGGAAGTCGTTAAGGACATATACGCGCTTTCAGACAGAGTCATTGTTTCTGCAAACGCAGGTATTGACCTGTTACATAACAAGTTTGGATTGGACAAGACCCAGCTCACAATGGTGCCGCACGGCGTGCCGCAAGTACCCAAACTTGTCGACACAGAGTTCGCGAAACGGGGTCTGGGATTGGCCGGAAAGTTCGTCATAGCGAGCTACGGCTTAATTAATCCTGATAAGGGAATTGAATATGTTATCCAAGCGCTGCCGTCAATTATTGAAGCGAATCCGCGTGAGGATATCACTTACATGATCGTTGGAGAGCACCATCCTGCCCTCGACCGAAAGGTGCGTGAGCTATACAAGGAAAAAATCGACGGCCTTGTGAAGGAGCTTGGCGTATCGCGCAACGTGCGATTCGTCGAGCGCTACCTCTCTAACAAAGATATGATTAGACACTTTTTGGCCACCGACGTCTGTGCAGTAACAAACATGAATCCGGATCAGATATCGAGTGGTGTCTTGTCCCAGGCGATAGGGTGCGGGAGGAGTATCGTCGCAACGAGGTTTGCACACGCCATTGAAGCCCTGTCAAACGGGAGGGGCTTGTTTGTTGAATTTGGCGATCCTGAGGATATCGCTGAGAAAATCAACCTCCTCGTCGCTGACGCGGAGCTTCGAAAGACCCTAAGCCATCGAGTGCACGTATACGGACGGGCGTTAACGTGGGATCAAATTGCTCGTAGGTACTTCAACGTCTTCGCGCAAGTGCGAGAGCCTCAAGTGCAGTTGCCGCCCATTCCTTTGCAGCAGCGCTTCTCGCAGCCTATCGATCGTGCGTTGCGACGCAGCAAGATCTGAAAAATTTTACGACGAGTTTTGATTGTAGGAAAGCGTTACGTTGGCGTCAATTCCATTTTTCAATCGCCACCTAGATCCTACAGCAGCTTAAGTTTGGTCAACGCTTCAAACGATTCAGCGCAGTTTGTGGTAACATCCGTAAGCGCATCGCTGAAACATAGTCGTGCTTCGTCATACTCTCTGAGATTGATTCGTCCTATCGCTTCTGTGAGTTTACGTGAGGTTCGTGCGAAGATCACTTTTGAGCCGAGCACGTTCTGGGCGAGTTTTATCTCCATCATAAGTGAATTTAAATAGGCCTCAACAACCTTCTGACCGCCAATTAATTCCTCATCTTTGAGTCCAACAACCTGTTCAAGCAGTTGATTTGCAATCGATACTTCAGACTTCAATTTCTCCGCGTATTCAAATTTTCGAATTAAGTCTTTTGGTTCAGCCATGCGTCACACCACGAAATAATATGGGGTTCGGCCTAGATATAATTGATCAAAAAAACGTTACTCAGAGACTTATTGACGCTTTTTGACTGTATTTCGGTGCTAGCCTGAATGCGCTGAAAGCCGCACGGGCCACGGAGCTGCGGCGACGTCCAGTAGCACAACAAACACGCGGGCGTAAGCCTCAGAGTAAAACAACTCAGAGCGATCATCGGCGCAGTTACACAGCGTGCCTATTGTTCGTGCTTTGCTCGAACTGAAACGCGATGTTGAACAGCAGTTGTTCGTTGAATTGATCGCCGATAATTTGCATCCCGATGGGCAATCGCCCTTTTCGTCCGCACGGAACGGATAGTGATGGCACATTCGCTAGATTAATTGGCACTGTGTTAATGTCGACCTTATATAGCGACAGAGGATCTTCGTTTTTTTCGCCGATCTTAAACGCAGTGTACGGCATCGTTGGTGCGATGAGCGCATCGAATTGCTTGAAAACTCTCCGAAAATCTTGGCTTATCAATACCCTCGCTTTGCGCGCTTTTAGGTAGTACTTGTCGTAGTATCCCGCTGAGAGGGCATATGTACCGAGCAGTATGCGTCGTTTGACCTCTTTGCCAAATCCTGACGCGCGGTTCTCCGAGAATGTTGTATGCCAGTCGTGGTCTTTTTGGACTCGATCTCCGTAGATGATTCCAGAGTACCGAGCAAGGTTAGACGATGCTTCCGACATCGCTTGGATGTAGTAGGCTGAAAGCGCATACTTGAGATTCGGCATCGACGTCTCCTTAGCGTGCACGCCAAGGCTTTCAAGCACCGCTATCGCCTCCCACGTAGCGTTTTCCACGACCGGATCAACGCCTTCGCCAAAAAAATCCTGTGGCACGCCAACCTCTAAGCCAGTTATTTCGTCGGCAAGCCTGGCGCCGTAGTGCGGCACCGGCACGTTGCGACAAGTGCTGTCCCAAGGATCATAGCCAGCGATGACCTCAAAGAGTGCCGCACAGGCTTTGACGGTTCGCGCGATCGGTCCGATCTGTTCCATTGAATTGCCGTACGAAACAAGACCGTTGCGTGACACTCTGCCATAGGTAGGCTTTAGGCCGACCACTCCGCAAAATGACGCAGGGCATCGAATTGAACCCCCGGTATCAGAACCTAGCGCAAGATCGGCTTCATGTGCCGCCACGGCGGCGGCACTGCCCCCAGAAGAGCCGCCTGGTACGCGCTCGAGGTCCCAAGGATTCTTGCACGGTCCGAAGAAGCTGGTTTCTGTCGAGGTGCCCATCGAAAATTCGTCCATGTTCGTTTTGCCAATTATGACAGCACCTTCTTCGCGCAATTTCTTGACAACGAACGCGTCGTAGGGGGGAACATAATGTTCCAACATCTTCGAGGCGCACGTGGTTCGCAGCCCTTTGGTCGAAATGGCGTCTTTAATTGCGACGGGGACGCCGGCCAGCCGCCCATCAAGTTCGCCAGCATCAGCTTCTTCAGCTTGCTGTCGCGCACCTTCGTAGTCGACAGTGATAAACGCGTTGAGTTTGCTTCGTTCGATGGCGTCAAGCAGTTCTTCAACGTGTTCTCGGTGGCTCATAGTATCCGCGGGCCCCTGAAATAGCCGTTTTCGACTTTTGGCGCGTTCGCAAGAGCATCTCGTTGCGGTAGACTCGGCGTAACCTCGTCTGCACGTAGCACGTTGTGTTCCTCTAGTTCAGTCAGCTCCGCTTCAATGTCTTCTAGCTCCTCGAAGTAATCCAATATAGCATTGAATTGCATCGTGAACGCTTGCATATCTTCTGCGTCAAGGTCGATACACGCGAGCCGCGCTATTTTTTCAACATCTGTCTTGGTTATCATTCTGCCACCGCGATACCGTGTTTTTCAGCTATTGATCGCAAATAAATCCCTACAGCGCCTTTGCTGTTCCGGTTGTTGTAAGGAAGATTTTCGCGGGCGAGTTTCCGCAACACTGCAGTTACCCCCGACCCGTACTGGAGCGCTTTTTTCGGTTTATACGCCAATTCGTGAGGCATCAGCTGCTCAGCCACTTTGCGCAAGATATACTTGTTGATTCCACGGTTGAGTTTCAGTGAGCCGTCAATCGTCAATCCAAGCTTTACTACCCGCGGATCTAGATACGGTAAGATTATATCTATCGAGTGTGATGCGGCCGCTAAGTTATCTCGTTCAAGATTGTCCCTCGCGATGTTGCGCACGTCAAGTTCGAGCGCGTTGTGCAGCCCTTTGTTATTTGCAGCGGGGAGCCTTGCGTATCTTGAATAGCCTGCAAAGAGTTCATCTGCTCCTTGCCCGGTCATAATTGATCTCAAGCCCGCCGTTTTTGTTTGCTCGGAAAGAACGTACATCGGGAGAGCGATCGCGAGATCGAGCGGGTTGTAACTCTCGATAGTTTCAATAACGCGAGGAATAAGCATTTCGACGCGGCATGCGTCAAGTTGGATGACCTGGAGGTCGATTCGCATCATACGGGCCGCCTGCTGTGCACTCTTTAGGTCGTGCGATTCGGGCAATCCTGCCGCGAAGTATCGGTTGTTTGTGTTATTCGCCATGATCGCACAGAGCAAGGAGCTATCGACTCCGCCCGAAAAAGCGACGCCCATTTGTTCATCGGTGAGTTCATTCATCACGGACTTAAGAAGTTCGCGAAGGTCGTTTACCACACGTGATTCGTTATTGGTTGCGCGGTACCTGCTTGACTGCTGAAGGGTTTTTTTCGGGCCAAACGCAATGCTTCGCGGTCCGTGAATCGCTACCGTAATTCCGGGGTCGACCCGTTGAGCGCGATTGATGCCGATGGACCACAGAGCCTTGCGTTCAGACGCGAATGCGCATAGCGAACCCTTCACGTTTGATCCGTAGAACAATGGTCGTGAGCCTATACAGTCTCTGTCTAGCAGCAGAATGCGCGAATCAACAATGCGCGCTTGGGCGTAACTTGAATGGTACCTGTCTGAAACTGTTATCGACAAACCACTACTGCCAGAAGTCGCATTAAATTGCGCGTCGCCCAAAGCACTCACGGCGTATTCGGTGTCATTCGCTAATTTTCCCTGGGAAAAGCGGCGCACACCTCCCCGGTGCTTGAGGACTTGCTGCATCGACCGCACAGCCTGGACGGCTCTCGGTCCAACGGCTCCGACTATTCCAGGCACTCGTCCTTCCTGAGAAGCGTCACTACGCGCTCTACCTGTTGAGGGGCCGTCCCAACGTAGTTCTCGGGACGCACCATCCACTCGAGTTTCTCTTTCGTGAGGTGTTCGGCGAGCAGCGGCTCTTTGAGCAGTGCTTCTGAAATGGTATCGCCGCTCTCGTAGGCGTTCATTGCTGCTGATCGTATGATTTCGTGCGCGCGTTGTCTTCCGACCTTCTTTGCGAGGTGCATCATCACAGCTTCGCTCATGTTCAGCCCCCTCATAAGATTGAGATTGCGTCTGATGTTCTGCTCGTTGAACGTAAGATTCCCCAAAACGTCGATCGAGAGCGTCACGATGTGATCACTCAGAATAGTTGCTTCCGGAAAGATGATGCGTTCACAGGAAGAATTTGTTAGGTCTCTTTCGTCCCAGAGCGTGTTGTTTTCTAGTGCTGGCATAACGAACGATCGGACGACGCGGGCTAGGCCGCAGATTTGCTCTGACTTGATCGGATTTCGCTTGTGTGGCATGGTTGAGGATCCGACTTGTTCTTTGCCGAACCCCTCCGAGACTTCAGCTATTTCGCTTCGTTGCAGTGTTCTGATTTCTGTAAATATCTTCTCGAGAGATGTAGCGATATTGGCGAGCAGCATAGCGTATTCCGCATGACGATCCCGTTGTATGACTTGTGTCGATACTTCAACGGGCTGCAATCCTAACAATTCTAGTGTCAGCGCTTGAATCTCGACAGCCTGCTTGCCAAAGGCCGCTTGGGTGCCGACCGCTCCCGTCATCTGACCGACTTCGATCCGACCCCGCGCTTCTGAGAGCCGTTGCAAATGCCGATGTATTTCCATCGCCCAGACGGCGAACCGCAGACCATACGTTGTCGGTACAGCAATTTGACCGTGAGTTCTGGCGGCGCACACTCTGTTTTTGTTTTCGTCAGCAAGATTTACCAAAACGTTCCTGAGTCGAATGAGTTTCGACTTGAGGATTTTACACGAATCGCGTAGCTGTAGTGCCAGAGCGGTGTCTATGATATCATTGGACGTTGCCCCGTAGTGCACATAATCTGCTTCTGCGTGAATTTTCTCTGCAATGGCCTCGACGACGGCCATGATGTCGTGATGGATTTCTTCTTCGATTTCTGCAACGCGTGTTAGCGTGACCTCTCCTGCAGCCTCTTCGATTTGCTCCGCTGCCTCTTTCGGTATCACTCCGAGCTCGGCTTCCGCTTTCGAAAGCGCCACTTCGACGCGGAGCAGATAGTGGAGCTTACGCTCTTCGTTCCATATCGCTTTCATCTCAATGGTGCCGTAACGGAATTCAATCGGATGAACTGACATTTTTCGCTCCACAGTTTTCGACAATCGCCTTTTAGCGCTCATGCTTTAATTTTTTTTGTCGCCGGCTATCGCGTGTTCTAGAAAGCGCACGCGATGCCACTAACGCAGACGTAGCAACAGATTAATTCGCCAAGCAGCATGCTAGCGAAACGCAACTGCGAGGTTTTGATGAACGTCACGCACCGAATTTCTGGCCTTTGCCGAGGAGATCTATGAGAACTGGCACTAAATCAACCCCGCGGATACGATTCATGCCTCCCAAGGCCGCAGAACACTCGTCAAATGCGTGAATCTCATCAGTTCGAACGCCTTTTCCGTGTATTAGGAACGGAACCGGGTCACCAGAGTGCTCTCTAAGGCTCACCGGCGTCGTATGATCTGCGGTAATGACGACAAGTGTGGATTCGTCGATTGCAAGCTCCGACATCGCGGCATCGACTCGAGTCAAGAAGTGCGTTTTGGTATTGAAATCACCATCGTGGCCCGCTTCATCTGCGCCTTTTATGTTGAGCAGTACAAACGCGTGTGTCTTCAATGCCCTATTGACGTTCTTCACTTTTGCGTCGATATCTGAGTTAACGTGCCCTGTTGCGCCTGCAGTTGGCACGTATTCCATGCCAGTAAGTTTGCCAATCCCGATCACCAATGCGGTCGCCGCGATTACAGCAGCATCAAGACCTGTGCGCTCTTCAAATGGGATTAGGTGTGGAACTGCGCCTGCCCCGCGAAGTAGTATTGCGTTTGCCGGAAGGTCGCCCGCTTCGATCCGTTTTTTGTTCACCGGATGCTCACTTAGGATCGCGCACACCTGGCGAGTGAAATCATTAACGAGCTTCGCTGTTTTCTGTGGCGGAAGGCCGGTCGTCGTAGGTTGTGATGGCAACAGCGCCCCAATTTGATGCGGGTCGGTGGACGTAATGCTCGGACTGAGGTCTTCCCCTCGCAGAACAAGGGCCGCTCTATGTCCTGCCGACTCTTTGAAAAGGAACTCGCAATCAAGGTGCACGTGTTCTCTGATCGCTTCTGCCAGCTGGTGGGTATCGCTTATACGACCCGCGCGTCGGTCGATGACTATGCCGTCTTTGATCGTGGCGAAATTGCCGCGGAAGGCAATGTCGCCGGGCTTGACGTCAATTCCGACTCCTGCCGCCTCGAACGGCCCGCGTCCGGTGTATACTTCTTTCGGCGAGTAGCCAAGCAATGAGAGATGCGCCGTATCAGAACCAGGAGGCGTGCCGGGTGCTATAACGTCCATGATTCCGAGGATCCCTTCGCACGCTAATTGATCGAAGAACGGAACGCTCGCAGCCATTAAAGGCGTCTTTGTATCGACGGTTGGACGGTCGGCCGCACCGTCGAGCACGACGAGCAAAATTTTTGTAGGAACGTCCATGTCGCAAAAACTTGCAGCCGGCCTTAAACACTGGGCTTATGGTTCGGCTAATATCTTTGTTTTGCCGATTTCTACGCGCCGTAACGGGTAGATAATCTTCGCTTGTTTATATATATCGCTTGCGAGCTTTCCGAGAACGACTTCGTGGATGAACGGTTCATAATTAAGGTCTTTTCCGCGTTGCTGTAGGATACCGTTCATGATCTCTCGGATCGCTTTGATTTGAGAAGATCCTGCTCGCTTTATCGTAAATGACATTGGCTTAAGGTGAATCTTGTAACCGTCTTTTGTCGTTACAACGATATTTGACTCGACGAGACTTGTACGCCTCTTTACTAGGCTTCTGAGGTAATCACGCGTCAGTTCGTGCCCTGTGAACTTAGTATGTGCAGACTCACCGCTCACTTCATCGATCTTGAAGTGCATCTTTACATTTTGTTTTCCCATATCATTCGTCAGTTCGCCGAGGGTGGTATCCATGACTCTTCCAACCAATTTCAAAGAATCGTCGGCAGGGGTAGTCCCGATGCTCATTTTGCCAAAGATATCAGGCGTCACAACGTCGTACCATTTCTTTGCTTTCCAACCTTCAGCTTTCTTCCTTGTCTGTCTTCTCGCCATCCAAAAACTCCTTAAACAACCTATAGGGCACGCAATAACTTCAACAGGCTTACATTCATCTACGCTGCGATTTTACCTCTAAAGCTTACACGTATATAAATGATTGTACCATATAACGCTTTTTCACAGGAACTTGATCCCTTCGGGCAGCTCCTTAATACGCTTTGCGAATTTCTGTGGCCATAATTCGATATCTAGTCCCTTTTGTGCAAAAAATGCGGCTGCCCATCGTTCCAAGCCGATGCCTGAGCACCCTGACCACAGATCTCCTTTTTGGGTTTTTACGTTGAAACCGCGTGGATATTTGTCTCCGTTTATACTTACATTTTGAAACTCTAGCCATTGGCTGTCCGTTCGTTCACCCCGATAGGGCAAGTACGCTTCATAGTCGATCGTGCCTGCCGACTGGTCACCAGCAGCTTCGATGAGTCCTTCTTGCGCCATAAACCATGGCGTAACGCGCGCCTTTCTCCATTCGAGATCCAGTATATCGTTAAAAATGCGCGTGTAGCGCTTCTCAAGTTTGTGCGCTTCTTCGCTGACTTGTTCGGGGCTGCCGGCCCAGACGATCTCAATTCGGTGAAACTCATCGACCCGTTCTATACCATGGATGCCACCGCTTTCGTAGCGATGTGACGTGCCAGATCGATCAAACACCTTAATCGGAAGCGACTCTAGGGAAATCGTTTCGCCTTGCAAAAACGGCCAAAACGAAGGACATTGGGCGTAGCACATGCCTCCGATGGGGTCGTCAATCTTCTGTCTGATAAGCTCTAAGGGAATCTCATTCGTAACTTTGTAATAGTCTATCACATCTTCCCAATATTCCGGGTCGCGTGTCTTAGGAGGAGAAACGTAGTAGATCTCCGGATAGATGCCGCGTGCGTGTCCTGAACGTTTCCAGACCTCCCAAGGAACCATCTTTGGAAATATCATCTCAGAATAACCGAGCCGCGCCAATATTTCCTGTTCGATGATTTCCTCAAACGTGTTAAAGACTTTTGTCACTTGGGGTCCGAATATCCATTGCCCCCTGCTTACGCCGTGCTTGATCCACTGTCGCTCCTGCAGCTCGAGAGTTGGGTCGCGCCGAAAGTGACCCTCTTTTTGTGGGCTTTCCCAGATCAGATCCCAGTTCTCTACCTTCGTCCCGTAGAGTCGGTGCTTTATCTTCTCCTCGATGAGATTCACGATGCGGTCTGGGATTTTTTTCTCGATCTCTTGTTCGCCGACCGAGAGTTGCAGCGTTAGCAGTTTGTCTTCGTGCGATGCTTGTTTGACAAATGGCAGTTCAATACGGACAGGCGTTTCAACCTCCATCTTTATGGTAAACTCATCGACCTCATACCCTCTGACTCCGATCCGATATTTCGTGCCCATAGTTGTTCCCAAGGCTTTTTTGAAGCGCAATAGGGCGTCGTGCGCACGTGTGTACCTGCCGCTAACGATTCTAACACACAGCTCATTGGCGTGCGCATGCCACTCGATTATTCTCGCTGCTTCATTGATCGAGTCACGTGGCACGCCTTTGATGAAAAGGGCGTTATTAGCATCGTCAACTGCTTTTTGCAGTTCAGAATCTGCTTCTAACGGGAGATCGTTGCTGAACTTAAGATGAGCTGTCAAATCAAACTCCATGCTGCGCCTCTACTATTCTGCTCGCAAAAGCCGCGTGAGTATCGTTGCTGACTTGTTTCCGTCCTGCGATCCTTTCTCCGAGCGTGACTAGCTACGACAATCAAGCACCACAATCACTACGGGTTATCTCGTTCTGAAGTCCGAATATGAAGGGCTAGGTTCTTAACTGTATGTTTTATCGAGATCATGATGCTACGCAACAGCGCCTCTGCAGCTGTCAAGCCTACTCGCAGAGCGCTCTGCTGACCGTCGTGGTGCGGAGTTAACGGCTTCGAAAACGCAAGATACAACAGTTGAGGGTGACGTCACTTAAACGTCACACTGCAAAGCAATCGGGGCGCCGGAGACGGATAGAACAAGCCTCTAAATGTCGTGACTCGCAATCGCTTAAAAAGGTATATATGCTTGTCAAGCTTACAAGCGTTAATTGTTAATAAGCTTAGGTATCATTATCAGAACTTGCTGGAGGTCATCAATCTGCGAGATCTATTCTCTAAGCGGTCGATCGTATCAGAGCTGCGAAATCCGACCGAGGACTTCAACTTAGAGACGCAAGCAATTGAGTACCGAAAGGAACTTCTCACCGGCCGCGCGTGTCGGATTAACGTCAAGCGGTCCGAGAGAAAGAAACAAGCACAGACCGGCATGGGATACTCTGAGTTAATTGAGCTCTCTGCGAAGAACTGCTACTTTTGTCCCACGAACATTAAGACGGCGACTCCGATGTTCCCATCGAGTTTAGTGCCCGAAGGCAGAATCAAACTCGGAGAGACGACCGTATTCCCTAACCTGTTCCCTTTTGCGAAGTATCACGCGGTTGCAACGGTCTCACGGCAGCATTTCCTAGGAATTGATGAGTTCACCTTAAAGCAGATACAGGATACGCTAAAAGCAAGTGTCAAGTACTTCCACTGCGTCAAATCAAAAGACCAGAAAGCTGTGTATCCAATTTTTAGCTGGAATTTCTTGCCGCCTGCCGGTGCGAGCGTGATTCATCCTCACGTCCAACTCACTGTAGACGAGCAGCCGACGAACCTCGCTTGGTTGTACCTATCAGCCTGCAAAAGATATTATGCAAAGCACAAAGAGAATTATTGGATGCACCTGCTTAAAATTGAAAAAGAACACGGTGAGCGATTTTTAGGAGAGATTGGAGAGGTTTCCTGGATAACTAGCTACGTGCCCCTCGGCAATGATGAAATATGTGGGGTGCTCCACAATGTCTCATCGTTGTATAGCCTTGACGACACTAGCATCTCGGACTTGAGCAAGGGACTTAAACGGGTTTTTACCGCTTACACCTTGTACGGCGTTCACAGCTTCAATTTGAGCACGTTCTCAGCGTCTAGTGAAGACGAGAGCTTCAGGCTTATCGTCAGGATCATTGCACGACCATACCCCCAAAGCTACTACAACAACGACGCAGGTTATATGGAACGGCTTCACGAAGAAGTAATCGTCGAGTCTATGCCTGAAAAAGTTGCGTCTGACTTGAAAGAGTACTTCGGCTAGCTTACTTGTCAGCGATGACAATCATGTCGTCTAAGGATTTTAATCCGAGCTTTTCAGACGATTTAACGATCCCTAGTTCCCCTTCTATATAGAAAGCTGGGATCTCTTTCATTCCACGCTTGTGCGCGAGAAATGCCCGGTGATGCCCGTCTACGATATGGTAGCAGCGACCTTTTCTTGCTACCACAATAGGGTACACCACACCGCGTTCGAACTGCTGTTCCCGCAGCAGCAGCTCTCCGGGATCTAAGAGTTTTTGAGTCGGGATCAGAGATTCAACCTCCACTCGTGTATGTCCCATTCTGACACCCGGGTGCAGCGTTTGAAAAAACGTGAAAATACGCTCAACATTCTCAGAAATGATGTTTTCGATGCTCGCGCGCAGCATGTCGGTGGCTGTGACAATTCCGATGACGCGCTCCCCCTCAACAATGGGGAGATGGTGAATATGGTTATAAGCCATCACGCCGGCAACGCTGACAATATCATCATCCGGTTTTGCGGACACCGGGTTCGTCGTCATAAGCGCCGCAATCTTCTGATGGTGCTTCGCCAGAATGAGATCCGCGCCAGTGACCATGCCTACCATTTTCCCATCCGAGACGACGGGAAACCCTTGGTGGCCGGTTTTTGCAATGAGAGCCAACGCTTCAGCAACCGTGGCATTTGGTTGTAAAGGGATAACTGGAGCAGAAATGTACTCTTTGACGCTGACCAATTCGATTGGTGCCTCCCAAAATTTGCAAGTTGGATCTTCCAGCCTTTCCTCTGTGCCGCCGAACGACTCTAGATAGTCTGATTGACGCGCACCTTTGTCCCGTACGTCACGCGGTCAATGGCGTTCTCGTAAACGAGGGTGTGCTTCCGAGCGACGTTCTCCCAGATTATATGGTTTGCCACATAGCCCTGTGCGTGTTCGCTGTACGTTTCGAGCATTAAGTCGCTTGTTAGCAGTATTGTGATGGCTTTTCGCAGTTCGTCAAGATCGTCTACTGGGACTGCTATTCCCGCGCCACTCGCCTCAATTTCTGCCTTCAGGCCCTCAAGTGACGAGACGATAGCGGGTTTGTTGAGTGCAAAAGAGTGTGCGAGATTGCCGCTTTGTGAGGCGTGCTTGTAGGGGAGAACGACGAAATCCGATGCCGAAATAATGCTATCATAGGTATCCGGATCAAAAGCACCTAGGATCGTTTTGATGTTGTCTTTTGCGGGGGACTCTTCAATCTTGCGCAGTAATTGTTCTTTGTACTTGATGCCCGTGCTCGAACCTGGTCGAGCGTCGCCGGCAATCAGTAGTATTGCCGCCTTACCCGCTCGACGAATGACTTCCGGCCAGATTTCGATTACGTCCTCGAACCGTTTGTTTGGCTCAAACCACCCTATACAAAGTGCGACCTTCTTGCCAGCAAGGCCGAAGCGCTCTTTTGCCAGAGGATCGGGTACGACCTCTTTGGCGCCGTGCGATATGACGTGTACGTTGTGCGGGATCCAGTCAAGGTTGTAGGGTAGAAATAGCTTTTGAACTTCAGCGTGGACGATTGCAGAATCGAGCAGTCGCAGACTGACGTCCGTAAATATAGCCTCAGGGCGATCAAGAGACGTATAAATTGAATGATAGGTCATGACGGACGGGATCTTCTCCAACTTGAATCGAAACAGGAGCGGAATGATTCGCCCCCCATAGTCGCCGTGCGTTAAATAGAGCCCATACTCGTGCTGAATATGGACCACATCGGGCTTGATTTGCTGCACGGTGGCATAAACTTTTTCGTCCCATCCGGGGTCGTTAGTGTCGATGACGGAATAAACGTCCTCTTCGCAGTGTCCGCCACAGTCCTCGTCTGTATGACAAATAATATCTACGTGATGTCCATTCTTTCGTAAGGCACCGACGAGTTCCGAGCTGTAAGTAGCGATGCCGCAGTGTCGCGGCGACCAGCTTGTTACCATGACTATATTCATTTACCGTCTCTCCGTAACAAATGGCCGAGCGCAGATCCCATTTTGGTGTGCATAGTGCGTATTTCGGCAGCTACTTAATAAAATTTCGGTTCGTAGCCAAAATACGCGCGGCGCTCAAAAAGCCTCTCGCCATCAAAAAAAGCCATATACATCGTGGCCCATCACTTCAGTGGAGTTTGTTATGAAAGCACTGATCTTATGTGACGGTTACGGGAAAGAGCAGAGCATCTACCCGGGTAGCTCAAACGCGCTAATTTCTTTGACCGAGGGATTTGCGGTAATCGACAAGCTACTACTCGATCTCGCCACTGTTGGATTACACGAAGCAGTGCTTCTGACCAGTGTTTCTCTTCCCTCGGTGCAGGATGCACTCGGAAGCGAGCGCAAAGGCGTTAAACTCAGTTACGAGCAGGCCACCAGAACGTTCAAAAACATTGTCTCCGTACTCGCCAAGATGGATGACGATGTCCTCGTTATGGATTGCGGCATTGTTGCTGACATCAACTTAAAAAAGATGATTATGAAGTTCACCCACGCGGCGGCACCTATATTGATCTACGCTGCTACCGGCGCAGAGTCGCGTGGCTCCGCTGACCGCGTGTCTGGAGCTTTGTTTGACTGGGAGTCACGTGCGGTTTATGGCGGTATCTTCTGTGTTCGAAAAGGGTGTGAGCTCGGCCAATTTTTGCTCGGAGATGAACTAGAAGAGGTNNACTTTTTACACTGAAGACGGGAAAAAAAGGATTCTTACTGAGTTTCACAATAAAACCGCAAAGCCGTGGGGATATGAGAAGGTTCAGATAATTACTGAGCTCTACTTGCTCAAAGAGCTATATATTCGCGAAGGCTACCAATCGTCGTATCACTACCACAAAAACAAAGACGAGACCATGCTCATCGTGCGGGGCACGGGCTATATTGAATTTGACGATCGTCGAGAGTACTTCGAAGTGGGAGACACCATTCACATCAAGCCTTACGAAAAGCACACCATCGTCGCAAGCACAGACACGGTTCTATATGAAGCTTCCACTCCATTTCTAGAAGACACAACACGCGTCAAAGACTTTTATCCCGTTAGGTAGCGGTCGCTTGCGGCATTCGTTTCGTCTCGATTTCCCTTTTTACCTTGTTAAGCGTTCTTCCCAGCGCGTCAACTTTCGTGCGAAGAGGGCTGTTTGGTTGTGTCTCCAGAAGAAGCCGGATCGAGTTGAGTTCGCGATAATAAGGCCCCAGCCTTCTGTTAAAGTGAATAGCATCATCTCGGCTAATATCGTTTCCTGTATCAAGATCTTTCTGAATCGCTTCGACCTTGCGGATTACGTTGTTGATCTTTTGATTTATATACCCCGCGTCGGTCTTTATCGGCGTTTCGTTAGCGCCGAGGCTAAGCATCAGATCATTGAGTGAATCGGCGACAACTCTGCCATGATCGGTGAGTTCCACGTACTTGACCCTGCCGACTTTCTCCGATCGTAGCAAGCCAAGCTTCTCCATGCCCCAAAGCGTTTTTATGGCGTGCGGGTACGTGCAGTTGCATTCCTTGGCCAGAACCGATACGTAAGTACGATCGTACGTTCGGATCGTGAGCAGCAGTGACGCGGGCATTTTGTGTAAGAAGACGCCCGCAAGCTCATTCGCGGCCATTGCTTTTTTTTGGGGACTAATGTTATATAAAGCCGTGTTAGGATGAAAAATCGTTTAGCACTTCACTAAGCGTTCTTCCCTTCTTTAGTCCGGTCTCTATCAGGTGCTCCCTGCGAACTACCTGCAAGACTCGGTCTGCGACGGCTGCACTGTCATTCGATGGGATTATGATGACTCCGTGCGCATCGGCCTTCACCAGATCACGCGGCCGTATTGAAAATCCATTGACGACGAGCGAAACATTCACCTCTCCTTTGTTTAGCGGCTTTCCAGCACGCGGGGTTATCCCTTTCGCCCACACCGGATACTGAAGCGCATCTATGGTCGTAATGTCTCGACAGCTTCCGTATACGGTTGTACCGGCAAGTCCACGCCGTTGCGCTGCGAGGGAAGTTAGACCACCCCACACCGCGAAATTGGAACCAGAACCGTCAATAAACAGTACGTCGCCAATGGAAGCCACATCAATAGCACTGACCACGGTGCCCCAGTCGGTCGGATTCGTTTTAACAGTAACTGCGGGCCCGACAATGGCCGCGTGCCGCAAAATTGGCTTAAGACAACCCAAAACGTTGCACCCATCCATGGCGTCCGCAATTAGTGGAGTCGGGGTGTTCTGAAATAGGCGAATCACCTCGGCTTCTGACCACGTTTTCGCCTTGGAGCCCCCCCGTGGTGGCCTCATAAGGCGTTTCCAAAGATCAATGTCAGCCTTTTTCGGTTCTTGATTAGACGAAGGCAACTAGACCTCGTAGAGCAGCCTCTGGATCGGCGGCTTTGGTTACGCCAGAAGCGAGAAGTACGCCTTGGGTTCCAAGTTCGATTGCGGCCTTCACGTCTTCACCTTTCGAAATACCCGCACCACAAAGCACTTTCACGCCCATCGCAGCGTCGACCGCTCCCGTCACCACTTCCGGATTCGCCTTTGATACGGGAATACCCGAGCCTATCAATTCTGGAGGCTCAATAGCTACGAAATCGGGACCGAGTGAAGCAGCGGCTTTAGTCGTCGATACGTTGTTGGTACAGATTATTGTCGCCAAATTCGTCCTCTTTGCAGCCTGATTCGCAGCGTCAATCTCGGCCAACTCAAGGCGTCTCTCCGAGTGATTTATGAGAGTACCGCGGGCTCCAGCCTCCGCGAGCGCTTCAGCCAGTATATGCCCTGTGTGACCCCCAAATTGGATTCCATCCATATGCTGCGCGTAGACTGGGATGTCCACTTCGTGGGCTACCTGATAAATGTCTGCGGCTTGTGGGACGACGATCATAGTAACACCTGAGTCCGCGGCGACTTTGCTCGCGGCAGTTGCAAGTCGCACGGCATTCGCTCCAGTGCTTTCGGCATATGTCTTGAAATTAATCACGATTAACGGTTTCATGCACACACCTCCATATTTTTTAAGTCAACACGTTCGTAGTGGAACAGGCGGGCTAGATGCAAATAGATCTCGGGCAAGCAGCATTCTTCGAGGGCCCATATTTGAAACTTATCTCACGTCTGAATGATCCAAAAAGACCCGCATCAGGCCAATTAACGGTCAGCCCCGGGCCTCGTGACAAAGGCGGCGTTGCTTAGCCTAAAAGTCAGTCTTTACCCGGTACTGATCGATATCGCTCTGTTTCAACCCTTCAAGAAACACACGTGCAGCGCCTTCCACATCTCGCGCGGCTGTAATAGCGCGTCCTACGACTAGGACGTTGGCGCCCGACTTTAGAGCCTCTTCGATATTATCTTGTCGAATGCCTCCCGCCACTGCAACGAGCTTGGCGTACTTCTTTATGTGCGAGATGTTCCCCCACGCGTGTGCTAAGTCCTCGGTGTCGATTGCCCGGTGGAGTTCGACGATATCTGGCTTATTTTTGAGCGCCTTTAGAACGCTTTCCGGCTTATCAACGTTTAACATATCCACAATGACGTAGATGCCGGTCTTGTTTGCCTCTTCTATTGCTTTGTCTATGGTTGATGCGGAAGCTAGTCCAGAGACCACAACGGCGTCGGCTGCCTCATCTGCAGCTAAGCGTGCTTCGAGGTTTCCGGTATCGAGAGTTTTGAGGTCGGCTACAATAAAGGCACTCGGGCGCGCCTTTCGCATCTCTTGAATAACTCCTAAGCCATATCGTTTGATAAGCGGCGTCCCTGCTTCAAGGATGATGTGGTCGCTTGTCGGAAGCTGGTCCAAAACGTTGAGCACAGAACTCAGTTCAGTTAAGTCGAACGCCACTTGAAGATACGGCGGATCCCAAAGCCGAGTGACTTTGAAGCCCATAACGGGGTGGAGCGATCGGTCTTTTTCATACAGAACCTTGTCCACAGATGGAAAGTCGCTCAACGCTCTTCTCAGCGCTAGTTTCGTAGCTCCGTAGTTGTAGCGGTAGATCTTCTCGTAATCTCTTGCGTCGGGGTGAACGTACACGGATACGATTAGTACGTACTGCTCGCACGCTTCCTTTGCAATGACCCCGTCTTCCACGGCGTCTGCGACTGCTTTCGCAACCGCGGCTTGAGCGGGGCCAAAGACCCTCGCTGTCTGTTCTAAGTCTTGTATCGTTACTTTTGGGACGATGAGTGTAGCAGGCTTTGTAAGCAAATTGGGTCTAATTACAGCCAGAAGCGGAGTGTGCCCCTTAGAGAGATGCGACAGTCCACTAGCAAATGCTTGTCCCACTGGGCCATTCTTGTCCCCTATCAAGAGGTCAATATGAGCCAGTTCAGGATCAGTGCCGATCAAAGCTTCACCTACGTGCAATTCGGATTCCTCTGCTTTTTTAACACGATTAGTAGTAGGTATTTGGTCTATATAGCTTTCCTTTTGGCGCTGCACCTCAAAAGTATGCAGAATTAGTCCTGTTTAGCGGTGAGGTAGATCTGAAGTAACTTTTTGCTCACAACATGGACATCGTGGCTCTGAACGGTTTCCCGCGCATTCTCTTCGAGTTTCTTTGCGCTCGCCCGATCTGCAATAACCTCGTTGATCGCGCTCTTAAATTCTTCAGCAGTCGTGAACTTGATGCAGTTGCGTCCGTCTACAAACGTGTTGTACACGGTCAGGTCTCGCAAGATAAGAGGCACTCCGCAAGCAGCTGCTTCAAGAATGGCAATCCCTTGATTCTCCTCGTAGCTGGGAAAAACGAACACGTCCGCTGCACTCAGGGCATCGCAAATACTGTCCACTCGGCCCGTGAAAAGCACGTTTTCGGGGGCCGCTTCGAGCACATTTTTAGCCGCTTTGGGCAAGAATGGCCACGCCAGGATTCTTCCTACCCACACGAACCGGAAACGTGGCAGCTTCTTGGCGGCGTCCACGAAATCAATGATGCCTTTTCGCAAGAAAACCAGACCAATTGAGAGAACTAGTGGGCGATCATCCAAAGCGTGCTGCGCTCTAAACTTTATTGCGCGCTTTTCATCACACTCGTACAAGCTTAAATCAATCCCATTGCTGAGAACCGCGATTCTCCGCTTGATGTTGAGCGTGCTTTTTAGGACATCCTTCGTGTATGTGGAAGGCGCGATGCAAACATCTGCGAGATTGTAGAAGAAGCCCAGGTATCCTTTTAGACAGGCGCTAACGAAGGTGGCGCCGAAGTAGCTATTGGCGACGTCTTGTGGCGTCGTATGGGTGTGTATTATCACTGTCTTGTGACGCGCTTTATGCAACAGCGCTAACAGAAGAGCGATGGGCCCGAATGTGTGGGCGTGCATTACGTCGCATATCTTTATCGAGTTTTGGTAGAAGCGCACGCCTTCCGATTCGAGTAGTCTCAACATTTTTTGCGTGTTCTTGATGCTCGTGAGGATGCCGCTCTCGCCGTACGTCCCATACACCAGGTTCACGCTCAACATGTGCACTTGCCTGCGCCGTTCGTTAAGTCAGCATGCTTTCGTTAAGCATATTGAGGCTTCTCTCGATGGTCTCTAGCGACAGCTTCAGTTGGCTGTCGTCGACTGTGACAGAGAGGGCCCCCCCGCCAACGGTTCCAATCGCGGCACACGGGACGTCGTGAGCTTCGAAAACAGCTGAAACCGAGTTGAGGCTTCCAGGGGTCACCGTAAGAATCGCTCTGCCGGAGCTCTCGGAAAACAGTTCTGTCTCATCGTCTAAACTACCAGATAAGTTCACTTCGGCACCGACGTGTTTGCACATTTTTCCGAGCGCAGCTACAAGGCCCCCCCGCGAAATGTCCGAGGCGGCCGTGATCTTTCCGGTCCCGACAACTTTCACCAATACGTCGATAGTTGTTTTAATCGTTTCGCGCGGTTGCGGGACAGCACCTCCGATCTCAAAGATTTCTGCATACTCCGACCCACCGTATTCCGGATACGTTTCGCCGATCATCATTACGATATCTCCCTTTTCTTGGAAAACTGCGGGTGGGATCGTTGAGATATCCTCGAGAATTCCTACCATGCCGATTGACGGAGTAGGGATAATCGCCGTGTGGAACTCTTCGCTTTCGTTGTAGAGCGAAACATTCCCACCGACGATTGGTATGTCGAGGATGCGAGCAGCGTGAGAGAGCCCAGCCACCGCTCGTTCAAGCTGGGAAAAGACGTTCGCATTTTCTGGGTTGCCGAAGTTGAGGCAATTGACAAACGCGACTGGCGTTGCCCCCTTCACTGCTAAATTCATTGCATTTTCAAAAACCGTGCCCGCTGCCCCATGGAATTGATCTTTTGCGACATGCGTAGGATTGCAGCCTGAGGACAGCGCTATGCCTCGCCGGGCGTCAATCGAGAGAACTGCCGCCCCGTTGCCTGGCTTGACTACAGTCCGCGTTTGCACTTCGTGGTCGTACTGTCGATACACCCACTCTTTCGTCGCGACGTTTGGAGACGAAAGCACGCGAAGCGCCTTCTCTTTGAGCGTTAGGTCTCGAGCTAGCGACTGTTCAAGGTACGACTGCGCTTTTGCGCGTTCAGGTGTGCACAGTGGTGCCCCTTCGGTGAGTAGCTTGATCGGTATATCGGCGACTACCGTTCCGCGGAACTCTACGACGTATCTAGGTTCGTCGATTACCTCACCGATTACGGCGCTATTTAAGTCATACTTGTGGGCAATAGCTAGTATTTCATGAACGTGCTCCGGCGGGACCTCGAGGACCATCCGCTCCTGTGACTCAGAGACCATTATCTCCCTCGGTGTCATGCCAGTTTCGCGCAAAGGAACGGCGTCGAGCACAATTCGCCCTCCAAACGTTGAACACATTTCGGCTGAGGCCCCTGACAACCCTGCGGCCCCTAAGTCGCGACACGCGAAAACATAGCCTGTGGCGACTGCTTCGAGCGTAGCATCGATGAGCAGTTTTTCAGTGTACGGGTCGCCAATCTGCACGGAAGGCCTATCCGACGCTTCTGATTTTTCACTAAGATCTCTCGAGGCAAAGGATGCGCCGCCAAGACCGTCTCGGCCGGTGGCAGACCCTATGAGGACGATTTTGCTGCCAGGTTTTTTTACGCGCGCGGTGACGAGTGTGTCGGGTTGGCCTAGTCCAATGCAGACCACGTTGACAAGCGGATTCCCGTCGTAACTCGGGTGAAACAGGACCTCACCATTGACAACGGGCACTCCTATGCAGTTCCCGTAATCGCCGATTCCTTGAACAACGTGCTCGAATAGATACCGGTTTTTTTCATTCTCTAAGCTGCCAAAATAAAGGCAATCCATCAAAGCGATCGGCTTGGCGCCCATGGAGATAACGTCACGCACGATTCCGCCGACGCCGGTCGCAGCGCCGTCGTACGGATCGACGTATGAAGGGTGATTGTGACTTTCCATCGCTATCGCGAGAGTGAGGTGATCGCTCAGCTTTATGATGGCTGCGTCATCTCCGGGGCCTACAATAACGATATCGCTGCGCGTGGGCATTGTCTGTAGGAGTGGCTTACTCGTTCGATAGGCGCAGTGCTCTGACCATAGGTTTTCGAATATTGCACTTTCGACGTCATTGGGTCGGCGGCCGAGTGCTGCAGAAATGACTCTTTCATCTGCTTCTTTTAACACCATCTTTGCACTCCTATAGCCTCTTCATTAGTTAAACTTTAGGAGTAATTCTTTTATGCGTGCATAAAATCTCTTTGTTGTCGCACGGCGTGTTAACGTGAGCCAGGGGCCAAGGAGACGACTAAGATCTGTTTGGTGTGTAGCGGATGGCACTACGATCACTGGCGACGCGTTTTTATGATACGCGTTACAACTACGTGAACCAATATGTCAGGTTTTTTTCAACTCTGTCGAAGTCAACTCGACGTCCTACCAGTTTCCGACGGCGTCCCAGCTGAAGAACTGGTACGCCAGGACGCCCGATTACTTTACGTTCTCTATAAAAATGAACCGCAATATTGACGCACACAAGACGGCTACACGATATGCGCAGACCGCTCAATGACTTTTTGGAGACTTGTTCTGTGCTTGGGGACAAGTTGGGCCCGTTTCTCATAGGGCTCTCTCCGGCCTTTAAAAAAGATCTGGAACGTTTTGACGAGTTTCTCTCCATTCTCCCGGAACACCGGTTTGTTTTTGAGTTTCGCCACAGCTCGTGGTTTGACGACGAGGTTTTTGAACGCTTCCGAGTGCAACGAGAGTTGATATTAACAATGCTAGGTGCACAATTCGACAGTAATGCAGAATGCTTTGCGGATTTTGCTTACATAAGATGGCACGCTCGCGGCAGGAACGGAGACGGCGACTCGCCCAGCGAGATAGACTCCTGGGCGCGTCGAATCCGCGAGATTTCGCAAAGAGCGGATGTCTTTGGTTACTGGAACAATGATGCCCGCGGATATGCAGGCAGAACTATCTGCAGCTAACGCGAAAGACAGCCTCAGTAGAGATCACGCATCGACCGCATTAAATGCTGCTACGACTTCACGTGCTCTTGACACTGTATGGTGCCTCTTAGGTTCCGGCTTGGGCAGCTCCCCTGGCGGCAAAATCGCTAGGGCTTGAAACGTGCCACTCTTCCGCCTTCACACGAACGGCCTAGTCAGGCACCCGACTCCGAGGCGTTGTCAATAACCGGGGAACAGGATGGACTACCCGAATAGAGCGCCTAAGCCCTCCATTCCTGTTTCTTCCTCCTCTTCCTTATCCTTCTCAGTTTCTTTTTCCTCTTCGGCTTTTGCCTCTTCTTTCTTCTCGGTAGGCGCTGGAGCGACCGGTGCAGGTGCTGCGGGAGCTCCTACAAATGCCGCTGTAGATATCGCCTCGTCGATATCGATGCCTTCAAGCGCTGCAATTAGTGCCTTTGCCCTGGCCTCGTTGACTGTCGCGCCTGCTGCGTTGAGAACGCTCGTAACGCCCTCTTCACTTACTTCCTTGCCTGTCGCATGCAAAATTAGTGCTGCATATACATATTCCATTTTGCTATCACCTTTGCTGTATCGTGGATCTTTAGATTACCCAAATAACGCTCCTAGACCTTCCATGCCAGATTCAGATTCCTTCGCCTCGTCCTCTTCCTTCTCTTTTGATTCTTCATCTTCCTTTTTTTGCGCTGGCTTTTCTTTAACGGACTCGGGTACACTTGCGTGGGCGTCTTTTAGGGCGAGCAGCTCATCATCCAATGCTTCGTTCGGAAGCTTGTTAACAAGCGTTAATGCTACGGCTTGCGCTCTTGAGAGCAGGATTTTAAGCACTTCAGGCTCAAAGATCTCGGCGCTAACCGCGAGGTTCATCGCTTCAAATGAAGCTTTTTGAAGCAGTGGAGCAGCGGTTAAGGAGGTCGGATATGCCGTGTTAGTTGATAAATTCAGGGCGTTTGACGCAGCTAACACAAATTGACCAAAGTACGCTTTCTCATCGATGCGTAGGTCCTCTGGGACGTAAAGCACGTCGCCGTCGTATGCTGCTCGAAGGTACAAGCCAACTTCCATCGGGTAGATTTCGAGGCGCTGAAGTACGCCAGCAAGCCGCACGCTAATCGCTTCGCCGGCCTTCGTGACCGTTTTTGTTTCGCGTATTACGATTTTGCCCTTTTCGATCGCGGCCGGTATCCCGGCGTTTTGAAGGTCCCCGACGATAGGCCCAGGTCTGAACGACGTAGCCCCTTTTTCTACGATGATATCTGTAGGCGCTCTGTCACCTGCTTTTGCTGGCGCAGGCGTTCTGCTGTTTTCGAGCAATTTAAACAGCTTAAATGGATTTAGATCGGTGAATACGAGTGCCGTCTGTCCCTCAACGTTTTCGAACAACTTCAGCGTCGCCTCGCCAGCCTCTTCAAGCGCACGGTGGATGAGTGTATTTCGCGCGACTTTTATTCTCGCGACATCGCGCAGCTCAGCCCTAATGTTCTGAAATTGACGGGCAGGGATGCCATGGATGCTGACGACCGCAATAACTTTGTGCGTCTCGGCCTCAGCTTTGATGCTGGTGACTTCGTCGTCTTTCCAAACCGGTCGATGAACGTTTTTGAATCCCGCCATTTCACATCAACCTCACTGCGGGCCCCATCGTAGTCTTGACGTAGACCGAGGCAATGTTTTGCCTGCCGTTTTCGAGTCGTGACTCTATAGTATTTAGTAGCGCTTCGACGTTGGCTGCGATGTCTTCGACATTCATGCTCAGATTTCCGATCAACGCATGGAACGTCGGCTTATCCTTGGAGCGCACCTTGACTGTTCGTCTCAGTCGATTGATGAGGGGGCCAGGATCGGCGCTTGACGGCACTGGATCGGGCATTTTGCCTTTAGGGCCTAGAATAGGACCGAAACTTTTCCCTATAGATGGCATCAACGGCGCTTCAGCGATAAAAAAGTCAATTCCTCGCGTCGTTGATCGGATGAGTTTCTTGTCGCCGCTCATCTTGTCAATATCTTCAGGCGAGATGATAAGGTCAGCGCCGTCGCTTTGCGACTTAATAGCAAGATCCCCTTTAGCAAAGACCCCGATTTTCGTTGCTTTTCCGCGCCCGTTCGGCAGCACGATGGATTCGGTTATCCTGTTTTTTGGCTGGCTTAAATCAACGTTCTTGAGATTAACAATCAAATCGACGCTTTCGGTGAACTTTCTCTTAGGTGCTGATTCAATCGCTTCATTGACGGCTTTAAGGGTGTTTTCGCTTACCATACTCCCTCCGTAGTATCGTCGACCACCGCGGTGATCTCCTACGGTACAATCACCAGATGGAGTAAATCTTACTTCAATCTTTCGCCAGAGTTCATGGCTCGATAAACAGATCTGCGTATTCTCCGGCGTCTATCGCCTTTTGAACATCTCTGGCTGGTTTTTCGTCCACGGTAATGCCCATCGATAGACAGGTGCCCAAAATTTCCTTGACGGTGTTTTTCAGCTCGTACGAAAGCGAGCTCTGTCGTTTCATTTTTGCTATCTTGATCACTTGAGCGATGCTGATATTGCCAACAGTTCTCTCACTAGACAATCCTTTCTCTAGTCCTGCCTCACCAGACGCTCCTTTCTCTAATCCTGCCTCTATCAGAATAAGCGCCGATGCGGGGGGTATGCCTATCTCAAGCGTTACATTTTTCTTGTCGTCGACAATGACTTTGACAGGCACCTGCATCCCGTTATATGACGCAGTTTTTGCGTTTATGTCGTCAACAACTGCTTTGATGTTGATCCCAAGGGGTCCTAAGGCTGGTCCTATAGGCGGGCCGGGGCTCGCCTTCCCTCCTGGCACCAACACTTCGATTACGTCAGCCATGTTATTCGCGCTCCTCCTTGCTCAAGACCCGCACGTGATCGCCGCGTACTGTAATTGGTATTGGGACCATGGCCTCGAAGAGTTCGACCGTAATCTCCTCGCGGCGCTCATCAATGCGTTTGACGCGGGCCCGTTCTCCTTTGAATGGGCCTGCAATAAGCTCAATGATATCGCCGTCTTCAATGCCGGCCACGGCTGGTTTCGGCGTCAAGAAATGCTCGATCTCTGCAAACTTCGTGTTCCCCTTCACTACGCCACGAGCGTGCGGTATGCCTTGAATCGCCTGTTCTACTATTTCAAACTTGGTGGTCTCGACGAGCACATATCCCTTCAGCTCTTTCGGCACAAGTATCGCGCGGATGTCATAGTTTTCCTTTTTGGCGGCGAGTGCGAGCAAGTTGGCCACGGCCCTTTCTTGATTTGCCGTGGTCTTAATGGCATAAATTGAAGATTCGAGCTCATTTTGCTCCTGACTGGACATGATCCCCACCTTATAACGTTCTAACGCATCACGACTGGTTCGTCGCGTTCGCCGTTGTATTCGCGGACGAGGTAATAGAACTATTTTGCGTTGCGTTAATAGCCGGCTGCGAGGCGTTCACCGCGGTGCCGGGGGTAGCTGTTGCTGTTGTATTCGTCGCGTTGGTGGCACCGAAGTACTGCGGTGCTTGCACCATGGCCAAATATATCAGAAACCCGGCCACACCGATTATGACGATTCCTATCGCGGCGACTTTCGCTATCGTCGAGAACTCCTCACGCGTTGGCCTTCTCGTAAGCGTCAAGATTCTCCGGTACTCACTGAGCTTACGCTCGATCGTCTTGCGCGAATAACGACCCTCTGATGTGGTGGCCTCTTGCATCCTAGAAGCCTTCGACGAAGCGCTCGCTTGCTTTTTGTCTTCTTTAGGGGCCTCTCGTTGTTTTTTGGGTTTTGACGAAGGAGTCCCCTGCTTTTTAGCCATCGTACATTCACCAAATTATAGTGCAGCAAAAATGCGCAAAGTAAATATGTGGCGCCCGAGGGACGCTTCATACCACTTTGCGTTTCAATAGTATAAAATGTTTTGTGGAGGATGTGCCACGTAGGCCTTTATTTGACGAAATCTATGCCGTATCGCTGAGCCCCGGTTGTTGTCTTAATCGCTTCGCTCTTGCCATAGATCTGGGGTGACTTGACGCCTGTAACGATCAGGAGAGTTCGTACCATGTGGTCAAGCTCGGGGTCGATCTGTGCGCCCCAAATAATTCGCGCGTCGGGATCGATACGCTCGTAAACTTCCTGCACGACACCCTCTGCCTCAGTCACGGTCATGTCCGTACCCCCGATGACGTTGACTATGGCGGCTGTAGCGCCAGAGATATCAACGTCCAAAAGGGGACTTCTCAGAGCTTTCTTCACCGAATCTACGGCTTTGTCTTCGGCATCCGACTCGCCAAGCCCAATCATTGCCACACCGCCTTTTTGCATGACGGTTCTGACGTCGGCGAAGTCGAGGTTGATGAGCCCTGGTTTGGTGATAAGTTCGGTAATGCCCTTGACGGCCCGCATCAGCACTTCGTCCGAGACTTTGAATGCGGCTTGCAGCGGCAGTCGGGGAACTACTTCTAAAAGTCGGTCGTTTGGCACAACGATGACCGTATCAGCCATGTCACGCAGCCGCTCAAGTCCAGCTTCGGCGTTGGCCCGGCGCACCATGCCCTCCACGCCAAATGGGAGGGTCACAATAGCTATGGTGAGGGCCCCGGCATCGCGCGCGGCCTCTGCGACGACAGGCGAAGACCCAGTTCCAGTGCCTCCACCTAAACCGGCCGTGATGAACACCATGTCCGCTCCGGCTACGCTTGCGCGGAGCTCTTCTTGGCTCTCGATGGCTGCTTCTTCGCCTATCTGCGGCAATGAACCAGCGCCGAGTCCGCGCGTTCGCTCTTTACCAATCAGGATTTTTCGGTCCGCCGTCGTTCTCCTGAGGTGCTGAGCATCGGTGTTGAGCGCAATAAGTTCAGCTCCTTCAATCCCTTCTTCCGTCATCCGTGAGATGGTATTTGATCCCGCACCGCCGCATCCTATGACGATGATGTTGGTTTGAAGCGTTTTAAGCACTTCTTCGAGCTCTTGGTCGGGGGTATAAGACACTTGCGACGATTCGCTCTTCTCGTCGGTTGCGCCCCGTGCAAGCGCGTCTTCAATTATGGACTTCATTTCGTATCCTCCACTTCATGGTCTGCGAAAGACGTCACTGTCGACCACGTGCGTCGGCATTGGCGACATTAATTGCCTTTCTAACCTTTGTAAGTACATCCTCGGGTTTAATTATCCTGCCGTCTATGTCGATCGACTCGCCGCGTGCCAGCTTCGCGTATAATGGTCCTTGAGTCACGCCAAGCGATCGTGCCAGTCGTGGGTTAAATTTGCGTTCGGATATATATAGTTTTGATTTTTGCTGCGAATACTCAATCTGGTACCGCTTTTTCAGTATTTCCACGCACTCATTGAGCATCTCATCTAGTATCTTTTGCGCGTTGTGCTCTTGCGGAACTAAGATGGCAGAAATAGTCCCATCTTTACGCTCAAGGTATACTATTTTTTCGCTTTCAATCAGCTTTAGCAAAGCTTCATTGTCGACACTTTGAGCGCGTTTTACAATAATTGGGTTCAGCGCAAGCTGGGTCAGTTCCATACGATCCTCAAGCGGCGTTTGCGCGTTGAGTGCGTCTCGCATTGAAGAGGTGACGTTTATTTTCGCTGCTTCTGCAGGCAGGCCGTGCTCCCTCAAGCCGCGCTTGATTTTCAGGTATGGTTTCCAAGAAACGTCTCTGCGTCCCTGGATGTCGGCCAGCCTAAGGACTTCAAACCCCAGATCGTGCACGGTCGCCTCGATTCGAGTTCGTTCACCGTTCATATGTTTTCGGTCAAAATAGGCGAATTGTGCCTGTGATTTCTCAAATGCCTCCCTAACGGTCTCGCGAGTTAGGCATTCGAGCTGATATGCTGCAAAAATGTGGCCGAAGCAAATGTCGCTACTGAGAAGCACGTCGGTGTGTCGTACGGCATAGTGTGCCCCTCCGAATCCAACGGCCGTCGGACAAGGGATGTCGAGAGATTGCGATGCCAGTTTTAGAAGTGCTCGTGCCACGGTGTCGCCGAGCGCTTCGTTATTCCATTCGGCTTTCGTGCTGCCAATTTCGACAAATAATGAGGGTGTTTCGATGGCCGAAGGACCGTGGTGGGTTGCCTCTACGAGGACCTCGACACTTGACAGGTTCGTGAGCGTCTCAACTACAAGTTTTAACGCACGAGGGGCTGCGCGCGCTAACACGCCGTTCGACCCCTTCCGAGTCGCTCCACTGACGTCTCCGGTGAAGTGAGCGGTGAATACCGGTCCTTTCCGTGTCTCACTTTGGTGACGAGAGGCAAATATGAGCAGGTCAGTACTGAGGCTTTGGTCTAGCGTCTCTTGATCAATCAACTTGCCTTCGACCGTAACAAGCTGAAAGTTTCCGTACGTCCATTCGACCGGGCCGTCAGAGCATCGAGTCCACCGGACTCGTTTTAAAAGATGGCGCGCGATGTTTTGCGAGGCATCGTCAACTTCAGAACAAATAATCGCGACACGCATACACCGCTATGGTCGAATGCGCACGCTATAAACTTTTGGGGGCTGAAATGGCCACACTAAGCTGACGATCACTACGAGACGCTGCGTGGTTCGCAGGTCACGACATGAAGATAAGCGTTTTTTCTTTTGCGGGCCCTTCGTCGATCACTTGTAGGCTGTGCTTCTCGACTATTTTTCGAGTAGTTTCCTTGAGTTCTTGGCTATCAGGGACGTCGATTTGAATTATATATCCCTGAAATTCATCTTTTTTCGCTTCATACAGCCGTGGGAATTCTCCTGCTTCATCATAGCGCTCATATGTCTCGGGCCGCAAGCTGACCATAAGCTGATGTGCCACCGCGAGCTTTACATCAGTGAGACCGCTGAGCTCCGCAGCGATGCTTTTTAGGGCTCTACGCGCCGATTGCTCGCTGTCGAAACAGGTGGGAATCGAGTACATTTCAGTTTCAGAGTCGTATAGCCCCCTACGAATTCCAATTATTAGCCGTGCTTTCTTCATTTTTTAGCTGCTCCTCTCAGTTTTTTGGCCGTGACGCTATTATTCATAAGCTCCTGAGTTATACCTTTCGCGCTCGAAAACCAGTAGAGGCTAATGCTCTGTCCTCGCGCGTGTTCTGACTAATCCGTTCGCGCAGAGACGCGCCATCATCACCTATTTAAATGAATAGCACCTAAGACAATCCGAAGCGGGGTGGGGTAGTCAGGAGATCCCGACGGGCTCATAACCCGTAGACCAGTGGTTCAAATCCACTCCCCGCTACTAAATCGGCATTTCGGTGTGTGGTTCTTTTTTGGTGTAAGATTCGTCTAACAGCAGCTGCGTCACTTGTTGAAACTTGCTAGGCGCTGGTTGAGCGCTTAAAAAAAACGTTAGTTTGAATCGAGACCTGCGTTAGTTGGTGGCAAAAAGAGGAGGTTAGGGGGGGTCGCGTCGAATTCACTCAGTGCACGATTCAGCAGCTTTGTTTAAGTCCGCTTCGAGGATCTCAGGACGTGTTACGCCGATATAGTGCTCTATGATCTTCCCGTTACATTCCAGAATAAGTGTCGGTACGACGCGGATTCCATACTTGTTAGCAAGCTGCAGGTTATCGTCCACATTAATTTTTTTGAATTCGATCTTGTCCCTCAGCTTTTCTTCAAGCTTCTCGAGTATCGGATCCTGTATCTTGCACGGTCCGCACCAGTCAGCATAAAAATCCATCAGTATCGGTTTTGCCATAACGATTTACCTCGCTACTCTTCTTGTGAAAACGTGCATATATATTATTTTTGCCTGACTGAGCTGCTCCAGCCCCGTCAATTCTTAAATCGTTCAATCTCTTCAAAAACCAGTTGCATGACAGGGTCAATCGCGGCTTGGACCTTGGGCGAAAGATCCGTGCAAATCCCTTCGACCCGTTCGACTTCGATTCCGATGATGGTGATATTGTTCGGCATAAGCTCCGGTTGAATTTGCCTGCCCAAGCGCAGCGTATCGACCAAGTTGAGGTCGTGCAACGACATCATAAACAGGTTTGCGGGAGGCAATTCCTTGTCGGTGAACTTGTAGATCGATCCTGGTTCTCCCCCACCCCCCCGCACGGCGTCGATGATGATAACGTCATCAGCGTCCTCCATGTAGTCAAGTATCGCCAACCCGCCGACGCCGGCATTTACCAGTTCGACATCGCTTCGATCCATTTGCTCGAGTTTCTCGAGAATGTGGACCCCTACCCCATCGTCCGCCATGAGGTAGTTGCCTGCCCCAAGTATCTTTATTACGTGCTTTTCGCCTTTCACCGTATCACCACTGCGCGGTCTTGAGAAGATGCATGAACTGCCCTTGAATAGGCGCCTCTGCTTTATGTAGTCTCCCAAGTATTAAAATAGACTGAACGATATACTGACAGCGGACAGCGCTAACCAGTGCTAACCAAGCGATCACGGGACGGGAAGGGTGCGCAAAACCTCACAGACCTCAGAACGTCGCGACCAGCGAATCTCCAAAGACCAGTACTATATGGCACTCGCAAAGACCGTTTCTTTGCGCGCAACCTGCACGAGGCGCCAATACGGGGCCATCATAGTCTCAAGTGGCGATCATATCCTGTCGACCGGATACAACGGAGCTGCACGGAACGAACCGCACTGTCTAAACATCGGGTGCGAGCGAGAGCGCTTGAATATTCCAAAGGGTGAACGGTACGAGCTCTGTGTGAGCGTCCACGCCGAGGCGAATGCGATCATACAAGCCGCCAGAGGGGGTGCCGCCATTAACGGCGCTACGCTTTACGTCAACGGCACTCCGTGCAAGATGTGCTGGCGGCTCATTAAGAACGCGGGTATAGATAAGGTTGTGTTTGTCGAAGATAACCCCGACTCGCCTGACTTTGGTGCGCTCATGCGCGTGAACGCACAGGACGTTACGCTGGCCCACATGAACTCCGCAAAGCGCGAAGAATGCTAGTATTCTGCGGACCAGATTCTATTCAACAAGACTTGGACCTAAAAGGTGTGAGGCGGAGCCCAAAAAGCAAATAGCCGCAATAAGACCGCGACAACAGGTAAACCATGCAGGACGGAAACCGCAAGTACCTTCTGGGGAATGAGGCGATTGCTTACGGCATACTGGAGTCTGGAGTCTCGCTCGTCTCCGGTTATCCAGGAACGCCGTCGTCTGAGATTATACCTTTCATAGCGCAGCAGGTCGAACGCTACGAGAGGCCGCCCCACGTGGAGTGGTCGGTTAATGAGAAGGTCGCGCTTGAGGTCGCCGCCGGTGCGTCGTACTGCGACGTGCGCGCCGTTGTCGTTATGAAGCACGTCGGGCTAAACGTCGCTGCTGACCCCTTGATGACGCTCGCGTACACCGGTGTCAAAGGCGGCTTAGTACTCGTCGTGGCCGACGATCCCGGGTGCTTTTCTTCGCAGAATGAACAGGATTCACGCAGGTATGCGCAATTTGCGCAGATCCCGTGTCTCGACCCATCGACGCCGCAAGAAGCCTACGAGTTTGTAAAGTACGCGTTCGTGTTGTCTGAACTGTTCGAAATCCCGGTGATGCTCCGACCTACGACCCGTGTTTCGCACGCACGAGCCTCCGTCACGTTAAGCGGAAACTATAGCGATCAGCGATCCGCGCACTTCCAGAAGGACCCCAAGCGGTGGGTCATGGTGCCCACGCACGCGCGCCAGAGACACGTAGAACTGAACAGAATTCAGCCATTGCTCCGCGCTGAACTCGCTTCTTTGAACAGCTTAACGTCCAAAAGATCTCAGTTCGGCGTGGTCACAGCGGGGGTTGCTGCAAAATACGTTGAGGAGGCACTGAAGAAGTTGCGACTCGAAGCTTCCG
The DNA here is from genome assembly GCA_003162175.1 of Candidatus Methanoflorens crillii. GTDB lineage: Archaea > Halobacteriota > Bog-38 > Methanoflorentales > Methanoflorentaceae > Methanoflorens > Methanoflorens crillii. Next base: position 90,045 of record PMMR01000055.1, on the reverse strand, counting down.
TGCTGCGAATCGCTGCGTATCCTATGAACAATGACCAAATCGCGACGCTCATGAGCAATTCACGTCAGCTTCTTGTCGTTGAGGAGCTTGAACCCGTAATCGAAGAGCAAGTCAACACCCTCGCAGGTACGGTCGAAGTGTTCGGAAAGCTCACGGGACACGTCCAACGAGAGGGTGAGCTCACTGTTGATGCGGTACTAAATAGCATCGGCGAGGCGATCGGCCGGTTCGCTACTGCAGACGTCCCGGCAGCGTTGATCGCCGCGGAGCGCACGCTACCTCCGCGACCGCCCGTGCTGTGCGCAGGATGCCCCCATCGAGCGACATTCTACGCGCTCAAGAAAGTGTTCACCAAAGAGGCGATCTATGTTGGAGACATCGGGTGCTACACGTTAGGCGTGAGTCAGGGCACAATCGATACCACCCTCTGCATGGGCGCAAGCATTAGTATGGGCAGCGGATTCAGCGCAGCCTCTGATAAGGAGATCGTGAGCGTTATCGGCGATTCGACCTTCATTCATACAGGCGTTTCCGGACTCATAAACGCCGTGTATAACGGAGCGCGATTGACGCTCGTCATTATGGACAATGGCACGACCGCCATGACGGGACATCAACCCCACCCCTGCACTGGCGTGACCGCAACGGGAGTGTGTACTGTGCCGACGCCGATGGAAGACCTCATTAAAGCGATCGGGGTCCAAGGGCTTTACGTGGTCGATCCCTACAACCTATTCGAAACGGAAGACGCGCTAACAAAGGCCAAGAACAGCGAAGGCGTGCAAGTTGTCATCGCGAGGCGGCCCTGCATCATCAGTGCCAAAAAGGCAGGAACGCTCGCAAAGGCGAAGAAACGCGTCACTGCGACGTGCCAAAACTACTTCGCGAGTTGTAAGCTTTGCAGCACCCTCTTTTGTCCCGCGATCAGTTATAGCGAGACGAGCGCTCTGATTGCAGAAGACTGCGTAGGCTGTGGCGTCTGTGAACAGATCTGCGAATTCGATGCTATCGAAACCGCTTGAGGCACGCGATGGTGAAAACGACCAAATTTGACTGTATTATAGTGGGCGTTGGCGGTCAAGGCTCTATTTTCGCCTCACGAGTGCTGGGCGAAGCGGCCGTGCGAGAGGGGTACGACGTGATCTCTGCCGAGACGCACGGCATGGCGCAACGAGGCGGGACCGTTGAGGTTCACGTCCGGATTGGTTCATCATTTGGGCCATTGATTCCGCTGAGAAGCGCAGATGCCCTGGTTGGAATTGAGCCCGCTGAGTGTCTCCGCTTCGCACGCTATCTGTCGCCTAAGGGCACGGCCATCCTTAACACGACTCCAGTTCCTGCCGCAAGTCTAGACTACCCGGTCGTAGACAACTTAGTCAAGGCGCTTAAGCACACGTGCGAGCGCGTAATTGCGTATGACGCGGCGCAGCTCGCACTTGACGCGGGCTACCCCCAAACGCTCAACGTCGTGATGCTCGGAACGCTCTCTCGCTTGCTGGCTTTAACCACTCTGGAAGACGTCGTTGCAGAGCACGTTCCTAAAAAAGCTCTCGACGCTAATATCAGGGCTTTTAAGCTAGGGCAGCGAATCTTCGACGCGTGATTTAGTGATTGCCCACACGTACCCCTTCGGCCCCGCGCCGTTCGCATTTTTAATAGAGCGCCAACCGCTGCTCCGTCAAGTGGGTAAAGCATATCACTCAGAAACCGCATCTAAGAAAGGATGACAAAGCTGTGCCCTGGATGCGGGACGACCAACCCAGATGAAGCAGAGGCGTGCTGCGCATGCGGCGCCCAAATAACCAAAACAGCGATGGACGTTCTCGAAGAGGCGCTGTTGTTTAGACAGCAAGGCAAGCCGAAAGTGGCGCTCGATCGCGTCACAGAAGCCCTCAGTATGGAGCCTGCAAATGTGGACGTGCTATTCACGTTTGGCTCTTTGACTGAAGAGTTGGGCAACAGCGAGGAGGCACTTGGCTATTATGAACGAGCTTTAGAAGCAGATCCTACCCACGCTCCCGCTCTCGTGGCCAAAGGAAGCATTCTCCGCGATAGAGGAGATGTGAACGAGGCTATAAGATTGTTCGACGCTGCGATTGCAAGCGAACCGGGGTTTGCGGTGGCCTACAACTCTAAGGGATACCTGCTGCAAAAACAGGGTTCGTACGAACAAGCGCTCAAATGCTATGACAAGGCCCAGCAAGCCGATCCTGAGTTTGATCTTCCGTGGTTCAACATGGGTGTCTGCTATGCGCTGATGAACGACAACGAAAAAGCGGAGGGAATGTTTGAGAGGGCACTGCTGCTCGAACCTTCCAACGCCGACGCGTGGTTTTATCGAGCGAATGCGCTAGCGAACTTGGAGCGCTACGAAGATGCTGTCATCAACTATGATAAAGGCCTGGTGATAGACGACACCCGCGCCGTGGCGTGGGACAGTCGCGGGCTCGCCCTCGCCAGCCAGTATAAATGGCCTGACGCACTGGAGAGCTTTGATAAAGCGTTGAGCCTCGATCCGGACTATTTCATCACGTACAACAACAAGGGGTACGTTTATTATAATCTGCAAAAGTTTGACGAGGCGCTCGAAAACTTCGACAAAGCTCTCGAAATAAGTCCAGACTACATTCTCGCGTGGATCAATAAGGGTCTCGCACTCGATAGTCTGAACCGNNAACAGAAAAGGGTTTATTCTGTTCGGCATCGATCGATTTGAGGATGCAATCGTTGTTTTTAATAAAGTGCTTAGCACAAACGCCGATGATACCTACGCTCTCTCGTTCAAAGGAAGCTCCTACGATGGTTTAGGGGAATACGAAAAGGCCATTGAGTGCTTTGACCGCGTCTTGGAAGTCGATAAGAACGATGAGTTTGCGTGGACGTCAAAAGGCAGCGCGTTGTACAGTCTTAAGCGATACGACGATGCGGTGTCCTGTTTTGATCGGGCGCTGGAAATCGACCCCCAGAGCCTCGAGGCAGTCCAGTTCAAGGAATTGATTGCCCAGCGGCGTAGTGGGACAATATAGGAAAGATTAACGCGACGGACCGCTGCAGTACAACAGACTGTTATGACGACAAGAAGTGAGACACCCAAGTAGGGAGCCAATGACGAAACCTTACCCCTTGAACAGCTCGAGCAGCTTCAGGGCCTCAGCCTCAGAAACACGGTTGAATGGGTCTGCAACAACGCACCTTTCTACCGAAGGCAAGTCAAAAAACGTAATAGATTTGCGCGGAGCGTTGTAGACGTCGCGCAGTGGCTATCACGCCACGAGCTCTTTGATTATTTGAAACGCGCGGTCAATGTTCTCGTGACTCGCCGCATACGAGATTCGGACGTGCCCCTCGCCGAACTGGCCGAACGCTGAACCAGGCACAACGATCACGCCGGCCTCTGCCAGTTTCTTTGTGAGTTCGAGGCTCGTGTAAGACGTGGTAAATCGTGGAAATACGTAAAATGCCCCTTCGGGTGTCGCGCATTCGGCTATTCCCTTCAGGTGGTGCATTACCACATTGCGCCGTGCCCGAAACTTTTCGACCATCGCCCGAACGCTGTCTTGCGAGCCAGTTAAGGCCGCGTAGGCCGCTTTTTGTGAAATTGAGGGAGCGCACGCCTGAATGTATTGATGCACTTTTAGCATCTCTTCCGTGATTGCGGCGGGAGCGATCGTATACCCGAGCCGCCACCCGGTCATCGCGTACGTTTTTGATACCGAATTAGCAACAATCACGCGGTCTGGGTCGATGCTTGCCGGGCTGACGTGTTTTCCTTTGTAGAGTATCTTGTCATAGACCTCATCGGAAATTATGTAGAAGTCATGATCATCGGCGAGCTCGACAAACCCCTGCATCTCGTTGCGCCGCTGCACCGCACCAGTGGGGTTTGCAGGCGAGTTGATGACTAGGGCTTTTGTCTTGTCCGTGACGCGATCCGCAACGGCGTCAGGCTGCAGCCTGAAATTATCGTCAGCGCTCACCCTCGCGCTCACGGGAACGCCGCCCGCCACTAGTGTGAGTGGCAGATAAGCGACAAATCCTGGATCCGGGAGTATGACCTCGTCGCCCGGATTGATCAACGCCTCGAACGCCAGGTGAAGGGCCTCGCTGCCACCCGAAGTGCATATTATCTGTTCCTGGCCAGTTTGGACTCCGTACTGCTCATAGTAGCTCACGATCGCGTCGATGAGTTCAGGAAATCCCTTGTTAGGAGTGTACCCGGTGTAGCCCCGATCTAGTGCCTCTTTTGCCGCCTCTTTGATGTGTGCGGGCGTGTCGAAGTCCGGTTGCCCGAGCCCCAGGTTTATCGCGCCGGGCTTCGTCAGCGCAAACATCTCTCGAATTCCTGAGAGGGAAAAGTGTGAAGTACGTTCTGCCCACATGACTGTCTCCAACACCACAATCGAGTTTTGTGGTATCTGAATTGCTAGTTTGCGAGTTTCGTGGCCATAAACTTGTTTATCGATAGCCTCGGGGCTCCCCGAACAAGCGGGTGCCCGAACGGGCTACCACTACTCCGTGTGCTGCTGGTGTGCACGTATGGTGAGATTCGCGCGAAGCTGCCAGAAGCTTTGGTGCGGCGTGCCCGGCAATTTGATCAGTGCGGAACTGGCCCATATCCGTCCTTTCGTGAGCTTAGTTCAATAGTTTTAAGTGAGTCGGGCCATAATATACCCTCTGATGCCGCGCAACCGACTGGGCCTTACGTTCGTTAGCACGTTTCCTCCCCGAGAGTGTGGTATCGCCACATTCACGCAAGACCTGCTCTTCACTCTTATCAGTGAGAATCCTGATATAAGAGCTAACGTTTGTGCCATTGATGGCAACAAAGACCAAAGCGCTTACGGCTGTTTAAGTCCGCTTGTCTATCCGAGATCGCGGGTCGCGTACGTCATCAAAGATACCGATCAAATCAGCTTTGTCGAGGCAGCTGAAAAAATAAACGCATCGCGCGCTGATGTGGTCAACATACAACACGAGTATGGGCTGTATGGCGGCTCGTGGGGCCGATATATCCTCGATTTCATGGAAGTTCTAGAAAAACCGATCGTGACGACGCTGCACACGGTGCTGCCGAGACCCCCGGAAGAGGCCAAAGTGGTTACCCGCGAACTGTACCGTCTTTCAGCTAACGTCGTTGTGCCCGGGCACGTCGGCGTTGATATCTTGAAAAAGGCGTTTGACGTAGGCCCTGAGAAAGTTGAAGTCATTCCGCACGGCGTGCCCGACGTTCCGTTTATCAGCACGGAGCGGCCGAAGAAGAAGCTAGGACTCTCTCGCAGATTTGTGATAGGGTCATTCGGGTTGCTCCATCCCGCAAAGGGTATCGAATATGTCCTTGAAGCGCTGCCCCAGGTGATTGCCGATAATCCTGGAACGGACCCCCTCTACTTGGTTGTCGGAGAGACGCATGTAAACATCGTGAAGAACGAAGGCGAGCGCTATCGCGAAAGGCTGAAGAAGCTCGTCATAGACCTCGATTTGGAGCACAACGTCAAGTTCGTCGACCGATATCTTACCAACCGAAACCTGATCCTCCATTTTCTCGCCACGGATATCTGCGTCCTCCCTTATCTCGCCAGAGATCAGATCGTAAGTGGCGTACTGTCCCAGGCAGTAGGCTGTGGAAAGGCTATAATCTCAACGCCGTTTATGCACGCGCGAGATGCGCTTGCAGACGAAAGAGGCGTGCTTCTCAAGTCGGGGGAATCAACGGATATAGCCGAAGCGATTACCATGTTGATGCGCAACGATCGTCTGAGACGGGAGATGGAAATTCGGACGTATATGTATGGGCGCTCAATCACGTGGAAAGAGGTCGCGCGAAGATACAAAGAACTCTTCAATGCGCACTACGTCAAACGAGGGCACGGCAAGACCGACGCTCCAACGTACTGGGGCGACGTCGACGCGTTGTGATCGCGTCGTCCACGCATCTGTGGAAGAACTTTTTCGAGCTGACCAGGCAGCGCAGCTTGCGCTTTTTTGAGCATCATCTGCAGGAGTTCGAACAGGCGTGGCCGTAAAAGACGCGAGTGAGTTTAACGCCTTACGGCAGCTTCAAACTGACATCGCGAAGCAGGTGGTTCTAGAGGACCCCGCGAGTGAAGTTGCGTCGATAGGGGCGGTAGCGCAAAGCTTTGACGAGAGCTTCGTTTTTTCTTCAGCAGTAGTTGTCGATACGCTAATGAACGTCATCGACGAGTCCGCGTCGATTGCAAAGACCGCCATGCCGTACGTGCCTGGCTTCCTCTTCTTCCGTGAGGGTCCCGCGGCGATAGCGACAGTAGAGAAGCTGCGCAGGCGACCTGACGTTTTAATCGTCCGCGGGTGCGGCATGAACCACCCCCGGTTTGCGGGACTCGCGTCGCACGTCGGAGTTATTCTCAATATGTCAACGGTTGGCGTGTCCAAAAAAAACACTCTGCGGTGAGTATGTTGAACCGGCTCAAGCCGGTCGCGCCACCGCTCTGACATTCAGCGGAAAACCGCTTGGGTTCGTCTTAAAAACGGTGGCCGGCACAAAACCGATCTTCATTAGTCCAGGAAACCGTATTTCGTTGCAGGGCGCATTGCGAATCGTTCAGCGCTGCGTGGTGAGCCACAGATTACCTGAGCCGCTTCGTTTGGCGCATATCAAGGCCAGGCAACTTCGATCCGAGGTGCGTTCTGGTCAATTGGTGCCCCTAGGGGTAGGCGACGGGGTGGAATGACCTGCGCGCAAACTGATCTAGGTCGGACTTCGACGTAAGAAGTTTTTAATACGTCCCGAGCGTAAAAAGCAACCGTTTATCGCACGCGAGGTGCTGACATGAGAGCATATCTTTACCGATGTCGCGTCTGTGGCGCAGAAATCTGGACCGAGTTTATCGAGCTCGACAAGCTAACCTGCGAGAACTGCCATACCGCTGGAAAATGGCTCGTACTCGACGTTAAGAACAGAGAAAAGATATAAAAAAATAAGCAATAGCATCTCGCTTCCAAGAGATGCTATCAAAGAAACGATCTTGAGATTACCGGTTCAGTCTGGTAAAAGCGAGTTTTATGTCTTCAGCTTTGACCGTCTTGCGGCCCGCGTGCTTTGCCATTTCGATTGCTTCTTCGGCGAGTTCTTTGCCGTACATCTCTAGGTATTCTCTAAACTGTTCTGTCGCTTCAGCGCTCACGCGCTCCGCTCCAGCTTTTCTAATAATCCTGCTTACTCCTGCTGCTTGTAATTCTGCCATTTGAGTTACCTCGTGCTATATTGAGATTTTCAACATATATATACTTTTTCGGTATTTTTTCGATTTTAAGGTAATATTCTCCAATAAAAATGGATTTGAGGGTCAAAATAACATTTGTGATCAATGTGCACAACAGGGGAAGCTTCATCGTGCATCAATCGGAAGCTAGTGCCTCAAGGTGGTGTTGAGAATGACGAGCCGTCCGCAAATTGGCATTATCGGAAGCAGGAGCTGCTCGAGCAAGATCGCGAGTATTGCCGAGCGCACAGGAAGCCTCATAGCATCTCGCAAGGCGATCCTCATTTGTGGGGGACGAGAGGGAGTCATGGAAGCCGCTGCGCGCGGCGCTCAGGCCGCAGGGGGCCTCACCGTAGGAATCCTTCCCGGCCCCTCGAAAGCCGAAGCTAATCCCTTCATCGACGTCAAGATTCCGACGGATATGGGCCACGCGCGAAATGCGATTATCGCGCGAGCAGCCGATTCCCTCATCGCGATCGCCGGCGAGTTTGGCACGCTCTCGGAAATTGCCCTTGCCCTTCAAATGGCTAAACCAGTGGTGACCTTAGCCCCCAAGTGGAAAATCGAGGGGACCGTTCTCGCCGACTCACCGGAGATGGCCGTTGAGACGGCCCTCCATCTGTGTGGTACGCCCTAAGCAAACGCTATGTACGTGAAGCCTCCATAGAGCTACCGGATTCGCATGAATATTATTCTCCTCGGAACGGGCGTCGCCATACCGCAGCTCGAAAAGGCCCAGTCAGGCATTCTCGTTAA
>PMMR01000055.1:0-81933 GCA_003162175.1 Candidatus Methanoflorens crillii | reverse complement strand
GCTTCCGTTCGCGCGACCAAGCACAGCGTTCCGTCAATCGCGTACCGGATGCAAACGCCGACGTCGACGCTCGTGTATTCAGGTGATACCGAACCCACGGAAAGCGTTCGGGATCTGTGTCACGGCGAAGTTGACGTGCTGATCCACGAGTGTTCGTTCCCTGATGCGTACGCGTCGGTCTCGAACCATACGACGCCAGCAAAGCTTCGCGACCTTATATGTGACCAGCACATCGAGCGCGTCGTGCTTACCCATCTCTACCCGCAAGCGAGCGGATATGAGGACGCCATGGTCGACGTCGTCAAGGAGAGGTTCCCCGGAAGGGTTGACGTCGCGCACGACCTGATGAAGATCTTTCTCTGATTTGAGCTACGCAGTTTTTGTGCCTTGAGCCGCCTCTGCGACGTCCGCAACCGCGCCTGCAGCGAGAATAATCTGGCCACGTTCGCTGATCGCGTGCCGAACGCGCGAATTACTGCCGATGGTCACGTCGCCAACCGCGTCGATCTTGTTGACTTGTGAGTCGCTGCCGATAGTAGCTTGTTCTCCGGCTTCAACGTGATGCGCCTTAAATCCGCCCCCTGTCGTGATCCCGCCCGTAATTACCGTTCCCTTGACGTGACAGTTATCGCCGAAAAAAGCTTCAAGCACTCGATCGAGCCGTTGATTACGACGTTGTTCTCCGTCGTCAAGATGCTGTAGACGTTGATCGTTGCATCCATGTCTGTAGGGTACAGCTGGGTGTTTGCTTCCAAGTACAAATCCTCGTTAAGCTCCTTCAGATTTACTTGTTTGCCGCGTTCTATACGCATTTTCTCACCTCTTATCTGATCCCTCCGAGCAGCTCATCTGAGGTAATCGCGTGGGCATATTTCTTGAGCTGCAGCACGCCACCGATTGAATCGAGCGCGTGAATCTTGCCCTTCACCGACTTCAATGAGGCTTCATCGTGCACGAGGAAGATTGCTTTGTCGCACACCGACAGCAGCGCCTTTGCGACGCTCTGCGTGAGAAAATCCGTGGGGATCTCGCCCATAGGACAGAAGAAGAATCCGAGCTTGAACGTCGGGAGATTCGCGTGGTCTTTTCTGGTCCAGATGACGTCGATTTCGCCCGCTCCGATGTCAACGGCCGACTGGACCTCGTAGTTGAGCGCGCGCCCGGTCGCTTTGCATTCGTTGATTAGTTCTGTATCTTTCATATTCACCGAGTGAAGCACGACGCGGCGATTTAAAAGGGTTGTTGCCGTTTTTCACGCAACTGAAGACGCTTAGAGCACAGAAGGTAGCGCTTCGACTATCGCCAAGGCTAGCGAAGCTGGACAACAAGAAAAGAGGCCGCGTATTCGGCTTGATTACGACGCGAACGATTCGAAGTGCTCCTTAAACTCAGCACGCGAGCACTCGTGACACAATTTAGCAAACCACGTCTTGATAATAATTGGACTGCCGCACCGTTCGCAGTATGCGGTTTCTTGTACTACGGTATCAATCTCGATCATCTTATCACTCACTGTCACAGCACATAGAACACACTAGATTTAAGGTTTACGCTCTGGATTTTTTGCTTGCTTGCCGTGGCAATTAGACTGTTAAAAAACTGCTTCGCCGGCAACGTGTTGGTTCGACTCGTAACAAGCAACTGCAGCAATATTTAACACTAGTTTTTATTCCATCAATAATATATAATTCTTCTTAAACTGACATTTGCTGCCTTCTCGCGCGACCGCCAGCGCCGGGGTTTTATGCTGTAAGGCAATAAAAAAAATTGCTGTTACACAGTGAGGCTAGCCGGTTTAGATAGAAGATCCAACAACAAAACTGCCGATAACGCCTCGTTTCATTTTTCTGTCGGCGCCCTATCGCTGTTCTTCCGTCGTGCCCGCGCTCCGAGGCTTTCGTATAAACTGCAAATACACCCACACCACGACTACGATGAGTGCTCCAGGCGGAAATGTGAAAACCAGGTAGACAAAAGCTATCAACAGGATTACTGAGTTGAGTAGACCCATGCTCAACACGTTATAATGAGGGGTTACGCTTTAAACGTTTCTTCGCTTGGTTTCAGCCTAAAATAGTCAAAATTCGAAGGCGTAGATTGCAGCTCAAATGGCAAAATATCTCTTGGAGCGAATAGACTGAAATAGTCCCGCAACATGCAATTGCTCGCCTGGAGGCATTTGACGCGCTAATCCGTAGTTTTCCAAGCCGGCGCTAAAGCGCACGTCAGTAACTGCTCTAAACCACGATCGTGCGCGGGAAAATGCTATCTGGGCGGCACAGTAGCTGGATGGTACTGGGTTTCCGCTAATAGCAGAGCCAGAGACGAGCCGCGGAATAAGGACCAACTACATTCATGCTAAAGGACTGGGAAAAATTCGGTGTTTTAGAGTTTGATTGTGAGGAACCCCGGGTCGCTCCTCTTTATAAAAATTGCAAGCCAGAGAACGCTTTTTGCCTCATATGGCATTTTTTTGCAACTTATCAGCAGCGTTGCCCTCGCTGCTCATGAAAGGTATAAATCGAAGAGGCGCGTATAATTAAGGTACGCTCTATAGGGTGTGTGGTGGAAAAGGTAGCTTCCAATGGCTTTTGGAGTAGAGCTTTCGGGGCAGAAAAACCTCTGCTCTGAAGCATCGGGCGAATTCGCCTTGGCTCTCAAACGCACTATTGGGAGGGATCACTTTCGCGATTCACATATCCTATAGAGTCTGCCCTCACTTTTCTATTGATGATTCGCGGGTGTTTGATTGTGCTCTTTCTTCCGTTCTGAGCCTCACGCTCGCATCTCAGCTCGTCCTATATTCGTTGGCCACTTTCAGGTGAAAAAACCCACGTTATTCAAAACGCCGTTAACGAAAACTGAAATGTTCTGCTGTTGCTATCCTTCCGTTAGACTAGTAATCCGAACGCCTCGATGAGGCCTAAAAAATCGCTCAAGACCCTTCATACATAGCTGCTGCTTCGCTTTGTGGCCCCGAATTGCCGGACCATTTGCTTTCAATAGCGTAAGCTTAAATGGAGATAAAAGATCAATAGCAGCACGCGGATGCACATGATGCATTTCACCTACTGCGCTTGTCAAAAAGGAAGTAAGGAAATATGAAAAACATTGTAGAGACAGCAATCGATGATAGTTCCTTCACAATGCTGGTATCAGCAGTGAAGGCGGCAGCCGGTCTCGTCGATACCTTGAGCGGACCTGGGCCGTTTACGCTCTTTGCTCCGAACGATGATGCGTTTGCCGAGTTGCCTGCCGGTACGGTAGATGAATTGTTAAAAGACAAAGACAGGCTCACTGCAGTGCTTGCCTATCACGTAGTGCCCGGCAAATACATGGCAACCGAGCTGATGAAAATGACGACAGCAAAGACCGTTCAAGGCGCGACGCTGACGATTGCAACAGAGACAGCGGTCATAGAGGAGGACACGGTAGTCGTTGAAGATGGTGTCCTGGTCGAAGACGATGAAATCGCGGCGTTTGAAGAGCTAACGGTGGACGATGCCATAGTCATTCAGGCGGATATTGAATGCACTAATGGTGTGATTCACGTTATTGATTCCGTCCTTGCGCCTGAATAAGGCGCGAGTGTAGCCGGGGGCCTCCTGGCCTCTTTTTTATGCGCACCACGTGCATCGCGATGTTCGATGTGTGCAGTCTTGCAACGGGGACATTCCATCCCGTTTTTTGACATCGTTGGAACTCGCACGTCAATCCCCTACGGAGCACCTCTTGCTCGAATCTTCGTCTGCTGCGAGTGCACGCTATAGGGCTACTCTCTTTCGTAATGTGTGGTAGGCACTTCGCACGCAAAGCGCGATTATCGAAAACCGGCGCTGTCGCGTTCCATTTGGTTAAAAAGAGTCGTTATCTCTCACCGTTGTCGCGTGCTGTCTGGAATTCACGCATCCTGCCCCTTGCGTGCCCTTTACCTGCGAGCCCGTTAGACTTAACATAGAGACGACGCCGTCGGGTAGCAAAACCGCGTTAAAGAAACGGTAGTCTATTTTATGGGTACCATAAAGCCTGCAACTCGCTCAGCTAACGGCACAGTTACCTTTAAAAGTCCATTCGAGAACGTCGCCATTGCTTTTGTTGGCACGGTCTTGTGGGTGAGTGCCCAGCAGCCGCTGTACTTGATATCTTCTCGGGGTGCCGTGACACAAAACCCATTTTCCATCGCTTCAAATTCGATATCCTTCTTGTGCACTCCTGGGAGTTCCACTACAATGGTGTAAGTTTCCGCATCATGATAAAAAACTGCATCTGGTGCGACCGGGATCCTATCTTTTTCAGCCACTGATGATCACCAGTGGAAGGTTCACTTTAAACTTAAATAGCTTTGCCGCACGTTAAAGCCGAAAAACCCCCTTCTTGCGACGTACTCGGAGGCATTAAGAAAAGGGGAGCTGGGACACCGAGTAGTGACCTAGATATAGCTTTGACCGCGCCGTTAGCACATCTGTTGAACCGTGCTAGCATCGCTTAACGTCATGCGCGCCCGTAAGGTGCTTCGATGCGAGGGCCGAATCAAATTCGTAGGTAGTGGTTCCTTCTTGACGCGAACCTGGAGAGTTCCTTTTTGACAGCTGCACCTCGAGCATCCACGCCGCCACCGTGCCGGTGAGCTTGTCCTTGAATTCTCCCTTCAGAGTGAGTGGTTCTTTGCCGATAAAATACGCACTGAGCTGGTGGATCAACTCCTGGTTTCGTTGACTCTCGAGGCTAATTACCCCGTGGGTGTCTTCTAATCCGGGAAGTCTCGCGCGTGGCTCTTCAAAGGTTGACTCCGAGAGCTCATCTTGTTTGACCGCGAAAGTGACCGTACCGCGACCGGCATGAGGCACCCCATCAAGACAAAAGGTAACGTCGCCGACGCTTTCAAAAACGCGTTCGTGTATTTTAATCACCAGAACAAAATGTGTCGGACTCCTTAAGACTATCGCGGTCATATATCGAAATTGGATTTTTGTAATAGCGGTTGAGCAACGTAGTCGAAGGCAATGCGGCTCCCGAACCCAAAGGGCTTATAACCGTACACCTCGTCAAGATCGAAAAAAATCGTCGTTCCACTCACATTTTGTGCGTTGCAACTCTCGTTCAGCGGTTAGTGCTACCGCCTCTCAGTCGCCGAATCGCCTGAACGCAAACTCGGCAATCACGATTCCCGCCACGGCCCACGCGCCAAGTACAATCAGTCCGACCCCAATCGCATTCCAGTCGTAGCCAGTAAGGAAGAGCGGCCGTACCGCCAGTACCGCGTAGTTGACAGGATTAAACTTCATGGCAGTCTGCACCCAGTCAGGTGTCAGATATGCTGGGATCAGCGCGCTCGACAGAAAGATGAGCGGCAGCGTTATCAGATTGGAGACGAATATCAACGGCTCGACCCGCTTCGCACGCAATGCTAGCGCGCCGAGTAGACTGGTTAAACCGATTCCTAGCAGACTCACTATCACGATCGTTACAAGGATGCCACCAACGCCGGTCACCAACGTCGCACCGAGGGCAAAAGAGATGATCAGCACGACCGCTATCTGCAGCACTCCCGTCACCGCTACGTAGAGCACGGTGCCTAAAATCAAGGAGTACCTGTTAACAGGCGTAATGAGCACCTTCTCAAGGACGCCAAAATTGATGTCGTTCAGCAGCGCAAAGCCCGTAAAGTTCGAGTTAAAAACCGCGAGCGTCACGATGAGGCCTGGCGCGAAAAACTGCAAGTAGCTACTTGTGGGAAAATTAGGCAGGGCCGTCAAACTTTTGAAAATCTGCGTGAAGAGCAAGAGCCATATCAGAGGCTGGACCAGGTAAATAAAGGCATAAAACGGAGAGCGCGTGAAGGTGCGCAGGAGCCTCAGTAGAGAGGTCCACGTGTCCCGGATAAATGGCATTCTTGTCACCTCCCGCCTCGCGGTTTTACGCCGCCAAGCGCGCCGCGCGCCGTCCCCTTCTCCTCGCGGAGCGTTCGGCCCGTGTACTTGATGAAGACGTCGTCCAATGACGGGCGCGTGAGGGTAATGCCCTCCACCGTCACACCCGCTCCTTCGAGCGTGTGCAGGATCGGAGGCACCGCGGAGCTCCCTTCGTCGACGTAGACGTTGAGTCCGTCGCTCGTCGCACGGACATCCTTGACAAACGATTGCGGCGTAAGGAGCTGTTTCGCTTGCTCGATGGTCTTTGCCTGTTGATCCGGCTCCTGAAGGGGTAAGGTAAGGGCGACCACGTCGCCGCGTATTTCTCCCTTCAGTTCGTCGGGCGTTCCCAGAGCGACGATCTGCCCGTGATCGATAATTGCAAGACGGTCGCAGAGCTTGTCGGTCTCCTCTAGGTAGTGGGTGGTCATGAGAATGGTCGTGTCCTCTTTTTTGAGCTGGCGGATGTAATCCCAAACTCGAAGGCGCGTCTGGACGTCTAACCCGAGCGTCGGTTCATCGAAAACAAGCAGCTTCGGCTGGTTGATGAGCGCGGTCGCAATTTCCAGACGTTTTCGCATGCCGCCCGAGTAGGTGCCGATTAACCGGTCGGCCGCATCCGATAACTCCATCAGCTCGAGCACCTCATCGCTCCGGCGCTTGATAGTTTGGGCATCGAGGTGATAGTAGCTCCCAAAGAGCCCCAGGTACTCGCGGCCCGTGGCGTTCTCGTCGACCCCTGCTTCTTGGGAAGAGTAACCGATGATCTCGCGCACCTTACGTGCGTCTTTGGCCAAGTCCAGCCCATCGATGACAGCACGACCTGAGGTGGGCTTCGTTAAGGTCACCAGCATGCGGATGGTGGTGGTCTTTCCCGCGCCGTTTGGCCCGAGCAGCCCAAATATTTCGCCTTCCTTGATCGCGATGCTGAGGTTATCCACCGCGCGGATCTTACCCTTGTAGACCTTCGTGAGATTGAACGTTTCAATAATGTTCTTCATGGGCCCCATTCCTTCGAGGTCTTTTTTTCAGCCACCCGAAGGCGTTCTGTGGCAGAATCGCGGCTCTTCGTTCTTCAACGGGCCACCTCCATCTGGGCACGTTGGCACGTAATGTATGCCTTGGGAATTCGCATGCTGGATGAAATCTTCCCCCTACCCTTCGGCAAGCATGAATGCAAAATGAAAACGCTCACTAATTAGTTTTTCCCTTGATAATGGTCACAAGCAGGAATGACATATTATCAGGATGAGTAAGCACGCGCATATTCAGTGTCAACGAAAAGGAACTTATGAATGCAAAGAGCAGTGGCGACGAACCCGAAAAATGTTATGCCTTACTTCACGTGTACGTGACACCTTGGGTGAGACATTAATCTGGGCCAGCAGTGCGTAAAAAACCTGTGGTTGTGTGGTTAATCTAGATTGCTCTAGTATCTTTGCGTTCAGTCGCCTACGTTTTTCACGTCTAGCGTTGTTTCGCGTCATCACGCCTAATTGTGGCCCGTATGGTTTCTCCAGGATGCCATGCCGAATCCGCATCTATATCTACACGCAATTTATGATAGCGGCAAAAATCAACAATCTCGCATAAATCCTCGAACGATGCGCCGTACGGTTCCGTTGTTATCACATACTCGCCGTCGGGATGCTTATGCGTAGTCGAGTGGTCAAATATGCCGAGAAAATTGCCCACATCGTCCGCGTCTACCTCTTCTTCGCGCCCAGGTATCCGCACGCGGCGCTTATGCAGTAGTTTACCTAGTTGAGCGCCGTTCGGGAATTTACCGCCCGGGTTCCGTTTTACGCTCATAACTTCGGCATATACATTCTCTAAATCGTCTAATTCTTCGAGCGTTTGAACCGCCTCAATATAGCCTGGTGAGGGATTAAGATTATATTGCGTTCTGCGCTCGCGTTTAATATCTTCGGACTTCATGTTTTCATACCTTTTATCACCTAAAATGAGTGGCTTGCCGCTGTTAGTTTGAAAAAAAATGTGGGCCACCCCGCCGATCAAGGATGCTCGAAGATCGCGCCTGTCGTGTCCGCCCCCGTCATGTCGGCCTCGGTAAGGTCAGCGCTTATACAGGTCGGAGCGAGGGGACGATGACACGATCAGTTGCCACAGGCGGCGATTTACGATCACTTTCGGAAGAATCATTTTTCCACGGCCCTTTTTATCGCTATGCGCTCTATGACGTTCTCGTACGCGTCTCTAAGCCCGCGGCGAGTGTTACGACTGTCATAACCGCTTGGNNGGCCACAACTAGCCTCGCAGCACGATAATCAGCCGCGCTCCAATGAACACGATGGACTATTTTATGGGTACCTTGACGCCCTCAAGTCGTTCTGCGAGCGGTATGGTCACTTTCAGAAGGCCGTTTTCGAACGCGGCCGTTGCCCCTGCCGGGTTTACGGTGTGAGAAAGTGGCCAGCAGCCGGCATACTCGATATCGTCTCGAGGCGCCGAGAGACAAAACCCGTTCTCACCAGCTTCAACTTTGATGTCCTTCTTATCTGCGCCGGGAAGTTCTACTTCGATTGTGTAGTTTTTCTTGTCGTGATACAAAAATGCATTCGGTGCGACAAAGATGCGTTCTTTTTCAGCCAATCATATCACCGCTTAGAATTCTTTCTAAATGAATAAGTAGCTTTGCTGGGCCTAACACTAGAGAATCTCATTTTGCAGTGGGTGAACGGCTCTTTTATTTTTTTTTCGTATCGTTCTGTTATGCAATGATCATCGGATTCTGCGGCATCTTGAAAAAGAGGGGCTATATGAGCGTAGATCATCAAAAAGAAACACCTGCTGCTCGATGGAAAGCCCCGAAACGAACCATCTTGCCCATATGTAGGAATCTAATTACATTATTTGCCCGTCGAACTGCCGGACGCCTGTATATGCGTCAGACGTCAAAAAAGAGCCGTGAAAAACGAAGCGCCTTCCAAAGGTTGCTGCAGGGCCAATAGTGACGTTCAGACCTCGTAAGCACACACTTGATTCCTAGTTACGCGGCGCTTTTCCCGGTGCTCCACGTGCGAAGCTGTCGTCGCTGTGTCGCATCTTCGTTATCCAGCTCGCGAGCTCTTCAGGACGCTCATATCGGTATCCCTCCAGCTGGAAACCGAGAGTGTTGTCGTCGCCGACAGCGCGTGGCGGCAAAGCGTCCGGGTAAAAGAAGACGTGATGCCCTGCCTTACGGTACTCGCGGTTGATCGCCCATCCAAGAAACGCGAGCATGCGCCACCCCTGCTCTTTTTGTGCAATCTCTAACGTAACGTACCATGTTCCTTCTGGCCACTTCCCGAGGTCACGTTCGCCGGAATGTCCACCACAGCAGCACACCGTGGTAACGCACGGAAGGCTGTTGAGCACTTTAACGAGGGGCACAAGGTTCGCATCTATTTCCTCTTCTGGCACGGCATCGTCCTCAGTAGTAGTACGAGTCATGCTTAAGGTGTCTAATCTTTATCTAGATTACAGCGAGTGACCCGCTTTATGCATTGAATATGGGGTTGCACAATAAGCATCTCTGCAAAGGCCGTTGGTTACGTGTTTCAAAAATCCTACCTATGTCCGCACCCTTTGCAAGCTTAACAGCGGGTTTCTTGCATCACGTTAAAAACGCCAGGAACCGCACCCGTAAGCTTCTTGTGTAGCTGTGCCCTGGCCCTCCTTTGTGCTTTGCTCTCTAAAATGCGGTTTCGTTCTTCTTCCGAGTAGGTCGCGAGTGGCCTGTGATAATCCTGATAGTCCCTCCGTGTTGATTGCATACTTATTATTGACCTTTGAAACTTGTCGGCAAGCATTCGCTAGCCTTTTTGACTCGTTACCTGAAAATAATATACTCCGTCTCTGTTCTCAAGATTTGCGGCTAGCAATTTCTTTTCGATCAAGCCTACTTGACTATATACTTCTCACGACTTTCGTCTTCCCGAGGAGGGTTCAAATTTTTCTGGCTAATTTTCCAAGGATTTCCTGCCATAATCAGCGTCATCTAAGCATTGTGTCAGCCCAATATCGCATGTACACATCATACACGTGCTTAGGCAGCGGACATCGATAATTGCTGATTCAAGGGACTCGCGCAACGCTTCCCCGCGTCCGTCTCGCCGATCAAGGAAGCTCGAAGATCGCGCCCGTCGTGTCCGCCCCCGTCATGTCGGCCCCGGTGAGGTCGGCGCCGACACAGGTCGCCTCACTGAGGTCGGCGTTGACAAGTTTAGCGCCTCGCAACACAGCATTAGTGAGGTTCGCCTTGGTGAGATTCACGCCAGAAAGGTCGGCCTCGTTGAATTCAGCCCGGTAAGATCCGCCTTGATAAGGGTTGCTCGAGTAAGGTCAGCTTCTTCGAGGTCAGCCTCGGTGACGTTAGCCTCGGTGAGGTCAGCTGCGTGAAGGCTCGCTTGGGTGAGGTCAGCCCCTCTAAGGTTAGCTTCGATAAGATTCGCCTGGGTGAGGTCGGCCCCGGTAAGGTACGCCCCACTGAGATCTGGCCGTATCTCCGGATGCGCCGCTCTCCATTGGTTCCAGACTGATACTCCCTGCAGGAGCAGCTGGACGTGTGATTGATTTGCCATGGTAAGTCTTGCCTCTGCGTCTTCTGCACTCGTCTGCGCTTCTCAACTACTTCTTCGAGAGCTGTAGGTAACATTTGCCACAATCGTTCGCACGTAGTTCTGTCTTCGAGCAGCTTAAAGTAAAAAGATTTCTGCTTTTCTGATCTCAATGCGACCGGACAGCGTCCCAGCCAAGAAACGTAGAATGTGAGATGTTGCAGCAACTCTTGCCTAAAAAGTGTATGTCGCGAAGGATTTGAGCCAATCAAAAGTCAATTCGAGATTAACTCTTTGGCGGATAGTATTCATGGACAGCTTCGTTGAGGTGCGCCTGACTATCTTGCGGCCTGTATTTGCCTTCTTCGTCAAAGTTCATGGATTTTGGGTAGCCACAAGCATTCCAAATTGAATCAAAACACGGTTTCATCGCCATCGCAGACTCCACACCGAATTCTGGAATGAGAGTTTCAGCGACTTCTAAAACATTAGTGTCTATTGTTGCTCCGAACGCGTCTGGGTAACAAGTCCATGATTTTGAAAGATCATATCCTTCCACACCAGTTAGCGTCAAAAACGTGAAGATCGGAGGGGTCACGCCTAAGTGTTGGAGGCAATCTAGGTAATCTCTCACACAATCAATCACCCCGCTCTCCAAAAAATCGATATTAAGATGCTTGGTGCCGTTCTCGTTCAACATCATTCCCTCAGAAGCTTCAATAATGCCGTTAGTGTGCAGCTGAACTTTGGTATATTGAGCCCATTTGGTCTCTATGTTGCGATTATCTACTGGGTCCGGAGTTCTATAAACATAATAACAAAACTTAAGAATTCCATTGAGATTGAATCTACGAGTTATTTTTGAATGTGGGCCTACATTGCTAAAGCCGCCCGCTCGACGGAACATCGGCTTTAGTGCTTCTGAGTCTTTGAATAAAGCGTTGAGTTCATACCGCTTGCCAGCAACGAACGCATCAGCGGGTATTAAGTGAAGTAATATTTTTGCGTCAGTTTTAAAGGGCAAGACACTATCGGCATCGTAAGGAGCATACGACACACTGCTATTCTTAAAACTCCTGATCATCTGTGTTCTAGCTTCGCTCAGTGTAAATGCTGCGCGCATATCGTCGACATTCATCGGGTACACACCGTTCGACCTTCTCCCATAAAACACGTCGCTGTCTTTGAGCTTGATTCGATGAGGCGCGTTAACGCTCTTACGGATTCTAAAAACAAAGGCAACTTTCGATTGCAAGACATCAATGTCACGAAAGTCTATTGAGTAAATCGGGGGTTCCAAATTGTATTTTACATAATCGCTGATTTTGTCTCTAATGGCTGTGCTTTGCTCCTTGCTGAATGACAATCCTACGAGTGCTTTCGGTACTCCCTTTCTGTCTTCAATGCCGTATATCAAGAGGCCGCCATCTGTATTCGCAAAAGCCGAAATATCCTGCAATATCTCCTTTTTTTCAGTTTTGTTTAGCTGGGTCTCGCAGATCTTGCTGGGCAGTTCGCGTTTGTACTCCAAGTTGATATCTTCAAGCACCCCCTCATCAACTAAAGACTGCAAGAGCTTCTCATCTATCGCATCAAAGTCAATGCTCGCCATTTTTCGACTTCCTGTGATCTATGTCGCTCCTCTCCAGTTGCCATTCTCGTCAAAGTAAAAAGAGCCGTGCTTGCCTGCCGCTCGCCAAACGACGTCGAGCTGGCGTTTCAAGAAATGAGCAGCTTGTTCAGGCGTGCCGAGGTCACTCAAGTGTCGAAGAATCTTAGCTTTGGGTGTTAGTTCATTGCTAGCAATCCGATTCATACGAAAAGCCTCGAGGCTCCACTTTAGCGGGTCCAACCACATAGTGCAACCTTTGGTATTTTGAAAGCAGAGTGTGAGGTATATTGGAGGCTTCACACCGCGATCTGCAAGGAGAGACACATACTGAGGCAATTGAGCAACAAGTTCAGGTTCATATCCACCTAGTACCCGCTCTTGTCGTATTTCGGCTGATATCGTCTTTGTTGCCTCTAAAATCCCATCTTCAAACACTTCAACCAGATTCTGAGTTGTGTCCAAGCTTGTCCAAGGTTCAAAACTTAAGACAGAATAAGGTTTGGTCGCTAAGGCGTGACCACGTTTCAAGCACTCTGTTAGGTTCTCACTCGATTTGCCTTGATTTGACGCAAGAGCTAACACAGCGCCAACTAAGGTCATTTGGAATCGATCTCTCAGATCGTGAGTATTAGTGAATTTGCCACACGTAACTTCATCTTTAATGTGAGCGATATGTTCAAGCAGTTCAGAATCGCGCTGCCGATCTTGTTTCAGAAACACTATGCGTGGCTTATTTGCGTTTTTCGCAGCTTCATATTCGTTCGCTACCGGGGTAGTTAGCGACTTATCAAGCAGCTGAACAAAAATATCACATTTTCGAACGTTGCTTGAACTCCAATCGTCTGGAGGTATTGGCTCAGGGAGCCCCGGTTTGTCAAAACAAATGGGCTTTGTGTATTCCGTGTCCGCTGCATCACATACAACTGCTCGTTCTTCAGCTAGTTCGTCTTTGCGAATAACAGAACTGATGAAAACTTTCAGCTTTTCGTGCATCTAGCTCTTCTTGCACTTTGGTAAGTTGCAGGGGTATCTGCCAAGATGGTGCGTGGTGCACAGTCAGTTATCGGTTGTTGAAGGTTTGAGCGCGAAGTATATCGAAGCGTACAGAGGCTGAAACTCTCGATATTCTTTTCTTACTGACGTGATAGCTTCTCTTAAGACATCCTCTCTTGATGCATTGCCACCTTTTTTGCCGAGGCTTCGCATCCGTCTCATTTGATATTGACTTCTCAACTCTGCTGGGGGGGATTTCCTCGATCTCGTCGTATGTATTGAAGCTCCCCGCTCACTTTTTGATTCATGTCTCTCAAGCGTTGGACGGCCTGTTTTGCCATTGTTTTTGATCCCGACTTATACGGGGTCACCTTCCTCATATGAAATAAGACTATAAAAAATCAAGCATAGTAGCCCAGACTGAATCGCAACGGTTAAACTCTCTGCGTGATCCCCCACCATTATGATAGCTACCGAGTCTTACCCCCCACTAGATTACGGTGCGCGGCCTGCGCCCAGAACGGGTCTACTCGAAATTCACCGAAGCAAGATCTCTCTCCATCACGCAAACTCAGAGTATTGTTATCCAATGGTGAGATTACCCCATTATCTCGCTGAATCGCTTGCGGGACTGTCAACGCGTATATATCAAACTGTGCAGGATGGTGCGCTTGCGTTCCTCGTCGTGGTTTCTTCTGGTGCGAGAGAGCAACCGCAGAATGCAGAGAAAGCAAAAAACGCTAAAAGGAGTTTCGATCGGCGTCTTGACATGGCGGAGGTCGCCGGTTCGAATCCGGCCGAGCCCACCTATTTTCGGGGCGCTTTGGTCGATCGGCGTCTCGAGTAGCTCTTGATCTTCAGGACTTGTCGCTTTATCAAATTTGGCTAAATTGTCTAATTTAGGCCAACAAAAAAAAGCAAGCGACCCTCTTTTTCTATCTGATATATGGGTACAGTTTCACCTGCAAGACGTCGTGGAGTTCGTGGCAAGCGAATGATTGGATAAGAGTAGGTCGGGTTAGAAGATTAAAGCGATATTTTCGTCGTAAAGATTTTCTTCATTGCAAGTTCTTCCTGAATTATCAAAAAACAACGACGGGTTCTTTCCTTAGCGACTTATGATGACGTTAGTTTTTGGCTTAGAATCCAGTTCAACAAGTCTTTTTTATTCCCAAATTCGTCAATGCGGCTAATCAGGATAGCCAAGAGATCTTGAGCGATTAAGCGAAGATCAGCAAGCTGTGACTTTTCAGACTCGATTGCGATACTTCCCCCCCGGTGAACAATCTTACTTCTCGTTTCATAGATGTCCGAGATTATCTCTCTCAGTTTAAGTCGGTCCTCTAACTCTTTTTTGAGAAGAATTGCACAACCTTCAGCGATCGAAGCTTTGATCGGGCTGTCGCCCGGCGTTAAGCAATTTTCCAAGCACGTGACCAAGTTGACAAATTCAATCTCGGGTGTATCTTATCTCTGGGATTCAGCAAACCAGCGAATGCCAGAAAGAACTGTTTTTTGAAACGGGGTTGGGTAGGCCTTTTCTATTATTGCAGATAAATCGAAAATGCCAAGCCTCTTCATAGCTATGATATCTTCTCTGGTAAACTCAACGGGCATGTAGGCTCCCGTAAGCTCAGTACCTAAGTGACAAGTTTTGGTTGAAGAAAGAAGAAATGTCGTGCGGCGACTTGCGGCCATCTCTCCTTGTAGTCGCACGGCTCCTTGGTAGTCTCTCAAATGTTTAAAAGATAAGAAGAATGTAAGCAAATCAAGAACGTCTTTTATCTGTTCTTCAGCGCTTTCTAAAGCTTTGTCTACTTCCCCAGCGATCTGATATATAGCGCAAATAGTATCTTTGAGCCTCCCGATACCAGCGCGCCATACCTCGAGTTAGCCGTTGATTTTGGCTCCCGGCCCATATTTTGCCAAAAAGATCGCTTCGACTTCATCGCTTAGGGCATCTGTGTCAGCACTGGTCATGTATCGTAAGCAAGCATGCCCGATTTTTAGCGAGTTTCCGCTTATTCGCGTGATTCCGGTAAGGGGGAGATATACTGTCCACACTTCCGACGCTTCACGATCGAAATCAGCAACTAAGGTATTTACTTGCTCTCTAGTATCATTGACATCAGCTGGGCTGACCGATAGCGGCAAATTGGATGAACCGGCCCCTTTTACGATATCCGAAAGTGATTTCCTATATAGATCATTCATCTGATTCTGAACGTATTTTTGCGAAAGACGGTTCCATGGCTTCATTCGCAGCGCAGCACCGGTCAGCTCTTTGTGTTGTTTGACTGCTTCTTCGGTCAGTCCGAAAAAAGTTCCGTCTTCAGTTCCAAACCAAATCTTGTCGGTTTTTAAAACGTATTCAAAATCTTTGGTGCATTCCGAAGCTCATACAACGTTTAAGAAATCAACGACCTTTGCCGTTATCAGCTTCGTCCTGTCTACATTTTGAGACATTTGACCCTCGTAAGTTATGGAAAAAATAGACTAAAAACGTGACTTTTGTTGATGGAGCTTAAGTCTGTCGTTTCAGTTGCAACGCACCTCATTATCAATATGAAAAGGATTATGCGCATCGAGTTTGGCCGCGGCAAGAGCCGACATATAGCAGTGCAAACAGATCATAAGAAAAAGCAAGTCAAGCAGGTGACAGAGTTGACTGAAGACGAAGAGAATTATCTAAATGAAATTGTGGATGACCTCCTCCGTAAAGACGGCCTTGAAGGTGTTGTCATGAAAATGGCCATACAGGCACGCTGGAAAAGCTTCACCGCGTACCACGGACGTTGGTGGTCTTTATAGATTGGTGAATTTCATTGCACGTAGGGAACTCCTGAAGATAGGGAATTTCCGACAGTCGTGCTGTAGATAGTAAATTTACCCCCTACATCAGTCAAGACTTAAGTCAATATCCAGTACGGGGAGCTCCGGATGATTAAATGCCGCCTCGATGTCTTCAAGTCTAAAGACCGACGAAACGACTTCCGCGAAGAAATTGAAATATTCCTGCCGAAAGAACCAATCCGGGAGCGTTTGCTTCTCCTCCCTAAGAAAAGCCTGGGTAAAACGCGGACATTGGTCGGCGTTAATTTCGATCTTAAGCCAATCTGCCGTATTCGCCCAAGTGTCCCAAAAAAAACCTCGGCGGCCAAGCGGGGTCGAGAGAAGGATGACTCTCCCGTCACTAACCGCGACCATGGGTCTAGCTGCGTGATATGATTCGTCCGGAACCCGCGCCGCTTCGTCAATAATTAGTAGAGAAACGTTGGAAAAGCCTCGAATACTTTCGGGGCGCTGTCCTGTCAACGTGACAATCCGAGAGCCGTTTTGCAGTTCCAGCCTATGTACTGACTCTGTGATTGAAAGAACCGGCTGGGCAATCTGTCGATAATAGTCACGGCATTTGCGGAACGTCTCGGCCGCTTGCTGGAGTGTGTGTGAGATAATTAAGACCATGGATTTATCCTGGCATAACGCATGGTGAAGGGCCAGAATTGCAACGATTGAACTTTTCCCGGTTTGTCTCGCGCAGTTCAGAATTATTCGCTTAGAATCTGTACGTAAGACTTCCGACTGCCAGGAGTCTGGCTCTATGCCGAGCGACCGCGCAAACACAACGGGACTTAGGGCGACAGCGAGGTCGTGATTAATACTATTGCTTCTTGCCATTGCCGTTATTGCCTACCTCATCATTGGCCGCGTCCGCCTCAAGCAGTGTTTGAGCCACCTCCTCTCGTAATTCAGGATAAGGCCCGAGCATCCGCATCATCTCCTGTCTGAACCGCACGTATTCCGGCGACAGGACTAAGTTTACTTGTGGTGCTTCGTTCAGCTCGCCCGTTAACTTGGCCTCGAACATGAGTTGCTTTAGCTCAACTACGAGCGTCTTGAGCGCCAATCGGTAATCTCCTTTGCTGAGCGCCCGGTCTAAGATCTGCAACGTCACTTGACGCGACTGTCTCAGCTGATCAAGAACGTTCAAGCTCTGGCGTTCCTTTGCCTCTGCCTGTACCCGCTCGAGTACGTTAGGCGCCACACAACTATGCATGTGAGGTGAAATCGTGCTGTTATGACATCCAACGATTTTGCCAGCTTCGACAGTTGTCAACGAGCGAGCTGCTATTTGCTGCTCGATTTCGGATCTTTTTGGGTGCTTACAGACTTTGCAGGGCATAGTAATATGGACTCGTTGATGCGAAAAGCTTGGCCGTGCTCTGGGCCCACTCGCAGGCCAGCTTAGCGTCACGCAATTTGTTAGGCCGCAAGAACCAGGTTGGCATCTTTACAGTTTGGTGCCTTCTGAGCGTTGAACTCAGTAAACAGTAGTCTACGCTGTTTAATCGGCCAGCTATATTGTCTCCCCCGATAGCAGTTGAAAGATAACCTGACGCTAGATTGTCATTCACTTCGATCGCCGCCATGGGATCATATCATTGGTGCAGATTTTGAACCCACTGCCTGTCAGATCAACGATAAGGATATCTTCCGTCCCCGGACGCTCAATGACGACCAATTGTTTGTCCAGATCGATCTGAATGCGATTCCAGTCAGTATCCTTGTCAATGATCTCTCCTCTGTGAAGGCCCATATGGTTTGCAGGCCACGTGGCACGCAGCGTGGCGAGAGCCTCACGAGTATGTCCGACGTGACGCCCGATCGCGTCTTCGTCTGATGATTCAAAGGTTACTCTATCGTACATGATTTTCAGATCTTCCCGTCCAAATTCACGCACCACATGCCAGTTCCAGCTGAACCGCACGGTCTTAGGTTCGAAAAGGGGTTGGTTGTGCCGAACTTTTTCCAGCGTAGCGATCCATGTAACGACTAGCGTGTTAAGGTCCCATCCACCGAAAACAACACCGCGCTTTCCGTCAGGCAACTCGACCTCTTTTTGCAGCGTGTCGAACTTGAGCAGCACTTGAGGGTCGCCCGTTCGATTAAACTCATCGACAAAGGCGTAAAACGCGTCAACGAGGCGCTTGGCTTCCTTAAGCATCGTGAGCTTCACTCGCTTTATCGTGGCAGTCTCAAGACTGTTTCGAGCCATGTGAATGGCAGCAGCCTGTTCCACAGTTTCGGGCGGCCATTCTCCGTAGCGTCCTGGACCCCCTTTGGGAGCGTGATAGATGCTTTCTGGCTTTGGCAGCAGTTTCGCGGCGGACCACCGGCGCACCGTGTTTATGGGAAGCTTAGCTTCTGTAATGCCAAGAGACCGCAGCCTTTTTTCTACTTCATCAATGCGCACGTCGCTTGCCTCCGAGGCGCAGACTTGCATTTCTCATACTAAACAGTAATGTATCTCCGATATAAAACAGTTCTCATTCTAAAAGAAAATGGATGTTATTCGAGCCAAACAGAGTTCAACTTGCTATCTCGCAGACATGCCCTGCTAGTTCAGTTGTGTATTTGGCCTCATCACACTACAAAAGAGTTGGTCATGCTTTTCAACGACTGAATTTCTCACTCAAACATCGGGACCGCCGCACATTCCCGCGGCAATTATTCCTTAGATTCCGGTACATTGTAAAGCCATTTCGCGAGTAATGTAGTGAGCCACGGTAACACGAAATATGTAAGCAGAGCAACCTGTATTCCCAAAGAGATTAACAACGCAAGAGGTTGTGGCAAGAGACCAAGACCAGGATTAAGGAGAGGCGTTATAATCTCAGCCAATATGAAGATACTCACGGTGAGCACTAGCACCATCTTCCAGCGTGAAGGAGATGTGGGATGCCGGGGAGTAAACCACAGCGACAATCCTGCGGATCTGCGGATGTTGGCCGGAGTCTCACTCATCGCATCAGCACGGTCGATCAAGGCCTTGCCGGCTGCGGAGTGCTCCCATTGTATCATGCTCTCGTAGCTGTCGAACCGAACGATTGTCACAAAGTCTCGGTCAGTGCCGCCTTCCGGACGCAAAAAAGTTGAACCAAGATACCCTGGTTGTGCAGCAGCATCGGTTGAGATCTCTTTTTCTAGCGCCTCATATGCCTGAGCAAATCCCGATTTAATTCTGCGCCTGATCACGACCGTTACAGGGCCGGACTCTGAATTCCCATCATTTCTTGTCGCATCGGTCATGGGGTGTTGTGTGCGCGTTTCACCGAGTGTTTTGGCCTTCTGCTTATGCAGTCCAACGATTCACTACTCATCCGCAGCCTCTCAGCAGCAACGGCACGGATTCGTCTGTTGACACGGCTGCGTGTCGGGTGTGCACCGCTATACGTGTGGTATTATAGCCTTCACGTACCGATCGACGACGTCATTGATAATGTCATCTTTTGAGATTGTGTTAGGCAGGAGGCTTTGCGTAAGGTCGTGCCGGGCGGTTTCGTAGTTGTCGAGCTGCACGCGCGTATTCAAGCTGTACCCCGTCGGAGAGATCATGGCATAAATCTCATAACCGAACCGGGTCAGCCCCCCGTCGATCTCAATTGCACTGGCCAATCGGGAACCGGCTGTGGCTGACGGATGCGCGAGAACGATGTTTGGTTCAGATCCGTGTTTCAGCAGTTCCGACCGTACCTCTTCAAATGCCGGATTGATCGTCGAATCGAAGAGAGCCGCAACGAGCGACAATTGTTGGGCATGTGCGCTAGCAGCTTTCTGTCTCTCTTCGACCAGTTTTTGTTCGTAGGCCGCCTTCTTTTGAAAGAGGTCTTCGAGTCTTTTTTTCCAGTCGTCCATAACTATCACCAACCAAGTTCGTCCATAGAAATGTGGCGAGCCGTCTATTTAAAGCGCACCTGCTTTCAACGCCCTCCGCTGCGTTGCGTTAGGATAACAAATGCCGTGCCATCGACATGGTGGAGACATGCCCAAATCAACAACCGCGCTATTTTGCCTCTAGCTCGGCGATCAGTGTGCTAACAGCGTTCGGATAATGAGGTAATATCAACGGCTACCGCGATGCGCTGCAACACACGCCTTCGGGTCACGCGTTATATCTGCGAGCCATTTCCAAGCTGAGCGTTGCTTCGAGCCACGCAAAGACCTCAGGCCCGCGACGTGGGCCAAAAAGCTCAGAGAACTTATCGCTGATCAGTTCCGCATCGTCGAGAGAGCTCAAATAGCAGATAAACCAGTACTTCCGGTCTCCAAAGCGGTAGCTAAAAAAGCGGTCCATGTAGATGATATCACTGCAGTAGTATTTGACAAAGCTTCGCCCTGTACAAACGCCGATGTCGAACCCCTTACTCAGTATGATCGACTTGATGTTGAGCTCTTCTCTCGCGTGGTCAAAGCGCTTCACGTACGTGCTGCAGTGAAGCACCGCAACCTCGTCCGCAGGGATCGTTTTCACCACGCTGAGCGTTCCTTGTGCGGCCGACCACGACGCTTCCAGCTCGGCATAGGCGGCCGACGGAGCGTAGTAGACGTCGCTTAAATCCGCCGACTGGTGGATGCTATCCTTAGTCAGCTGCTGGATTCCAGACAGCTGAGACTGACGGCGCTCGTGATCGCCCAACGTAATGCGAAACTCAGTTATGCCAGCTTCGGTCTCCGCCATACCCTGTACGGCAAAATGCCCGGCTCATACTTAAGGATGTGAGAAAAAAGGAGGAGGAGACGCTCAGTCCTCATCGAGTGAGGCGAGGTCTCCCATGGGCAGTCCGAGCTCTTGCGCCTTCAGCACCCGGCGCATGATCTTGCCGCTCCGTGTCTTTGGGAGGTTTTCCATAAACTCAATCTCGCGCGGAAACGCGTGCGCTGCCAAGTGCTTTTTGACAAACTGCGAGATGTCTTGCTTCAGATCTTCAGACGGCTTCTGTCCCACCCGGAGGCTCACGAACGCCTTGATAATCTCCCCCCGCAGCGCATCGGGCTTTCCGATAACGCCCGCTTCGGCGACAGCCGGGTGTTCGACGAGGGCGCTTTCCACCTCGAACGGGCCAACGCGTTCTCCTGAGGTCTTTATGACGTCGTCGACACGCCCCATGAACCAGAAGTAGCCGTCCTCGTCGCGAAACGCGCTGTCGCCCGTCTTAAACCATCCCGGAATCTCAAAGTAGCTCTTGTACTTCTCCTCATTTCTCCAGATGCCGCGCAAAAGCGCGGGCCACGGCGGCTTGATGACGAGATTCCCTGGCATGTTCGGGGGGAGCTCATTGCCTGCGTCATTGACGATCGACGCCGTGATGCTCGGAAACGGGCGTCCCATCGACCCCTCCCGAATAGGCATGCACGGATAGTTCGCGATGAGAATCTGACCGGTTTCAGTCATCCACCACGTGTCGTGGATGGGTAGCCCGAACGCTTTAAGTCCCCAGCGTATCACTTCCGGATTGAGCGGCTCACCGACGCTCGTGATGTAGCGCAAGCTGCCGAAATCGAACTTGTTTGCGACGTCAAGCCCATCTCTCATGAGGAGCCTGAGCGCCGTTGGTGCGGTGTACCAGATAGTAACCTGATAGTTGTCGATGATGCCATACCACGTAGCGGAGTCAAATCGGCCGCTGTATGAGATCTGCGACGTGCCGTTCAGCCACGGACCCCAACACGCGTACGACGTGCCCGTGACCCATCCCGGATCTGCCGTGCACCAGTAGATGTCAGACTCGGTGACGTCTTGCACGAAACGCGTTGTGATGTAGTGGCCGATCATCGCATTCTGGGCGTGTATAACCCCTTTGGCTTTGCCGGTCGTTCCTGAGGTGTAGTGCATCATCACAGGGTCTTCCCGGTCCATCCATTCCGTTTTATGCGTTGATGAGGCTCTCTTCATCTCCTTCTCGAAGCTGATGGTGCGGTCGCCGGAGAGTTCGACACCGTCTGATTTTGCAACGATCACGTACTCGAGCTCAGGAAGGCTATCCACGATCTCGTCAACGCTCGACGCTTTGAGATCAGGGGTGGTAACCAAGGCCTTAGCGCCGCTGTCTTCCAGCCGGTCCATGACGGCTTCTGCCCTGAACCCCCCAAACAGTGGCCCCCAAACGGAACCGTTCTTGACCGTGCCAATGGCCGCTATGTAGAGCTCAGGGTAACGCCCCATGTATGTGAAGACACGGTCACCCCGGGCTATGCCGAGACTCTTCAACACATTGGCGAATTGGTTCGACAACAGTTTTAACTCGAGAAATGTGTACTTGCGTGCGCCGTCAGGACCATCAGAGTAGAGAGCTACTTTGTTCTTCCTCCACCCTTCGGCGTGCCGGTCAATCGCTTCGTGCGCGAGGTTCACGCGGCCTGTCTCGTACCACGTAAACTCTTTTTCGACATCTTCGAAGCGAAATTCGGCACAGGCTTGCTCATAGCTCGGCATGTTGCCTGGCCACTGCTTTTCGATGATCTCTCGATCATTCACGGTCTTGATAGTCCATTCGTAATCCGCTCGGTTTGCCAATGTCCTGCACCCCTTTTTGAAGACCACTTTCGTTCAGCTTCAAAGGCTAAATCGTACAAATGTCATTATTAATGATGGCTTATGCTCGCGCTGTTTTTATTTATAATTTGTGATGTTTGTAACGAACGCGTTAGCAGCCCGTCGGCACGCGCGGGGGCCGCAATGGGCGCGTAATAAAATTGAATCCACGGTATCTGCGGAAAAATACGTCGGACAGGTGGGGCCTTACTGCGCCGTGGTCGTCACCTGGTTTTGCGCGAGTGTTTTTGGCAGATTCTTGATGCTATCCCCTGCGTTAAGGGTGTTTGAGGTGAGGACGGCCAGCAGGTCAAACTGCTGACGATTATTGTTCCCGTGCGTATCAAAATACACGTGGTCGGCGTACGTGCCGTTGACGTAAATAAGCGGGACGTCTTGCACAATCCACGTGCTGTTCCCGGTAGGCCTCACCAGCACGTAGAGGTGCGCATTCCTCTCCATTCCTGAGAACGTGCCGGTCAGGTCGGCATAGCCGCGCTGCACCGTGGCAGGCACGCTCAACGTTACTGAAGCATTTTGCGTCTCCGGTTTAGGGGACGCAGTCGGGGTGGGGGTCGGAGCCCTTTGCGCTTGGAAGGTCGTCGTCGCGTGCGACGCGGTGTAGTCGGGATCCCCGTCAAAAGAAGCCGTGAGAACATGCTTGCCGATCGATAAGCGCTGAGTCTCAGGTATGGTCAAGTTCAACGCCGCGTACCCCCATATAGTACTTGTCGTCTTTTTGTCCACGTTGTCGATAGACCAGCGGATTGCCTTGTTGTCCAAGCCTTGGCCGTGCGTCACGTTGAGCTGACACGTAAACGTCGCATACTCGCTCTGGTTNNAGACAGCCCACGGAGACCGCGATAAGCAAAATCGAAGCTAAGACGACAAAAGGCTTCAGCATCATCTATCATTCTCCCATTTTAGGAGATAAAGATTATGAAGGCCTTGGCAAGCAACATGCTTTATGTAGGTGGAGGGAGAGTCTTGACGTGAGTGAGAGGCGCAATCCGTGGGCTACTGAGCAGTGCTGACAGAGTATGATGCAGACCAAAAGGCCTTTTGAGGTGTTGTCGCGCAACATCGGCAAGAATGTCAAGGTGCGGTTGAAGGGCGCGCAGGTTTTCACAGGAACGTTTCTGGGGTACGACCCGCACTGGAACATTTCTCTCGATGGAGCTGAGCAGTGCAGAAATCACCGACGCGTGGCGTTCGGTAAGCTCATTCTGCGCGGCAACAATGTGTTATATGTCTCTGAACTGGACAAAGACTAGCGCACCGCGCTCGGTTATATGTAAGGCGTTTTGGACATGGATCTTCCCGATGAAGCAATGCGGTTGCTCAACGATCGTACTGCGACGACGACGCTCGCAACGACTGCCCTCGACGGCACGATCAGCCTCGTAAGTATTCGAGGAGTGAAGGCGCCTGAGGCAAACATCATTGNNCAGCAGCTTGGTATCTATCTTGTGCGTCTCAACAAGCGGAGAGCGTGAAATCGCTTATCAAGTCATCTGCTCCGTTATAGAGTTCCAAACTGCCGGTCCACTGTATGAGAAGTTCCTCGATGAATTACGGGTACGTACCGTGGACCTTAAGGGAGTTTGGGTCCTCGAACCAGCTGACGTCCTTGATCGCTCTTTCAGCTTAGGCACCGAAACTCAAGCGATGTAACAAGCAGCGTGGCGCAGCGCGTCGTTGGAACGGAGACAACGCACCCGATTAAAAAAAAGAGAGGTGATGGCCATCCCATCACCAGCTGTGCCGCCTAAATCGCGTCGTGGTCTCGCTCGCCCGTCCGAATCCGCACGACCTGTTCGACATCCATTATGAATATCTTTCCGTCGCCTATTTCGCCCGTGCGTGCCGCTTTCGCTATTGTATCGACCACCTTGCTGGCAGCACCGTCGGGGATTACGATGTTGATTTCCAGCTTCGGCAGCAGGTCGATCGCGTATTCGCGTCCGCGATAGATTTCGGTAATCCCCTTTTGCCGGCCGCGGCCTTTCACTTCCGTGACGGTCAAGCTGGGACAGCCGATATCGTCAAGCGCCTCTTTGATGACCTCGAGCTTATTTGGTCTGACTATAGCCATGATCTTCTTCATTTTTCACCTCTGTCAAATCCTTGCCAACACATACGCGCCCGAAGGCTATATGTGATACGCAGCCTCGTCGTGCAGTGCCTGGTCTAAGCCTTGGGCCTCTTGCTCCTCGCTCACGCGCAGCCCGATGGTAAGGTCGAGTGCTTTAGCGATGATCAACGTGACCACGAAGGAGTACGCAAACGTTGCGGCCACCGCTATGGCCTGTATCTCCAGCTGTCCGGGATTGCCGTACGCAAGGCCGGTTCCCGCCGCGTTAATAAGCGGACTCGCGAAGATCCCGACGGCCAGTGCACCCCAAATGCCTGAGAACCCGTGCACGCCAAACACATCGAGCGCATCGTCGTAGCCGAGCCGCGGCTTGAGGTAGGAAATCGCTGTGTATGACACAATGGAGGTGACGAAACCGATCACCATAGCAGCGGGGATGTTGACGAATCCCGCCGCCGGAGTGATCGCTACCAAGCCCGCGACAATGCCTGAGGCCGCGCCTAACATGGTCGCTTTGCCGAATCGAATGTATTCGATCAGCATCCACGAGAGCATGCCCGCAGCCGCGGCGGTGTTCGTAACGATGAACGCTGAGCCGGCGAGCGACCCGGCAGAGAGCGCGGATCCAGCATTGAAACCGAACCACCCAAACCAGAGCAGACCGGCACCTATGATGGCATATCCGAGCTGGTGTGGCAGCATACTTCGTTCTTTTCGGCCTCTGAGCACTAAACAGAGGGCTAACGCCGCAACGCCGCTGTTGATGTGAACGACGGTGCCACCAGCGAAATCAAGGGCGCCGAGTTGTGCGAGCCAACCACCGCCCCACACCCAGTGAGCGACAGGAAGGTAGACAAAGGTCGCCCACAGCGGAATAAACAGCATCCACGCGCTAAACTTCATCCGTCCGATGATGGCGCCCGAAATAAGTGCTACAGTAATCGCCGCGAACGTCATTTCGTAAGCCGCGTAAACGCTTGTTGGTATCGACCCAACNNACGTCAGGGCCAAACACCAGGGGGTATCCATAAACGAACCAGATGATGCTCACCACCGCGTACGCAGAAAAAGACAGGAAGAGGGTATTTAAGACGGTCTCTTTCTTTACGAGCCCGCCATAGAACAAGGCCAATCCAGGAATCGTCATCAACATTACGAGAGCCGTAGACATCAGCATCCACGCGGTATCTCCCGAACTGAGAACGGCAATAACCATGTGTTCCTCCGTGTTCGAATAAACGAATCTTACCTGTGCGGAAAGTAAGAAGTAGGAAACCTACTTCCGTCACGCAATGATATTAAACTGTATAAAAGGATTTCTATTAGGCCGGAGGACGTGAGCGCTAAAAAAATCGTTAAGAACGGACTAGGCGAGCCAGACAGGCGCGTCGAATGCCAGCCAGACTAGTTTTGTGGTGCAGTCATCAGTTCCCAGACGTGCTCACTGACATACGGAATGTGTTCGATCGTCTTCAGATCTTCTGCGCCTATCTTGTGCCTCGTATTATAGGCGTAGTCGAAGACGATGTTGGTGAGGTCATTCTCGAGTACACCGACAAGGTGCGCAAGCTGCGGCAGTTCGTACCGTAACGCTGGGGTTAACGCGACGCGAATTGCCGGCAAAAGTCCTGCGTCGTCCACGAACAGGCGTGAATCGTCGATGCAAAAGCCGTGTTCAGCGCAAAAAAGCCACGCGTAACTCTTCAGCTCCTTCTCCATTTCAGAAAGGACAGCTTTAAAGAGTTGCCTAAGTTTCTCTACCTTCATTCTGGTTGCCTCGGTGGTAAGTTGTTCGCAATCTAGCACCGCCACGTATTTAGGCTTGAGCCAATTTGAGCGTAAACAACCGAGACAAAACCAATGATAGCGCGAGCTACGAAGCTTTCGCACTCGAAAAAGGGGACGTTGCCCTCGCCACTAGACGCGAGGCGCCGAGCTTACCCGTCTTCGCTACTCGTTGTCGAGCCCGCTATGCTCTGCACCGGCCTGCTGGGCCAGCTCGGTGAGCTTCTGGAGCAGCAAAACGTAGCCGTCTCGCATCGCGTCTTGGAGACCATCACGCATGCCTACTTGATTGTACTTGTACGCCACGAACCGTTGCCAGTCTCGCTCGAGAAACAACTGGTCATCTGATAACGATGGTGCGGCGACCACGCGTTCGTAGAGTTTGGACTCTTCCACGTACTTTTCAAATCGCAAAAACTCGTCGACGAGCTGATTAAGGTCTATTTCCGGGTTCATCACTCATGAACCTGTGTACTTTGTATATAACCTTCGCCGTCGTCGAACTGCCTGGGAAGCACTATGAACCGCTACAGCAACGCGTTTAGCCAATCCGCGCATAGCAACGTTTCCATTGGAGTGCGGCGTTGGCGCTTGGGTGTTCTGTGCGCGCGGTCTGCCGCTATGGGGACTATAGCGCCGTTTTTTTGCATTCTAAGCAAAAGAAAAGGTTTAAGTAGGAGCTAGAATCCTATTACGAGAAATGAATTGTCAAGCATCGACCATTGAGACTGAGCTTTTTGGGCTAGAATTTGAGGAAGATTTTGAGACTTTTCTGGATCTCATTGACCTCAAAAACCCGAACTTTTCTCGATACGTAAACGAAACGAAGATCGACTGACGGTTAACGACGCGCGGAGCTATTCCCGTCGTAGTACGTCGAGCTTGCGTACGTGGTCGGCGCCTTAATTTTGGTGCACTAGAAACGAAGCTGTAGCACCGACGCGCAAATCAGAGCTAAAGGGCACTCGAGGCTTGGCAAGAACCTTCAAACGGCACTCGCGGTGGAATTGGTCGAAGCTGTTCCTGCTGGCACACCGGTCGCGGTAACCTGCAAAAACGAAGAGGCCGTGCTGCTCTCGTAACTTTGGTCTCCGTAGAAAGTCACCCGCACCTGATGTGCTTGGATACCTAAGTTGTCGATGTACTCGCTCGTTAGGTTCATCATCGTGACGCCGCTCTTCACTTGACTTTTTCCGACTGACGCACCATCAATGAACCATTCGACTGTCTTACCATCCAAGGCCCGCCCATTCCCATCCTTCAAGGTCGCTTGAATCGACACCGGCTCGTCGAGCGCTGTCAGAGCCGAACTCACGGAGATTTGCGATGTTTGGAGACGGTTTGATCCCTGGCTACTTGCAGTTTGATTCGGCGCACTGCCCGTGCAACCGCTGACGAGGCAGCAGCACGTTAAGATGCACAGCGTTAGCAGGACAGCCTTCCGCACGCTTGCTACGAAGAGCGCGGAAGACATAAAGCTTCCTGTAACGACCGTCGCCGTTGTGCCGGTTCACCTTTCGAGCGTCCACAAACAGGCGCGCTAAAGCCTCAGCCGGCTTGCAATTTGCGCTTCATTCATGTCAGCTTACGCGGTTAGCGCGTTCAGCCCCTCAAATTCTTTCGCTATCCTGCTTGGGATCATGATACATCGTTTTTCCGTGTCATGCGGTAGACCGATGAGTATCTCTCCACTATCGAGCGTGGCGAGAACGTCCAATACGCCTGTTTCGATCGACAAATTCGACCAAGCCAGAACGTACCTCTCGAAACCGTCGAGTTGCTTGACGTTAATTACGACTGTTGGCACGTGGACTGAACCGTGTTTGGCAAGATCTGCTGCTTCGTCGATGTCGTCTTGGACGACTTTCCCAACGTCAATGTCGCCTATCTGAAGTCCATACTCAATCAAAGCCGCGATGATAAGCAGCTTCGTCAATCGACGCCTACTCTCAGCTAATCTGTTTCGTCTGGTACTGCCTGCCATGCGAGTCCTCCGCTTGGTCGGTCAACAACGTGCAAAATCCTCACGAATCGTGAAGCTCCTGCCGTGCTTCCTGGGTATTCCGTTCCATTATAGAGTTTAGAAACCAATAAATATTACTCGGCCACTTTGATAAGCGGCGCAGAAGTCGAGGGGTAATCATGCGAGAAATGTCGTATTACGAGCATCCTTTGGAGTACAAAAAGATTCTTGACGTTAAGAAAACGGCAACACTCAACAAATCACTTCGTGAGGGTATGGGGTCGATGAAGCAGATCCGGGCAAGCCTCGACATGCTCAACTTCCTCCCGGCTCAACTGTATCTCTTCCCCTTAGACTCAGAAGAGCCAGTTAACACAAGCACCACGATAGGAAAACGCTCAAAGAAGCCAATTCTGCTCGAAACGCCAATAATGATCTCCGGAATGAGCTTTGGCGCCCTAAATATAGAACAGAAGATCGCTCTTGCGAAAGCGTCGACGCTCGCAGGTACGGCGACAAATACCGGCGAAGGCGGTATGCTCGACGAAGAGCGAGAATCCGCTAAGTACCTCACGCTGCAATACTCGACCGGCCATTTTGGCGTCTGGGATGAACGGCTCAAACAAGCCGACATGATCGAGTTTCGGATCAGTCAGTCGGCGTACCCTGCCACCGGGAGCCTTGTTCCGGCGAGTAAAGTTACCGAGCTCATCGCAAAGGCACGCGGCATTTCTGTCGGCTCCGACGCGCGAAGCCCCGCGCGACATCTAGACGTAAATAGCGCCGAAGATCTTAAGCAGAAGATAGACACGCTCCGAGACACGGCAGAGGGCAAGCCAGTGGGGATCAAGTTTGCGGGCGGACACGTCCAGAAAGACCTCGACGCAATCGTTTATGCTGAGCCTGACTACATCGTCGTTGACGGGTTTGGAGGGGGCAGCGGCGCCCCCCCTGGCCATATCCGAGACAACTTCGGGCTCCCCCTCATCAACTTCTTGCCTCGGGCTCATCAGTATCTCGAGGAGGTTGGCTACCGGCAACACTCAGAGCTCATTGCAGCAGGAGGATTGCGCACGTCCGGTGATTTCGCAAAGTGCCTAGCTTTGGGGGCCGACGCGGTCTACATCGCAACAGCTGCGCTCTGGGCAATGTCCTGCGAATACTACCGCATATGTGAAACCAACCAATGCCCCACCGGCACAACGACGCAGGACCCCGACCTCGTCAAGCGATTCAACATTGATCGCGGCGCCCGGAAGCTTGCAAATTTCATTCGCGTTTCGACGTCGGAGCTTGCCGATATTTCGAGGGCGGTAGGTAAGGATGACGTGCACAGGCTGGACGTGCACGATTTGGTTGCCCTAACGCGTGACACGAGCGAACTGTCAGGCGTGACTTACCCAGCAATGACGTGATTCTGCTCAGGCCTCAAAGCCGTCGCTACGATGCTGAAATCGCGTCACGCGCAGGCGTGCAATTCAGAGTGGGCTGCGGCTGTAGCATCGGAGACAGAATTTAGGAACCCCTTAGTGCCTCAATTGTTGTCTATCCGCTAAAGCTGGGTATCGAGCTTCTTCTGCGTGTAATGTTTAAATAGTCACAGCTGCTTGGAGAAAATGGACATCGGCTTTCGCACGATCAGTTTGTAGCTGTTGAGCACAGAGAAAGCGAGCGATTGGCGGTTGGCCGACCCGAAAGGAGGCGTAGCAGAGGTGAGTGGTGAGACTGCAGAAGGCGAGCCCCAGCGGCTGGTTGCCGACGCAATCGTTGAGCAGCTTGTTGAATGGGGTGTAAAACAGGTTTACGGAATTCCTGGCGAGACATCGCTTCAAATCGTTGATGCTATCAGAAGGAGAAGCGACCAGATACGCTTTGTGCTCGTGCGGCACGAGGAAGTCGCTGCCTTTATGGCGTCTGCTTATGCTAAGCTCACCGGTGACTTGGGAGTATGTCTTTCAATAGCCGGACCCGGAGCGACTAACCTGGTCACAGGGCTTTACGATGCAAAAATGGACCGCGCTTCGGTGCTCGCCCTCACCGGACAAGTTGGGCTGCAGTTCTTGGGCTTGGGGTCGTTCCAAGAGATCGATCAGCATGCCCTCTTTGAGGCAGTCGCTGATTTTAATGAGGTTATTGACGCACCAGAGCAAGTAACCGAGCTTCTTACCGTAGCCATGAAGCAAGCGATTGTTGGGCACGGCGTCTCTCATTTGGGCATACCAACGAACGTGCAGACGCTCCCCGTGCTTCCCAACATGAAAACTAAGCCGAAAAGTGGGCGATTGCCGGATTTGCGACTACTGCCTCATCCTCAGCTGATTGCTGCCGCAGTGAAAGCGATTGATGCGGCGGAACGGCCGGTTCTGATCGTAGGATACGGCGCTCGCGGACAAAGAGATCCCGTCTTACGGCTAGCGGAAAAGATCGGTGCTCCAGTTGCCACGACTTACAAGGCCAAAGGCATCATTCCAGAGGATCATGTTCTCGCCCTAGGCGTAATGGGGGACATCGGGACCGATCCCGCGAAGAGGGTTGTGTTTGGCGCGGATTTGCTGATCACTGTTGGATGCTCCTATTCAGATAACACCGCCGTGCCGTCGTATATACCGCAAGTTCAAATTGATCTCGAGCCAATCATGATTGGGCGAAAGTTCCCGGTGAGCGTTGGACTCGTCGGAGATGCGGCGATGGTACTGCCTGCATTGCACGAGAAAGTGACTGATAAACAGGCGGGTGGCTACTTAGATCAGGTAGCCCGCGTCAAGAAACGCTGGGAGCAAAAAAAGCAGCAAGAAATCGCTTCAGACGCATCCCCTGTGCGAGGGCCACAAATAATGGACGCGCTACAAGAGGTTGTCGATCGCGATGCAATCATTGCAAACGATGTCGGAGATAATACACTGTGGTTTGCGCGAAACTTCGTGGCAACAGATCAAGAAATCTTGATATCCGGATATGTCGCCTCTATGGGGTTTGGCCTGCCCGCAGCGCTGGCTGCACAACTCGCGTGCCCTGACCGCCAAGTGGTCTGTACGACCGGCGACGGGGGCTTCACGATGGTAATGGGCGATTTCGCTACTGCTGTCGTTAACGAGCTGCCGCTAACCGTTGTATTGCTCGACAACGCCAAGCTCGCCATGATTGAACACGAGCAAGATGAAGCCGGCGTCCCGCATTTTGCTACTGATTTGCACAGGATCGATTTTGCGCGCTATGCAGATTCCTGCGGAGGGGAAGGATTCACCGTCGACGATCCTCGAGATCTAAGGGAGGCATTGAAAAATGCCCTTACTGCGAAAAAAGCGACGCTTGTCGACATTATGACTGATCCCCGGCGACGATGGGTGTAATCACGTGGGGTGTTACACACCACTGCTGCCCTAGAAAAGCGGTTAAGAATTGGGGCTTGTATTCGTCTCTTCTTAGGGCGCTTGCCCGACCAGCGTGCTGACGTGCCCAAAACACGGCGAGGACGATAGCGAGATAAACCTCATCTGAATGATGGTGGCCCTCAAAGCATGGCAGGAGTTTCGAAATTTGTATTCGCCTAGCTTTAACAGCCAACGAACGAGACTGTAACTGCATACAATGAAGACCCCAGCGTGAAACAGCGAAACTAGAGATGGGGGGGCCACCGAATATAGTCCAAGCCACAGCAGCCGATGCGAGTAGCCCAGCGCCGCTCACATCATGACGAATTTCCCGAATTTCTTTTCTCCATTGTGCCACGTCACTTTCACGTCTTTAACTATTGCAGCTCGTGGGCCCTCTCGCAACCCCGCAATAAAACGTTCGAGATCCTGTTCAGCGCCTGATGCTACCACCCTCACATTTCCGTCAGATAAGTTTTGTACAGAACCAGTGAGGCCTAATTGATCAGCATATCTCTTAGTATAGAAGCGGTAGCCAACCGCTTGTACATAGCCAGACACAAGGATCTCCACAGTTTTGTGCATGTGAATAAATGAATAGGCAATTTTAATTAATGCTTTGCCTTATAGGTGTGAGTGCGAGGCGTCAAAATGTCACGAGCTATTGTTTTGCTATCAGCAGGCTTGGACTCGGTAGTGTCCTTCAAACTCGCGTGTGATTCCTATGACAGTATTAAGTGTCTCACGTTCGATTACGGCCAGAAGGCGCGCAGCAAAGAAATCGAATTTGCTTCCAAAATATGCGCGACATACCGCGTGAGCCATCACATCATTGAATTGCCATGGTATGCGAGTTTTGAGGGAGCACTCACCGATAACAACGAACTGCCACAGCTCACCAAAGAGACACTCGAAGACTATTCGGCAGTGTGTGAAACTGCAAAAGCCGTCTGGGTGCCTGCGCGAAATGCGGTTTTTCTTTCAATTGCAACCGCATTTTGCGAAAATTATCGTTATG
The DNA here is from genome assembly GCA_003162175.1 of Candidatus Methanoflorens crillii. Classification (GTDB taxonomy): domain Archaea; phylum Halobacteriota; class Bog-38; order Methanoflorentales; family Methanoflorentaceae; genus Methanoflorens; species Methanoflorens crillii. Next base: position 49,252 of record PMMR01000055.1, on the reverse strand, counting down.
AAACCGTTGTCGTCGGATTTAACAGAGAGGAGGCTGAAACGTTCTCAGATAACTCGGCCGATTTTGTAACTTCTTTCAACCGTGTGTTGCAATATGCCGCTCTAAATCAAGTAGAGGTTGTTGCTCCGCTTATAGAATACAACAAAACAGAGATCGCGGCACTCGGCTTGCGCATCGGAGCGCCTCTCGAATGGTCATGGTCCTGCTACGCCGCCGAAGACGTTCCNNTTCGTGCTCGCAAAAATGGTAGTGACAGCGAACGTTTTTGAAGTATTCAATTCGATGCAAGGAGAGGGACCTTATATCGGAACGCGCCAAGTTTTCGTCAGATTCCAAGGCTGTCCGCTTACGTGCGTTTATTGTGATTCAACATCTGCGAGACCTGTCGAGAGCGAAAGTCGAGTGAGGTGCAGCACCGCTGATCAACTTCAGAATCCGATTTCAGCGAACAATCTCGGCAAAATTGTTGAAAGCTTGTGGACCCCAGCGACAACGCATCTCAGCTTGACTGGCGGCGAACCCTTGTTATATACCAATTTCATCTTAGAGCTCGCGCAACAGCTGTCCAAACCTCTTTATCTTGAGACGAACGGAATGGATTCTCGCGGTGCGATGCGCCTTAAACACGTGGTGGATGTTGCCGCATGCGATGTAAAACTGCCCGAACACGGTGCTAGCCCCACCTATCATCTACTGCTTCGGGAAGAGCTACGCACTATAGAAGCGTTCTACCTTTCGCAAACTGACGTTTTTGTCAAAGTCGTTGTGCTTAAGCAAACTTCGAGCGAGATGATTGACTTCGTTGCGCAGCGCCTCGCGGGTATCAGCACCGATCTACTGCTGGTGCTGCAGCCAGTTGCACATACGCTTAGCGTTGTTCCGCCGGATGGAAGGCAGCTCTTTCGGCTGATGGATGTCGCTGCTAGGCATTTAAGTCAGGTAAGGACCATACCGCAAGTGCACAAACTACTGGGGCTGCCGTGAAGCGCATGCTGGCGGACCACTGGGAATATCCACGTGCAGAAGATAGGGATAGCTACAGCATCACCTCAACAACTGAATTTGCGGCGGCTGCTCTGGCAGTAGATCGATTAATAGAAAAAGCGCGACGTTTCTATCAATCGGGCGATTACGAAGAAGTCATTCTAAACGCTCACAGGATTAAAGAATTGTACCAGCTCTGCCTCCAAGATGAATATAGGAGTCGAGGACGCTTTGGTTTCAACCCAGCCTTGCGAACTCAGATAGAGAAAAACTCGGACTCGCTAGATTACTGGTGGGAATCGGGCATCATCACTTTTCAGAAGATTAAGATCACCCCCGAAATCGCACGAATTGCCTTGACAGTGTCAGAAGAGATGCGTGATTATATCGCGACTTATGTCAACGACCGCACCGGGGCTGCATCATATTCAACGCAAGCTACTCGCGACCGCCCCTCTTATGACGCCCGCTATGACACCGAGCGGACTAGCGCCCCCCGCCCCGCCTATCCGGTCTTTAAAGGCGGATTGGACATAGATGATAAAGAGCTCTTGTATTTAGCCCGTCCCAGTATTTTGGGTTGCACGCTGAAACATAAAGGACTTGTGCTGTTACTAGTGGTCCTCCTTTTCGGGTCTTTTTTTGTGCAGAGCCTCATAAACGTCAGCTTGATCGCAACCACCCTTAGGGGGGCCGCAGTGCTGCTTTTTCTCTTCGTCGCCGCTCGAACCGCCCTTACCGTTTATTCGGAAAGATATGGGATCACTTCGCGTGATATATCCATCGAAAAGGGATTTTTTTTGAAGAAGACAGCAGTTATCCCAATCAATCAGGTTGCGAAGCACGCAAAGCAACAGAGCTTCTTAGAAAGGCTACTGAGGACGGGAAATCTTATTATTAAGACTGCTAGCGGTCATATTATGGTGTTTAAGGAGATCTATGATCCAGAAGAGGTGGCTGCTCTAATCGCTGAGTTGCGTGGAGGCACCTGGTCGGTCAAGAATGATAGAACCTCGATGCCGCTTCGATAAGCTTGCGCACCTTCGCAAGTCGATACCCGAACAACCTAAATCCTATCTGGTCTCGTCTCGTGAAAGAGAGGTTGCCGCCAGCAGCGTGTGGATGCCCACCTCCGTTAAAAAGCATTGCGATTTGATTACTCACCGGAGCGACCGTTCTGATTGAGAATACACCATTCTCTCGCAAAATGATCTCCGTAGTTGAGTGATATCTGTCCCTAAGCCTCGCAGCCACATCACTTGTGTAACCGCTGCTGGTCGTGACAGCTGTACTACCGAGCAGAACCGACTTTTGGATCGCTTTGCTGATGGCTTCGCTCTTCCGACCGATTTGAAGCGTATACATTGCTTCGATCTCGGCGTCGGCAAAAGCTCCGCGCGATAGTTTTAGTGCTATCTCTTCTCGGGACTCGTCATCACTTATCGCAGTAGAGAGCACTTCAGAACGTGGGTCGTTGTTGATCCAGAAATCTCTGTCTCTCCCTATCGCTGCGATTTCCTTGGCGATCAAATCGCCATCTAGTAGGTCCGTATATACGATTTCGCACGCACATAGTTCACGATCGACGCGTAAGTAGTCGACAACGCTCTTGATGTCTTCGAAAAAATGCTCATCCCATACGTGATGGTCGCGCCACTCAATGCGCCATCCTTTTTTTTCCAACCGTGCAACAACTTCAAGAGCGCTTGTTCTCCCCCCAAGATCAGAAAGGCATAACGTCAGGTTCGCCGTTTTTTCGGCCTGGGCGAGAAGCTCCAAGTAGGTGCTGTAATCTTGTACTGACGAAAAGATCGTAAACACATTTCCATATTTTCGCTTAAAAAGTGCGTCACAGCACACCGCGTCTAGATCAGTGTGCGTCAAGTGAACTATGTTCCCGTCAAATTGGCTCAGGCCTCCAAGAACCTGTTTGTTAACTCTTGCGCACATGAATCTAGGACTCCGCGCTGTTTACGAAAGCTAGGGACCCCCTACACACTGGGCGACGAACCTGACGGCTTGCTTTGCTTTACCTGCTTGGGAATACTGCGTAACCAAGATTGTGCCTCCTGACGAGTGGTTCTGCGAGATGGCGTCTCGCAGACGGGGGGACCTCATAAGCGCCAGGCCCAACTTCTCTCGCTATCGATATTTGGTCTCTAAGTCGAACATGCGAGACCGCCTTACACTTTGAGCACTTGTATCCCTTAGCGCGCCCGAGCGACTTCATGCTTTTGTCGCAGCAGCGAGGGTTCCCGATTTTAAATTGGTCGCAGAGCTCCACAACTCGCAATTTCTCTAAGTGCAGGCAGTTGTTGACGTAGCTGCCTTGGACCACCACCTTGTCGCCGACACGCAAATCGCGGACCGTGGTTCGGAATTGCTTAGTGGGTTCGAATGCGACGCACAGCAGCTTGCCACCGTTGTCTCCAACTACGACAAAAGTATGCCCCCCCGTGATTGTCCACGGTGCGCTGGTCACCGCTGCAGTCACCTTGTAGGAGCGCCCTTCTTCCAACTCTCGAATTTGAGCGGGTCGTACGTGTGCATCTGTCCCCTGATTGGTCCTGTAAAGCGTTAGATACTCAAATGGCTCTGAGATAATCTTACTGTGCGCTACGAGTATTTGGTAGGGGTCATCTCCCCTGATTCCATAAAGTATAGGATCTGCAGAGTGCGGGGCACAGATAACCGTTTCATCGTTTCGATCGAGCGTGTCCCACGTGTAGGGGTAAGTAGAAGCGTCGGCATGCCAAACTGATTGCACATTTATATAACGTTTTTTTGCAAAATTCTGCTCAAAACGATACGCAACAAGTTCGTACGAAGAGCAGCTTTCAACAGTCGTGCCTATTGCAGCAAGCGCCCCTATTAAGCCTCGACCGCTCTTAAATGATAAAAAATCCAGCCTGTGCCTTTCGATCAGTCCAGTTGCCTCTTCCAAGCAGAGCTCGGCGTGCACAGCGTCGCGCGCGAAGCGCTGGATATCTGCTGGAATTGCGTCTCCATCAAAAAAAACAGCCCCAGGATGTGTATTGTCATCATCAAGGTGCGCCATTCGTTCGATGTGCTTTCGCACGATATCTTGAACGTCATACGAATGCTTGATCGAGATACAAATTGAGGCGTTTCCTCTGGTCTTAAATCGTATTGTTGGATTGAGCCGCACTAAACGAAGCTGAATGATCTCGTTAAGCTCTTGCTCCAGCTCTTTCTTTAACAAAGTGCCCAAGTAAGTGGTGCACATCCCCCGCTTTGAATCAGTATCGTCGATTCCGATAAGCATGGTAGCAAGCGCCTCATTTTTTTATCGATAGAAGTATATAAGTATCTTTTTGAACATATTATCTGAGGTAGGCTAGATCTGCAAGCTCTAGCGGCTTGTAATCACCTAGGAGAACCCTGATAATGCGCCAGGATATGTTAGCGGATCAAGCTGCCAATGTGCTGCACACGGCAGGCTTCGTAACGTCGAAGAGATGTGACGTTCGCTCTCGATGCTTCGACATCACTGCTAGGCGGGGCTCAATTCTGCTTTTCTTGAAGATGCTGTCAAATATCGACGGCCTAAGTGAAGAAACGGCCTTTGAACTGAAGAAGCTAGCGGAGTGCTTCTATGCATCACCTTTGCTTGTCGGCGAAAAAGCTCGAAATCATGAACTCCAGGAGGGTGCGGTGTATGTGCGTTATGGGGTCCCCGCTGTTAACGTTGACACGCTTTCAGATTTCTTCATAGATGAACTTCCACCGCTCATTTACGCCGCTCCCGGCGGACTATACGTGAAATTGGATGAGGATGCACTCTATGCAGCTCGCACTAGCAGGAACCTATCTCTAGGTGCAATAGCATCGCAGCTAGGCGTTTCACGAAGAAGTATTCGCAAATACGAAGAAGGAATGGATGCCAAAGTCGAAATAGCTGTCAGGCTAGAGGCGATTCTAGACGCACCGCTTGCTGTGCCAATAAGCCTGCTTGCGCGACACAGTTTTCACAAGGAAACAGCGAAAGCTGATTCACTTCCGCCCATGGAGAGACAGGCAATATCGTTGCTCGTTGACTTAGGATTCACGGTGCTCCCGATGTTTCAAGCACCGTTTGACATGCTGTCGCAGACCAAGGAAGAGACCTTACTCACCGGAATCAGCAAGAACGCGAGCTTGATGGCAAAAAGGGCTGAACTGATGAGTAGCATAGCGCGAGTCGTATCCGCGCACTCGCTGTACATCACTGACGATGAGCCTAAGTGTTTCAGGATCTTGCACACGGTTATCGTGCGCCTACAAGAGCTCGAAGACTTNNTTGTTTCGGGCAAAATGCTTTTATAGAACTTTCTGCATAGTTAAGGCCGAAAACCTACACGCATTAGGATTGATCACGCTACACGGAGAGAAAACATGGCAGGACAACTTGGTGGACAAGTCGGACAACTGGGTGGACAGCCCATATTGATTCTTAAAGAAGGCAGCCAGAGGACTCGAGGCAAAGAGGCCCAAGGCATGAACATAACCGCCGCGAAGGCGGTTGCTGCGGCTGTGAGGACGACGCTAGGTCCTAAAGGCATGGATAAGATGCTCGTGGACACGCTGGGTGATGTCGTCATTACAAACGATGGGGTTACGATCCTGAAGGAGATGGATATTGAGCACCCCGCAGCGAAAATGATCGTTGAAGTCGCCCGGACCCAAGACGACGAAGTCGGAGACGGAACGACCACAGCAGTCATTATTACTGGCGAACTGCTCAGAAAAGCAGAGAACCTTCTCGAACAAGACGTGCACCCCACCATCATAGCATCGGGATTCAGGCTAGCTGCAGTAAAAGCGCGAGAAACGCTAGACACAGTGGCGATCCCGGTATCACCTGATGATGTCGAACTTCTGAAAAAAGTGGCGATTACGGCGATGACTGGCAAAGGCGCAGAAGCGTCAAAAGAGAAACTCGCTGCCATGTCTGTTAAAGCGGTAAAAGCTGTAGTTGAAACTGAAAACGGGAAGAACACCTTCGACATCGACAACATCAAGATTGAGAAAAAGGTTGGGGGAAGCATCGACTCATCCGAACTCGTCGATGGCATGATCATAGATAAAGAGCGTGTCTCGACTGGTATGCCAAAAAGCGTCGAAAAAGCAAAGATTGCTTTGATAAACGGCGCAATCGAGCTTAAGGATACAGAGGTTGACGCCGAAATCTCGATCACGTCGCCAGATCAGCTCCAGGCGTTTCTCGGTCAAGAAGAGGAAATGATCAAGGGCATGGTTGACAAGATCAAGAGTAAAGGTGCTACCGTAGTATTCTGTCAGAAGGGGATTGATGACCTCGCTCAACACTACCTGTCGAAAGCCGGGATTCTCGCGGCACGGCGTGTTAAAAAGAGCGACATGGAAAAACTCGCGAGAGCTACCAACGCAAAGATTGCCTCGAGCGTCGACGAACTGGAAAAAGGCGACCTCGGCAATGCAGGGCTTGTTGAAGAGCGGAAAGTTGGCGGCGACGAGATGATCTTTGTAGAAAAGTGCGAGAACCCGAAAGCAGTGTCCATCATGCTTCACGGAGGGACCGAGCACGTCGTGGACGACATAGAGAGAGCAGTAAACGACGCGCTACGAGTAGTCGGCGTCGCGATAGAAGATGAGAAACTGGTCGCCGGAGGCGGCGCAACTGAAGTCGAACTGGCACTAAAGCTCAGAGACTACGCCTCTACGGTAGGCGGCCGGGAGCAACTCGCCATCAATGCATTCGCTGACGCTTTGGAAGTCATTCCAAAGACCCTAGCGGAAAATGCTGGTCTTGATACCATCGACACGCTTGTTGAACTAAGGTCAAAACACGAACAAGGAATGACGACTGCAGGACTAAATGTCTTTACGGGTGATGCAATCGATATGGTCGAAGCAGGCGTTGTGGAACCACTTAGGACAAAAACTCAAGCAATCGGCTCTGCGTCAGAATCTGCGATAATGATTCTCAGAATTGATGATGTCATAGCGGCCAGTAAGCTTTCAGCTCCGCCGATGCCTGAGGGTGGCATGGGTGGCATGGGTGNNGCATGGGTGGCATGGGTGGCATGCCGCCAATGTGAGGTGGCCATCCGTCCCTTTTTTTGTACGCGGCCGGATTTTGACTGCGCTGAGCGTGTTGCGTAGCTTTAAATAGGTGCGACGAGAGAGAAATATATAGGAGTTCGAAATGATTCAAGTTACTGAAACAGCAGCAAGAGAGTTGAAAGACCTTCTCGTAAAAGAAGGCAAGTCCGAATATGGTTTGAGGATATCATACGGCGGCATGGGCTGCGGCGGCCCGCAGTATACGATGTCCCTTGACGAAAACCCCACCAAAGGGGAAGATGTGCAAGAATCAAACGGCGTCAAAGTGTTCTTGGAAAAGAACGTAGAGACGGCACTCGATGGTGCGGAGATTGATTTTGTCGATGACCCAATGTTCGGGAAAGGATTTACTATCAAGCACCCGAGCCTCACCGGATGCGGGTCGTGCGGTGGAGGGTGCGGCTAATTAATTGAGCCTCCAGAATTTTTTTTTGATTTAGAAGCCCGTTGCAAGCGGCCGGTTGATCCCCTCCCCTCGTTTTTTCCGAGGTCCATAGACTTCAGCAAGAGCGATAGCTCAGTTTTTGCTACAGAAAAAGTAAAGTCACAGCAGGACTAATGCAAATCTATATGATAGGCATGATCCTCTGCGGGGGGTATGGCAAGCGACTCAAACCGTATACTGAGGACATACCCAAGCCACTCATAGACATCACGGACGACTACACAATTCTCGACCGACAGCTCTACGATATGGCCAATAGCGATATTGAGAGCGTGATACTGCTAACGGGGTACTTGAGTGAGCTGATAGAACAGAGATATGGGAATAGCTATCGTGGCATGGAAATTCAGTATTCCGTTGAAGAAAAACCGTTAGGCACCCTCAATGCAATCAAACTTGGAATTGAGCTGCTGAAAGATAAAGAAACAGTGTTGATCCGAAACGGCGACGTAGTTTCTGACATCAATCTGAAGAAGATGATGAAAAAGTACAGCGCCAGCAATTTCAAAGCCATGATGTTTGTCACGAAAATGCGCAGCCCTTATGGCATTGTTGAACTGGGAGAGGACCACATCCGCTCTTTTAAGGAGAAGCCACTCCTCGAGTATTACATAAATGGAGGGATATATCTCCTCGACTCTGAGATTCCATTTAGCAATTTTGAAAAGGGCGAAATAGAAAAGACTGTTTTTCCTGTCCTCGCAGACACTAATCAACTTGGATATTACAAGGAAAACACGTTTTGGATGTCGATAGATACGACCAAGGATCTCGAAGAAATAAAAAAGGAGTACGCAAACAGAAGTGACAAACCGTGGGGTTATGAAAAGGTTCTCATCAGCACCGAGAATTACCTCACAAAAGAGATATACATAAAAGAAGGCTATACGACCTCGTATCATTATCACAAAGAAAAAGAGGAGTCAATCTACATGCTCGAAGGCTCTTGCTACGTTCAGTTTGAGCACAAAAAGGAGTTCTTCGGAAGAAACGATACAATGGATATTCCGCGGGGGGCTTTGCACAAGATCGTGGCCACAGAAAACTCTCTTATGCACAGTGTCTCAACACCATTTGGCGACGATATCGTGCGAGTGGAAGATTACTATCCTGCCCGCTAATTAACGTGCCGTCACTTTTCACTAATGCTAAGTTAACAGCTTGCATCTTTGTTTGCTCGAGGCTTTCTGGATTTCCAGGAACTACAGGGAATAAGAGTCCAGCACTCCGTGCTACCCGTAGCTAACACGTTTATATTCGGTAGTCGACACATTTTTTTATGAAAGTGGGATTCACGGCGCTTGCTCTATTTGACGTGCCTTTTGACAGGATCATGCAAAGAGCCTTTGAAGACAGGTTCGATGTGATCGAGGTGCTGTGCGAGGGGCCCTACCTGCCGCGACACGCCTTAAGAAATGTCTCTCAATTTGAAATTGCGTCGCAGTACGATATTGAACTAACAATTCATTCGCCTACTGTGGATCTCAATCCCGCCAGTGTCAACGTCGGAATACGTGAGGAGACTACGAAACAACTCACCGAGACGGTGGATCTTGCTGCAGCTATAAACGTTTCGACGATCACGACCCACCCAGGTTACGTAAAGAGAATAAATGACAGACTGACGAGGCGATCGCTCGATTTAGCTCTGCATAGCCTTGAAAAGTGGGCAAACTACGCCGCCGACGTTGGAATAGTGCCTGCCATTGAGAATATGCCCCGTAACGCGAAATACTTCTGCACCGAGGTTATGCAACACAAGCTTTTTATCGAAACGTGCGGCACGTCTGCAACAATCGACGTCGGACACGCACACACGAACAACGCTGTAGCAGACTTTCTACAGGCGGGTTTTCCCGTGGCTTACTATCACGTGAGTGATAACGACGGCGAACGTGATCTGCATCTTCCAATCGGTGAAGGAACCATCGACTGGACTCAGTTAAAAGGGATACACAAAGCGATAATTGAAGTTAACAACTACATAGCTATAAAGGCAAGTCGTGACTTTCTGGCTCAAGATACCTTGAGCACCGAACGACGGCCCTGGGGATAAAAGTGGCACATATGCATTTTGCTGCCAAGAACTTCTAAAAAATGCACTTAGTGCTGCCCACTAAGGAGGCGTGTTTTATAGGCCATGTTTCGCCAATGTTGCCCCTTCCAGAATATCTTGCTGCATTGGCTACATTTATAAAAGCGAGCGTACCTCTGAACGAATTTCTCAATATCGACGCTCTTCGCGCGCAGCTTATTGATCTCATGAGAATGCGAAATTTCCTCGCTTGACGCCAGTTCAAGCATGCCGTTACAAACGCTGCATCGAACAGTTTCGGGTTCTTCGGGGAAGACCAAGCCATAATGGTTTCGTACTTGGTTCAATTGGCGAAGCACGTCTCCATCTTGAACGAGAAGTGACGGGATGCCACACTTTTGCCTTGCGCGGGTATGAAGCTGTGTATCCCTGGTAAGCAACGCCCGCTTCTCGGATCCTGAAAGCTCGAGCATCAAAGTGTCCTCCTCGGCATTTGACAAGCCATCGAAGGAATTCGCGCTTAAAGTGTCGTAACCCAGAATTCTGAGCCAAGAAGAGAGGCGCCCTAGCATTCGATCAGCTAAGAACTTCATGTGCCTCCACGTCACTACTTGAATGACGTATCGCTGACGGAGTTTTTGGATAGATAAGCCACCCACAGAGCTCTTTTTCGCTTGAAGGTTGAATAGCTTACGCCAAGCTCGTCGGCAAGATCCTTTGAACTCTTTCTCGCAGACTTGGGCGCCGAAAGCCACTGCAAAAACTTGTCGCGATCGAAGGCGATTTTCACGTCACGCTCGGTCAAAATGCCCAGCAAGACGCGTGCTCCTTGAATCTTTCTCTTGTCTATTCCAACACGTTTTCCAATTTCAGCGTCGCTTGGATAACCCTCGTAAAAAAAATCGAGGTCGCCCGATGCCATTATATCTTTATACTCCCGTTCAATTTGAAGCAGTTGCTTTGGAGTCAATAGAATATGACTCTTCTCAAGAAGCAAGGCTTTCTTTTCAAGGTCATCATGAGTGTCGCGCCGAGAATCGGTTGCTGGCTCTATTGATCTAGGCGGGCCCTCTTGTAGGTTGCTTTTGGGGACGGTGATGGGAGGAAATCGGTTCAAAAAACGGTTTTTTGACGGTTCGACGACAAGACCTTCTTTTGCTAATTGCTGAATCACCCCGATAACGCTTTCAGGATAGATTCCAAGAGATTCGCTGTAGCTTACGATATCATCTATATGGACACCTTTCAGCCTGCTTGACGGGCTCAATGAATTGATGATGTGCATGATAGTCTTTCGCGCTTGCATTAACTCTGTACCTTGCATCGGATTGGACGTGGTGCTCAACTTAAAAACTCCGTTTCACTATGGAGATGTTCAAATCTTTGGTATAGATAAGTAACTGATCACCGAGGAATTTATATTTTTTTAGAGCTGCATTGGCCGCGAGCGGCTGACATGCCAAAAACCGACGGTAGGGCCCAGTCTTTAGGGTCGCAAGAGCAAATGAAAGCGACTCGACAATCTTTATTACCGAGCGCGGGATAGAACATTATCTTAGCAATGTTCGTCTCCTAGCGTGAAAAAGAAACACTCAGAACACCCAACTCAGAGGTAAGACCATTCGTGAACGAAAATGAAGGGCAAGCGTCAAGGGCAAATTCGCAACTCGATTTCAACTTTGTTGCGATGGAGAAAACCATTCTTAAAGAATGGGATGACGGCGACATCATCAGCAAAAGCATAAACGCAAACAAAGGAGCGGAGCTGTTCCGATTTATCGAAGGGCCGCCGACCGCAAACGGTTCACCCGGGATTCACCATGTCTACGCGCGTGTTATTAAAGATCTGTTTCTCCGCTACAAGAGCATGAAAGGCTACTACGTCCCCCGAGTGAGCGGATGGGATTGTCACGGACTCCCAGTCGAGATTTCTGTGGAAAAAGAACTTCAATTTGAGGATAAAGCGGGCATCGAAAAGTACGGAATTGAACGATTCAACAACATCTGTCGAAGTTCAGTATTTAGTCACATCGATGAGTGGGCAGAAGTGACCAAGCGAGTAGGCTTTTTCATTGATCTTACCAAGCCGTATACGACTATGGACCTCCACTACATCGAATCAGTATGGTGGTCGCTTAAGCGGCTTTGGGAGCGAGATCTAATCTATGAAGGACATTATGTCGTTCCCTACTGTCCCCGCTGTGGTACTGCACTTAGTACACACGAGGTGGCCCAAGGATACGAAACCATAACTGAAGAAGCAGCTTTTGTGAAGTTTCCTTTGTCGGACCAACGCGAAACCTATTTTTTAGCTTGGACAACAACGCCGTGGACGTTACTCTCAAACGTCGCGCTTGCTGTCAACCCTAACATTTTGTATGTTAAGGTGAAGGTGAAAAATCAGTTTCTCATTTTCGCAAAAGAGTTGCTACAAACGGTGCTAAGCGATGAGTTGCATTTCACCATCGTAGCTGAGTTTCAAGGAAATGAGCTCAATGGCACACGATATGTGCCTCTATTTGGCGACAGGCAGCCAACCGTCGTGCTCGCTGAGTTTGTTAGCACCGCTGAGGGCACGGGTATTGTTCATATCGCTCCAGCGTTCGGAGAAGATGATTTTAACGTAGCAAAGGCCGAAGGCCTTCCTCTCGTGCAGCTCGTCAAACCCGATGGTCGCTTTGACGCTCACCTGCCGTTAGTCGGTGGATTGTTCTTCACCGATGCGAATGCTGTAATAATGAAGAGCCTTGCAAGTCGGGGCTTACTGCACAAACGCGAGATGTACGAACATAGCTATCCGTTCTGTTGGCGTTGCGAGGCGCCGCTCATGTACTATGCGCGAAGGGCGTGGTTCATTCGCATGAGCTCTTTGCGCGAGGCACTCGTGCGCAACAATGAGATGGTCCAGTGGCATCCGAAAACGGTGAAACACGGACGCTTCGGAAACTTCATTGAAAATGCACGGGATTGGGCGCTAAGTAGGGAACGCTACTGGGGTACTCCACTGCCTATATGGAAATGCCGCAACAATCACGTAGTGTTCATCGGCAGCATCGATGAGCTGAAGCAGCGAATCGGTGATGACGCCACCCTAAGCGACATCCATAAGCCGTATATCGATCGCATTGTTTTTCCTTGCGACGAATGCGCTGAGATAATGCACCGCATTCCCGACGTAATTGACTGCTGGTATGATTCGGGCTGCGCCCCATTCGCATCATTGCACTATCCGTTCGAGCGAAGTGACGACTTCAAGCTGCCGGTAGATTTCATAGCCGAAGGTGTTGATCAGACGCGCGGCTGGTTTTATAGCCTACACGCAATAGCGAGCGCCGTGTTCGGATCGAATGCGTATAGCACCGTCATAAGCCTGGGGCACATCGTGGACGAACAGGGGAGAAAGATGTCAAAAAGCAAGGGTAATACGGTTGATCCTTGGCAAATCCTGAACAACGAAGGGGCTGATAGCCTCCGATGGTACCTTTTCAGCTCTGGCAATCCGGGAACCCCTAAACGGTTCTATGAAGACGCAATCGTTGAGTCTCAGCGTAAGACGATATCCACGCTTTGGCACATACTCTCCTTTTTCACGACGTATGCTGAGATAGACCGGTACGACGTCACGTGGCAGCTTGCGGACGAGCACAGAAACGTGATCGACAGGTGGTTGCTCTCCCGGTTAAATGGTTTGGTGTCGGACGTGGTCGAGTACCTGGACCGTTACGACTATTATTTAGCGACCTTAGCGATCGACTCATTCATCGGCGAGCTAAGCAACTGGTTTGTCAGAACATCTAGGAGACGTTTCTGGAAGAACGAAAAGGATCTAGACAAAATATCCGCTTATGTCTCTCTTTTTGAGACTCTATGGACGTTAAGTACACTGATCGCCCCGTTCGTGCCATTTATTTCTGAGTACATGCACAAAACCCTCGCTCGATATGCTCCAGAGGCAAGAGAGAGTGTTCACCTCGAAACGTATCCTGCCCTGCGACCCGATCGTCTACTTCCCGAGGCTGAACGCGATATGGATTATGCTAAGCGAATCGTTGAAGCGGGAAGAGTCGCGCGGTCATCAGCACACATTAAAACGCGCCAACCGCTCACGAGAATTATTTGCGTAGGACCAGAACTCGAGAGTACCGAACTCCAGACTATCATCAAAAATGAGCTTAACGTGAAGGCAATTGATTTTGAAAAAGGCGACGACAAGTTTATCGAGTACGAAATTGGCTTAAAATTCGCCAGCGTCGGACCGAAATATAAAGATCTAGCCCCTAAAATAAAACAAGTTCTTAGCACGTTGACGCCTCAGGCTGTGCTCGAGAAAATGAATGACGGCATCGAATTTGAAATCGGACAAACGCCTATTAGCTTATCGAAAGACGATCTGACGGTTTCAGAAAAAGTAAGGGGTGGCTTTATTAAAAGCGAAGACAGCGGCCTAGTCGTTTTTTTGGACACCGAAATAACAGCCGAACTGCGGAAAGAATCACTAGCTCGAGAAGTCGTCAGGAGGATACAGGTGATGCGAAAGGAACTGGATCTGCCGTATGCCGCACAAATTAGGGTGGGGTACCAAGGTCCTGCAGAAGTCTCCCAGGCGATTCGAACGTTTAATGCGTATCTCAAAGATGAGACGCTGTCGAAATCTGTAGTAAAAGGAGATCTTAAAAACGCGAGACTACGGAAAGAGTGGATGATCGACGGCCGTCGAGTAGTGATCTCAATAGCGGAATAGCGCATGAACCTGAAAGAATGGCGGCCTTTCTACTTGGAAATAGTGCGCGAGTTCGGATTTGACCGCGCCCAAGATGAGCGCTCCGCCCAGCTTCTATCACACTTATTGGCTAAAAAAACAGGCTACAACTCAACCCTGGCAAAATTGAGCCACCTCGTCAAAGGATGTGACGTCCTCGTCTGCGGGAAAGCTCCGATACTGATTCGTGACATTAAAAGCGGCAAAATTGAGGGTCAAGAGACGATCATTGCCGCCGATGGTGCAACCTCGGTGCTCTTGTCGCAGGGGGTCATCCCCCACATAGTCGTTTCTGATCTCGACGGGAGCATTAGTGATCTCAAGCGGGCAAATGCGATGTGCGCCATAATGGTCGTTCACGCACACGGTGACAACATGAATGCAATCGAAGCTTACGTACCGTTGCTGAGCGCGGTGCTTGGTACAGCCCAAACACAGCCTGAGCCGCTCTTACTCAACGTAGGTGGGTTTACTGACGGAGACCGGGCGGTCTTCTTGGCGAAAGAGTACGGCGCCCGCACGATCAGCGCGATTGGATTTGATTTTTCTGACATCAGCGTTACGCCGCGAAAGATGCAAAAGTTGCAATGGGCCAAGCGCTTACTCGAACAGGCGGAAGTGAACTTCAAATGAGCGTATCAATCGCTCTCGCCGGCAAGCCTAATACGGGCAAGTCAACCTTCTTCAAAGCTGCCACACTTGTGGATGTGGAAATTGCAAATTACCCGTTCACGACTATCAGCGCTAACCGCGGGGTGTCGCATGTGCGCGTTCCGTGCCCTTGCGCTCAGCGCAGCGCCCGGTGCGGTCATTGTGTTGATGGAATCCGATTTGTCCCTATTGAGCTGGTTGACGTAGCAGGCCTGGTTCCCGAGGCTCACAAGGGACGAGGGCTCGGCAACGCTTTTTTAGATAATTTACGGCAGTCAGAAGCGATTATAAACGTGATTGACGCATCTGGTGGCACCGATATAGAGGGCAATGTACTCGGCACAGCGTCGCACGACCCGATGGAGGACGTAATCCTACTTGAAAGTGAGATCGCTCTGTGGATTGCAGGCATCATTGAAAAGAATTGGCACAGACTCGCAAAGAAAGCGCAGCTAGAGCGCAACGTGGCGCACGTCATTGCGACTCAGTTAGCAGGGCTCAACATAGGCGAGAACCAAGTAAAAACTGCCGCGTTGAAGCTTAAGCTGTTCGAGCGACCGGCGGATAATTGGGAAAGCGAAGACATAGTCAACTTATCACAGGAACTGAGGAGGATAGCGAAGCCGATCATCATAGCGACAAACAAAAGAGACGTTGCTTCACCGCAAAACTTAGAGCGGATCGAAGATGTCTGCCAAGACGTGGTGGCCACGAGTGGGGCGGCTGAACTTGCGCTCCGACTCGCTCACCAGAAGGGGCTCGTGAACTATGTTCCTGGAAACACGCGTTTTGTCGTAGCAGCGCGGTCAAATCAGCAGCAGCGGAACGCTCTTGAACGACTGCAAAAGTTCATTGAAGCTGATGGTACGGGAGTGCAGACATGTCTAAACAAGGCAGTGTTCGATGTTCTCAGATACATCGTCGTATATCCCGTAGAAGACGAGCACCAATGGTCAGACAAGGAAGGGAGAGTCTTGCCCGATGCCTTTTTGATTAAGGAAGGTGAAAATGCCAAGGATCTTGCCTTCAAGGTTCATTCTGATATCGGACGTGGGTTTATCTACGCTGTCGACGCGCGCACGAAAAAGCGGCTCGGTGAGCACCACGTACTTCAAAACGGGGATATAATCAAAATAGTCGCGAGTTCGCGCGCGAAGTAGGAAACATATATGTTCCATGGTTATCTTTTGTAAGCAGCGCTCAATGAACGCTAATTGCGCATCCTAAGGAATGTAGCTTGAATGCTGAACCGCTTGAGAGAAGATTAAAATGAAATCGATGTATGGATATATACGGGATGCCTGGAAAACCCCCAAAAGCAGCTACGTGAAAAGCCTCACGTGGCAGCGCCTACAAACGTGGCGGCGTGAGCCGGCGGTCATTCGCATCGCGAGACCCACGCGACTCGACAGAGCGAGAAGCTTGGGGTATAAGGCCAAACAAGGTATCATCACAGCTCGTGTGAGAACGTGGCGCGGTGGTCGGAGAAAACAACGCCCGCGCGGGGGCCGTCGGACGAAACACCTCGGAGTTGACAGAATTACCGCTCGAAAAAGTTCACAGCGCATTGCAGAAGAACGAGCGGCACGAAGATTTCCCAACTTAGAGGTGTTGAACTCGTACTGGGTAGGACAGGACGGTAAATCGAAGTGGTACGAAATAATACTCGTTGACCCGAGCCACCCGAGGATCCTAAGCGACCGCAATCTCAACTGGATCGCGTCTTCACGCGGGCGTGCCATGCGAGGGACGACAAGCGCTGGTAAGAAAGGTCGCGGTTTCAGGAACAAAGGGCGAGGTGCCGAGAAAACTATGCCCTCGCGTGGTGCTTACGATCGAAGGGGGGTGTGAACTTTCCTGAGGATTGAATTTGCTTCTTGTCGTGAATGGCAGTGACAAATCGCGCAAGCCTAAAAAAGCAATTCACAGCATCTCCGTCAGTGTTTTCGCCCACGCTACTGAGAATGAAAGCAAAGTTCTCGCAGCGCTGCGCGTAATCGTACCCGAACACGTCAGCGTCGATTGCCTACCGGTTGCGGGACACTTTGGAAATCCCATGATCATTCTCACTGCACGAACCGAAAAAGCATCCGAGACTCGCCACATCATTGGCGCGATCAAGAAGAAGCTCCCAAAAGATGAGTTAATGGAACTGCGAGAAGAGATCCCGCAGCACCTCAGCCAACGGGTCACACTCGTTATGAAATTTGACAAACAAGCAGCCGCACGCGGGTTCCTCCGACAAGGGAAAGAAGACCCAATAGTGCTGCGCGCAAAGATAGCGGCATATCCAGCTCGTGTTGAGACCGCAACGCGGATTACTCGCGACCTCTTTGATGACGCCTGACTACGTGGATATAAGCGTTCACGCGTTTCCCGAAGGAGCGGACACGCCGAAAAGGCTCAACCTCGTCGCTCGGAGCCTTGGCTTCGCCGCCATTGGGGTAACAGCGCATTCGCCTTATTGGTCTCAGTTATCCGATTCGAGCGCCATTTCAGGAATAGAAATTGTCGCGCATAGCGTTCGCGATCTGCGTAAGAAAATTGCGTTCTTCAGCGACACAGCCCCCATCATAAGTGTGCACGGTGGGGATGAACAAATCAACAGGGCTGCTTGCAGCGACGACCGCGTGGATCTTCTAATGCACCCGGACAGAGGTAAACGAGGCGGTTTAAACCAGGTGACAGCTAAAATCGCCGAGAAAAACGGCGTCGCGCTAGGCTTGAGCTTCGGCTACTTCTGGAAAACAAGAGAAATTGAAAGATCTCGGGCACTCGCGCTCCAGCATCAAAACGTCGCATTATGCCAGAAGTTTGGAGTACCACTCGTTATTACGAGCGATGCCTATTCACATTTCGACCTGCGGGCTCCTCGCCAATTAAAAGCTCTCGCACGGCTTTTACCTCTAGAAGACAAGGAAGCGACGGCCGCTTTGTCGAGCGCGCCGCAAAATATCATCAAACGCAGTACCCAAAAAGAAAAGGCGCGCGTATGAAACCACTCAGACCTACTTTGCGAGACAGCTTTCGGTACGTCGCGTTCACGCTCAGCTCTGAAGAACCCGTAAGAACGCGGGATTTACAAACAGAAATCTTCAAGGCTGCGAAAAGCTTGTTTGGAGACGTCGGAGTGAGTAAGTCGGGAACTAAAGTCGTTATGTTTGATGGCACAAAAGGGCTTGTGCGTTGTCACTACCGACACGTGCCCGACGTACAAGCGACATTAGCAACCATCGGCAAAATCGAGAACAATCGGGTTCGCGCGACGGTCTTAGGCACTTCCGGAACAATAAAGGCTGCCATAGAAAAGTATTTACAAATTGACGAGAGAATACGACGCACTATATCTTCTTATGTGACAGTGCCCGTATCCGGGAAAGCAGTGAGGATGCGTGGCAAGGAAATTGATATAATTCCAGAAGATAGGGAAATTGTTGATCGTGCTGACGTCCAATTCATCGGCATCACGATCGATGACAATGAGAGGCTAATATAATGCAGATGGCACCACAAATGGGTTACGACAGAGCTATCACCGTGTTTTCACCAGACGGTAGACTCTTTCAAGTCGAATACGCGCGCGAAGCTGTAAAACGAGGCACTACATCGGTCGGCATAAAAGCAAAGGACGGCGTAGCGCTGCTCGTCGATAAGCGTATCTCAAGTCGGCTTCTGGAGCCCCAATCTACCGAGAAGATCTTCCAAGTGGATGATCACGTAGGCGCTGTGACTTCCGGCCTCGTAGCTGACGCTAGGGCATTAGTCGATCGTGCCCGTGTCGAAGCCCAAATCAACCGCGTCGTGTATAACGAACCTATTGCTGTTGAAACACTCGCAAAAAAAATCGCCGACCATAAGCAGACGTTCACGCAGTACGGAGGGGTGAGGCCTTACGGAACAGCACTTCTCATCGGCGGGATTGATGACACGGGGCCCCGGCTTTTTGAAACGGATCCGAGCGGCGCCCTTTTGATGGTAAAGGCTACAGGGATTGGTTCAGGGCGAAATGCCGTCATGGAGTTTCTCGAAGAGAAGTATGACGAAAACGCCGACATTGACAGCGCGATAAAACTTGGGCTTGAAGCACTGTACAAGGCAACGGAAGGCAAGATTACAATTGATACCATCGAAGTCGCTGCCATATATGCGGAAGATAACCGGTTTAAGAAGCTAGGCATGGATGACCTCGAGGCGCACGTGAAAAGTGTACTCGAATCGAAGCCTCAAGAGTAATGGTTTTGCAGCCTTTTGCACCCCCATAAACGAACAGCGCACGGAAGAGTAGGTTCAGATGGTGTCTCTCGATAACGCAGTTGTAGCTCGATTTGCGAGAGGGGGGGAACACTTTGAAGTGCTCGCTGACCCCGAAAATGCATTACTATTGCGAGAAGGCGGGGATATTGATCTGGATGGTGTTCTTGCGATTGAAGAGATATTCAAGGATGCATCCAAAGGGGAAAAAGCGTCGGACGAGAGCCTCAAGCACACGTTTAGTACCACCGATCCAGCGGCCATAGCAAAACGGATCATCACAGAAGGTGAGCTACATCTTACCGCTCAGCAAAGGCGCAAGATCCAAGAAGACAAGCGAAAGCGAGTGATCACAACCATAGCTACTAATGCCATAAATCCACAAACGGGCCTGCCTCATCCGCCACAGAGAATAGAAAAAGCACTTGAAGAGGCAAAGGTGAACATAGACCCCCTTAAAAGCGTCGACGAGCAGGTGAACGTCGCTTTGAAGGCGATCAGGCCGCTAATACCCATAAGATTTGAGGAGGTCAACATCGCCGTTAAGGTGCCCGCCAATTACGCCGCAAAATCGCAGGGCCCTCTTCAGCGCTTTGGCAAGATAGTGAGACATGAGTGGCAAAAGGACGGCTCTTGGATCGGCGTGGTCCGGTTTCCTGCAGGACTGCAAAATGATTTCTATGAGCTCGTAAATCGACTATCAAGAGGGGAAGCCGAGACGCGAATCGTTACCCGGGAAGGGCAAAAATGAAGAACCAAGAAAAAGTCGATAAGACGATCGTCGTGCCGGGAGATCTACTATCTGAAGACGCAGCTAAAGCTGCAGAAGGAACCTACGTTGAAAACGGGAAAGTCTACTCACTCATATACGGGCTTGCTGACGAAAGGGAAAAAGTACGGGTAATACCGCTTTCGGGAAAATATCTTCCTGCGACTGGTGATGTGGTCGTCGGAATGGTATCAGACGTCAGCTTCTCGAATTGGAAGGTCGACATTAACTCACCATACGAAGCGCTCATGCATATATCAGAATATCCTCGCCGCATCGAATCGAGCGAAATGGCCAAGATTATGGGGGTGGGCGACCTCGCGATATTCAAGGTTATAGACGTGGATCCATCCATGAAGATTGAACTCGCGCCCCGAGAAGGCCAACTGCGTGTGCTGCGAAGTGGCAGAGTCGTTGAGGTGTCGTATACAAAAGTCCCGCGGGTTATCGGCCGGGCCGGGTCGATGATAAGCCTGCTCAAGAGTAAACTCGACGTAAACATTTTCGTCGGGAAAAATGGCCGCATTTGGATCAACGGGAAAGTAGAAGACGAGGATCTCGCCGTCAAAATAATCAAACGAATTGAGCAAGAAGCGCATACGTCGGGACTCACAGATAGGATAACCAAGTTGTTAGAGGAAGAAAAGCATGGAGTTCATGAAAAACGGTAAGAGAATAGACGATAGGCTCCCGAAAGAGCTACGTCCAATCAAGTTTGAGGTTGGCGCACTTCAGCGGGCCGATGGCTCGTGTTATGTCGAGCACGGCGGAAACAAGATCATGGCCGCCGTTTACGGGCCACGGGCAGTACATCCGCGTCACCTGCAGCAAGCAAACCGTGCGATCATCCGGTACCGCTACAATATGGCATCTTTTTCGGTAGAGGAGCGGCGGCGACCAGGCCCTGACCGGAGGAGCATAGAGATCTCAAAGGTGAGCAGAGAGGCGATTGATCCCGTCATCATCAAAGAGTTTTATCCCAGGTCGACAATCGACATCTTCGTAGAGATTCTCCAAGCAGATGCCGGCACTCGATCGGCAGGGATAAATGCGGCTTCTGTTGCACTGGCCGATGCGGGAGTTCCCATGCGCGGTCTCATCTCGTCGTGTGCAGTCGGCAAGGTAGATGACACGGTGGTTTTGGATCTCGTGAAAGAGGAAGACAACTATGGGCAAGCAGACATGCCAATCGCCATGGATGTGCGGACTGGAGAAGTTACGCTGCTCCAGATGGACGGCCATTTGACGCTGGACGAGTTTGAACAGGCGCTAGAACTCGGTAAGATCGGTTGTGCCAGCATTGCAGATATGCAAAGAGAAGCCCTGATTCAGAAGTATCGAGGGGAAGAAGATGAATGACGTCATTGCTGAGATAAAAAGAGATTATATTTACGAGCTTGCCAAGCGAAGCGAAAGGGCAGATGGGCGGGCCCTCGATGAGTATCGGCCGATACAGGTCGAAGTAGGGTTGATAGGTAAAGCCGAAGGCTCCGCGAGAGTGAAGATAGGCAACACACAGGTTCTCGTTGGTGTAAAGGTTCAACCAGGAGAGCCTTTTCCAGATTCGCCCGATACGGGTGTGATAATAACCAACGTGGAGCTAGTGCCACTGGCATCTCCGTCCTTTGAACCGGGTCCACCCGATGAGAACGCGATTGAGCTCGCACGCGTGGTGGATCGCGGCGTTCGAGAATCTGGGGCCATTGACTTATCTGAACTAACATTGCCGGACGGCAAAGTGTGGATCATTTTCATTGACGTCCACGTCCTAGACCACGATGGAAATCTCATGGACGCAGCCGCTCTGGGGGCGCTCGCTGCGCTCGTGCACGCAACGAAACCCTGTGAGCGATATGGCTACGGGCCTGACGCTCCACTACCGATCAAGGAATCTCCAATCGCGGTGACCGCGGTTGACCTCGACGGTGAGATCATGCTGGACCCCTCGCTAGATGAAGAGACTATCGCGTCTTCCAAACTAACGGTCATCTCCGGCTTGCAAGGAGCGCTTGCAGGAATGCAGAAAAGCGGAACTGGAACGCTCTCTGTGGAGGAGATCGCGCGTATCGTTAAGCTAGCGAGCAGCAAAGCCATGCAGATCAGAGATGATCTTTTTGGTGGTTCAACGGATGGTTAAGAAAGGCGCGCGCAAGAAGGGAAGAAAGACCCGTTCCGCAGGCCGGTTCGGCCCGAGATACGGCCGCAAGATCCGCAAGAGAATTGCCGACGTCGAAGAGGCGATGCACCAGGCGCACAAATGTCCCGCGTGTGGGCGAAAGGCGGTCTCTCGAAAGGGCACAGGGATATGGGTGTGCGCGAAGTGCCAAACAACGTTTGCAGGAGGTGCGTACCTCCCGGAGACCTCGGTCGGCAAAACCGTCGCGCGCTCGATTCGCCGCGCAAATGAGGAAAAAGAGCAGATTTGAAGCTGCGAGGTGATTTCACGGTTTATAAATGCATTCGGTGCAAGCGCGAGGTTGAAGTAGAGTCCGAGTACGGCGGAATCAGGTGTCCTTACTGCGGCCATCGAATATTGATAAAAGAGCGGCCTACGATCATCAAGAAAGTAAAGGTCCTTTAAGCAATGCAACTTCAAAGTCTACTCTTGCTGCGCAAGAAATGGCAAAGCCGCTCACGCTAAGCGACCACAATACGCAAATGCTCCATTCAATGTACTTCATAGAAACGCAAAACGTAGACTATTTGTTCCGATCGATCACTCCTGAATTGGAAACTATCGCCATCGCCGGGACACGCTCTTCTGTGATTGTACGAGAGACGGCAGAGAAGCTAATCATCGACATCACAGCTTCAGACGTAGCCTCATGCCGGTCGGCGACAAATTCGTGGCTGAGATTGGCGCTGATTGCTACAGAAGTGGACGAACTTGTCGCAGATATTTTAAAGAATTGAGCGAAACTGTTACCGCTTGGAAAACACCCCTCAAGGAGAATCTTGAATGAGTACCGAACTACCACCCCAAATTCAAAATCAAGTTGCGCAACTACAACAACTTCAACAGCAGGCACAAGCGCTTGCTGTTCAGCGAAGTCAACTCGAACTAGCCTTGAACGAAGCTAATCAAACCCTCGTTGAGCTCGACAAGCTAGACGAAAAAGCTGTTATCTTCAAGACCGTAGGAACGATCCTCGTACGCTCGAACAAAGACGAGGTGAAGGCTGAGCTAACAGAAAAAAAAGAGACGAACGATGTACGTTTAAAGAGTCTTGAGAGGCAGGAAGAACGTGTTCAAACGCGATTTCAACAACTCCAGCAGCAGCTGCAAAAAGCTCTCGGAGGGGGGTCTGCGCCGCAGGGCGCGTAGCTCAACTTCTGGCTCTGGCAAGACTCGAGGTGTTACGCGGGTTTTGGGTAAGCTTCTTCCTCGTCTTTAGGGGTAAACTTTTCTCTCGCAGCGACATTGGTAGCTGGTCCCTCGCTCAATATTACAACAACGTCAGCGAGATTTTTAAGCGCGGTCGAAAACCCAGGCTCTGCTCCGAAAATGATGGTCTCTTTGCCATGCTCCATCGCTTTTGAAAGCACGGGCTTAAAATCAGCATCTCGGGTCACTATTGCGATAATATCTATATTAGGATTGAAAATAAGCTCCGTAGCTTCAACTGCGAGTCGAACATCAACGTCACTCGAGCTGACCACCGGCTCAAATCCTTGGTTCTCGATTGCCTCAACGAGCTTCTCAGAGGCATACTGGTTCAGGTAGACCCTACCTACCTTGATGTCGCCGAATTCCTTTAGGGTATTGCGTATTTCTTCCAGGTCGATCTGAAATTCCTTCCGAAGCATGTTAGGCCCATCAACGAGCAGCCCAATGCCCTTGCGGGCGTTTTCGCGCCGTCGAATTATCGTCCTAATCTTGAATCGGTCTTTAATGTGGGGGATATGGGGAGGCATAAATGCTAAGACTCCTGCTATTGCAAAAATGGCAAAATAATGTACTGGCGGCGTGCTATATATGTTTTTCTTTTATTCGCCCGAAATACGCCTCTTTATCCAAGATTAAAAGCCCTACAAGTGTTCTCCGCGACAATAGACGCCGCTTCTTCAATTTCTGTGTCCCAGACCTGCGATATGGTGACAATCGCGTCTCCTACAAACGACGGTTCGTTTCTACCCTTGCGCGCGGCTAGATAAGGGCTATCAGTCTCGATGACTACCATATCTCTAGGGGCCTTCTCAACGAGCTTCTGGTGGTGCCCAGACCGGCATACTCTGGTTGAAATCGAGATATAGTGCCCACAGTCCACGATCTTTTCGAGCAACTCGACACTGCCCCCGTAGCAGTGATAGATTGCCTGGTCAACACCATGCACGAGCTCAAAGACGCGCTCTTCGGCATCGCGGCTGTGAATGACAAGAGGTAAGCCGAGCTCTTGACTCAGCTGAATGAATTGCTCAAACGCATTTTCTTGCCGCTCACGTTGATGTCCCGACTTGACATGGTAAAAATCCAGCCCAACTTCGCCAACTGCCGTTGCTGAATCTGCGTTTCGCCAAATGAATTCTTCGACGCTTTCTTTTTCCGCAACGTTGAGCGGACTTAGGCCGTAAGCCGCATATACGTTCTCGTGCTGAAGCAATCCTCTCGTCGCCCAATTCGATGTGAGGCTAATGCCCGAATTGATGAGCGCTATTCGCGCGTCGAACGCCCTATCAATTACTGATTGCCGATCGTCGTCAAACGCAGACGTGTCGATGTGACAATGCGTGTCGACGAGATGCCATCGCAACGCTACGCACCATCTCTAGCCTTAAGGCGATTTATCGCGCTGATCATAGCCTCAACAGACGCAATTACAATATCGCCTCGCGCAGCGCGAGCAGTCACCATGTTTCCACGTGAATCTTCGACACCGATGACAACATCAGCAAGTGCGTCGGTTCCCCCGCTGATCGCGTCGATTCTGAACGTCCGTAGCTGCACGTCGGTGCCCCCGAGAATGTCGTGTACGGCATTAATTGCAGCATCGACTGGACCAATACCTATGCGGGCCCCGATTTTCGTTTTACCCTCAACAACTGCTTTCACCGTTGCTGTTGGAGTGATGCGATTGCCCGTCATCACAGACAGCTCCTCAAGCAATATTGTCGGCTTCAGCACCTCATTTGTGATCGCTTCAGCTATAGCGTATAAGTCGACGTCGGTGACTCGCCGGCCTTGATCGCCTATTTCCTTTACGCGATCCAGTATGCGCACAAGCTCGTCTTCGGTGACGTCAAAAAGAGCATCCTTGAGCATCTCGCGCACGGCGTGCTTGCCAGCATGTTTGCCTGCAACGAGGCGGCGACGCTGACCGACCATTTCGGGCGTCATAATCCCTGGCTCAAACGTGTCAGCGCGTTCGATCACTCCGCGAGAATGAATTCCAGATTCGTGCGAGAATGCGTTTTCGCCGACAATTGGCATCGTAGGGGGTATGTTGATCTTCGTGAATCGTTCCACTAACCGTGAGGTCTCAAGAAGGAATTGAGTGTTGATATTCAGCTTCGCTCCAAAGATACTCGACAAGCCCATCGCCGTTTGGGCGAGGTCAGCGTTCCCAGCCCTTTCACCTATCCCATTTACGGTCACTTGTACCTGGTTGGCTCCGGCTTCGATCGCTGACAGGCTATTGGCAACCGCGAGACCAAAGTCGTTGTGGCAATGCACGTCGATAGGAACTTTGACAACACCTTTGATGCGTTTGATGAAGTCAAACATCTTTGAGGGGGCCATAATGCCCACAGTATCCGGGATGTTGATGATGTCGGCCCCGGCCGACTCCATGCCGCGACAAATGCGATAAAGAAACTCCGGTTCCGTTCGAGTGGCGTCCATCGCAGAGAATAGGCATTGTGTTCCGTGCTCCTTAACGTATTCGACTGCGTCGACGGACAGATCATACACTTCCTGTCTCGTCTTTTTCATTGAATGCTTCAACTGTACATCTGACGTTGAGGCAAAAACATGAACTAGTCCAACGCCCGCATCTAGACACGCATCGATGTCTGGTTTCACGACACGAGCGAGACCGCAGATTGTGGTCCTTAGATCTGCATTTACGATGCTTCTTACCGCGTTATATTCTCCCTTCGAGGATATAGGAAACCCGGCTTCGATCACGTCGACGCCTAGCTTGTCGAGAGCTTTTGCGATGGTAAGCTTCTGTTCGTCGGTGAGCGAAACGTTAGGGGTTTGCTCTCCGTCTCGGAGCGTCGTATCAAAAAAAGTAACTACTTCACTATTCATTCTAGAATTGACAAAGAAGACGATCCCTCGAGCACATATGTATTCCCACAGGCACTATTGTAGAGCTACATATAAAACGCTTTCTTCAGGACCGGTTTGTGCGGGAATTCGCCACGTTACGTCGCGCGTGTCGATACGGGGGGGGGCGTGCAGAGGAGCGTTGCTGAGCTAAGCCCAACGTCTCTGGACCCAATTGATGAACCGCACGTTTTCCACAAAGATCACATCAATGGTCACCGCCAAAACTCCGACTAAGAAGATAGCATCGAAAACGCCTGCACCCCCTACCGAAGCAAACGCGAAGCCTCTCGGCTGATAGCTGAGAATGTCACCGAGCCGTGCGAGATCGGCACCAAGCAACACGCCGAGTGAACCAGAAACGTAGGCGATAGGGCCTACGCTTCCCCATTGCCTCTTTGCAAGCCCTATACCTATGACACTTGCGGCAATTGCGATTACGTAGATATTCCAGATAAGGACGCCTTCTCCTGGCACGTACGTTGAAGTTATGTTCGTAAGGGCGGCAATACACGCGATTCCGATGAGACTTGCTCTGATAGGGCTTCGTCGGTCGAATATCATCTTTAGCGAAATAAGGAACGGAATCAGAAAACCGGCGACATCGACGCCGATAGCAAGCCCGTTGCTTGAACCCACGACCAAAAACGGTTGAAATACCGCTATGTAGAGCGGTACGAAAATGCCGATCCCCAAGGAACCATCAACGTACAGTAGTATCGAGGGATCGAAGGAAAAGAACAACAAAGTCGATCCCACAAAGATCAGCAAAGCTTCTGACAGTCTGAAACCGACTGTCTCGAATCCTACCACTAGCAGCAGCAGTATGAGAAAAGCGAGCAGCACAAAAAAGATAGATTCGACAAGCATGGTTATTCAGTAAGAATCTGTTTTAAAAAGCGGAATGTTGAGACTTCTCGCGTCATCGACTGGTGGCATCGTGCCCGCTACCGGCATAGCTCTATGCACTTCTGCAATAAGAGCGCTTGTATGCCCGCGCAAACCGCCCTCGCTTAGTATGCAAGAACGAGGAAAGATAATGCCCGAGCCAATTCAGTTTTGTGTCATCAATGCTCTTTTGATCAACTTTTGGAAAACGACGCTTGCCACCTCCACTTCGTGAAGGTCTATCCATTCATCGGATGTGTGAGCCTGCGCGATGCCTCCCGGCCCGAAGACAACTGTGGGTATTCCCGCCTCATTGAAGCGAGAAGCATCAGTGCCAGCGTCCATTGTGGCCATCTGCGGCTCACGGCCGGCCCTGCGTATGGATTCGCCCAACAAAGTGATAATCTGGTGAGCGGGTAAGTAGAACGGGCGCGTGAAATTTTTGGGGTCGTCCGCGAATTCTATTCGCGCTTCGGGCAATTTCGCCCTGAGTGTGGCTAAAACGCTAGATGCATCGTCGGGAGGCACGTAGCGATAGTCAACGTCGATCGAACAACGATCGGGAACGATGTTGACCGCATCTCCAGCAGCGATAGTACTAACCGAAATCGTTTCGTGGCCAAGCTCGGTATGCCGGGCTAGCGAAAGGTCTTTGAGCCGCAACACAAGCATTGCCATCTCAACAATGGCATTCTTCCCAAGCTCAGGCTTACTCGCATGTGCTCTTTTGCCGACGGATTGAATGCGAAACGTCAAGCGCCCTTTCTGCCCGTTTACAATCTTCAGATCTGTCGGCTCACAGACGATGCCAAAGTCAGCGCGCAGCTGCGGCAACACTTCCTGCGCGCCGCGGCTTCTGAGCTCTTCGTCGACGACGAACACCGTAAGCAGCGTGCCCTTAAGCCGTTCCTGGTCAGTGTTCGCTACCGCATTGATAACAGCGGCCAGTCCACCTTTGTCATCGGCTGCGCCCCTCCCGTAAAGCTTTCCCCCTTGAATTCTGGGCGGGAAAAATGGAGGCACCGTATCGAGGTGGCCGCACAGTGCGAGCACAGGCCCCTCGCGACCCAGCTTTCCGATAACATTGTTGCCAGAGCGTATGATTTCCATTCCGAGGTCACGCAGCACTTCTTCGACAAAAAGACTGATATCGTGTTCGTGCGTGCTCGTGCTCGGGATGTTCACCAAGTCATAAAGCAGGTTCGTGCTCTGCAGGAAATCACCTCTACCGCAGAACGGACGCAATCTTTACGCGAAGCACTTCGTTTACGAGTTTTCCGTCTGCCTTACCTCTAACTTGCTTCATAACGACGCCCATCAGGGGGCCTACAGCAGCCGCGCCTCTTGCCTTGACGAACTCGAGTCGCGATTGTACGACGTCGTCCACGATTGCTTGAAGCTCGCGTTCGCTCAACATGACAAATCCAAGCTCTGCTGCCGCATCGTTTGCCGTTTTCGTCGGACATTCGGCGAGGCAACGGAGGATTTCGGGCACACCTTCCTTTGATATAGTCTTAGAGTTCACAAGCCTGAAAACATCAAGTGTGGTTTCATGGGTTAGACGATCGACAGGTACGTTGTCCCTTTTCAACTCTGCGATCGTTCCTTCAAGCGTTCGTACTGCAAACGTTGCGGAATCTTTGACTTCGTCTCGACCGTGGCTACCATTTAGACCCCCTGAGAGGCGCATAACTTGCTCAAAAAGTTGATTGTTTTCAGACCACGCGATTTGCCTCGCCAACTCCTCGTTCAGGAGAAACTCACGCCGATAGCGACGCATCCGATCATCGAGTCTCTCAGGCAAATGCGCTTTGATGCGATTAATGAGCTCCGTCGGGACCGCGATGGGAGACACATCCGTCTCCGGGTACATGCGGGCTGCTCCAGGAAGGGGCCGCATATATTCAGAGCATCCATTGCTCAGCGCGCGTCGCGTTTCTTCGGGCACACCCTCCGTGGCTGCTTTGGCGCGGTCCATAATGGCATAAATCGCCTCGACGCACGTCTTAACGTTCTCGTCTGCGAGTATAACAACCGCATCGCTTTCCTCTGCTTTCAAAAACCGTAAAAGAGCCTCGGTTTCGCGAGACGTTATTCCGTATCGCGGCAACTCATCAGTGTGAAAGATCCCAGCAACCCCCCTCTTCTTTGCGTGATCCGCGAATTCGGAACCGAGTCGACGGTCGGGCTGGATTTCTTTGCCCACGATACCGGCAAAGCGATGAAGCAACAGGCCCCACACGTGTTTTTTCTTAAGCACGTTTGACGCAGTTTGGGCAAATATCGAACTGACTTCGACCGGCTTTCCTATGCCCGCTCCGCGTTCTTGTAGCTCGTCTCGAATCTTAAGCAGGTTGAGCTGCCTCGTGACCTCAAGGCGCACAAGGTTCTCAATGAGGTCAAGTGCCTGGACGCCCTTAATTTCGACGCGTGCACCGCCCGCGATGGAGATGTTGATATCCTGCCTGATCGTTCCAATCCCTCGCTTGACTTTACACGCGCGCAAGATCGTTCCAAGCGCAAGAGCAAGCTCTCGTGCCATTTTAGGAGTTGTCACGCCTGGGGCTGTGCCAATTTCGACGAGCGGGATGCCGAGCCGGTCGAGGGAGTAAATGTCTTTATTGACTATCTGCGCTGCTTCCTCCTCGATGGACAGCGTGTCGATTCGAACGGAACCGCTGCTAAGCGATATGTATCCGCCTGCTGCGAGGAGTGCCGTTCGCTGGAACCCGCTTGTGTTTGACCCATCGATTACCAGTTTCCTCATTGTGTGGGCTTGCTCGAAAGGTTGCATCTGCAGTAGGAGGGCAATTTGAAGGGCAATTTTTAAAGCCTCAAGGTTCATTTCCAGTGGTGGTTCATCATCATTTTCTACAAGGCATGTGCTCTCATACGCCTTGTACTTAAATCGCCGGGTGCCGATCCCTTCTTCGATAGCAGCGCGGTCAATCTCCCCCATCTCGCTCTTTGAAGGTCGTAGGTAACGATAGAACTCGTAAGATGCATCTTTTGTGTCCCGCAATTCAGTCGGGCTGCTGCAAAACAATTTTGAGGTAGTGTTTAGCTGTTGATGAATCTCCAAGCCTGCTTTCAGGCCGACTTTTTTGTAGTCGTGCTCTTTCACAGCAACTCCTCGAACGTGCTTCGCGTCCTAGTCGCATCCGCGTGTATCTCGCCGGCGACGTCAGTTTTAAAAAGCCTAGCAATCTCAAAACGATCGGACGTCTGGCCAAGCACCCACATCAGTTTGACGAGCGCCGTTTCGCTCAGCATGTCGTCACCTTCGATTGCGCCTGCGCTCAGCAGATCGCGCCCAGTATCGTAAACTCTGTCGCACACCCTCCCGTAAACGCACTGAGAGGTCATCACGACCGGCATAACATCTGCAGCCTTTCTTATGTGCGGAACCCAGTCGCTTGCGACGTGCCCCAGACCGGTTCCTTCAATCACCAACCCCTTGTACCCGTGTGTCACATAGAAGTCCACAATAGCAGGACTCGCTCCAGGGAAGAACTTAACCAAAGCGCACCTCGGCTCGATGTGTGGACGGACGGAGAGCTCGCACCCGCCTCGACCCGTGTGATCGCCTAAGAATTGCATCGACCGTTCCTGATAGCTGACGCGTGCAATCGGCGAGGCGTTAACTGATCGAAACGCGTCGCGTCGTGATGTGTGCATTTTTTTGGTGCGGGTTCCTTGGTGGACGAGGCAGGTTTCATCCGACGCGTCTTCGTGCATTACCACAAAAACCCCAGCAAGGTCGCTTGTAGCTGCCACTCCGGCACAAATAGCATTAACGACATTGTCACTGCTCGGTCGATCAGCTGATCTTTGCGAACCGACGAGTACGACCGGCACGGGCACCTGGAGCATAAATGACAAGGCAGCAGCGCTGTATCCCAGGGTGTCCGTTCCGTGGGTTACAAGTACCCCATTGGCCCCCGCGCGAACTTCGTTATAGACGCATTGAGCGAGCTCTGACCACGATTCCGGCCGCATATTCTCGCTCAGTATGTTGTAGAGCAGTGTGCCTTCAATGTTAGCGATTTCGGCTAAGCCCGGAATCGCATCGATAATATCATCTGCGTCAAATTGACTCGTCACCGCACCTGTTCGGTAGTCGATTTTACTAGCAATGGTGCCCCCGGTGGAAATGATGCTCAGTCGGGGTAGTTCAGGTCGCACAGGTCGCGGTAATCGTTTTTCGGCGAGCGGCGCTGCCTTTTCGACGAGCGTCATCGTTATCCCTTCGGGTGCAAAGCCTACGTTATACCCGCTGTCGAGCTTAAGCACGACAAAGTCAGTCACGCTCGGCATCAGCACGCCGAAAAACTCTTTTTTGTCCCTAGCCACCTTGACACGATCACCGTGTCCTATATCACCCATTTAAGCTCCGGACGCCGTCAGCAGGCCTTTCTCCGCCGCCTGCAGTGCTGTCTGTCGCAGCAAGAGGCGTTGCTGCCGCACCTTATGCCGCCTGCGTCGCGCTTTCAACATCCGTTTGAGCTGACTAGCGGCAGGCCCGCCCGCGATGTCCCGCTTTGCAACGTTACGATTAACGTCAAGAGCTTCTGCGACATCTTCTGCCGTCAAACCAAGCTGCGAGAGTTGCTTTCCGAGGTGCCGCAACCCAACTTTGTCGATCGCGCCCAAGTCGCACGCGCCAACGCGCGCAAGGTCTCCGACAATCGTATGTGCCGTTCGAAAAGGAACGTGTGCGGTGCGCGCGATTGTGTCAGCGAGCTCAGTTGCAGTGGTGAAACCCACAGCGCTCATTTCAGCAAGCCGTTGCTTGTTGATCGAAATGGTTTGTAGTACCGCGTTCGCGATGCGAGCACAATCGATTGTCGTTGCAATCGCCTGCTGCAAGTGCGGTGTAATCTCCTGTAAGTCGAGATTGTAGCTGAACGGCAGCGCCTTACAAATCACTACGCTAGCCGTAAAATCTCCAATAACCGAACCGGTCTTAGCCCTGATCAGCTCGAGCGTGTCGGGGTTTTTCTTTTGCGGCATGATGGAACTTGTCGAAGCGAACTCGTCGTCAATTTCCACGTAACCAAACTCAGATGTGCTCCATAATATCAGCTCTTCGGCCAAACGACTAAGCGTAATCATCACATTTGACGCAGCCGATAGCGCTTCTATCGCGAAATCACGGGTGCTCACCGCGTCCATAGAATTCTCTACGATACCATCAAAGCCAAGTGCTGACGCAACAAAATCCCGGTCAAGCGGCCACCCTGTTGAGGCAAATGCAGCCGCGCCTAAAGGAGATTGGTTTGTCCGCTCGTACGAGTTGGCCAACCTCTCCAAGTCTCGTTCTAAAGCGTCACAGTGCGCAAGTAGATGATGCCCGAGCGAGGTTGGCTGCGCGTGTTGCAAGTGCGTGAATCCCGGCATAATGGTCGCGGCGTTGCTTGCGGACAGTTCCAGAAGCGTATCTTGTAAGGCGAGGACAGCGTTCATGAGCACCAATAAGTCATGGCGTAAGGCCATGCGGATGCAGGTTGCGACCTCATCGTTTCTTGACCTGCCGACGTGGAGCCACCCTGCGTGCGCGCTTCCGGCGCGTTCCGTTAAGGCAGTCTCGATCGCGACGTGAACGTCATCAACGTCACGCGGCAGCTTAACATACCCCTCCTCGTTAATTTTGAGGAGTGCCTTGGTCAACACTTCGAACGTCGTTTGCTCGATGATGCTTTGCCGTTTCAGCATCGCCACGTGGGCGAGATCAACAAGAACATCGTAGCGAAAGAACCACGCATCCGCGGCAATCGAGGAGGTGAACCGCAGCGCCTTCTCATCGAACTCCGCTAGTCGTCCCTTTCGTATGATGTCTTGCTTCATCATACCCTCTGACGAGGCGACGGGTATTAGCTATTTCGCTCGATCCTTATTAGACGCGCAACGGTGCGAGTAGCCGAAATGAACATGTTATCATTGCCGTTTGTTCTAACTAGAACACAACAGCCACCGCCCACGAGCTCATAAGTGCATCGCTATTTTGGTGGGTCGTGATGCAAAACTTAATGAGTCAAACGAGAGGAAACTAGCTTAAAACGCAACTGTTGAATGCACATGAGAAGTTTGGAAGGCAAGATCATCATCGTCGGCGTTACTGGCAGCATCGCGGCAGTTGAAACAGTCAAGCTGATCCATGAACTCAAGCGCAAAGGCGCAACGATACATTGCGTGATGACAGACGCGGCTTGTAAGATCATCCATCCGAACGCTCTGGAATACGCAACACAGAAGCCCGTAATCACGCAACTTACCGGAAATGTGGAACACGTCACATTTCTTGGTAAAGGTGGATCGGCAGATTTGCTGCTAATTGCCCCGTGCACGGCAAACACAATCGGCAAGGTGGCGCACGGCATCGACGACACCCCCGTCACGACGTGCGCTGTCACGGCGCTCGGATCGGGAAAACCTGTAGTCATCGTGCCGGCAATGCACGAATCTATGTACTCTCATCCGTTCATTACTGAGAACCTTGATCGCTTGAAAGACTTTGTGTATCTCGTATCGCCGCGCCTGGAAGAAGGCAAAGCAAAGCTTGCTGAACTCGATGAAATTGTGCTCGTGGTCGAACAGCTCGTTTCGGAAGGTGAGCTCAAGCAAAAGAGAGTCGTAATAACTAGCGGAGCGACCACAGAATCATTGGATCCCATTCGTATTCTTACTACAAGGAGCTCCGGACGGACAGGCAGAGAGCTTGCATATGAAGCTTTTAGAAGAGGCGCGAGCGTCACGATCGTGCACAACGGCGACGCGCGACTCGTTAACCAAGTGCATGTAGAAAGCGCGGCCGAGATGATTCAAGCGGTGCTGTTTGAGGTCGAGAAAGGGTGCGACATTTTCATCAACGCGGCGGCCATCTCGGATTATACGGTAGATACACACAGTGAGAAGATAAAATCGGGTCAGGAGCTACATCTCGCGCTGAAAAATGTGCCGAAACTCACCGACATCGTCAGAGCGAAGTACCCAAACCTCTTTATCGTTTGTTTCAAAGCGGAAACACACACGACCCCGGACGCTCTTATTGAATGCGCCAGATCCATTCCCGTTGATCTAGTTGTCGCAAACGACGTAACGTTCCAAGGCATGGGGACCGAAGACAATGAAATATATATCGTCAACTCACAGGTCGAACGGCACCAGGGCAGCAAGGCTTTCCTCGCTGAGAAGATTGTTGATGCTATCGTTCGTCGAATGAACGGCACATGAAAGCGTTTTGCCCATTTCACATAACCGGGTTTTTCGCGCTGAAGCCCAACCGGGCAGGGATCTCTTCAGTCGGGTGCGGCATCGTTATCGCCGATGGCGCAACGACAGAAGCCGTGGTAGGTGAAGGTCGCGTGTATATCAACAGAGAGCCTTCTTCCGCACCTACCACAAGGACGGTAATCGATTCTCTATCTGAAAAGCAAGCCGACGTGAAGACGGAGCTCGCCGGACCGATCAGTTGCGGCCTCGGCACGAGTGGTGCAGGCGCTTTAAGCACCGCTCTTTCCCTCAACCAGCTGTGGAAGCTCAATTTCAGTTTCAACGCGCTTTGCGAGACGGCACAGCGCGCAGAAATTGTGAACAAGACCGGAGTCGGCGACGTCATCGCCCAAGCTGTTGGAGGCGTCGTTATTAGGCGACAAGATTCGATCGATCGAATTCTCACCCCACCGCTCGAAATCTCTTATCTTGTGTTCGGGCCACTCTCAACGCCTGGAATCTTGGCCAATCGAGGCGCGCTCTCTGCAATAGAGAAGTTTGGATCGGCCGCGCTCAAGAAGCTCATCCGGAAGCCCACATTTGACGAATTCATGCGCTTGTCTCGGCAATTTGCATACGACACTGAAATGCTGAGTCAGAAAGCGCGAGACGCGGTCGAGGCCGTAGAGGCTACTGGCGGGTGCGCTTCGATGGCGATGCTCGGGGATGCGGTTTACGGTACAGATCCGTCTAATGCGCTCAGTGAATTCGGAACCGTCCGCAAAACCGCAATATGCAATTGCGGGGCCCATCTTGTCTTGTGATCGCCAGAAAAATGGCTTCACAGAAAAAAGCGTGCAACGCAGTGGGCACAAACGTGCTCTAAATGCACCAGTTAATCAAAAAGGTAGATGGAAGAACAACATATTAGTCAAGGTGCGCAGCGCAACTTCCAATAATAATGCAGTTAATCCATCAATTCAGTTCAATCCGTAACTCAAACTAGCTTGGTTACTCTTCGACTACTTCAGCAAAAGCGAAGTTGCGCTTCACAGCCTTGATTTCAATCTTAACTTCGTCACCGACCTTGGTGTGTGGAACGAAAATCACGAAACCGCTAATGCGAGCTATTCCGTCGCCCTGTTTTGCAAGATCTTCGATTTTCACGTCGTATTGCTTTCCAACATCTACGGGAGCGCTCTTTGGTTTGCTATCGTAGCTCTTGTAGCCGCCGCTGAAATTGTTTCTTGTGTTTGCTCTATACACGCCGTCACCTCCTTTTTGCTTGACACGTATCTGTATGCCTATGTCATATATAGCTTCGCGCATTAGAGAGGACAAGCGCCAGCTAAGACTAAACGGGGCTCTCTACGCGACAGCATTGGTTTATGGCGCGTTCCGCGCGCAACCATTTCACGTCTTGAACGCCAAACACGAAGTCCGGAGTCACGCCAATAGGTTCCTACTGAAACCTTGGCGTGCTGAGCAAAGAAGATAAGCATGCCCTTGTGAAATGGTGATGCAAATCAAGACCAAAACCCTTCATCGATCGGTATCGCTTAAAGCAACTGTTCACGACATCTATGAAGCCCGCATAGATTCCAAGAAACACTCAGAGTTTACGCATTCGCAGGCGGTCAAACATAGGGAAGTCAGAGGAGAGTTTAGTGCCTTCGATGGCTGGGCCTCCGGAAAGACCGTCGAACTGATCCCATACAAAAAAATCGTGCAAAAATGGTGAGGGGCCGACTGGCCCTAAGATCATTATTCCACGGTGATGTTCGAGCTGCAGGCGCAAGGTCATGAAACAAGAGTAGATTTCAGCAGGCCGATATCCCTGAAGATCTTTTTGAAGATCTCAAAACTGGGTGGGTCGAATGGTATTAGGACCACCTGGCTGCATATTTTGGCTAAGCATCTTGAAACATGGCAGGCAGTGAGGTGCAGTAGAACTACTACTCCCAATCCAACAAGTTAAAATAGTACTTCGTTCTTGGCTAAAAGCAGTTGGGAAAAGGCACGGAAAGCCGCGTGTCTCTCATAGAGCGTGACTACCTCATTCTGGAGACATGCGGCGTCGCCCCCAACGGCAATTCAAGACAGCAAGCTTAAAGGCTAACGCTGGGAGACTATTGTTTTCGCTGCTAATTTGTATGTTCCTCATCCTATTTAGAGAGACCCATCGGAGCTTCTCCCCGCCGCAGACGTTTCTGAGACGCGGGCGCGCCGCTTCACGCAGCAAAAGGCTAGCAGAATGGCGTGGCGAGCATCTGTTCGAAAGAGCTGGCAACTAGCGCTTAGTCGCGATGCTGTGGTGCGCTAAACGTTGGACGTTTCCCAAAAAACCTGACTAATTTGTTACAAAATGGCACCATCTTTTTTACGTTGGGCCCCCCACTTCACTATCTATGATATACGAAATGGGCGATCTGCACATTTATTACGAGACGTGTGGCGAGGGCAACCCCGTGCTCGCGATCCACGGGTTTGGCATCGATCACCACGTGATGACCGGCTGCTTGGAACCGATTTTCACAAATCGCGCAGGATGGAAACGTATCTACGTGGATCTGCCGGGCATGGGTCGCACACGCGCCCCCGGCTGGTTGAACGATGCAGATCAGATGCTGGACGTTATCATAGAGTTTTGTAAAAACGTTATTCCCAGCGACCAGTTCCTGGTAGCTGGCGAATCGTACGGAGGATATCTGGCGCGCGGCTTAGTCCGTTCTATACCCGAACGCATCAAAGGAGTCCTTCTCATCTGTCCTGTTGTCATAGCCGATCGAAACCTGCGCGACCTACCCCTCCGACAGGTATTCGTTAGGGATGAATCGTTCTTAGCGAGCATCGCACCGAACGACCAGAAACAAATGTTTGAGCGCGTGCTTGTAGTGCAGGACCAACAACGGTGGGACCGCTTTACGCAAGATATCATTCCAGGGATGAAAGCAAAAAATGGAGCGTTTCTCAAGCGATTTGAAAACGGCGGGTACAGTTTCTCCTTTGATGTTGACCAGCTTCCGCATCCCTTCGACCAGCCCTCGCTTATTCTTGCGGGCCGCCAAGATGCATCGGTGGGGTATCGTGACTCGCTGAAAATCGCTGCTAATTACTCCCGTGGGACTGTTGCGGTATTAGATAGGGCCGGACACGGTCTGGAAGTCGAGCAAGAGACCGTGTTTAGCTGCTTAGTCAACGAATGGCTCGATCGCGCGGAAGATGGGTTCTATTCGTGAAACTCCGCTCATACTGCTCACTTTTTGCGGTTCTTCTTTGCGTCACTCTGAAGTTCTTCAATCACATGAAGGAGCGGATTAAAGTAGTCGTATAGTCCCTGGATAAAACTGCTTAGCAACGAATCTGAAGCTTGGTCATTCGACAGGGAATTTCGCCTCTTTGACACGATGTATCACATTTTTTTGACGTACGCTACTCATTTGCTGTGAACTCACAAAGCTTTTTCTGAGTGCCCACATGTCGCGATGAACGCACGCTAACATTGGACGCCCCCAGTAAGGGGTTTAGCAAAGCAAAAATAACAACGTATAATGCCGATTAGAAGGCTTGTAACAAAATACGGAACAGGGACCATGAACAAGCCCCGTCACTATCGCGCGTTTGATCGATTTGAAATCGACATGCCTGAGCCGTTTGATCTCTCGCTCACCGTCGCTAAACCGGCTGGCTGGCATTGGTCAACGCCGGGAGAAGTGTTTCAAAACGGTACGCTGTGGAGCGGAACCTACCTAAATAGCAAGCCGATCGGATTGAAACTGTCTGCGGTTAACGAACGTGTGACCGTAAGCGTTTACATTCAGTCGCATCTGACCAACGATGAAGAAACCATGCTACAGACGGCTATTAAACTCGGGCTCGGAGAGGACGAAGAGCTTGAGGCTTTTTACGAATTCGCCCGCACTGACGAGGTGCTGTCCATCGCAGTGCAAGACCTTTACGGCATGCGAGTTGGGCGGCTGGATGACTTGTTCGGTCGGGTGATTCTTGCTACAACCCTCCAGATGGCCCCGCTCAAGCGAAGCCAAGACATGATGGCAAGACTGCTCGAGCGATACGGGACCAAGATTGCCTTCGATGGCCACGAGGTCGTTCTGTGGCCGAAACCATCCAATATCGCTAAGCGGGACCCCATCGAGCTGAGGAGAGACGCGAAGCTCGGCTACCGCGCGGAGCGGCTCGTCAAGGCGGCGAACTTTCTAATTCAACATCCGATGTCTCTAAAAGAGCTACGCGGCCAGCCCCAGACAGAGGCTGTAAAAAATGTGATGGAAATCCCAGGCATTGGCACATACTCGGCCGGCCTAATCATTGGTCAGGACTCCGTCCCGTTAGACGTGTGGAGCGTGGTCGTCATGAGTGAGCTATTACTCGGACGCGAGCCGAAACACCCCAGACAGGAAATCAACGCGGTGACGCAAGCGGTGAACAACCGCTGGGGCAAGTGGGCGTGGATGGCTTTTGTGTATGTGGTGAACGACCTTCCGAAGCTCGCGACGATCTACAATCTGTCACGATTAACCTGAAGATGAACTAGCGACCGAACTCATAGGTGACGCAGCAAAAAGCGTGTCAGCTTTGCATATATCAGTCCGCGAGCGTTTGGGCGTAACGAGGTGACGGGCAACTTGCTTTAAACGCCACGGCTACTTTCGATCGAGTCCCCTGCGCGCAGGGAATTCTGTACGGCAAAAAAGTTATCAGTTGAACCGATGGCAAGTCAAAACGCAACTCCTCTGAGGTCAGAGGATACAACGCACTCCGCCGTCGCAATAATCGACCTGAACCCACCTTTTTTGCGATTAGCTCTAAATACTCGTGCCCCTTCTTTAGATCGAGGGATACTTATGGTAGTCGGAGTCATCCTAGTGAACGTCATTCCTGGCCAGGAGCGAAGCGTTTTTGACAAATTCGGCGAGATCCCTGGGATCAGGGAACTGCATCACGTGTTCGGAGAGTACGATTTCTTGGTGATCATCGAAGTCGATGGGCTGCCCCTCCTCAGCAAGACAGTAGACGTGATCCGCGATGTGGAGGGGGTTATTACCACCCACACCATCGTTGGCGCTGAACTCTCGGATACGTAACGAGAAAGCGTCTAGTGATCGAGTGCAAGCCGAACAAGCGGCACAAATGTTAAATTCGGAGAAGCTTGTGCACATGCTGTATTCAGTTTCTAGAGGCTTCAGAAAAAGGATTGGAAAGTGGCGAGACGCGACTAATCGACGAGGAGGAGCCCCCAGAGAGAACGCCTCCGAAGGCCAATAAGCGAGACCGCGTGACTGCAGAAGGCAGCGGTATCTGAGTGGCTTTTTGAAGTCGAGTAACCCGACCAGCACAGCGAAGAAAAGTTCAGAAAAGGAAGCGAACTAATGAAACAACGAATCGTAGTAACGCTAGCCGTTGCCGCAGTGGCCGTGATCATCGCTATCGTGGGCTATCTCTGGCGCGTTTTTCGGATAGGCCAAACAAGCAAAAGCGACGCAGGAACGGAAGATAGCAGCAAGCACCGCAAATCGAAGCAATAGTGCAGAAGCAACCTTGCCTGTCGCCCTTCGAATTCTCGCTCCGTTTCGACTGACGCAATTGCTTCTCAAGCGTAACTATTAATTGCTTGCGATTCGTCACCTCAATGGCCCGCAGGCCTATCTCACCGCCCGCGTTTGATTCTCAACTTTTCTCAAGCTCCAGCTAAGACCTATCGGTGTTTTGTACCTCTGTCTCAACCTGATTAAACAAGCCGCGCAGGTCTTCAGCAGTTTCATGCAAAGGCCGGTTAGACGTGTGTCTATCCTTTTTTTGTCAATCCCTAGGCCATTTTTCCCCGCTCGTTTGCATTGTAGTATTTACGACCCCGAACGGGGTCTGTTTAGGGCATTTGTTGACTATCCCTCTTTATGCGCTCCACTCTGATTCCTTCGACACGCACTCGTTCGAAACTGATCCTCTAGACCTCCTTAGGCCAGCCCAGAGCAGCAACGAGTTCGTCGACAGTAAACGATCTCATCTTCCGATCTTGTCCATGTTAACTCTAGTCATGCATTCACCAAAAGGCATATTTAAACCCGACTGCGTGAAAACGCCAAATCGGGCTCCGTTTCACTTTTTTATAAAGAATGGGGGGGGCTGGCATTTTTGACTTCTTTGTAAACCGTAGTGCGCAGAGAAGACAACCAGCAGCTGAGAGAAGCCAGACGATTTCGTTCGTCGCAGATTCTATGATATTAGAACCTAGGCTTGCATGCTTTACACTGCGAGCAATTGCGCCTTTCGCCATTGCTCCAGACGGCACGCCGGGTTAGAAGTCGGCGACAAATCTTGCATCGCTGCTAACGCAGGCGTTAAAAAAAAGCCCCTTAACAGTAATCAACAGAGAACATTGTCATCGCCGGTCGTGCCGCGGCTTTTTTTGTGCTTGCGGAGGGCCGCGTTCTAGTAGTTCTTGTATGCGCAGCTCTGCAGGAACCGACTGTCCCCACACCATCTAAAACGTAGACGCAAGGTACTGAGCATACACAGGATCATCGGTCCAAAGTCCAGAGACAGGTTCGTTGAGAGATATACGCTTGACTTCCGCGTTGATCGCGCTTATGGAGATTCTTCTCTCAAATACGACGAACATGATTCCTTGCTGATCGATGTGGGGCACTTCTTCACTGATGGCGATCATTTCTCGCACGGGCTCAATAACCTGGTACGAAATGTCGACGATGGCCCGCACCTTTCCTCCTCGCTTGATAAATTCATACGCAGCGTCATTGACTCCAAAGAGGGAGGCGACAACAGTCAGGTATGCAGGGGCGGCGATACGCCATTCCTCCTGCATGGGGTCAATTAGGGGCATAGCGACAGCGATGAGTCCCTTGATGCTCTTGATGCTCTTGAACGTGCTCACTTCGTCGGAGGGGCGAAACCGCTGTTGTTGCGAGAGCTCCTGAAGCTCGCGCTTCTTCGCTTCTATCTCGCGGAGCTCGGTCTGCTGCTTTTGCAGTGCGGATCCGAGGGCCGTGTCGAGGTCGATCGCTGCATAGACGGCGGGGGAGTCAAGTGAGGGGCGCACCATACCCTTCTCGATGAGGCTCATCAGTGTGCGATGTACGTCTTCGCGATAGGTTTGTAGCGATTTTGCGAGCAGCGAGGGGGTTTTTGGCCCGTACTTGAGCAGGTGCAGATAGAGTTGCGCCTCTTTTTCGCTGAGCCCGAATCCAATTAAACGGCGGGTAAACTCGCCGTCAGTGGTCACTATTGATCACAATGTATGTGCGCTAAATGACAGGTATAGGTTGGCTTAAGAAAGAGGAGAGGGGTAAAACTCGGTGTGTCGCTTCAACCAAAAAATGCCGTGCTATTCCCCACTTGTCAAATAGCCGCAAGAAAGGAGCGCCTCAAAGGGTTACCCAAGGTTCAAATAGTTGCCGCTAGGAATAGAGGATCAATAGTGAAAGAGAGCAACGAACTCAGTAAGAAGGTCAGAGGAGAATCCGTCGGGAGGCTCGGATGAGCTATGGCGTCCAAAGCTGAAATTGACGACACGTATTCCGAGGCATTTGCAGGTATTTTTTGCCGAGTGATAATCACGGCCGACGACAGGGCAACTTTGCACGGTGCAGCCGAAGACTCAACGGCAACACCTTCAGTTGTGATTGGTAGAGTCGAAGGCGGCGTTGAGAAGTGGCTTGACGAAGATGCGACTCCAGATAAACGCGAGGGAGCCGTCCTGCAGCTCTGGGCAGGTTTAGACAAGAATAACGCCTTCACTGCTTCATTACACAAGTTTGAGGCTGAACTTTCCTACAGGATTCGCCAAGACATACTTGTTAAACCCTTCACCGCGGTCTTCGATGCGTTACGGAACGCAGAGGGTAAAATGGATATGATGGAGCGGATTGGGCATTGCGGAGACGGACATGAATGGGAGGAAGAACGCTTTGGTAGAAACGTTATTGTTGTGCCACTTATGGTCCCAGATTTCATCATTGAAAGGCGTTTGGGGTACGCCCATGGCGTAATGGGTGCGAATTTCTGGATCATGTGTTCAACAAAAGAAGCTCTAAGAAAAGCTGGAGAAAATGCCCTGCATGCAATTCACCGCGTAACGGGCGTAGTGACGCCTTTCGATGTGTGCGCTGCAGGTTCGAAGCCTGAAACCCATTTTCCGTTGATAGGTCCTACCACAAATGATCCCTTCTGTCCTTCGCTTAAACACAGATTGAGGGAGATCCACAAGGTTCCAGAGGGCGTCCGGTATATCCCCGAGATAGTGATTAACGGAACGTCGCTTGAAACAGTTAGAGAGGCGATGAAGAAAGGAATTGAAGCCACCTTGGACATCGACGGTGTCGTCGGAATTTCCGCGGGTAACTACGGTGGAAAACTGGGCGAATTTAAGATCAATCTGCGTGAGCTGTTTCCCTGAGCCGTTTCCACGCTGTTGGTTTTGGTGCGTTCAACGTAGATACTTCTGAGAGTAAACCGGATTGCCGGACGAAGAAGAGAGTTTCATAGAATCGCACGACGAAACGCACTCAGGCCTGCAAAGTGAAGGTGACGTTCTAGTCGGATACGACGGCATCACGGAAACTCTTTTTGACGGCAGAGAAAACAAGGAACGTACGTTTACCTTGGAAAGCTTGCGCAAATGGACACGAAACGCGTTATACGTTCACTCTTCAGTGTGGGGAATAGGATCTGCATCATTCAGAGAGGTAATCTTTTATAATTAAAACACAGGGGGAATTGTCGTGGCAGAACCTGTGGATGCGATACGGGCGCTTCACAATGCGTTCGGGCATGACATGGAGCGTATTGATGCCGCAGCGTTGGACGCAGCACGGGGAGATGAGGGTCTTGCCGCCACCGTCGAGCGTTTCCGGTTCTTCAACGAAGTATTGGTCTGGCTCGCCCACAGAGAAGAGTTAGCTATCTTCCCCGTGCTCGAGGATGTCGCCGCTGGTTGCTGAGGCCTATGTGAAAGACCACCGTGGTTTGGACTCGGCATTTGACGAGTTGAGTAAAACGTACGCTTCACGCGACCCGTTAACAACAGCCCGGGCCACCGCTGCGTTCCGTTTTCATCTCAATATCCACCTGGGTAAGGAGGATACCCACCTCCACCGGATTTTCACCGAACGAGTCGCCTTGGCCCGAGCAAGGGAAGGCGGTTGGCATCATGTCCAGCACGGTTCCCCAGGAGCGGTTTCCGGAAGTAGTGGCGTGGATGTTCCCGTTGATGGGGCATGACGATCGTGAGAACATGACCCGTATCTGGCAGATGGTGATGCCGGCACCTGCCTTCGCCGGCACAAAGGAACTCATTAAAAAGGCCGTCGGCAGCGACTGGGCCGAACTGACGCCCCATATCCCAACGTTATAGGCCCTGCGAGTACCATTGTTGTTGTTGCCGTGCTCGTTCCTTCCAGAGGCGGGAAGGAGGAGTCTTTGCGAAGCTCAAACGGTTTACGTTGTAGAGTTGGCGGCCTTAAGGCTTGGAACAACCGATTAGGGCGCGGATAACGTCGGTTGTTTTCGGAAAATAAGCCTGATCTGACTTAGCAGAGTTTGCCCCAAACCCGCTTATTCAGCACTTCGAAGGATGTACAGGACAGATTGGACACGCACATAAAAAGAGCCTAATACAGGCTCCGACAGCGGCTCTAGATCGAGCGAGTGGGGGCATTACAAGCATGCGCTGCCTGATAACGTGCATGATGTTTATATGCGGTATTGGAAAGATGGCCGTTTCAAACATTGTCATGATTTTTAGTCTTCAGCGAGTTGAGTGTCGCAAAACGCGGGGGCATTACACGCACAGATGAACAATAGATAAAGTGTTGGTCAGCTCGCTCGCATCTATGTTTTCCACGGTTTGCTCTCCCCACGCTGGATCTCGCGGAATTAAGTAGGCCGGAGTCTGGTCGATGAGCGTTAGGCGGCTGTCCCATTGGGTAATGACGCGTGCGTCCCCCAACTCCCACTTCACTTCTACCTCCATATCAACGGACCTTAATGAGTCATTGACAATCGGCGCGCCAAGCGTAGAGCTGGCCTCACAGATAAGCTCTGCTCCCGGCAGCGCATCAGCGAGTGATGAGAAAAAGCGCTTAATCTCCGCCTCTTCAAAGAACCACAAAATACCCTTTGCTACTATGAAGATGCCGTTATCGGTGTGCTCCATATCGGCACACCAGCTTATATCAAACAGCGACTTGGCGATGTACTTGACTCGATTGGTTTCAGGCAGTAATTGTTTGCGCAGAGCGATGACGTTCGGGAGATCGAGGTCGTACCATTCAATGGATCCGTTATCGACCCTGTAAAAGGCTGTATCGAGGCCTGCGCCGAGATTCATTATCGACGCATCAGGATGTGTGCTCATGTACGCTCGAAGCTTGTCGTCGAACTGCCGCGCTCGTGCCGCAGACCTGAAGCTATCCTCAACAGTGAAGCGCTGCTCGAAGATTGAAAAATTGTAGTCAAGATGG
The DNA here is from genome assembly GCA_003162175.1 of Candidatus Methanoflorens crillii. GTDB lineage: Archaea > Halobacteriota > Bog-38 > Methanoflorentales > Methanoflorentaceae > Methanoflorens > Methanoflorens crillii. The sequence goes on along the minus strand of PMMR01000055.1, from coordinate 4,386 downwards.
TTGACGAGCTCAATAGCTTTAACATCGTTCAGTAGCTCAGGGTGTGCTTTGCTTGTCTGTGCTCTGTGCCACAGCGGGACTACCAACGTCTTTTCAAGTGAACTGAGCTCAACGCTCATAATTTATTGAGAGATGAAATAGATGTGATAAAGCTTTTGTGAGCGCGTAGGGTGAGTGGAAGTCTCCGCTGCCTGAGTACGTATTTCATGTGTATTTGAAGTATTGGAGAGATACGCGGTTCGCAACATCTTAAGCCGCAGGTAGGCGCCATCCACTCATTATGCATCGAAATCTTGGCTGGGCAGCAAAGGCACTGCGATCTGTCCACGGGGTGTCGCAAGATATTACTACGAGAATGGTTACTCCCTTTCAAGAGGACGCACATGAGAAAGCTCAATGAGAAGGATAACGAGATCTTAAGGAAGCTTGCCCCGGAGGCGAGTATGCCCACCCATTACCGTTCCATCCTGCCACCGGTTTCCATGCATTTTGCAACCGACGATGAGGATTTACAGGACCGGCTGAAGAGGCTATCAACAGAGGACCTCAAGTATCTGGCCGACCTTATCCTGGACGGCTCAGAGTGCTTGCTGTGCATCTCCCCAGAGGCTGCCGGGATGTTTCTAGACCTGCTGGAGGAGAGAGTGCCCGGCGATACTGCGAAGAGGATAAGAGAACAGTACAATTCGGCCACAGGTTATGATATCTGAAGGATCTCTTTTCCTGGAAATCCTCTGCGGCTCCGATGCTAGCTTGAAAAGCAACTGCTTATCGGGAAGACGTTCTATCTATACAGATGCCGACTCACTCACGGCGTTTCGGGAGTCGATTGGCGATTCTACAAGCATCGGCTGCCGGAGAATGTATATGAAGTGTATATAAGAGACTGGGCCCTGTCGTAACAATCGCAGCCTTGCCAGCCTTCAGATTAGCCTTTAATTGACAAAAAAAGACAACGGCATAAGGCCAACAAGAGATAGGCAGGTTTGCGGGTATGCTTACTGCGCTTCGAGGAGCTAGCCGCTCTGCAGAGCTTATAGGCTTGGCACATCGCCCTTCGCATTGCCTTTAAGCTAAAAACACTCGCAATCAACAACTTTTTTTCCTAGAAAGGCGTCATGATTTCGCGCTGCGAATCGAGTCCTACCGCAATGTTCGCCAATCTGTCAGTACGCTTTAAACGATCCCGAGGCCTGTTCAAGAAGCTGCAAAAGGTGCCGGTTAATACGGTCTGATTTCCACACACATATTCAGAGTTTAACTCGCCTGAGAGCAGGACTCCCATCGCGTTGCAAAAACCGTAGATTAGGAGGTGAACGTATGCCGATAGGCATCGTGTTTGGCGGAGGTGGAACGCTCGGTGATTTCCAAGTCGGGGCGCTCAAATATCTGGACAAAAAGGAGATTTTATCAGATATTGCGTGCGTTTCTGGCACCTCAATCGGCGCTATCAACGCGACGATTGTGGCCACCGGCGAAGGTTGTGCCGCCAAGCTTGAAAAATATTGGGTGACGGACGTAAATCTCAGTGACGATCTGATCCCGCAACACGAATGGTCGGAAAGCATCGCTCCCGTTCTTGGCGCCGTAGTTGACGGGGCAGCAGGTTCGTGGGTCGGGGCGGCAGCACGGTTCATTTGCGCGTCCCGGGAAGGGGCCCTCGCTATCGTATGCAGTGGGATGAGGGACCTCACGAAGATGTTTGCCGACGTGAGAAAAGCGCGCGCACTGTACTCGACAGAGAAGCTTGAAGAAAAGATGCGAGACGACGCGCAAGACGTTGGAGCAGCGCTGACGTCAAAAATCGCCCTTCGCCTGTACGCGACGAACCTTCGCACGGGAACACAAACCTGTTTTTATAACAGCTCGTGCGACGCGGATCTCGACACGCCGAACACGCATAAACGAGTAAACATTCTCTGCGAATCAAAAGAGAAGCTTATCAAAGCTGCTTTGGCATCAGCAGCAGTTCCGGTGATGTTTCCGCCAGTTGAAGTGGACGGCGAATGGTATGTCGATGGCAGCTTCAGAGAGGTGGTCCCTGTTCAAGGGGTTATAGACTGCGGTGCGGACCATATTTATGCGATTCTTTGTTTCCCGAGACTCACTCAAACGGGGAGAGACGGGATTGTCGATTCCCAGTCTGAAGACTGGAGCACGAGCAGCTTATTCGATATCAGGACGGACGACTTTGGCACGAGCGAACGGGACTGGAGCAGCGGCGGTGGTCTTGACGTGATCGACGTCGCGAACCGTTCCGCAGCGATTGTGCTTGATGAGATCACGTCAGGCGATCTGAAAGGCACGCGCCGAGGCAATGTGCGACCCACGCTGACGGTTATCGCCCCCTTAGTTCCCGTTCATGGTATGGCCGAGCTTGATTTTGGGCTCCTTAAGATCAACGCGGATCAAGGCTACATGTGTGCGTTTGACGAAATTGACGCACCAGATCAGCGGCGTGACAGATGCAAGCAACTCACAGGCGAGATCACGTCCAGACGCGTCACTATATGGAGAAACGAGCACGAGCTTATCAGACAATGGGCAGACGCTGAAGAACCGCCGTCAGAAGGCTTTTTTTCATTCCAGCGGTTTCACGTGCGGAGCATCGTCCCTGATTGGCTAGCAGCCCCGCGGGTTGACACAGAGATTCTGCTTACCATTCGTCAGCAAAAGAGGGAACTCAAACCCTTTGTCCGAGAGCGACTGAAGATTGCCGGCTCGAATTCGCTGCCTGATCAGTACGAAAGTGTGTGGCTTAAATGGGAACACGATCCTGAATACGAGCGCGTTCCACTTCCGCCAAGTCCGTGGGGCCGGCTCGACCTCGGGCGAAAGGGCACAGAAGTTATTCCGGATGAAGCCGGTCCATAGGCTGCGGCGGCGGCGGTATACGGCGCTGCTGTGGTAAACTGTGCGGCGCTAACATAGAAACACATAGGCAAATTGTAGCAATCGGAGGATAATTAGTATGCAAGGAGAGACCACTTCAAACTCTGTCAAAACAGAGATTGTACCACCGGCGCACCCACATCGCCATACTAGCGCGTTGTTTGAACACGAACATCACCCGTACGAGCCACGCAATGTCAATCTGCTTCACGAGGCTGAGCAAAAGGCGGCTGGCATCAACACGCGGATTGCAGTTGGGCTTACTAAGACGGTTGGTACGATGTGGACGGCATATACGTTTGCAGCGCTTGCTGTCGTTGGATTGATGGCCATAATTGGCCTGCTTAGCCCCATCGTCGCCTTGCTTGTGGTATGGATTTCGCAAACATTCCTTCAGCTGACCTTNNCTACCGATTATCATGGTTGGGCAGAACGTCTTAGGACGAAAGTCTGAACTTCAGGCGGACGAACAGTTTAATACGACTATGAGCAGCTATAACGATATTGAACAGGTTATACGGCATCTCTCCGCTCAAGACGCGGAACTGCTGCGCCATACTCGTATGCTGATCCACTTGCTGGAGAAGAACGGCATTTCGCTGCAGCAACTAGAGGCAGAAGTCACTTCTAGCAGTCATTTGGCAGATGGTTTTGCCCAGCCACAGTCGGCAACTGATGTTCCCGCTACTTCCGCTCCTGATGAAAGCGAGAAGTAGATTGGATAAGCTAAGACAGCGGGTTGCATTTCATAGCGGTTCTCTTGCTTCACCGGAGAGCGGCATTTTTTTCCTCACAAAGCATAGACAGCAAATATTGGTGAGGCAGTTCTGGCATGCTGCCGTCAACGGGTTGACAATCCCCTTTTTGATAAGCACATAGGCTTCCAATTCGGCTACGAGATTGAATTTAAGGACGTTTGAATGGCAGGCGAATCAATGGATACGCACAGACGCGAGAATAGATTGCGGCCGGAAAAGTTGCATGTCAAATACGCGGCTGGGATTCCGCCCGCGGATCCGATCTCCCCACGGCCTTATACGTTAACCTACTCCGATATCATAGCTGAGCTCTTTTTGACAATGGCCCAGATTGCAATGAATCACAGATTTGTGGTTGGTATACAAGGCTCATCAGAGATCTGCTAGCTGAGTGCAAAAGGCACTGACGCAGAGCCGGCCTTACACGTCTATTGTCACGTGAGTGGCGGGTTTGTTTTTGGATCTGCTCCATTGCGATATAAAATCTTTCAAGATGAATTGCCCTTAGCTCTTGAAGCCCTACGCTATGGCGACAGTTTTTTTGCAGCGCATCCTCAGTTAGATAATGCCCCCATTTGGGTTTTCTTCGACTTAACAGTGCCTCAGTATCATGTAACGGAAAGATGGGGGGTGCCTGCTGATTACCACCAGCGGTAGCTGAATTTGCAACACTACTTTTATACTCCGCTACGATTTAATTAGTAATCACAGGAGGTGGAACAATGGCAGAGGATGA
>PMMR01000067.1 GCA_003162175.1 Candidatus Methanoflorens crillii | reverse complement strand
AAGTCGCGAAGCATTAACACTATATTCGCAAGCCCGCTGCCCTGCGCGCGTTCTTTTACCGTACTGATCATTTCCTGCTCTATGTCGATCGCATATATGTCACCGGATATAAGCGTCGCTGTAGGGATGGTGAACGTGCCGTAGCCGCACCCAAACTCGGCCACGTCGACGACCGTATCATCAATCCCGAGGGCACTCAGAACTTCAAATGGCTCGAAGAAACCCTTCCACACCTCTTCTGCGGGGATGTCACTCTCGCGCACTTTCATGGTGATCAGATAAATACAACATCGATCCGACCCACCTATCGGATCTTTCGCTCGCTGGGCAGTATGTTGACATTATGATAAAGAGTTAGCTTATTACGCCCTCAATCGCAGCAATTATTGGTATACACGTTCATTTTGAAAGATGCCGCGCGTAGGAAAAGTGAGCCGTTTGACTGCGATGACCCGTTCTTTTCGTCAAAAAATGCGATGATGAGAAGAGACTAGGAAATATATGCAAGAACGGGAAGTGGCTCGCCGCGCTTTACGGGGTATTACGAGTCGGAATAGCTTTTCGAACACTTAAAAGGTTTTAAGTTTGCGTTAGTCAAATTACGTTTTTGAATTAGCTATGCGAGGCACACTTGACGGAGGCGGAAAGTGGTTCGACTTATTGACGACAGGGATTACGAAATACTTCTTCACGACATAAGTTTCACCGAAGGTGCCACATACATCGTAGAGAACGCCGAAGAGGTCTACTATGTGGAGCCAGGCTACAAGATCTTCGGTAAACGTCTTGTCGGCACCACCGCGATTCCTGTTGGCATCGCCCGCGACCGCATACTCTTAATCTATATCACGCCGCCATATTACCGAGGGTACCTCTTGGCGCTCCCTTGGGATGAAGAGGAAGTGGCTAAGCTAAGACAATTCAAAAAGAATCAAAAGAAAAGATAGCCCCACAAGAAAGTATCTAAACCCCCTAAGCTGTTCTGGCTCTCGACATCGTCATCGTGCCTCGGAATCTTCGATTCTCATCATACTATCGATATACGCATCAAGGTGCACTGCCTCGGCGAGTTCCGCAGTCCCCATGGCGTTTCAGACGAGCCTTTGGCAGGAGAAGCCGCCTGGCTGTGCGTTTTATGCAGAAGGATTTTAGCGCCCAGTTTTGCCGCAAGACAAGCAATTATGTCCCTAAGAAACAACGTATGGTCAAAGGCTGCTCACCTAAGGATGACTGCCCTGACCTAAGACTATAGAAAGTGCAATATTCCTTTACCGAAAAAGCTATTCAAGTCATCTACTATGGAAGCCTGATGTACGACGTTAACGCGATACGGAAGGATTTCCCCATTCTTGAACACGTCATTTACCTTGATAACGCTGCCACTAGCCAGACACCAAAGCCCGCAGTCGAAGCGATAAACGAGTACTTTTTCGCCTACGCAGGCAACTACGGAAGGGGCGCACACCGACTTGCCCGACAGACAACTGAGCACTACGAAAACAGCCGCGAAACCGTGGCTGACTTTTTTTCGTGCGAACCTACAAACGTCATCTTTACGAAGAATACGACGGAAAGCATCAACATCGTCGCACACGGGCAAGAGTGGTCGCCTGGAGACCACATCATTACGTCAACGATTGAACACCATTCCAACTACCTGCCGTGGGTCGCTCTCCGCACGCACGGGGTTATACTCGATGTGGTTGAATCGAATCAAGAGGGCATAATTGACCCCGCTCGGATTGATGCGGCCATTACTGACCGAACTAAGCTAATCGCCCTCTCGCACGTGTCGAACGTCTTTGGCTCCGTACAAGACATAAGCCGCGTCATAAAGATTGGACAGAGAAATGACATACCTGTGTTGATAGACGCAGCACAATCCGCTGGCCACCTCCGTTTGTCCTCGAATGATTTACGTTGCGACTTTCTGGCGGTACCTGGGCACAAGGGGCTGCTTGGTCCGCAAGGTACGGGGATCTTGATTCTGCAAGATCCGGAGGGGCTGCGCCCGACTACGTTGGGCGGGGGCGCGGTTGAATGGGTGCGCGGTTGCGAATACGAACTGCTCAAACCCCCTGCCTGTTTCGAAGCAGGAACCCCAAATATTCCAGGCATTATCGGCCTTGGGCGATCAGTCGAATACGTGAACATGCTTGGCGTTTCGAATGTCGAAAAACACGTCGCGAATCTCGCTAGGGTCGCTGCTAAAAAACTCTCGGAAATCGATAATGTGACGGTCTACGGGCCAAAGGACCGTGCGGGGGTAGTCCCCTTCAATGTAGGACAGCTGAACCCACACGACGTCTCAATGATCCTCGATGAGACTAGTTCGATTTGCACAAGAAGCGGTTACCACTGTGCTATGCCAGCCTTGGAATCTCTTGGCATCAACGGAACCGTAAGGGCGTCATTCGGGGCGTACAATACGGCTAAAGAGGTCGAAACGTTAGTTGAATCGGTGAGTATGATAGTGACCTCGCTTGTTGAGTCTCCGCACTCAGTCGCGTGAGAATGGAGTTCGTAGCGTAAAAAAGCGAACAACTGGCAAAGGGATATACGCAATCTGGCGTGATGTTCAGAAGCTAGAATAGTGACGAATGAGGATGGGGCTTCACATTAATCGTTGTGATTAGCCGCACTCGACCAAGCACTGATTAGCGCGCCAAGTAAAAAAACCCGTGAAATTCCAGCGGTTTAAAACCGAGAATCAACCTTATATAATGGACGGCTGAGCGTCCTCGGTTATGGAGAGGTTCCGTTTCTGGATATCCCCTTTTTCGCCCTTAAATAACTCTTTTGAATCACGCTTGTATTGCCTCGCAGCAGCACGGGGTGCAGGATGAACTGCTTTGCAAAGTCCTAAACGTTCGCATCAACGTCTGGCTCATATGAAAGGGCAGTATCCACTTTGGCGATCTTCTTAAACCGAGCATGCTTCATCAACGTGAACTCCTCGCGCAGATCCTGCAAATGGGCAGCCCACATAGGCGTCAAGAACAGCACGACGTTCTCGTTATTCGTGAGCACGTTTGCATACGCCCGGTTCCCACAGGCGCTTTCCGAGGACATTGATCGCGGAATTGAGTGATTACATCTGCTATGATAATGAAGCCTACATGAACACAGGAATCCAGAAAAGCAGCTTCACGCCCTTCGGAGCAAGAACAACTACAACCCCGGCCGGGAAGAGAATCAGAGGTTCGCAGACCCGCACGAAGAACATGTTTGAGATAGTTGCTGCCCACGGCATTGAATATACATCCACAACCAGCGTCGGCTACATTCAGGATCTGCTGAATAAAGTAAACAAAGTAAAGTCTGTAGGATGGGACTTCTTACATTTATGTGTTTGCGCCTTGCCAGACAGGATGGGGGGNNGGCGGGGCGGGAAGATGGCGAGTTCGTCTCAAACAGAAATCCCAAGGAGTTCGCATTAATACAGGACTTCCTCTTCAGGCAGGCACGGTTTAGGCATCTAAAAGACGAGGACGTAGCGCAGCTCCCGGAAAGGGACATGGAGTGGACAATGATCAGAAAGAGCTGAAGAATTGATTGCGAGTGTCACTTCTCTTGGCTTTTCCCTCTAACCTATTGTCGACCCTTTAGTCGTGTATTTTCCGACGCCTTCGTATGCATCCTCTATAACTATATCCAGCTCGCTTAACTTGGCTCGAATCTCATCAGCAAGCTGCCATTCCTTTTTCTCGCGAAGCTTTTGCCTGGTCTCGATCAAGAGCTCGATCAGATTGTCAGCTATAGCATCTGTTTTTTCCGCCGGCCTTTTTCCTACTTCATAGAAGCTGAGACCGAGGATCTCCCCAAATTCCCGAAGCTGCTCGCTTGCATCTTGCAGCCCCGTTTGAGAGATAGTCTTTTCATTGATGCGACGATTTACCTCTCTCACCAGGTCGAAAACGGCTTTCAGGGCATAAGGCGTATTAAAATCGTTATCCATAGATTCCAGAAACTTAGCTTTGGCCAGGGCCACGGCGGGGTCCATCTGCTCAGGCGCAGAGGACTCCGGGGCCTTCTCCAATTGCTCCTCGATGATCTTCGCGGCCTGACGTATCCGCTCCAGACTCTTGCGAGCCTGCTCTAAAGCCTTTTCTGAGAAGTCGATGGGACTTCTGTAGTGCGCCAGAAGAACGAAGAATCGGAAGGCGTCAGCCTCATATTCTCGCAGCATATCCCTGATGGTTGTGAAGTTTCCGAGAGACTTGGCCATCTTCTCGTTCATGACATTGAGAAAGCCGGTGTGCATCCAGTATCTCACCAGCGGCTTCTTTCCTGAGGCAGCCTCCATCTGGGCGATCTCCGCCTCGTGGTGAGGGAAGATCAGATCCATAGCTCCGCCGTGGATATCATACTGCGCTCCGAAGTAGTTCTCGGTGATGGCCGTGTCCTCGATATGCCATCCGGGCCGACCTTTGCCCCAGGGCGAGTCCCAGGTCACCTCCTCTCCGTCCTGCCGCTTCTTCCATAAAGAGAAGTCTCCCGGATTCCTCTTTGTCGAATCCGGCTCAATTCTATGCTTCTCTAGAGCCTCAGCACCTTGATGCGACAGCTTTCCAAAATCTCCGAAACGAGATTCGTCGAAGTAAACGCCCGTCTCGGTTTCGTAGGCAAAGCCCAACTCGCTCAACCGCTCTATCTGGGAGATGATCTCAGGGATATTCTCAGTGGCGCGAGCATAATAGTTGACGTTGGTGATCCCCAGAGCGCGCATGTCTTCCAGGTATCTCTGCTCGAACTTGCGCGCCAGCGATCGGGGACTAACGCCCGTCTCCGCAGCTCTCTGGATGATCTTGTCGTCCACGTCTGTGATGTTCTGCAGGTAGAAGACGCTAAAGCCCTTATATTTGAGATAGCGTGCCACCACATCGAAGGCGATGTAGGTTCTGGCATGACCGATGTGCGAATCGTCGTAAACTGTAGGACCGCAGACAAATAGATTGATACGATTATTATGAATGGGCTGGAAATTCTCCTTATTTCCAGTCATGGTGTTTTGGATCTTCATAAGGCCGGGGTTAGGAGTCGAACCCAATTCTCACGGTCTGCAGCCGCGCACTTAGCCGTTCAGTCACCCCGGCACATCTTCCTATTATCCTACTGAAAGGTACACAAATACTTGCTGGTAGCGGCAATTGTTGGCATTATAAAGTCAATCTATATTGCTGGATGGCCATCGCGTGGCAAACCTTATACGCATCCTGTGTACTTGCGCTGCTTACGATCATCGGCGTATCAGTGTCGCGTTTGTTCGGGCGCTTTCCAGCGAGCGGCAGATAGCTCCGTCCAAAAACTGGCGCATTGAGGTAACCGTTTTCAATGTCATGGCCAAGAATCGCCGCCGCGGCGACTGTCCTTAGTGCGTCCATCGTTCGCCCGCTAGCGCGACCAGCTGACGTGGCGGAGAATCTCGGATATAGCGAAAGCTGCGTGTGTGAGTGAGCACTACACAAACGTTTAGGTATGATCATCAACGCTTGCTGATCGATTCGCGCGGTTTAATATTGAAAAAGAGAGAATGAACATTCAGCCCGATATGGATGATTTGAAGAGGGATACAAATGAGAGACTACGATAATTTCTTCTTGCCAGCAACTGACTTAAAAGCGGCCAAAGAATTTTACAACCGCGTGCTAAGACTTCCTGTGAAATTTGATCTCTCGAATGAAGGTATGATAGCATTTGCCGTCGGAAGTCAAGAACCTGCACTTATTTTGAAGGACGTACACCAGTTCCCTGACGCCCGACCAACGATCTGGTTTGTAGTTGACGACGTTGAAGAAGAGTACGAGCGCCTGAAGCAACGGGGTCTTAAGTTTTTCTCAGAGCCGTTTTTGATAGCGACCGGACGGGCAGCCGAGTTTGAAGATCCGTTTGGCAACAAATTGGGGATAACAGACTACTCAGCTAACTTGTGAATGTGAGACACTGTCCGCGAAGCTGAGGGGATCTTTTTTTCGGCGCGGACTGAGTTCTGTACATTTCAAGCACTAGCTGCACACTTCCCACTCTGGATCTCGAGATCGACACAGAGTCTCTAAGATGGTTGAACACTGATCTTTGGGCGCACATTCGTTATTTAGTTTTAGTCAGGCTCTTTAAAATATATTTGGCGATCCCTGCTTGCACCGCGGACGGAAGCCTGCCTCGGCTTGTGTGCCCTCCTAGCACTACACGTGCGCCGGACATCTTGAGCATAGGGCTTATGGTGTTGGTCTGCTCATCGAGTGCTCCTGAGTGCCGCAAGTCGCTATAAAAGCACCGCCAGAGAAGCGCTTCGTCTCGGTCGCGCGGGAGCGCGTTGGGGCGGTTCGTGCCTCGCTCCATCCACCACGATACCGCATTCTGAAAACGATCTTTCCAACCCTCAATAAGGAACGAGAGGTCTTCCACAGACATCTCCCCTTGCGCGGTTACGCTTTCCCGCGAAAGATCCCGCAACAGGTCCGGGCCGTAAACACGCTTGAGCTTTGCAACCTGCCTTAAGTGCGACTCGGAGAGTGCATTTATCCGCACGTAAAAGGTCAATGGTGTGGGCAGCATGTGTAAACTCAGTTTAGGGGCCATGCTGCTCTCTTCCCTTGTGCGCAGCACACATTTGGACGGATATATATCAGTGCTAGACGTCCCGGTGCGGTACAAGATCGCAGCCCGTACACGGCGCGCACATCGTTTGCGCTACATCAGCCCGCAGCTCGTGTTTGTCTAGCAGTTCGCGCTCCTTTCGCGCTAATCGCAAGAGCCTATCGGCATCAGGCCGTCGTATCCCCGCTTGTGAACGTAACGGATGCTCAACTGCAGCCCTCAACATCGGGATCACGCCCATGTTGGTCAGTTCTTCCATGCCGTTGATAATCGAGTCATCATCCTCGCCCAAGCCGACGAGGATGTTCGAAAAGACTTTATTTCTGCCGAAGACCTCTACGGCGTCTTTGAGGGCGTGCAGAATTAATTCGAGCGAAAGCCCCGGGCACATGGTCTGAAAGAGCTGAGGATCCATCGTTTCGACGTTGTACTTTATCTCGTCAGCTCCAGCGTCCTTCAAAAGTCTTGTAGAACTCGGTGTCGGATAAACAGATACTCCGATGGGCAGATCATATTTCTCTTTTAGGGCGCGAACTAGGGCTGCGATCCTCTCAACTTCGCTTTGTGCTGACTCTTCTACTCCAGACGTAAGTGCAATGGCTTTCAGTTTGNNTCCTTTTCGTGGTCTCGGATGACCACCTCATCGCCTTCAAGAGACGCCTTGAGCCGGGAACTATGTTTTATTCCTAGGCGCACGCGGTGACCGTCAAATCGTAGAAAGAACGAGGTTAGCCCTGCGCCCGGCCCCGAAGCAGGAGTCGTAATGCGCCCAAGCACGCTCTCATCAATGTCAACGCCTCCTTGCGCAATAAGAAAGGCTTTGATTTCTGCGCTTTTTTTGTCTATTGCTTGTGCTTTCATTAATACCCACAAACTGGCCAATCCCTATCGCACGATCATGTGGTTTGCGCACGCTGCAATTAAGGTTTCTATTGAGCGTCCACTGGGCCTAGCTCGCCCCGTCAGTCGCGTCGTCCGGCGCCCCCCGACAGGCTGCCATGTTATCACCAGAACGAAGATCTTGAACTGCTTTACTGGCGGTTCCCTTCGTTGAAACCATGAAGATTCTCGTCTATTGCGCTACATATATGGTGAATTGCACTAGATATATGCTGAGTTCGTAACAAGAATTGTTGTGATCTGTAACGCTATATCGAAATTAGGTCGACGTGAAAGCAGAAGTGAGAATGTCGACCTGACTGCTGCAGACACGGCCCGCAGGCCACTATTAGCAAAAAACCATGAATTTGAAAGAGCTGTGTACTAATGTACGCTCGCACGAAAGCGCACTCATAGCCTTTTCTGGCGGCGTTGATAGCTCGGTCGTTGCTGCGCTTGCTAAACGGGCTTTTGGAGATGCAACAGTGGCCGTAACGGTAGATAACGGTGCGCTTCATCACGGCGAGGTTGAGCATGCGGCTGCGATCGCCAACGAGATCGGCATTCGCCATATAGTGATTACCCTCAATCCGTTGAATGCATTCGAAGTGAAGCAGAACGATCCTGAACGGTGTTACTACTGCAAGAAGTTGGTTTTTCGGACGTTGCGCGACTTGGCCGATGAACTACATCTCAATGCGGTAATGGATGGTACCAACGCTTCTGATCTTACGGGGTACAGGCCCGGCCTGAAGGCGTTACGAGAACTCGGCATTGTGTCTCCTTTGATCGAGATCACCAAAGATGAGGTAAGAAACTTCGCACGCAAACTCG
>PMMR01000009.1 GCA_003162175.1 Candidatus Methanoflorens crillii | reverse complement strand
TGCGTTACATTCGAATCATCGGCGCAAAGTCTTTCCTGGAGCTCACATGCGCTGACGTCGCACGCTGGCACTTGTATGGCACGACGTTTCTCGAGTGGAAAGATGAAACAGGAAAGGACTATGATGGCTGGGTCCGCGAACGAGTGAGCCCTGCGCTGGACGCATTTGACTATATCGCGTGGTATGAAGACGGATCGTTGCACGGTTACGAAGGAGGGTACAGCGTCATAATCGATCCGAGTTTCGGGCTCTGGACCACTTCAATACGCGCGCGCGCTAAACAACTGGGATTGCGCGTGGAAGAAACGCTGGCGGCTGGCGCAGGATGCTCGATTGAGTAAGTTCGCGACGGTCACGTGCGAAAAGCCGCTACGACGCCTTGTATAGGACTCGCAACTTGTCTGTCAGTTCCGACACGTGGCGAACGCCATCTCTAGGGTGTGTCAGTGGGCCTCAATATTCTCTTCTTCAACGCTTGCAAACTGGAACTGTAGCGCTTTAAACTCCTTCTCGTCGATAAAGTGCGCATCAAGTACGTGCCGCTTCGATCGGCCCATAGAGTCAGTGGCAACGCCGAGTAGGGTACCGTCGCTCCGGATAACGAACGCTGAATACTTTGCAAGCAGTTCCTTTATACTCGTGGCACGTCCTTCGTCGCACGCCTGCCACTTTGAGAAGGTTGATCGTTGCAGTAATTTGAATTGCCGAGATGTCAGTGTAATAACGTGTGTTTTAATTAGTGAACCCCCCNNTCGTACGCGCTCGCGTGTCTTGGGCTTCCCACTTTTGATGACATTTGCAAAAATCTCAGGTAGGTCGCCTTCCGTGACCCCTGTTAGCCCCTCAATAATTCCGCTGAAAACGTCACGCGTTCGTCTCTCTTCTAAGGTGATGTGTCCGAAATTGCGAAACCACATCTCTATGCGCGTATCTTCCGATACGATCGTTATCTTACGTATCTGCTTTTCCCACCAGAGGTGGATCATGATGTCGTACTTCTTCTGAGCCATGAGTCGTCTCCTGCGGCGTGTGCGCGGCCTGACGCCTGCCAGTATGAACCCCTTGTTCTTATGATTTCGCGAATCTTTAAGTGCTCGGTGATGGCGGACAAAGAAAAGCAAGCGTGCGATTGCTGCGGACTGGCAAAAAAAGAAAAGAAGTGGTGGTTGTGCGCACCTACTTCACTTCCGCTTCGGTCTCTTCGCCCGCCGCTTTCGCGGCGGCACCAGCGATGTATACCGTGGCGATCACTGCGACAATGGTTATGATAATTGCGTATGCGAGGTTTCCTGGAATGCTGTTGGGCGTTCCCAAAAAATAGATAAAAATAGACTGTATTGCTTGATTCCACGCAAGGCCTGCGATGAACGCGAAAGCAGTCGTGATTAGACCAGCCATCACTTTTAAGTACTCCACTCGACTCACCATGTGTTTCACCTCCGGTAGACTAGTTACAGGGTGAACACAATTTGCATAGAATAAGGCGCTTTCTATTTGCCGCGTTATTGGCTATTAGATACCTTCAGTCGCTCCATTGCAGAAAAGCGCGAGCGTGGCGTATTTTGACTAGACGCGGTACGCGATCAGGAGAACGATGAGCAGCAATGGCAAGAGGATATCGTTGATATACAGAATCGGCCCTGCATTGCCCGGCTCGTAGTTGTGCCGAAGCCGGATGTCGCGTATGTGGCCGTACGCGGCTCCGACCCCAAACACCGCAAACGCGATTACCGTCGCACTCCAGAAGTCACCGCGCACCCAAAAGCAGAGTACCCCTAGGACCCCCACGGCTAGGTTGTGCAGAGCTACTTCAAATTGAAACGGGCTTCGGTGGGCCATTAGATACTTCGTGCAACGTCGTCAGCGACAAACGCGTGTCCCATAAAAGCGTAAAGCGAACCGAAGCCTACCACGATGACAAGGAATCAGAGGAGAAATGACTCGACGACCCCCGAGGCATAGAGGACGATATTGAGGATAGCCGCAATGATCGCGACACCGATCAATCCATAAGGCCAGCATTCTGCCGCACGATTAACCATGTGACCCTTTCACAACGTTGCTCGCTCTCTCGTAGTGCGCAGGTTTAAAGCTGTCGTTTTGTTGACGTTGGCCAATTANNGACTCCAAAAAAGAATTGAAACGAAAAGAGGGGAGAGTTTTTAAGTACAGCAGCATTTCGATGGAGTAGTGATAACGAATGTGCGTAAACATTGACGGCACCGTTCTGGAGGGGGCCGGGCATGACAATTACACTCACAACGCTTTGTGAGAATACCGCCGCGCAAGTTGGCCTGCGCGCCGAATGGGGATTAAGCATTCTTGTCGAGACTGACGACATCGCTGTATTGCTCGACACGGGCCAAGACACCGCGGCGACCTTCAACGCGGCGGTCTTGGATGTAGACCTATCTNNATCTGGATACCAAAGTACTCAGGACCCGTTCATAAGAACATCTACGCGGGGATGCCGCACGTACGAGAGGCGTTAGAGAGCCTTGGCGCCGCATTTGTAAGCACGAGCGAGCCGGCGCGAATAAGCAAGCGAATCCTTACAACAGGCGAAATCCCGCTGGACACGGCTTATGAGGCCGTCGACCCAGAGTTGTACGTTCGTGACGAAGAAGGCATCCGGCCTGATCCGATGGCAGATGATCTTGCGCTCATCATCACGACAGATCTCGGTCTTGTGGTCGTATTGGGCTGCGCGCATCGCGGTGTTGTTAATACGTTGCTCCAGGCACAAAGCGTGGCGAACGAGGATCGCATTCACACAGTCATCGGGGGGACGCACTTGATGAAGGCGTCGGAAGGGCAGCTTAAAGCTACGATCAAAGGGCTTAAAGCTCTCGACGTAGCGCGCATAGGCGTCTCTCACTGCACCGGTTTGCCCGCCGCCGTGAAACTCTCCAAAGCGTTTGGGGACCGTTTCTTCTTTAATAACGCGGGCACGCGCATCACGATCGAGGACTAGGGCAGGACAAACGTGCTTTTCGAGCAGCGGCTATTAGGCTTGAAACTGTTGGGCCTTTTTCCCATCACGTTGCCTNNGGGGAAGATCCGATTTGTGAGACCGCGGCTCAGTGCTGCGCTAACGGCGTTTTGCAGTATCCGTGAGTGACTTTGCTGCAACGCTATGCTACAACGCTACAATAATATATGCGAGAGACTAAACTATTAGGAACTAAGGAGTGGTTTTATGCTAGACAAGACGATTTCTGAGCATTTCATCGGCAAAACGATAGAAGTGTACTTCGGCGGCAGGCCGAACGAAACTATAACCGGTAAGGTAGTGGGAAGCGCCGATGGAGTTGTTGTGCTCGAGCACGATCAGCGCCGAGATTTTATCAACGTCGGAAAAATTGTGGCCTTTTGGGAAGTGTAGGCCTGGCACCTCGTCGTAGGGCGATTTCAGCGGCCCTATTGCCCTTCTTTGTGATCTAGGGGCCTAATCGACGCTTGACCTCGTACTGNNAGGTTTTTGTTTTGCGCGGCTTGCAGAGGATTTCGCGGATTTCAAGCTCATAGAATTCGTCGCTTGTCGCCGCCTTAGTTACGAGCGCTGTGTCAAGCCCTTTCGAACTTCCACCAAGCGCCACGACCTCGGTACCTGGTTCGACGATCTCTAGCTGCGCTGCAATCAGCGTGAGTTCGACGGCCACTTTGGTGCCTTGTCCGAACCTGCGAAAGGCGTTCTTCACCTCATCGGGGTAATGGTAGTCAACTTCTTTGTAAAACACGTGTGTAAAGCCCGCATCTTCAATGCGCTTTTTGGTTTCGGGCGAAAAACGCGTGGGATCGGTGCCGACGAAAAAGAGTATGAGGTTGTCAGTCGCAAAGAAGTCGAGCGCTTTTTCTGCAGAAGCCCCCCGCACCGAAGGGATCAGGATGTGCGTAATCCCGAGTTCGCTGGCGCGCTTTTTCGCGCAGTCAAGTACATCGGCCGTGTTGTCTTCTCCTGGGGCGTCAAAATAGGTTATTGTCCTTTCCATTTTCATAATAGTAATCCTCCCTATACTCGGAAGTTTAGGCGTGAGGACGTGTAAAGGTTTCTATGAGACGGCGCGAGCCGGAATTATCTCTGAATTTTGTGCGCACTCGGGACGATGATTAGTCGTGAGTAGCACGNNGCTGCTGCTTCAACGCGGTATGGTCCGTCTCTTATCCTAACTTAGTTGTCAGTGGACGAACTCTGTCTCTTTCGCAACGCCCGTGAGAGTGCGTCGAGCGTGTTTCTATAATCGGTAATCTCGCCCTCGCTTGGCAATGGCACGACCTTCGATAACTCCGCACTGATGCGTTCGCGTGTTTCGGTGTCCAGTTCAAGCGACTCGAGTGCGGCTTCGGTGATGACCCAAAACGCGTGGCGGTGCGACACTTCGGTAATGCATTCGAGACTGACGACTCCGAGCTGGACTCTGTCTTCGCGTTGCTGACCGTGAGAGTCGAAATATGACCGTAAGAGTTCCGCTTGCAGCATGCACGGTCCGAATCGGTCAGATCTACACCCGTTGTTGGGGCGATAGGTCCACTCGGCAACGTATCCCGTCGCGTTCATAGTCACTTTCACTCTGTCGTTATTAACCAAATCTGCTTAGCAGCGTTCTGCGAATGCCTATACCAAGATCAATGCTCACAATGGCGACTATCGTATTAAAGTTGAGGCCAACAGTGTTTTTTGTGCCGCTGAAATCGCTGGCGTGCGATTAGCAAACAGAAGCGTTCAAACAACGTAACGAATCCCCCGCACTAGCGCCTTACGACGTAGGGTGGCATTTATATACAACCGCTTCGCACCTCAGTGCATTCCGCTGTATTCCGCCGCGTGATGTCATGACGAAAGAAGAACGAATGGAGCTCATTAGCGCAATCGAAGCAGCGCGGGGCTCTACCGTTATCGCGTATGTTGCTGCAGACCGGCAAGGGCTTGAGATCAACATAGCCACAGATGTCTTTCCCATACTCCATAGCCATCTGGCCAAAGTGGGGTACCAAAACCAAATTGACCTGTTTCTGTACGGCACGAGTGGGGTGCCGATGGCCGGGTATGCGCTCGTCAACCTTTTTCGGGAGTTCTGCGGTAGATTCAACGTGATCGTCCCGTTCAAAGCGCATAGCACAGCAACGCTCATCGCATTGGGAGCAGATGAACTCGTTATGAGCGAGATGGGTCAGCTGAGCCCCATTGATCCTTCCGTGCAGCACCCGTTGAGCCCAAAGATAACGCTCCCAAATCAACTCGTCCAAGACGTGCCCGTCAACGTGGAGGACGTCGATGGTTTTCTTAGCTTCGCAAAAAACGAGCTCGGACTCGGAGGCGAGGAGTCGATGCAAAAAGTCCTCGACGCGCTTTCTTCGAACGTCAACCCGCTCGTTCTCGGCGCAATGTATAGGTCTCGAGAACAGATCGCTTTTCTGGCGGCGTACCTCCTCAAGCAGCACATGGACGATGATGAGACGATCGACCGTGCCGTGAGCATGCTGACAAGCAAGCGGTTTTCACACCAGTATATCATCAGCAGGAAAGAGGCGAAGGATGGCCTGGGCTTGAACGTTATCGAACCAGACGAGCGGCTTGCGTCACTCATCGTCGGTCTTTGGGAGCAGTACGTCGAGATAACCGAAGTAGACAAGCCGTACAACCCTCAAACAGTTCTTGAAAGGGAGTTTGTGAAAGTCAGCAACTTCGATCGAGGCATCATCGAATCAAAGGGCCTAACGCACGTATTTCGCACGCAAAAAGAAGTCGAACGATCAGAGATGAGC
>PMMR01000049.1 GCA_003162175.1 Candidatus Methanoflorens crillii | reverse complement strand
TAAAATACGCGACGCCAACGCCATCGCTGACAAAAACAGCCCCCACGAAGGCAAAGGCCACCTCGACGCCCCGTCTTGTAGCAGCTTCCAAGCAGACATCCGGTCAGTCAAGCAGCTCAGGCTCGAATTCCCTGATAGCTGCGAAAAGTGCGTCTGAAATGCCAGACAATGCCTCGGTGCCTGGACTATCTGTTCCAGCCGCTCAAACGAGCGTTGCAAGCTCACCGCCGCAGTCCGTTCTAGAATTCTCACTGCTTGGGCTCGGAATACCGGCACTTGTCGCTGGGTCGATATACCTGCTGATGAGGCGTATTTGATCCCTACACGGGATCCTTCTTTTTCTTGTTTAAGATAAGGCGTCAGAGCCACAAAATCTCGTTATTATGAAGGCGTTTTGCATCGAATTGCTGCGGTTTTGATGTTTTTGTAACTTTTTGTAACGTCGGGCGTATTCAAGGCGCCGCACCGTTGCAGATACGATGGTCACAGTGGAACAAAGGTTTATAAACGCATCTTTGCTAATCTATCCAAACGGGTTTTTCAATGCGCATAACTTTGCTCGGTGGCACGGGAAACATCGGAGAGGGGCTAGCGCTTCGCTGGGCTCCAAAACACGACGTGGTCATAGGATCACGAAGCGCTGAAAAAGCTGAGGAAGCGGCAATTTCCTGCGAATCGCGACTACTCAAGGAAGGCACTACGTGCGAACTGTACGGGGAAGAAAACGCTCAAGCCATAATACAAAGCGATGTAGTAGTGCTTGCGCTCCAGTATCAGTTTGCGATCCCGACGGCGGTTGCGATCAAAGATCAGCTAGAGGGTAACGCAATAGTCGTATCTCCGGTCGTGCCAATGACAAGAGATGGGTTCTTGCGCTACGTGCCCGCCGATAAGTATGGAAGCGCTGCCGTCGAGATACAAGCCATTCTTTCGAACAATGATGTCGTTTCAGCGTTTCACACAACGCCTGCGGCACGCCTGCTTGATCTCAAAGATGCGCTCGGCCTAGACGTTCTCGTGTGTGGCTCTGAACAGCCGAAAGAAACCGTTATGGGGCTGATAAAGGACATAAAGGGGCTTTCTCCCTTAGATGCCGGACCGCTTGAAGCGTCATCTATGGTCGAGTCGATAACTCCTCTTTTGATAAACGTATCAGCGCGAAACCGCATGAAGAACAGTTCTATTCGCATAATCGGGCAGAGCATCGAATAAGGTTCTACGCGCTATGCAAAATCTTTCCAGTCAACGCGTCTATTTTCACACGTCTTTTTGAGGACTCGCCCGCGTACAAGACCTCAAGAACCGGCGAGTATATAATATTTGCATCAGTCACCTCACAGCCAGGATACAGTCCTCGTATCAGTCCTTTGAGTTGTTGCTTTGACAGCCTGGGCTTTATGACATCTTCTGCGCGACCCTCTCTAAGCTTTAAACCATCAGTGCTCTCTGAAACGAGGGTTTTTGGATAACTTATGTCATAGAGGGAGAAATAGAGCCCATCCTTTATGCCAATCAGGCGCCGTTCTTCCAGCTTCTTCAAGCTCGATTTGACGTTCTTATCGGGCAGAGCTTCGCGCAATTTCGCATAGGTGGTGCCGCTGCTGTCCAATATAAAATCCATCACTTTCAGTTGCGTTAGGCTGAGGTCTGCGAGAAGGTGTAGGTTCTTAGACTGCCGCCGCTCGCCGTTAGGGCTTAAGATATCCCCGGTAATGGCATCAATCAAGATAGTGTAGTCGTTGAACCTCACGCCTAAGAGTCGTTTCTTCATCTCTCGAACGGAAACCGAGAATATCGGCAACATCAGCAGGTTGAAGTCATTGACTCTCTCATTCCTGCCGAAGAACTTCAAGTGCTTGTGCTTCTTGTGACTGTTTAAGGCGCTGAGGAGCTTGGTTTCGTCGAATGATATATAATCAACCTTCTTACTTCCCGTCGTCGTATTAAGAGCAAGTCGCGCTCGCATGTGCTCGGCCTTGTCCAAATCCTGTGCTGCGCGAACGCCACCGTGCGGTTTGAGATCCGATGCGTGCTCGGTCTGACGTTGAATGGTGGGGGTCGCCCCTCCGTGGCGCGTGTTCCGCTGCCGCACTTTGATGAACGAAGGATCAGCGATAGCTCCTTGGACGTAAAACTGTCCCGGTTCAAGTGCTGTCAGCTGGCGTGCATCATCCATCGAGGAGAAAAATATACGCACCGAATCGATATCGTTTCTTAACGTCAGCTTTCCGATGAACACGTTGTTGCACTGGCTCAAAACGTTCTTGTTGACCAAAGCAGGCCTCTGCGTCGCAAAAAGAATACCAAGGCCCCGCTTTCTGCCTCTTCTGCTCATTACCTGCAAGATATCGAGTCCGCGTCCTCTCTGCGGAACGTAAATGTCAGCCTCTTCGACGACAACTAAGAAAGGGTTCTGCCGATCACGCCCTTCTCGGAACATGTCGGTGGCGACTTGATAGACGCTTCCTAAAAACTTATCTATGACCTTTGGATCAGTCTCGGAAACGTCGAGGACTATTCTTTTTGACTCTTCGATGATTTTTCGGACCCGCTCTTCGTCGGTCGAAATGCCTTCAATCTCATCAATTACATCGATGCTCTTGTAACCGGAGAGCCCAGCGTATTCTCCTTCAGTATCGATCACGACGAATCCGAGATTACTCGCGGCAAGTTCTTCGCAGATCACACTGACGAGATAGCTTTTGCCGCTTCCGCTTTGGCCGATAACGGCGCTTCGTTCAGTTACAAGATACCCCGGGTCGATGCTGAACGTCTCCCCAATGTGGAGCTCCATTGGTTCAACATGGCTTATTTGTCCGATATAAGCTTAGTGTAATGCGACAAAATCTAGCTAGGACCTTTTTGACGCTAAACTCCTGCTCAAATCTTAGCGCGCGAGCAGAATCGAGTTTTGGAAAGCAGAGCCTACGAGTAATTGCGGGAGGCTACCAGGGTAACAGTATCGTTATCCAAGAGCACGTGGTTTAGCCCGACGCGCTGCCCCGCGTGTCTCGCGCTCGCACCCCACACATGCGCGTATCGGAATCGTCTGGAGATGCGTGCGTGCATTAGGTTGCAGACCTCCTCGATCGTGGAGTTGCGGCGCAAAATCAGTGGGTTTTCCATATCTGCCGCTTTGCCCTGGGGTTTTAGGTACACCCGTATGAATCTCAGTTTTTCAAAGATCAGGTCTTTTAGGCCTTCGATGTTGATGCCGTGCTCTGCGGAAATGTGAACGTCCCCGAACGTTGGTGACTCAGAAGACTGATCTATCTTATTTACAACCGTTATTGCAGGTACGAAAAGTCTGCCCGGTATTAGGGCATCGACAAATCGATCGACACTGATGTCTTCTTTGAGAATGACGTCCGCGTTGTGGATCTTGAAGTCATGTAAAATCGCTTTTATCGTAGCTTCGTCGATTTCAGCAGCATTGGGAGTCCCGCTAATCATAACCCCCCCGCGAGGTTTCTTGATTATCGCTACGTTTGGAGGGCTTTGATTTATCCTGATTCCTGCGTCATGCAATTCTTTTTTGACTATTTCGACTTGATATTCACTAAAAACGTCGACCACGATCAATATTAGGTCCGCGCTTCTCACAACTGAAATTATCTCTTTTCCTCTACCTTTTCCGACTGCTGCGCCGCCTATCAGTCCAGGTACGTCCAAGACTTGTATATGCGCTCCTTTGTGCACCATAGAACCAGGGATGACATTCAGTGTCGTGAAATCGTAAGCTCCAACTGGCGATTTTGCGTTTGTGAGCGCGTTTAGCAGGGTTGACTTTCCCGCGGACGGATATCCAACTAACACACAGGTAGCATCACCGGACTTTCGTGGAGCAAACCCAGTTCCCTTATGCGAACCCCTCGGCTCTCGCTTATCCTTAAGCCGCGCAAGTTTCGCTTTTAGACGACCGATGTGGAGTTGTGTCGCTTTGTTGTATGGTGTCTCGCGTATCTCCGTTTCTATTTCGCTGATTTGCTCTTCTATACTACTCACACGATCTCCTGATCGTCACAATCATCAACGTCTTCAGCGAATGCAGAGGGGAGGCCGTATATCTTTAAAAAAGTTAGGCTTTGCTCCGGGAGTGAACTTGCGTGTTCACCAAAACGAACTTGGTTTTCTCTCCTCGGATCGCGACGAGATATACGTGCGGCTCATTTGATGCCATACATTCCATCCATTTCTTGTGCAACGTCCCGTCTGAGGAAATGGGGGGTGATCCGTTTCTCGCGCGAAGCTCGTTGATGCAGTATACAAAATCTGACTCAGATAAGCGCGCGACCTTAGATTTCATGCCGATGTTGCGAGGCCACCACACTTGCAGCTCTTTCCTTATTTCGTTTATGAAGCTGACATTCGGCATCTTGCTGTCAAGACTCTCAATGACTTCGATCTCACAATCTCCGTCATCTAAGCCATAATAGCATTTCGCCACGTTTTTGGCCAGCTCTCGGTCGCGTTTTCCCAAAAATAAGTCCCATAGTAATATTTGCGATTAAAGTATTTCAACGTTGTGAAATAAGTCGCAGCCGACGCCAGTTTTTCGTGTTTAACAACTGTGAGTCGCGTTTTTCTAGAAAAAAGTATCTGTTAATCGAGGACTGAAATCGAACGCAGTTTGGTTCGCACCTCGGAAGAAACCACAGTTACGCATCGGTGATCGTTACAATAGAGGCCGGTTTGCCCTCAAGCAAATGAATTCGTGGCTCCTAGCGAGAAAACGCCAAAATAGAGACTTGCTTCCTGCGTCATTCGACGGAACACGTCAAAGCCCGGGCCGCATGTTACATGAGTAGTTCTAGCCACTCATCGAGCAGCGAACAGTACTCTGGAGTACATACTTCGTGGCATCCTGTACACGGCGCTATCTTGCCTTGCGCTAAGAGTAGCTCGTGCTTGCTTTTTTCGCTTAGTGTAGCGTTCACGGTTTAGCACCTTTCTCGGGTATCGAGCGACCCAGCTGCGATCACAGGGGGGTTAGACAATATACCACTGGAGCATCGGCTGTTCTCTCAAAGCAGGTTCAGGTAATTCCGGACTAGTCGTTTACAGGGTTTAGAAGAATGATATTGTTGCCGCGAAGTACGACCGATCCCAGAACTCGGGACTTTTGTCCATCAACAACTTCAGTGGTGTTCGTGAGATGCAAGTTTAGATAGTCATCTGCACTCATCAATAGGCCTTCGAGCACGCATTTTTCGCCCTTCATCTCTACTTGGATCTTGGAACCAACCAGATTTTGAACCTTCTTTGACGGGAACAATTTGAATCCTCACATAAAATTGGTTTTTCGAATACTTTAATATTTTGTTCTGCGTTGTTCGCCGAAGATTGCTCCACAAAACTTCAGTCACCATAGTTCGAGCCTGCTTGCGGCCACCCTGAGTCCCACATTTCACAGATTAGCTCGCGAAGAAGGAGCCCCCCTACCCGTAAAGCACGAAGGCGACGATTGCGGCACAGGAGAACAGGATGATTGATGTATTAGCCAAAGGGCTGTCGTACTTGCATAGGTGCGCCGAAAAACGGTGACGGCTAAGCGGCCAGAGCAGCGGACAGCCTGACACCGTCAGCGAATCGAGAAGGATATGGCTTGTAATGGCCGCTATGACAGCGGGTATGACGATTAGATCGAATGGCGGGTATGGCGAGAACAGGACGTAGGAAAGACATGCGCACGCCGCTGCGGTGAAGATCGAGTGGGAAAATCCACTTCTGTGACCGATGAGTCGTAGCGGCAGACGCGCGTCGACGTCAGGAAGTGACGCCAGCAGCAGCGAAACGGTGGCAGACAGCAGCAAGAACAACTTGTTTGTCGCGGCCGGGGGGAGTGCGATCTCGCTAAGGACGATGCAGAAAGCGAAAGCGAAAATCGAGTGTGTTAGGGCCTTCACAACACCACGGTGTTAGCAGCTTTCGTTAAGTAAATATATGGTCGTGCGTGACTGTAGGTAGCAGCGCGCGCCGCTCGGATGAGCAGTTTTGCGCTCGTATAGAAAGTAGCTATAGCCCGGTAGTGTAGCGGTCAATCATGTGAGACTCTGGATCTCACGACCACGGTTCGAATCCGTGCCGGGCTATTCGTGTTCACGTGAGTGGTTCGAGTAGCAGCTTCCCACGCGTACGCTCCCACTCCTCGAGCGGGATGCTGTACTTCTTTTCGATGGCATCTCGGTAGCAGGGGCCACTATTGTACGCGCAAAATGGGATGATTAGTCCGCCAGGGACTGCGTAGTGAATACCGCAACGTTTGACCCGTTCCACATCGTAGTTGTAAGCGTCCATAAAATGCATGCCGCCGATGAAAAGGGTATGCTTGTGAAAGTCTCCGAGCGTTTTGTAGTCGTGGGTCAGCAAGACCGTCTTAATCATTTCCTTAAAGTGAATGGATTCCGGCTGATTCTCCTCGTTGACGACCGAATTTAGTGCTAGCAGTCCTCGCATAAGCGCTGCCGGCTTGCGCAGCACACCGCCATTATTCAGTTTGTTCGCAATCTTCTGGGTAAGCTCAAAGAATTTGTCAACGTCCACGAATCTGTTTATCGGGATAAGCTTCCCGTCCTCGACGAACAAATAAGTGGCGATGCCACAGTGCGGATGGCAGCTAAACTCGATCTGCGGCGCTCCTGTGTACGCCTCAATGAGTTTTGAGATCGATACGACACACGGCACGGGATAAAAGTCGTCAGCCTTTACTTGTCCGCCCGTCTGCTGTTCTATGTTAAGCGCGAGGTCAGGTAGCGTAAACCTCTGTGCGTTTCGCACGGCTGGTGCCAAATCGTTCGCAGCGCCAGTGAACGCCATTGGTTGAAAGTTGACCCCTCTGATTACGTCCACGTTTTGAGCTGCAAAAAGGATTATTTCGCCGACTTCGTGGTCATTTAGCCCGCGACCGATCGTAGGAACCAGCACTACGCCCTGGCCGACATCTCTGCAGTTCTCGATGGCTTTCTTTTTTAGCTCGATGAACCTGTCGGTCTGCTTGGATACGCCGTTGAATTGAAGATATACTGTGCTCAGCCCGGCGCGTCTAAGCGTGCCTGCGAGGGTCTCATCTTTTGCAAGCCGGATGCCATTAGTGGCAATTTGGGTCTGAATAAAACCCAGTTCAACTGCCTTGCTAATGATCTCGGGGAGATCGTCCCGCAGCGTTGGTTCGCCGCCCGAAAACTGCACCGCAAGCGTCGGGACGGGTCGTTCTTCGCGCAGCGTTGTAAGCATATCGGTGAGCTGCTCGAACGTAGGTTCATAGACGTACCCCTGTGCGTGAGCATTAGCAAAACACCATTCGCAGCGCAAGTTGCACCGGTTGGTGACATCCACGTTTGCGAGGCACGTGGACGTGAGATGGGCATCACAGAGGCCGCATTCGAGTGGGCATGCATCGTGAAGCGTAAGTTGCGGGTTCTGTACCCCTTTTCCAGCGTACGAAAAGCGCTCAGCCTTGTGGTACATCTCTGCGCTGGACCAGTACAACTCGTCGAATATGCCATGCTCAGGACATCTCTTGGCCATCCACACCTGGCCGTCCTTCTCGTAGATGGTAGCTTCAATCGGCTTAAGACATTCGTGGCACAAGGAGGTCGTCCGCTTAGGTAATATGACAGGCGCTTCATAAATTGACATGCAGTTCTCCAGCGTTTCCTGATAAAGCTTTTATTTTGTTACTATTATTATTTTGTGCTTTGAGGTGTGGGTGCACAGCGGCGGTTGCACCGTGCTCCTCACGATTACGGACCAATTTGACCGCCGGAGACAGATTTAATATGTATGATGCGCCTTTCGCAATGCAATGCTTGTGCTCATTATTGATGCCCTGTGGCTGATGCTTCCTGCGTATGTGCCTAATTCGAGTGCCGTCCTATTTGCGGGAAAAACTCCTCTCGATTTCGGTCGGAACTTTGTCGACGGAAGAAGGGTTTTTGGACCGGGCAAGACGTTTAGAGGATTAATCGGCGGGACGTTGTCGGGAATCGCAGTGGGTCTGCTCCTGCAACTCATCAAAAACAGCACGCGGATCGGCGTGCCCTCATTTGAGCCTGTTCTGGTGGTAGTCACTTTAGCACTAGGGGCGATGCTCGGAGACCTCACCAAGAGCTTCTTCAAGAGACGGCTAAGGATGGAAAGGGGGGCTCCGCTGCCCGTTTTCGATCAGCTCGACTTTGTGATCGGCGCGTGGGTGCTCACATATGTTTTTTTTACCGGTTGGTTCACCCTCAACTTTACGCTCCCAATAATTGTCGTCGTCCTGATCTTAAGTCCGCTCTTGCATCTCGCCGTCAACTTTATTGGCTTTAAGCTTGGCAAGAAAAAGGAGCCGTGGTAACTAACGAAGCAGCTTTAACAGTAAGGCCTTGTGGGAGTGCAATCGGTTTTCCGCTTGATCAAAAACGGCTGAATGTGGTCCATCCATGACTTCATCAGTGATCTCCTGCCCCCGGTGAGCGGGCAGACAGTGGAGAACGATCGCGTCGCTCTTCGCTACATTGAGCACCTTGGTGTCAATGCGGTACTCAGAGAACGCGCGCGCACGCAGTGCAGAAGTTGCTTCGTCCCCCATAGAAACCCAGGCGTCCGTATACAAAATATCGGCAGCGGAGGCGGCTTCGAGCGGATCGCGAAGAACTCTCACGGCGGACAGCTGCTGACCTCTGCGCAGAATCTCGCCGTCCGGTTCATAACCGGGGGGGCATGCGACATCAACGCGCATCCCCATCAGCGCGCAGGACAGTATTGCTGAATTACAGACATTATTTCCGTCACCAATCCACGCGAGTTTAAGACCGCTGAGCGCCCCCTTCTTTTCATAAATCGTCATCAGGTCTGCGAGTAGCTGACACGGGTGCTCGATATCTGAAAGGGCGTTAATCACGGGCACTGAGGCGTTTTTGGCCATGTCTATGACCGTTAAATGGCTGTTCGCTCGCATGACGATGCAGCTCAGATACCTCGAGAGCACGCGCGCCGTATCCGCAGTTGTCTCCCCTCGTCCCAACTGAAGATCATTCCAGTTCAAGTAGATTGGGTACCCGCCCAACTCGACCGCCGCAACCTCAAACGCCGTTCGCGTTCGAGTTGAGGGTTTCTCAAATATCATCCCTAGAGTTTTGTGCTCTAAACCGTTCGGGAATATCCCTTTTGATCGTTCTCCTTTGAGGCGGATGGCAAGCTGGATGATCTCGAAGATTTCACCTTTCGTCAAATCGCCGATAGAAATAAGATCCTTCATTGTGAATCCTTTGAGGGGCGCAGTTCTAAGCTACGCGTCCCTGATGCGCTTCATGTGCTCAATGCGACTCTGTACCAGCTCTTTTTTCCCGATGTCATGCCGCGCAAATACGTCACCCTTTATAAACTGAAGTGCCCGCTCTGCTTGGTGCTCAGCATCTTCTATTGTCTCTGCCACCCCGAGGACTGCCAAAGCTCGAGATGTGGTGGTGGTGATCGCGCCGTCGCGGTCGTTGACGCTTGCATAAAACAGCGAGGCATCGATGTGGTCCGTATCGATGGTGATCTCAGTTGGCTTGGGGTTCGTTGGATAACCGGCCGGCACAATATATTTACAGACCGTGGCACGAAGTTCGTAGTCGGCCTGCTTCAACGTGCCATCAACAGCCGATTCTGCGAGCTCAATGAAGTCGGATTTGAGGAGTGGAAGAATGTTCATAGCCTCTGGATCCCCGAATCGACAGTTGAACTCCACGACCATGGGTCCAGTTCGCGTAAGCATGAATTGGCCGTACAAGATACCCTTGAACGTAATACCCTCACTTTTCAGAGCGTTTATCGTATCTTGCATTATGGCTACAGCAGCACCATAGTCGTCTTTATTCATGAAAGGTAGGACATCGGACTTGTCTGTGTACGAACCCATACCTCCCGTGTTGGGTCCGAGGTCGCCTTCAAAGGCACGCTTGTGATCTTGAACCGCTGGCGCGGGTGCTAACACGCTTCCGTCAACGAATGCTTGCACCGTGAATTCTTCGCCAGAAAGGCGCTCTTCAATAACCACAGGCCCTCGAAGCGTTTTTAGGTAGTCTTTGCCCTCAGAATAGCTATTGATGACTACAACACCCTTTCCGCCAGTCAAACCAACTGGCTTGATCACCAACCCTTCTTCATCGATGTTGTCTTTGATGAAGCGATCTGCATCACTTAAATCGTCGAACAGTGCGTACTTAGGGCATCCTCTAATGCCTTTTTCGGACATGAAAGAGCGGGTCCACCCCTTATCTGATTCGATTGCAGCTGCCTGTCGCGTAGGTCCAAAAGCGCGCACACCGCGATGGTCGAGCACGTCCACGAGCCCCTCTGCCAGGGGCGCTTCAGGCCCGATCACTACCAGATCGGCGCAGTGGGCGTAATCTGCCACCTTCTCTAAGTCAGTTTCGTTGACGAGGAGGTACTCTTCGCATAATTGGGCGATGCCTGGGTTTTTGTACTTCATTGCGGCGTAGAGCGTCGGCTCTTCAACGCTCCGGGCAATGGCCATCGCCATGGCGTGTTCACGACCGCCTGAACCTACTAACAAGACCTTCATGTTGTGCTGGGTAAGTCATTTTCCGATAAAAAGCTATGCAGATCGGGACACAGACAAATATTAAACAAATAATAGATAAATGCTCAACGCTGTTCGCCAGCAACAGCTATATGAGCTGCCAATCCAGAATGAATTAGCAAGAGCAAAAATCGCAACTTTTATAGATCATCACGACTGCCTATGTTTGGGGCCTTTCGAAACAATTTCAACGAGACGGTTGAATGTGCGGCATAGTTGGATGTATCGGCAACCGAAGCGTTACGCCAATCATAGTTGAGTCACTAAAACGGCTCGAGTACCGAGGCTATGACTCAGCAGGCATTGCCACGCTGAATGGCGCGGAAATTGATATAACGAAAACAGAAGGAAAGATCTCTGATCTTGAAAATATTTTAGATTTGACCAACAATGCCTGCGTTGGAATCGGTCACACCCGCTGGGCTACACACGGGATTCCATCTTCCACCAACGCACACCCACACGCCGACTGCAGTGGCAGTTTCGCCGTGGTTCACAACGGCATCATCGAGAACTTTCAAGCTCTGAAAGATGAACTTACGAGCAAAGGCCACATTTTCAGTTCTGACACGGATACTGAAGTGTTAGCACACCTCTGTGAAGACTGCTACAATGGCGACCTTGAACGCGCCGTGCGGGAGGCGCTGCTGCGCGTCGAAGGCTCATATGCCCTTGCGGTCATATCAGACAACGAACCGGACGTCATCGTTGCCGCGAGAAAGGATAGCCCACTGATCGTGGGATTGGGAGATGGAGAGAACTTCCTCGCGAGTGATATTCCAGCAATCAGGAAATACACGAATAAGGTCATATACATTAACGATGGCGAAATCGTCCGTCTTACCAGAGACAGCGTGACCGTATCAACATTACAAGGTTTGAGTGTTGAGAAGACCGTGACTCTCGCCGAAGGAAGCATCCAAGACGCGGAGCGAGGGGGTTATGAGCACTTTATGCTCAAGGAGATCCACGAGCAACCGAAGGCGTTGCGGGAGACCATGGAGGATCGCTTGTGCGAGCTCGAGGGTAGCATCGATTTTAAGGAACTTCGCCCGCTCGAAGATGAGATTAAGAATATTGAAAGCATTACGATCATTGCGTGTGGGACTTCATACCACGCCGGGATCCTCGGAAAGTATGCCCTCGAGGATTTGCTGCGAATCCCGGTCAAGGTAGAATACAGCTCTGAGTTTCGCTACAACAACTTCTTGTCGGGCACAAGATCCCTCGCAATCTGCATCAGTCAGTCAGGTGAGACCGCAGACACGCTCGCTGCGATGAACGAGGCAAAGTCGCAAGGCTACCTCACGCTCGCGATAACCAACGTGGTCGGCAGCACGATTACGCGAAAAGCCGATGAAATTCTGCTAACGAAATCGGGAATAGAAATTGGCGTCGCGGCCACAAAAACCTTTACGGCGCAGATACTTACGCTTTACATGTTCGGCGTCTACGTGGCGCGATTGAAGAAGCTCATCGACGTTGAGACGTCACGCAACATCATAACCTCAATGAAGTCGGTGCCGGGCCTGATCGAGTCACTTCTTGACAACATTAGCAGCATCGAGAAAACTGCCTCTCGAATTTGCGAAGCGGACTGCTGCTATTTCATCGGACGTGGGCTTAGCTATCCCATCGCGCTCGAAGGCGCACTTAAAATGAAAGAGATCTCCTACATCAAAGCTGAGGGATTTCCGGCAGGAGAGCTAAAGCACGGCCCACTTGCTCTTATCACCGCGGACACCCCCGTCATCGCCATCGTGCCGAAAGGTAAGACATATTACAAAACGCTCGGCAATATCAAAGAGGTAAAGGCGCGAAACGCCTACGTCATTGCGATCGCGAACGCATCTGACAACGAGATCGTCAAATATGTGGACTCTGTGATCAAGATGCCGGATGTCGATGAATTGTTCTCGCCGATGCTCGCTGCGGTCACGCTCCAGTTACTCGCGTACTATGCAGCTAAGTACCTCGGCGCCGAGATCGATCAGCCGCGCAATCTCGCCAAGAGCGTTACGGTTGAATAACTGTTGACGCTACGAATTTGGTTTGCAAGTCTGACCACACTGGGTCTTAGACTGGTCGTATTACGGCCACATTGACGTGATTTCACACGCCGAGGACGACCGTTTATAGTTATGCAAGAGACCGTGCCGCCTGGGCGGGCCCTAAATCACCCTGCTATTGACATCAGACTCGTAATTCACGGGCCTGAACTCATAGACTCTGGAAAAATCGCTGATATCGTAGACGCTTTGCGGGCCCTTGGGCCATTGCGTGTGCTCGCTGGAGGTACAATGGCCCGCGTCGCAGCCTTAGATAAGCATCTGACGTTCGTTGACACCTCTCAAAATATACACACAAGCGATGCACTCAACCGCGTTTTAGACAAAGAGGTACTTGTCCTTGCCAACTGTGGCAAAACTTCTGAAACAGGACGCGTCTTCGGCCAGATAGTATCGTCGCGCGTGCGACGTTCTGTTATCCACGTAGAGCGACCAGGCTTAATCGACGGCAGTGTTATCCTTTGGCGGGGCGCTGACGGGGACACGTCCCGCGACGTTCAGTACGTCGCTAGGAATTTGTCGGATCGTCTATCGCTTAAGCTCGTCAAAAAGCACAAAAGAGGGTTGTCCGTGGAGCAGACCGATGAAGTTGTTACGCGACATATCTATGGCGCTAGGCCAGGAGAACCGTTGTTGGTGCAGGGAATGGTCGTCGGGACCGTGGTTGATGAGGACGTTGCGGTCATCGTGCAACGAGGCAGAATTGTCGACATTGCAGGCGTTGCTATGAAAGCCCACGGGCTTGAGAAGATTGGCAATATTGACTTGAGCACCGTCTATGTTAAGACCGGACACCTCAGAGCGAGTAACGAAGCGTGCATTCAACGTTCGATGGTGCCTGCGCGCCCGTTACAACGTGGTTCAGTGACATTTGTCAACCACCGCGCGGACGAAACCTTGGAATCTGTCAATGAAACAACGATTTGTGCGATTACTGTCGGAGACGATACCACATCAATCTGCGGCGACATCTTATCGCGGGCTGGCATTCCGATTGTTGGAATCACTGATGGTGACGGAGATGGACTCTACACGGGCGCGTGTGAGGTTGAGGGTTCGCGTGTTCTGCGTCTGGGCAACGCAAGCGACGACGATATAGGCTTCTTGCTTGAACAAAGCGGGGAGTTTGACGACGAAGACTATACTTTGGCAACGGTAATCGAAATCGTTACGAGTTTTTTGCGCGAGACGGGAGTTGAGTTTGACAGCATACTTCGTACGAAAAATGACCTGGACTGATGAGGAGGACCGCTCTGCGCATGCAGCGCATTTGCGTCCCAATCCTGTCTTCCTCTTCAAAGATGTCTAGTCGTGTAAGGGAAGAATCGAAAGGCGACAACCAGCGCGGTCGAAGTGATGAGCACCCTATCAAGAGTAGACGTTCTGTTACGGTCGCGCCTCAAGAAATGAATCCTGCTTGCAAGCTGGCAGCTAAATTTCATGAGGTATCGTAGCGTCAAGCACTAAAGCGTTCGTTAAATAGTGAAGATCGGGCAGCGATGATCGAAGCGAATTCTGCAACAAGAGGGATGAATCGAAAAATGCCTCAAATAGTCAAAAACGGCTTTGTTTGTGCACATACGTCTGTGAATTAGAAATATTCATGTAGGGGGGTTGGGGGTTGCCTGCCATACTCCCTGCAAAAAAAGCCCCAGAACGGTCTAGATTTTATACTATTAGCGTCAATAAAATTCATCTTATCTCTCTAAATGCACCAAAAGGAGGTTACTAGTTTGGCCAATGTAGTTGAAATCTCGCCGTGTACTCGTGTCGAAGGGCACGCCAAGTTAGTTCTAGAGACAAACGACGATGGCATAGTGGAAAAAGGGAACTACTTCAGCATTACACCGGTCAGGAATTTTGAGAAGTTCCTTATCGGCAAGCCGATGGAGTTCGCCCCACTGGCAACGTCGCGGATTTGTGGCATCTGCCCTATCTCTCACTCGTGCGCTTCGGTAGAGGCTGTGGAGGACTCAATCGGTGTTGAGCCACCAAAGGACGGCATGATATTACGAGAACTGGCTGCCATTGCTAACAAGATGCACAGCCATCCGCTTCATAACATTTTGATTTTCCCGGATTTCGGGTGCGGTGTCGGCTTTGACAAAAACGTCTACACAGACGCCATGAAGCGCTGTCAGGGAATGAGAAAAATCGCCCAGAACATCATTGATGTGGTCGGCGGAGAGGGCCTGCATGCGCCTGACATCGTCATAGGCGGCATGGAACATAACATAAGCGATCTCGCAAGAGCGAAATTGCAGATGAGTCTGCGAACCTACGAGCAGCTTTCAAACGAACAGACTGACTTCATGATGGGGCTGATCAAGGACTCTGACTATCCGTCTGATATGGGGCTGCACGACTACGACGTGTTTGCTTCAGACTTGACTTACGGGGACAGAGAGGCATTCCCGTGGGAAACGTTCAATGAGGAACAGCCGAACAACTGGTACAGCTCGCTTGAAGTAGGGCAAGAGGCAAATAATACGATATGCCTTGTTGGCGGCGAACCCGTAGAAGTCGGCCCTCGCGCGCGTGCGGTCACGTTCAAGGGATTCACTGAGAAGGGCGCACTGGCGATCCAAAAGGCTCGGCAGCGTGAACAAGGCACGCTTGTTCATCGAGCAGAGAACCTCCTCGATGAGCTCAATACGAGCGGCGTAACAAAGGAAGCGTGTGCCGGTCGCGGCGACAACGAACTTGGAATCGGAATCAACGAAGCAGCTCGTGGCTCGAACGTTCACATGGCGCGGGTCAAGGACGGCAGGATTACTTACTACAACTGCATCGTTCCGACGACGTGGAATTATCCAACGATTAGCAAAGCAATAGAAGGGGACCACTACAAGTTCGCGGAAGTCATAGTACGGCTGTACGATCCATGCAACTCGTGTGCAACGCATATGATCGTGCTGGATCCAGAAAAAGCCATC
The DNA here is from genome assembly GCA_003162175.1 of Candidatus Methanoflorens crillii. Lineage (GTDB taxonomy): Archaea > Halobacteriota > Bog-38 > Methanoflorentales > Methanoflorentaceae > Methanoflorens > Methanoflorens crillii. Next base: position 40,932 of record PMMR01000049.1, on the reverse strand, counting down.
ATTCAGAACAAGATGATCTAAAGTGAGCGAATCGATTTGCGATGCTGAAGCGGTTATCGCCTGCTGTGGAAACCCACTGTACGGTGACAACGGCTTCGCGACGTCCTTAGTTCCTGTTCTAAAGCAGAAATTGAATGCCGCAACTCGACTGAAGGTCGTCGACATCGGCAGAGGGTACTTCTTGTTTGGAATTTTTGAATGCAAGAAGCTCGTGCTGGTTGATTCGATTGACTTCGGTGGCGCTCCAGGAGAGCTAAAGAAGCTTTCAATAGACGACGTCGACGAGAACCGTTACGCCGACCATCAATGCTGGCAGACGTCAACACCACTTAACGACTTGAAAGAACGATGTGATGTCACCATCATTGCGTGCCAGCCGAAACGTCATACGCAAATCGAATTTGGACTTACAGAAGAAGTCAAAGGATCGATTCCTGATGCTATGGAGCTAATCCAAAAGGAAATAGAGGAGTATTTATGAGCCCGTTTTGGAAGAAAGAGAAGAAATCTGACGCCGAAAACATCGCGGAGATGCAGACGGCCAGCCCTGCGGCTGCAGAAGAGAAAACGGATGCCGCTCAACCTGAGATAACAGTAAAGCCCGCAGAAGCGGAGGCGGAGGTGAAGGAAATGGCTGCTGCAAAGCCGAAGGTGCTAACGGCAGTGATGAGTGGATGTACGGGATGTCTTATATCGCTAGTAGACAACTACGACATTCTTCTTGATTTGCTCGACGCGATAGACTATCGTTATGAGACCACGCTTGCAGACGTACGACAGATCCCCGATGATCAAATGGATATTGCCATTGTTCACGGTTCTATTTGTCTGCAAGACAAGAGACAGGTCGACGACATACGCAAGATCCGACAGAATTCGACGTTTTTGGTCGCCATGGGCGGTTGTGCCAGCTCAGGCTGCGTGACTCGATACAGTGTAGGTGGACAAGCGGCGACGCCATCGCACGAATCGTTCGTTCCCGTAGCGAATCTCGTTAAAGTCGATTTCGCACTTCCTGGGTGTCCTACTGGTCCAGAGGTGATCGCTAACACGATACTCGCGGCGGTAGGTGCGGACCTAGAGTACTTGAAGCCCCTCGCCGAACTTGCGGGATTTGCGTGCGGCTGCGACCTGTTGACAAAAATCATCGGAAACGGACTGTGCATCGGGTGTGGCACCTGCGCCATGTCGTGCCCAACGCGGGCGATTGACATGGACTACGGGCGCCCGCACGTCAACCAGGAGCTCTGCATAAAATGCGGAGCGTGCTATGCGCAATGTCCGAGGAGCTTCGAGCCGACGTTTGAAATGATAGAGAAGCGCGTCATGGGGGTGGAGTGAATGGTTCTAGGTAAGTACCTCGACATTATGACGGTTAAGACGACGGACAAGACTCTTCAGAAGTATTCACAAGACGGCGGTATAGTCAGCTCCCTTTTGATCCACGCGCTTGAAACCGGCGTGATTGAAGGCGCGATCGTCGCTATGCCGACCGACGAACCTTGGAATCCGGAGCCATACGTCGCCACGACGCCTGAGGAGATTATCGCGGCGGCCGGCACAAAATACGTGCTGTGCCCACTCAACAACGCGCTAAAGATTGCAGCACGTGAGAACGGCCTCGATAAGATCGGGATGGTAGGAATGCATTGCCTGACCTATGCGGTCCGAAAGATGCAGCTCTATCCGTTTGGGGCGCGTCATCTGCCTAACAAAATGGCACTGCTTCTCGGCATATTCTGCACCGAGAACTTCAGCTACACGGGAATTAAAGCGATCGTCGAAGAGCTTCACAAGGTGAATATTGAGCACGTCCAAAAGATGGATGTTTCAAAGGGCAAGATGATCGTCACGTCAAATATGGGCGAGCGGGTTGAAGTCCCGGTGAAACTTACCCACAGTTACGTTCAGCCGGGCTGCTATATATGTCCCGACCTGACCGCGCGAACTGCGGACATCTCGACGGGATCGATCGGCTCGCCTGACGGGTGGTCGACCGTCATGCCGCGGACCAAAGTCGGAAAGGATCTGTTCCAAAGCGCGGTCGATATGGGCCTGTTTGAGACCAAGCCAATAGATCCCGGCAAGTTCGGCATGGAAATGCTGACGAGGCTCGCGCAGAACAAGTGGGATCGCTCTGAGAAGACCAGGGCGGAAAGAGCGGAAATTGGACTTCCAAATCCGTTCTAACCCCCTCTTTTTTTTATTTTTTGCAAACTTTTATATTTTTTAAATTATAATACTGGTTAATGGAATTGCCGCGCGGATAGGTGATCGTATGGAGCTGCTCGCAGACGTGGGAGGGAAGCCCGGGGTTGATTGTCGCGGGTTTTGCAGTTACTGCTACTTTAAGAAGGTAACAGACTTTAAGCCATTTGGGTGCCGCTTCTGTTCACCCCTCAGTGAGGGCTGTGACTACTGCGGAAGAGCGATTGCAGAGAAGTACTCGGGGTTTAAGCCACTTTTACGCGTGGCGCAAGATGTCCACGCTACACTCAAGATGAGTTCAAAAGACCCTGAAAAGGTCACGATAAGTGGTGGGGGGGACGTCAGCTGTTATCCTGATTTACTCGAGCTGGCTGAGTTGCTCGCCAGCCTCCAAGTCCCGATCCATCTCGGGTACACAAGTGGCAAAGGATTCGACAGCCCGGAAGCTGCTGAAAAGCTAATCAATAATAACGTGCGCGAAGTGTCATTTACCGTTTTTGCGACCGATCCTGGCTTGCGCAAACGCTATATGGCAGACCCCACCCCTGAAGCTTCACTTCAATGCCTCTCGACCTTTTGCGCGTCCTCTGACGTTTATGCCGCCGCGGTAATCGTACCTGGGGTCAACGACGGCGACGTTCTCAGAAAAACGTGTGACGATCTCGAGGGCATGGGTGCACGGGGTTTGATTTTGATGCGGTTCGCGAATCACACGAAGGAAGGGTTAATTCTTGGGAATGCGCCCATAATGCGCGACATCGAATCTCAGCCCATGGAGAGCTTCAAGGAACTAGTTAGCAGTATCAACGACCGTTACAAGCTGCGAGTGACCGGTACCCCGTTATGGGACCCTGAAATCGGGTCACCTTTCTACGTGGCAATCAATCCCGAAGCGCATCTTCCTAGAACTGAGAAGCGCGCCACTGTAATCACCGGAGCTGTAGCCGGGCCGTATCTTCGTTCCATATTTCAGCGGATAGCGCCAAACGTCAACGTTGTGAGCACCGAAAAAGAGATCGCCTGTCTCATCACGCTCGACGACATTCAGAAGCTGGATTTGGCAGATATGAATGAGACGGTCATCATCCCTGGTCGGGCAATGGTGCACGACAAGGCCGCTACGGCGGCGCTGCGTGCCGATGGAGTGTACCGAATTGTGCGACGAGGGCCCGAAGAACTCACAGTTGATGGCGAGATGAGCATCGGCCTGAGGCGTGAAGAAGTGTTGAGACGTGAGATAGCAAGCTTCAAGGAACTAATTCGGACGATCAATGCGATAGGGACGTGACAGCCTAGAAATCGCCGAGCAGCAATCGGTATGCTTGCGCCGGGTGCGTGCAACCCGACGGCCTTCAACTAGAGAGCAAATCCCGCGACCGATCTCGTTTTGATCGTTAAGACAAGGTATTCACGCATAAACGAAGGTCTAACTTCCGCTACGTCTGAGAGGGTCGGGCCTTCAATGAATTTCACATTCCGTATTTTTTCATAGTACTCGTCGTAAGGAAGCTTAATTCGCATACCGTCTAAATGCATCGTAATTGGTGTGGGAGAGAGGCTTTCGCCAACTTCTGGAATCTGTTGTGTGATCTCGTCCATGAGGCGGAATGGGCTCACCGATAGTGGGTCCTTCTCAAGCTCTTCGCGTCTCTCATCTAGAGCCTTGCTGATCATTCCGACGATGTTATCCAGGATTGCGAACTCAGATTCTCGGTGAAACCCTTTAGCGCGTCGTCCTATTCCCCCAATGTATGCATACGCGTAGGGAACTGCCTCGCATTCCGGGCCTCCAGTTACTATTATCGGGACGTCGAGATCCTCATAGAGCTGATATTTGACGTCTGTTATGCAACTCAGGAAATCTCCAAGAATAAACAACGCCAAATCGTGCTCATTTATCAGCCCGCGCTCGCTCTTTGTCAGCTGTGCCGCGCGCCGTCCCACTCCTCGAGCCAGGCCAATGATATTCGTCTTTGCGCCGTTCCTTCGAAGATACTCTGCGATATCGCACGTCGGATGGGGCATGTGGTGATAGGCGAGACTCGGTGCGACAACGGCGATTTCGGTGCCGATGAGGGGTGCTCTAGTGATCGTTCCTAAGAGCTCTGCCGCTTTTTGCTCTACCGCGCTTATATCGTCCGCTGGAACGAGTATCAAGAGCACGACTTCGAGCTGCATGACGTTCTTTTGCAGAAGGTGGCCGCCGAGGTCCTCAACAAGCTCCATCAACTCGTCGTGTCGGTACACACCACCAGTGTACATGAGAGGCTCTAACATCCTACAATCCCGCCTCTTTAAGCAACGTGCGCCCCCGATCTATCCATTCCTGTTTGATCGGCTCCTCTGACGCTATGAACAGGATGTAGTCATCCGTAATGTCGTGCTTTATGATTCTGTAGCCTTCGGGCGCGACGCGCCGTATTGAATCGATGACTTTGCGCTTCAGCTCCGTCGTGGGTTCATAGATGGTTTCGTCAGGAATATCGTCGTCGGTCGCGACAAGGACGGTGTACCGATCGAGCTGCAAAATGTTGGCCTTGCCGTATCGCGCAACGAGCTTATCGAGCAGATCGTTGACGTACCGTTCGTTCTTGATATCCAGCTTCAATCCATCGTCGGTATGCGTCATCGTAGCGACGTCGGAGATCTTTATATCGGGAAGTGAGATCGCAAGCTTACCATATAAGATGAACACAGGTTCGTCGGGATCGATGAAGATTCTGATGTTGTTCAGCGATTGGGCGACGTCCAGGTCAGACAAGATGTCAGACGTCAATTCTTCAATTAACCGCGCCCCCTGTGTATCGGGAGACTCTACTGCCACTTTTTCAGAATCGATCATGTCGTATGCAATCTCTTTGTAGATGGTTCGCGCGATGCCTCGCTGAGTTTTGATTCATCGGGGCCTCATTCTACAAACCCGCTGGCGAGTAGCGCAGATCCGACTGCGCCGATGTATTGTGAATATTTAGGCACCACAACTTTCGTTCTGAGCAAGTCTTGCATCGCTTCCACGAGACCGCTGATGAGCGAGGTTCCACCGACCATGATGACGGGTTCAACAATTTCTAGCTCTTGAAGCTGCTGGTCGAAGACCTGTTCTGCGACACTGTAGCAGGCCGCACTTGCGACGTCTTCTTTGCTAGCTCCAAGCGAGAGTGCGTTGACAAGGCTCTGCGTTCCGAAAACGATGCAGTAGCTGTTCATGGTCACGCGGTTATGGTCTCCTTTGGACGCCAAGGGGCCTAATTCACTGATGTCGACCCCCAATCGACGTGCGGTCATATCGAGAAAACGACCTGAAGCTCCGGCGCAAATTCCGCCCATGGTGAAGCTGCCGGGAATGCCATCCATGACCGAAATAGCCTTGTTATCCATGCCGCCAATGTCGATGACCGTCGCGGGTCCTTTTTGTTTCTCTGCGAGATAAACCGCACCCTTCGAGTTTACGGTGAGCTCTTCTTGAACGAGCGCAGCCTTCATCGCTTCTCCGACAAGCAAGCGACCGTAACCCGTGGTCCCAAGCGCTTGAATTTCAGATTTGTTTACTCCTGCCATCTTCAGCGCTGTCGTATACGCAAGTTCGGCACTCTTCAATACTTCGGTGGTGTCGACCCAGCCAACTCCAATTATCTCGTTATCTCGCATTACCACTGCTTTTGTGGTGGTCGATCCTGAGTCGATGCCGGCAGTTAATCCTGTCTGTTTTTCGCGCGCGAGCAAGGTTCGTCTCAGCGCGGTGGTCACGAGAGCTTCCATCCGCGTAAGGAGCGTTTCCGCAGTAGTCCGTTCAGTAAACGAGTAGCTAATAACTGGCAAATTTGCACGCTCATGGATATAACGCCGCAATTCGCTTCGCGTTATGGCACCTTCAGCGCATCGAAAGCACGTAGTTATAAACACCGCGTCGACTGGGAAGCCACCTTCGACTATAGATTTGGCCCGCGCTATCATAAGCTGCAAATCAGGGCTGGCGACTTCTAGTCCCCACTCGCGTACAGCGTCTTTGATCGTGTCCGTATCTACTTCGGGATATACAATCTCAGCATTCACGGCCGCGACAGCATGTTCAATCTCTTTTTGGATCCCACTGTATTCGGAGCCACAGGCGAGGTGCGCTATCCTGATTTTTCTCGTCACGCGGGTACCTCCGCTTTGTGGGTCAAGGACTCGCAGAAGTCGCGTATCTTTTGCACGAATTCACGCGCCTCATCGTCATTCGTCGGATATGCGAGCTCTAAGCGCGGAATATCCTTGTTGCGAACAATGTACTTGACTAGTTCATTCGTTCGGGCGCACCCCATACATCCAAATGAGTAATCGGCCTCGTGAACGATGATAGCGGCTTCAGCCTCTTCTATCAGGGGGTCAAGAAGCGCCATCCGCCCGCGCACACCAGAAGGGACGTCGACCGCCGCATATTTGAGTCCTCTCTTCGGGTCTTCTGGTGTGACGTTAATCGGTGGGCTATCTATTCCGACTTCCGTTATTTTCCGTCGTATGACGCGCATCAGCGTAAGCGGCTCGTGACCGAATCGCGCGACCAAATCAGATAGAATCAGACTGTTTGATGGAAATATGAGTATTTTAGCCATTGACATCCTCTTTTGATTGCTCTTCAATGATCTCGATCAAGCGGTCGATCTTGAGCTTGTCGCGTGTTTTTCGTTCTTTCGCGTCCACTGGGTCGTCGATGGTCTCTAAACCGTACGATATGCTCGGAAGAATGGCAGATTCCTTCTCGAGCTGGTGGAAGCCTGGTCGTGCGCCGCCCCCCCTAACAGCGCGACATCTTCTTGAATCGCCTGGTGGGAACCCGCGGTCCTTGACGAAAATCCCGGATGGATCCAGTTTCCTCAGCTCTTCTATAGTTTCATTGACCGCTTTCTCTGATCCCGTAACAATGAGCCCGAAACACGTCTCTTTCACCACGGCGTCAGTCGATAATTCATAGGCCCGTAATGCCAGCTCGCTGGGCAAAATGGGGCTTGAGTCTGCAAGAACGACCATTTTTGTAATCTCATCTGATACCATTGCACCACTCATTCGTAACGTAATTATGTCAGCGGTTAATATTATAATTATCTAGCAATATAAATCACAGAGCTTCGTGTACGTATATTGTTTCATTTTCGCGCACGTTTTGAAGCGGGCTTGTGTGCAGTATCCTCCCAACGATGTTGGTGCTGTTGAACCGCTCACCGGTTGGTCCGTACTTTTCGTTATCTTCAAGTCGTACTCCGATAAGTCCTGCGTACTTAGTGGAGCGATTTGAAACACCGATTTCGCCGGCGCTCACTTTTGTCGTGGGCGTGTTTTCCGGCACAATGTCAAACTTCTCTGCCGTCTGCGCGCGGAACATGATAGTCTTGCCGTATTTCACGTAAGCTTGCAATGAGCCTACGGGATTATCTCTCAAACCCGTGACCGTCCTCACGAACGCTACCGTTTTAGGAGCACGATCGTCATAAAGCTCAATTTTAACAAGCTTATCATGTGGGACTGCAAACGTTTTCACACTTCTAGCTTTGAGAATGTCGACCGTGTTGAGCGGCGATTGATGCACAACGACGGCGTCTTCGCCATCGTACCCTTCGCGCTCAAGAGAGATACCTAATCGATTGACCTCCTCCTCTATTGCCGCGACGCGCAAGCCCAACAACATGATGCGGGTGGGATCGGTACACACGCGCAATCTCTGCCCCGGCGTCGCGATTTTGACGAGCTCCAGCCCCTCGCTGACATAGCCGATGACCGAATGGCTAGAATTTGAGGGCGTATCTCTCTTGTAAATATATACGTTGCCACCGTCGTTTCCAGACGTACGGACGGTGATTGCGCCCTCGCTCCTCGCATCGAGCATTTCAAAGGGGGACGATCGACCGTGTAAGCGCGTAGAAACGACATAGGTGTTTGTTACTGCATCCACTCGATAGCAGCCGTCCTTAGCAAGGGCCAAGAAGTGTTCTACGCCCTCAGACGCATCTCTCGAGAGCGTTGCCTTGAAGTAGGTGTAGACTTCCATTCCATCTTCAAGTTCGATGTCAAAGTCAGAGGTCGTGAACTTGTCGGTGATATATTCGAGTCGCTCAATCGGCTCGATTCTTTGAATTTCGTCTCCATTCTCGAGTTTTTCGAGGACATTTCTGCCTGCGACTGCTTTTCCAACGACGGCGTTTGTTCCATACGCGGCGCTATGCCTCTTCTTTATAAACGAAAGGTACGTATTTGTCTGATCAAACCCGCCAAGGCTGTATGTAATATCCCAGCGCTCGTATTCTCGTTCACCGCGATCGATCTCAAGGTCGCTCGGAACGGGGCCGGCTGATACTATCTGGGGCTGAGACCAGTGGACCTTGGTCCCAACAAATATTTCATACGTGCGCAGCCAAAGGCGCCGGCTCGGTTCATCGACCTCAATTCTGATCTCGCCTTTGTTTGTGTAAACCGCATATTCCTTGATGACGTCCAGTTTTTGCGTTTTTCTCCCCTTTATGACGCCCACAAGCAGGCCGTCGCGGTAGGGGGTATTCGTGAGTTCAAACGCATCGCGGAGCGTGCGGGTTGCGCGATCGAGCACAACCTGTTTCCCATCAAGAACGATGAACTTGGCGCACATGCCTACTATGCGTCCGTCAGCTGGCCGCTTTCTCCTGCTCTGTCAGAACGTCAAGCACCTGCGCGGTCGGCCCGATGGAGATGATCTTGCCCGCGCGCATGAGAGCGGCCCGGTCGCAGACCTCCCGAACGAAATCGAGATCGTGCGATACGATCATAAACGTCTCGCCGATTTCCGCGCGCGCAGTCAGAATTGAGTTTGACACGTCTTTCTTGGTGATTGGATCCATCGTTCCTGTGGGTTCGTCTAGTATGACGAGGTTGGGCTCTCGAATCAGCACCTGTGCGAGAGCCACCCGATGCCGCTCTCCTTGACTTAGCTCATCTGGCAGCTTAGCAAGGATGCTCTCGCTCGTCGCCTCGCTGAAGCCGGCTGCCGTCAGAGTCTGTACCGCTTTGTGTTCGGAAAGTTCAGCGGGAAGTTCCAAGCCGATGCTACTCGTGAGGTTATCCAAAACGTCGCGGAAGGGGTAAAGGTCATATTCCTGGTAAAGCACGCCAATGTACGGCTTTGCTCTTCCTCTGTTGTCGGGTCCGGGCATCGTCATGTCCACCCAATCATCCCCAATGCGCACCCGCACCTCGCCATTCGTCGGCTCGAGCACACCTGCGATGATCTTGGAAACGCTTGTTTTTCCGGCCCCGCTTAATCCGATGAGGCCAAAGACTTCCCCTTCTTGGATATCAAACGAAACGTTGCTGACGGCTCTGATCACTCCGCGATCGAGTGTCACGTATTTCTTTTCAAGCTCGGCCACTTTCACTATCGTGTCGCCAGAGGCGATCTCGTGTTTCTTTATTTCCCCAACAGTGCTCAAAAACTCATCAACGACTTCTTTCGGGGCGCCTTCCTTGGCGATTATCCCGTTGTCGAGCAGTATTGCTCTGTCAGCCATCGATTCAATGTCTTCGGGAAGATGCGAGGTAACGAGCACAGCCATATCGTTCGTTTTGGCCTCGTGTCGGATTATTTTGTGGATGATCTCCGCTGTCTTCCGGTCCAGGGTGCCAGTCGGTTCATCAGCGAGTAAGATGATCGGCGATCTTGCCAGTTGGCGCGCCAAAACAACCCGCTGTTTCTCTCCGCCGCTGAGATCGCGCGCCATGTGCATCATTCGATGTGATAACTTAACCTGATCAATAAGTTCAGATGCTTTATAAATTGCTTCAGAATCGCCGTACCCGCGTTCTGTGAAGCTCCTCATAACGTTTTCTATGGCGCGTTCGTCGCCGTAAAGAGCGAAAGTGCGCTGTAGCATTATCGCAACGCGGCTTCTCACGTCCCGTTGCAAATCGCTCTCTTCGTCTGCCCACGCGTCGACTCGGAAGAATTGCATCTTTCGGGCACATATGGGGCACGGTTGTCCGACTCGACTGGGCACGTCGACGTGTCGACAGTCTCGACAATACGCTACGTTGTAATAGATTTTACCGCTGGTAGGTTTGTATTCTTTCAATCCTCGTATGGCGTGCAGTAAGACGGTTTTTCCGACCCCGCTCTTGCCTATGATTCCGAGTACCTCGCCCTCGTCAAGGGTGAAATCGATGCCTTTTAATATCTCAAATTCGCCGAACGTTTTGACTAAGTTTTCGACTTCTATCAAGACGGCCATTAAAGTGTTGCCTCCTTCGACCCCGTACCGTTATAACCGTTATTCGTAATAATGTTTTTTAATATGCCAGGCAAGAGCGTTAAGTCTTTTATTACGAGATCGGCTGATTCGTAGAGCGTTGCGGGACGTTCCTCTTTCTGTTGTACCGTTAGAACTCCTAGGTCCGCGGCTCTCAATGCGGGGATGTCATTGATCCCATCGCCCACCATCACGACGTAACGGTATTGTTCCTTAAGTTCGTAGACCAGTTGCTCCTTTGCGCTCGGAGTTGCGATATCCCTGACGTCCTCGTGCGGAATATCAATGCGGTCAGCGAGGGCATAGAGGGTGTTTTTCGCATCGCCTGAGGCTACGTAGATGTCGCCCCCAATACGTTTGAGTTCATCAATCACAGGACGCGCCGACTCAAAGAGTTCTCCGCATGTGGCCAGAACGTACGGAATATGGCCTTGTTCAATATCAACGATTGCCGCAGCGCCGGTGAAGTACGACGCGCTGCAACTTTTGCTGACTTCGTCGACCACATCGACTAGATCCTTTACTCGACTCTTTGTATCCCGCGCAACAGCGCGTAACACCGTCGTTTCAGCAACCGGGACGTTGGAGCAAACAACTACAAGGTCTACGTGGTAGATGTCCAAGAAATCAGCGATGGACAAGTCAGTGGGCACGCCTTCTAGGTCTTTGGGAACATCCAGCTGAAACACAGCAAGCACGTAGTCCAGCCGCGTCCCTATGAAACTGAGGGATACTATCTGATGCAAGAGCTTGCCTTGGTCAATATCTTTTGCTACGCGATGTTTCTCGAGAAGTGTACCCGCGCAGTCGAACACAACGGCAAAACCTTTCATTGGCTACCACCGAGCGTGTAATACGAGTCGTTCGTAAGAGAGAAGCAAATCGAGAGAAATACGTGAGATGATAATTAAATCACAGGAGGAACTCTGCAGCGAGCGCAACTCGTTAAGAACGCTCACTTACTGCCTTCAGGGGCTAGATCATCAGAAACTATAATGATATCGCCAACGCTCATGATTTTCGACCAAGGGACAATTGTTTCCCCTTTGAGCAAGCCTTTTGAGACATCTAGTGAAATTTCCTTGTTATCCCAGTTAATTAGAACATCTCTTACCTTTCCTACGTTGACCCCGCTAAGCGTCGAAACGTCTTTATGCAATACTCCACGCGTCATGATGACACCCTCCACATATTGACGTCGTGTTATGTATAAAAAATGTTGCTTTGAGCATCTTTAAATCAGAATACGTGCTCAACAAGGTATACTTGCAAAGAGCAGTTCAGCAGAAAGCCAGCCAAGTGTCCAAAGTTTTTGGGTATTTTTAGACGACGCGGGTACGCGCTCGGCGTCAGAGCGTTGGGCCGCTACCTGATGTTAGTCGAACTTTTCAGAAGCAGATACGCTGTACGGGCCGTCGTCAGAGTTAGCGTCTTGTAGGTCGCTTTTCAGGCTTCTCCGCGTCGATCACACCTTTTGCCACGTTAATTGGGAGCTCCTGCTCTCTAATACTTAGCGGCGTCGCGTTGTACCAGAAGCTGTTAAAGAGCTCCTTTTCGATAAAAATGAACTCAGAAATGTCCGTTCTGAAGGCTGACTTGTATATCACTTTATCTGTATCGCCGGTGTCGTAAACATAACTCGTTCCGAGCAGCTTGTCGTCATCGGAAATAAAAATTCCTGCCCCAGTCTCCGATTCAAGATGACGAATTTCAAAATACTTCGTAAGCAGACGTGCTTCTTCGATGTTGACGCTTTCAATAGGTGCCAGCAAACGATACGTTATCTTGGGCATCTCTCTATCCTTGATCAAATTATAGAGCCGTTTTACCCCCATACGAGTTTGTATCACGTTGAATTCATTTTTCGACCTGTCGAGCATCTCATAGAAAGCCTTGTAGACGTTCTCCCTCTTCTTTATGACTTGTATCGTCTGCACCACTCGTCCTGCAGTCAGCTCTTCTTCTCTGTACCGCAGCTCGATTCCTGAGTGCCACATGTCTTCCATCATCGAGTGCTGCGTTTCAACGAAGCTCTGTGTATTCGTATAAATTGAATTATAGAGCTCTGCGCCCTTTTCACTAAATGAATAAAGCAACACTTGCATTGCCTGCTGATCGATGATTACCCCCGTGCTATGCACAATCTGAGGGATATGGCGCACATCCGCACGTTCCGCGATTTCTTGAGCTGCCTGCAGATTATCCTTAGTAATCTCGGCCATTACAACCACGTCAATACCTCGTTGTCGCGCATCCTTTGGAATGAGTGGTGCCAAAATCGGCAAAGCCTCGCTTCTGCTCCACAAGAATATCTCTTTTTGGGCCGTGTTTATGAGCGACTCGAAGTCTTGCGCGATCTCCTGGTAGTCGGTAATGACGCGCGTGACCTCGATGGGCTTACCCGTCTCTATCTCTTGTATCCTCAAACGGGCGTCTATCCCTTTATCCCAGAGGGATTGAAACAGGGAACTCTGGATTTCAATAAATCCGCTGTTGTTCGACCACAGCGACGGGGTGAGTTCGACTCGCTCTAACTCGTCGAGATCCTTTGTTACGCCCGTATACATCGCCTCTTTGCAGTCTGAAATAACGACCGCGAAACTGCTCATCATTGGTGCGTGTCGTATCTTAAAGCACGTAGAGAGCTGCTTTACTGCATCGATATTGTTTGGCGTAATCGGAAGCAGGATCCTTAGATCTTCTATCCTGCATTTGTCCTCATCACCCACAAAATAGTCGTGAAGCACTTTGTCCCATCGAAGGAGCCAAAACTCGGTAGAGATGATCCAGAGCCTTTTTTCTGTCGCGTGAAAGGTCTCGAGACGCCTGTCGATAATATCGTCTTTGTCATACAAAACGATGAAGCCCTCTTCGATCGGACACCATTCGACGGGCAGGCCTTGCGCTTTTGTGCGCTCAACGTCCCACAGCTCGAGCAGCGTATCTCGCGCCTCGCTGAGGCTCTGTAACTTCGCGGCCTCTTTACTAATGGCAGGATTTAGCAAGGAGGACGGGTACGCAGCTACGAACGTTTCCGGATTGGTCGATATACGCTTAGCGAGTCCTTGTTTCGAAAGCTCTAGCAGGACCTTGTTAGCACCGTGACTAGTGAGATGAAGCGATTCGGCTACTTCAACTGCCGTTCGCCGTCCGGTCTGTAGCAGATGAAGGTAAACCCCCCCAGCTTCTTTTTTGAGGCCAAATTGTGAAAAAAGAGTTAATATATCTTCTGGCATTCTTTACCTCTAGTATCTCCAGCTCCGCTCTGAGCGACGAGTATTAATGGTCGTAACTGACGATCGTTGCACAGCTTTGAAAACTGCCACAACTGCGGCTAGTTGGGGTTGGCCGGTTATGCGATTCTTTTTCCTGCGTTTGGCCCTGGAGCGAGGTCGTAGACCTCTGTTACCTTTAGTATCGCACAGCCCTTTGCAGGCAGTTTTTCATTTCGGCTCTTGATCTTCTGTTTCATCATCTCGTAGTCAGGTCCTTCAGTCACATAGTTTGCTATGCCCTTGAGTTGATAGCCTTCATAGCCCTCCCACGACGTAAGGGCAACGTTGCAATTTGGCCTCGTCAGGTTGTCAGCAGTTTTGTGCCAAAAGTTGTCACCGACGAGAATTGTTTCGGGGTCTTTTACGATGAAGAATTGATTGGGTACTACGTTTGGTATACCGGCGTCGCTCACCGTTGCGAATACTACAGTCTTCACAGCGTTAATGTTGTTGACTACCTTTTCTGGCAGGTTCGTCATTGAATGCACCTCCATTTAGTATTCATTGGTAGAGCACTCAGCGATAATAAAAACCTTTCTCCGGCTCGGAGAGGACTGAACAGCCCTTGTGAACGTTAACCGGCAACAGACGCAGCGTTGCTAGATGCGCCCCTGAAAGGCTGATGCCACGGAGATCGCGGCGCGCAGATGCGGGTATGCCGCTTGCGCCTGCGAAATCAAATAAAGCCGCCTGTGCTAGCTGAGGAGCTCGCCGTAGGTGACTATTTGCTAGAAAAAGATGCATATTGAATCAATTACATATGCACGGCTGATGTCTACAACGTACGTGCTTGACGCTCCCGTGTTTATTTATGGCGTTCACGTCTCTGGCATTATGTACACAGTGCCTGAGGTAACCCGCGAGTTGAAGAGCTCTCAAGCGACAGTAGTACTGCAAGAGTTTCTAAAAGAGGGACTGAAAATCGAAGAGCCGTTGAAAAAAGCGGTAGACGTTGTCACGGAAAAGGCTAAGTCGACGGGTGACCACCTTAAGCTGTCTCAAGCAGATATTGACGTGCTGGCGAAGGCACTTGAAGTAAGCGGTACGCTGGTTACGGATGATTATGCCGTTCAAAATGTCGCGGCGTGCCTCGGGATTGAGACGCAGCCGATCCAGCAGGCACGCATCAAACGCGTACTGAAATGGAGATGCAGGTGTGTCGGATGTGGTCGGGTGTATGAAACGGAAAAGATCTGCCCTGTCTGTGGATCTGAGGTGAGAGTTAAGCCGGTGAAGCGGTAATCTTTGACAGGTGGGAGGAGTCATAACATGAACGATTTGAACGATCTCATAAGCAAAGCGCAGGAACTACGCGAGAAAGGGTTGCGTTCCGGGGAGATAGCGGATGAACTAAACATATCACGAGAAACTGCAACGTGGCTTCTCACCCGCTCCAAGAGCTCACAAGAGCCTGCGCCAAAGGACATATACGTAAACTGGAGCGAGATTGGGCAAAACGCAGAGAGGCTTAGATTCGTCTCGCTCGCGTTGGTCGACATGATCTTGGAGACAGGTGATCCTGACGTAGTAATCGGCGTAGCGCTAAGTGGATTACCCCTTGCGACGCTTGTCGCCGACGAAATCGGAGCAGAGCTCGCCGTGTTTGTTCCGCAAAAACAAAAGGGATCTGAAAATGGCGGCGTTAAGGGCTCATTTAGTCAAAACTTCGCTGATATTGCGGGAAAAAGCTGCGCGATAGTCGATGATGTAATAACCACTGGAAGCACGGCGATTGAACTTATAGAAAGCATCAAAGAGATGCAAGCAACGCCGCTATCGGTAGCTGTGCTTATCAACAAGAAGGGGATTGATCAAGTCCAGAGCGTTCCCATCAGGTCGCTTGTCCAAATAGCCATTTTCTAATCGTTGAGACGCACCGCCGGGAGTCTAAGTGGCAACTTCTGAACTTGATGAAATTCGAGCGATTGAGAGGAAATGGCAGGGTCGTTGGTTTGGCGACAAGATATTTGAGCCAAAAAACGCAGGGCCGAAGAAATACTTCTTAACGACGCCGTATCCGTATACGAGCGGACCCCAGCACATAGGCCATACGCGGACCTATAACGTTGCTGATATCCACGCTCGGTTTATGCGAATGAACGGCCACAACGTGCTGTGGCCGATGGCGTGGCATATTACGGGAACACCTATACTCGCCATTAGCTCGTGCATAGCGCGCCACGAAAGCGCGACGATAGCGCTTTATACGAACTACGTTCGCCTCTATGAGGATGACGAGTCGCGCGTTGAGCAGATCGTCAATTCGTTTGTGGATCCTTGGAATATCGCGAACTACTTTGCAGAGAAGATCGCGCCAGATTTCAAGAAGATGGGCTTCTCAATCGACTGGTCCCGACAGTTTACCACCGGCGACCTCGTTTACAACCAGTTTATTCGCTGGCAGTACGGCAAGCTGATGGAGCTCGGGCTGATCGTGCGCGGACAACATCCAGTTCTCTTCTGCACGATCGATCAAAACGCCGTCGGGGAAGACGATATCGCCGGCGGCGACGTTGAGAAGATATCAATCGACGAGTACGTTGGGATCAAGTTCTCTTTGGACGACGCTTATGTCGTCACGGCCTCGCTGCGCCCTGAAACAGTTTTTGCGGTAACAAATCTTTGGGTTGCGCCTGACGCGACCTACGTCAAAGCCTACGTCGATGGTGAGACGTGGATCGTGTCCCACCAAAGCGCCTCCAAGTTGCGGTATCAGCAGCGAGAGGTCACTATCATCGAGGAGTTTCAGGGCACGTCACTCCTAGGGGCGCATTGCGTCAGCCCTCTGGGACGGAAAATACCCATTCTTCCGGCGTCTTTCGTCGATTCTGATCACGGTACCGGAATCGTCATGAGTGTCCCCGCTCACGCCCCCTATGATTGGGCCGCGCTGAACGACCTAAAGCAGCACGGGAGCATAGGTTTAGACGTCGATCTCTCCTCGTTAAGAAGCGATATTGAAGCTATACGGCCAATATCTCTCGTCAAAATCGACGGGTACGGGGATTTTCCTGCATCAGAGCTATGCGAACGCTATGGTGTTCGATCTCAACGCGACGACAAGACGCTGAGCCATATTACCAACATGCTTTACCGGGAGGAATTCTATACCGGCATTCTTAAGGAAACTGCCGAGCAATTTGATGGCCGGCTAGTGCGCGACGTCAAGCAGGATATCGTAGAATTCCTGAATAGCCGAAACGGCGCGTCGAACATTTATGAGACCTCAACAAAAGGACTCTGTCGATGTGGCGGCCGTGTGGTTGTGGCCATAGAGCCCGGCCAGTATTTCCTCAACTATGGCGACCCTCACTGGAAGGAAAAGGCATTTGAGTTACTTGACCAGCTTGAAATCATACCAGAGATATACAGAGCACAGTTCGTCCAGACGTTTGAGTGGCTCGATCAACGACCGTGCGTTCGCCGCAGAGGGCTTGGGACGGAATTTCCATTCGCAACCGAGCACTGGATAATTGAGCCGCTTTCTGATTCCGTTATCTACATGGCGCTCTATACGGTCATCAAGCACATTCGCGAGTGTGACCCGAAGCGCCTAACGCCCGCCTTCTTTGACTACATTTTCTTAGGCAAGGGCGACGCAACGGACGTCTGCCAGCAAACAGGTTTGCCTGAGACGGTGATTAGAGCTGCGAGAAACGATTTCATCTACTGGTATCCGAACGATCATCGGCACACTGCTATTGCCCACATTTCCAATCACTTGAGCTTCTTCTTGTTCCATCACGCAATACTGTTTCCGGAGACTTGCTGGCCAAAGCTCGTTACCCTTAACGAGCTTCTTGTTCGCGAAGGGGTGAAGATGTCGAAAAGCAAGGGCAACGTAATTCCCATCGCGACAGTCCCGGAGGTCTATAGCGCGGACCTCGTGCGGCTCTGTCTGGTGTCCATTGCCGACCTGAATTCAACCATTGACTGGCGGGAAAAAGAAGTCGAGATGGTCAAAAAGAGGCTTCTGCGGTTTTGGCATGCAACCAAGAGTGATGTCGAAGCGGGGAGGCCGGAGTACAATGGACAGCTTTCTTTTGCGAGTCGATGGATACTGGCCGCGACTAAGGCGATGGTATCAAAAACGTCTGAAGCCGCCCATCAATTCTCGTACAGAAAGTACGTCACCGAAGCGTTTTTTGAACACTTAAACCGGGTTGAAGAGTACAAATCGATGATTCTGGACGGTGACGAGAGGCGTCGCACGCTCTGGGACGTCATCGAAATATGGCTCCGGGTGCTGGCCCCTGTTATGCCTCACATCGCAGAGGAGCTGTGGGAGCGAATGCTGAAGTCTGGTTATATCTCCCTCGCAGAATTCCCTCTGTATGACGATCTTTATGCCGAAACACTTCCGCAAAAGGGCTTCTTGGATGGGGTGATCACTGATATCTCAAACATACAAGCCGCAATAAAGCGGGAAACCGAATCAGTTTTTATCTACCTTCCGGCTCAGTGGAAATACACCCTCTACGGCGTGGCGCGTGGGCTTGACGATCTCTCGATCAGGAACATCATAGCCCGAGCCAAAGATGACCCCCTTCTTCGTATGTATGTAAAAGAAATCGCTCATATCGCACCTGATCTTGTCAAGTCGCTCGCTCACGAAGCCCCATCTGCTGGCGCGCTGGACTTCAAGGCCGAATCAGAGACTCTTCTCGCCGCTAAGGACTACATGACGCGAAAATTTGGGAAACATGTGTATGTCTGCGAAGAAAACAACAACGTGTACGATCCGGCGAATCGCGCGAGGCGAGCGCTTCCCACGAAACCGGCAATCTACGCCGAATAGCGCGGGCAGAGTAGGAGTAGGTCAGTCCTCTTTAACGCGTTTTACCGCTTCTTGAGCCTTTTTTGCACGCTGTTTTGCCGTGTATCCAGTTGCTTTTTCCAGAAAACAGCGGAACCGCGCGTTCGTATCGATCATTACCGCTTCTGGAACGCCGGTGCTGGGTTCGGTATCGACGAGTAACGTCTCAGCCACACTTATCGTCATCGTCTTGAGTGCGCCGTAGCTTAAGCGGTATTCTTCGTCGCGCACGTTAATATCGATGCCGAAGCAAGCTTTGAGTGCTTCGACAACCCGCTGATTAGCATCCTTCTTGAATCCTCGTTTGAACGCATATTCTTGAATTGTAGTCACGACCTGTGGCGGTGAGGCCCATACGTTCTTTGCGGCACATTGTTTATATGCGCTCCGCAAAGGACGCGATTATGCAAGGTGCCGTTCTGAGATCACCAGAAGAGTCGTGGAATGGATAGATAAAGTATTTACTTAGTAATGGGTCATTGTTTAAAAAGTGAGCAATTGTGGACGCTGATACATTATGAAAGCCGGAACTGATAACGAATACGTCGACATGATTATCGAACAAGAGGTGAGCTCAAAGAGCCCCGTAATCCTCGCGGGATTCCCCGGAATCGGCCTCGTTGGCAACATCGTGGCCACACAAATAGCAGCCGAGCTCAAAATGACGCAGATAGGAACTATCGAATCTCGCCTATTCCCGCCCATTACCGTGCTCTTTGATGGACTCACGCACGCCCCAGTCAGAATCTACGAAGATCCTCAAAACAACTTCATCGTAGTGCTGTCGGATATCCTGATTCACCCAATGATTGCATATGATATAGGAAAAGCAGTTATTGGCTGGGCGCAGAGCCTGAACGCGAAACTCAACATACCGATCGCCGGTATCGCCACGATGCGCGAAGAACGCACCGTTTATGCGGCCGCAACTGGCGCCGAACAACTCAGTCTCGTGAAGGACAAGACCGAGACCTTGGTGACCGGAAGTATCTCGGGTATCGCCGGAAGCATAATGAATGAGAGTCATGTTAACAAGCTCCCGGCACTTTGCCTCTTGGGAGAAACCCAAGGCCCCACTCCTGATCCACGCGCAGCAGCTCGCGTCATAGACGTGGTAAGCAATGTATTGAACTTGAACATTAGCACGAAGAAGCTGGTTGAGGAAGCGGACCAGATCGAAACAGAGCTGCACAAGCTTGCCGAGCAGGTTCAAGGGGCAGAACAGGCCGAAACGAAAGGACCAACGCAGGTCATGTACGGGTGAGCACATGAGACATCTAGCTTTGACCGGTATATCAAAAGAGTCAATCGACGACCTCGTCACGAAGCGCGTTAGAACTTTTGAGTTGCGCAGTGCTCATAACATCCCAATTGTTTTCGAAGCTAACGTTAGTGAGGAAGTGTTTGTGACGGACGCGAGTCGTCACGACCTTGCGATCGGTACGACCGGGGTTTTAGCGCGCGTTCGCAACAAAACCATTTCAATGCAAAAAGTTTCACACCGGGTGGGTGACTTCTATGAAGAACGTGAGGTTATGTCGGCCCGGATTCAGCTCGAGCTGCGCGAACGCACGTGCCGGCTGCGCGGCATTGAGGACGAAGGTCCAGGCAAGATTATCGCAGTCGAGACCGCCGAAGAATGCCACTTTGAAGGTCGATGAACTGATCTGAGCTTCAAACTAGTCCCGGCTCGGTGCACGTTGCGACTCACGTGAGAGCGCCTTCCGATCCTTGGAGGACGAAGGCTTCGCGTGGAGTGCACATGCCGGTGCTTTTTTGTTGTCTGTTGCGCCAGGACCGATGCGTCAGAGGCCTGAGCCTTGCTACTGAAAGCAACCCGTCGCGCAGTTGCCCTATTTAACACATTTATAAGTATGAGTTGCTAGCATGGAATAAAAGGGGCCCGTGGCTTAGTCAGGATATAGCACCGGCCTTCTAAGCCGGTGGTCGAGGGTTCAAATCCCTCCGGGTCCGTTTTCTTTGCATCTCACGCGGCCTTAAAAAGCGCTTCCGAAGTTATTGGTCGCTTACAGGGCAAGGCGAATTTTCGCTAGCCGAACCGAAATCGGACGCCGTCAGTCAGCGTTCGTCTCTCTTCTCGCGACTGGGCTTTGGTGGCTCGAGTGTAACTTGAAAGGTGATCTCGGTGCACGCCGTGAAACACCACAAAGACTAAGTTGATCTTCGGCGAATGCCCGCTGTAGCTATGCTCGCATAGTCGCTACGCGAAAAGGGGAAGTTATGATCTTCAGCGCTGATGAAATACTCGAAACGCTCGACATGATTCTCTACGAGCATCTCGACATACGGACAGTCACTGTAGGCATCAACTTGATGGGCTGCGTGCGAGACGACCCTGAACAGATGGCCCAAGCTGTGCATGATCGGATCGTGTCTGTCGCATCTAAGCTGCGCTCAGAAGCCGATCGAGCGGTGGCGCGGTATTCGCTGCCGATAGTAAACAAGCGCATCTCGGTAACTCCTATTGGCTCCTTGATCGACGTCCATCCACAATCTGGTCCATTGATTGCAAGCGCGATGGATGAAGCTGCATCTGAGTTGAACGTCGACTTTATCGGTGGCTACTCGGCCCTCGTCCAGAAAGGCTTTACAATCGGGACTGAGGCACTTGTGAGCTCGATTCCGGAGGCATTGAGCACGACAGAAAAAGTGTGTGCCTCCGTGAACATCGCTACGACCAAAGCGGGCATCAACATCGAGGCCGCGCTCCGAATGGGTAGAGTCATCAAGGAGCTTGCTCGCATCGATCCGCAGCTTTGCACCCGTTTGGTTACCTTTGCAAACGCGCCACCTGATAATCCGTTCATGGCCGGCGCCTTTCACGGTCCAGGCGAACCCGAATCGGTCGTGAACGTGGGTATATCAGGTCCCGGCGTCATTAGGGCTTTGGTGGAGCGAATGGGAGATTGCGATCTCGGTGAGCTCGCCGAGGTTGTCAAACGTGCCGCATTCAAGATAACTCGCGTGGGGGAGTTGGTAGGTAAAGAGATAGCAGCACGAATGAATGTTGATTTCGGAATTGTCGACCTCTCGTTAGCGCCTACCCCCCAGAAGGGGGACTCTGTCGCACAGATCATCGAAGCAATGGGGATTGAGCGGTGCGGAGCGCCTGGAACGACTGCTGCACTCGCTATGCTTACTGATGCGGTCAAGAAAGGGGGCGCGATGGCGTCTTCACGCGTAGGGGGCCTCAGTGGCGCGTTCATACCGGTTAGCGAAGATGCTGGCATGGCTGAAGCAATCCGCGTCGGCGCCATCGGGCTTGAGAAACTTGAGGCACTGACGTCCGTATGTTCGGTTGGGCTTGACATGGTGTGCATTCCTTCTGCGACACCCGCCGAGACAATCGCGGGAATAATTGCTGACGAGTGCGCGATCGGGGTCATCAACGACAAAACGACGGGTGTGCGGCTTATTCCCGTAGGAAAGGAAGGAGACTTGATTGAGTTCGGTGGGTTGCTCGGGGCTGCGCCTGTGGTGCCAATCAACGCATTTAGCTCCAAAAAGTTCATCAAAAGAGGCGGTTCGATTCCGGCGCCGCTTATGAGCCTCGGAAATTAACAAAAACGCTGTGGCTGGCGCTTGCTCTTTGTAGAGCAGATTGACGGGCCCGCTGGGATTTGAACCCAGGTTCTTGGATGTCTCCACAAAGGCTCCGAAGTCCAAGAGGATAGTCCACTACCCTACGAGCCCATAGTTATCCGAAGGGGCTTATCGGTATTGAAATTAACTCGGAAAACTACAAATAAGGTGCCCCCTTAATACTTTAGCGCATCTGGGGGGCCTGCTGGCTCAAATAAGCGCTTAAGTGTTCTGCGACTTTTCATGACGAACATCGAGACAGAGAGAAAGCTAATCGAAATCCTACGAATTCTCGACGAAAGTGACGAGGCTATCGGAGCGCGGATGATCTCCGCAAGCTTAAGTCAACGAGGATACCCGATAGGAGAACGCGCCGTGCGCCACTATTTGGTGCTGCTTGATTACAAAGGCTTTACGACTAAAATCGGTAACGCTGGCAGAGTCATCACCGAAAAAGGCCTGAAAGAGTTGAATGAAGCGATCGTCGGAGATCGTGTCGGATTTGTCATAACCAGGATCGACGAGCTGGTTTACCGGACGAGTTTCGACTTAAAGCTTAGAAATGGCGACATCATAGTCAATGTCGCGACTATCGACAAGAATGACTTCGATGTCGCAATAGAAGCGGCAGCTGAGACAATAGATAGCGGATACACTGTTAGCCCCTACGTGCGTGTTTTAGAGGAGGGGGATAAGGTTGGTGCCGTCTTCATCCCGTATGGGGCGGTGGGGCTCGTGACTATGTGTAGCATGACCGTCGACGGCATATTGATCAAACACGGGATTCCGTCTAGCATCAGATACGGGGGGCTTCTCGCAATCAACAACAGCCAGCCGATCGCCTATACGGATCTCATCTCATATGGCGGGACGTCGCTCGACCCGATTCAAATATTCACCGCACGACGAATGACCTCTATTTTGGCTGCAGCTCGGAGCGGAAAGGGCACAGTGCTCGCGAACGTTAGAACCGTGCCAGCTATCGCATCTGAAAAATCCATCGAGCTGCTCCAGGACGCTAAAAAAGCTGGCATCGTCGGCTGGATCGAGAGCCCGATTCAAGAAGGTTCGCTTGGAATCTGCGCTGAAAATGACGTTGTCGAGATCAACAATTACGCCGGAGCAAATCCAATGGCGGCACTTTATGAGCTGGAAATAGCCGTGAAAGTACATTCGATCTCAGCTCTCATGGATGTGAAGCTCCTTAATCAACGATTGTAAACACCGCTCAGTCGACCATGCCGCGTAGCGCTGCGATCCTCCTTTCCCCGCAAATCTTGGCGTGCTGGAAATGTTTATATTTCATTACGGCCTAAAGCGGAACGTAATTTCCTACCGAGAATTACGAACAGGAGTTTTTCCATGGCAGAAACGAAGGACAAAGACTATGTTGTAGCCCAAGTCGAAGAACATGGCATAAAGTTCATTCGACTCTGGTTTACGGACATCCTCGGCGCTCTGAAAAGCTTTGCAATAACAAGCGACGAGCTTGAAGGGGCTCTCGATGAAGGAATGGGCTTCGATGGCTCCTCAATCATTGGCTATCAAACGATTGAGGAGTCAGATATGATTGCGAAGCCGGATCCCAGCACCTTTGCGATATTGCCCTGGCGGCCAAAAGAAAAGGGCGTCGCGCGAATCATCTGTGACGTTCTTGAACCGTCGGGGAAGCCTTATGAGGGAGACCCTAGGTACGTCCTCAAAAGAAATCTCCAGCGAGCAGAGAAGAAAGGCCTGACATTCAACATTGGGCCGGAACTTGAGTATTTCTATTTTGCAAACAATCAATGCGCCGATATCATTGATACCGGCGGGTACTTCGATCTTACCCCTTTGGATCAGGCGACTGATCTTCGGAGAGACACGATATTTGCGCTGCAAGACATGGGCATTCACGTCGAGTATAGTCACCACGAGGTTGGCCCTAGCCAACACGAGATTGATCTCCGTTACACGGACGCTTTGACCATGTCCGACAGCGTCATGACGTACCGCCTCGTTGTTAAGGAGATCGCGCTCCGGGCAGGCTACTATGCCACGTTCATGCCGAAGCCCATACTCGGTGAGAACGGAAGCGGCATGCATACGCATCAATCACTGTTTAGGGGAAAGAAGAATGCATTTTTCGACCCCAATGACATGTACCACCTGTCAGAGCAGGGTAAAGGCTTTATTGCCGGCCAGTTGAAGCACGTGAACGAATTCTGTCTCGTCATGAGCCAATGGGTCAACTCGTACAAGCGACTCGTCCCCGGCTATGAAGCGCCTGTTTACATCTCGTGGGCGCGGCGAAATAGATCCGCACTGATAAGAGTGCCAATGTATAAGCCCGGAAATGAGCTCGCGACGAGGGTAGAACTGCGTTGCCCCGATCCGGCCTGTAATCCCTACCTTGCCTTTGCGGTAATGCTCGCAAGCGGGCTCGACGGAATGGAAAAGGGCTACGACCTCCCTGACCCCGTCGAGAAGGACATCTTCAAAATGACGCCGCAACAGCTCGATGCGCATGGCATTGGCTCACTCCCCGAGAATTTGGGACTCGCCATAAAAGAGACCGAGAACTCTGAACTCGTGCGACGCGCACTTGGCAATCACGTCTTTGACCGCTTCATCCAACTCAAAAAGAAAGAGTGGGATGAGTATCGCATCCAGGTGTCGGAGTACGAGATCGGACGGTACCTGCCAGTCTTGTAAAGAGCGTTTTGGGGCGGAGAACTGGCGGGCTTTTCCGCTCTGATCGTCTTTTTTTGTTTTTTGTTCTCTATCGGACGAGATCGACCGGGATTATCTCTTCGTGAATCGCCGTCGAGAGAATCACGCCTGCAGCCCCGAGATCTTCGAGCGTATCCAAGTCTTCACTGTTCTTTATTCCGCCAGCGACGACAATTGGATGTCCCGAAACGTCGATCACCCTCTCTATAAAATCAAAGTCGACCCCGTGCTTCGTTCCCACGAGATTGATGTTCAGCACGATTAGTTCGCTCATCTTGTAGAGGTTCATCTTCTCGATAACCCCGAGAGGATCTCCGGAAAGTGCTGGATCGGGCGACACTGCACTCCCCTCCTTCAAATCAATGCTAACGGCGATCCGCATCGATTGAGCTGCTCGAATCACGTCGAGGCGTCCCGTTTCGGTGCCAATTATCGCTGTATCACCGATTCGCTCGGCTTCCCGGACGTCATCGAGCCGCCGGATACCTATGTCGATGAGGGTTTTTGTGCGTGTGCCTATGCGTTGGATAATGAGTGAGTTGCTGCCCGAACCGAGGATCCGATCGAGATCCGCGATGTACGTCCTCCTCGGCTTAATGGCGTCAACGACATTTAGCGGATCTGATGTCGTGCAGATCTTACTATGGCGTTCAATGGGCTCATATCGTTCTCGATCGCCTCTGTAGCCTCTAACGACGACTCCGCCTCGAATGTCCATTGCAAAGATAATATCCATTGGTTCACTCCTCACTAAGCATACGGCCCGCACGGGAAAAGCGTATTGGTCTCGCCTGATTTCGCTATGGTGAACGGACTGCGGGGGGCCGTACACATCAAAACGTCTGCGTGTCGCCCTAAGCTTCGCTTGTCCGAACAAATGGCGTCAGAGTCTGGTCAGAAGCTCCTGTTTCTTGGCCGCGAACTCCTCCTCGGTGATGACTCCTTGCTCTTTGAGATCGGCCAAATTACCCAGCAATTTACACGGGTCGGCGGCCTGCGCCTGCCCTTGTCCGCTCCGTCGTGCTTCGAATGCCTCGGTGAATCCGGCGCCGATAATGGCAATTGGAATGGCAAAAGTGGCTATGCCTAAGAACATTGCAATAACTGCCAAGAATTGTCCGAGCGGTGTCGTAGGGACGAGATCGCCGTAACCAACGGTAGTCAGAGTCTGTGCCGCCCACCACCCGGCAGCAGGAATGCTTGAAAAATCGCGCGGGTCTGAGCCATGCTCAATAATGAACATCAAACTAGAGAACGTTATCAGCAAGATCAGGTCGATTGCCAGCGCAGTAACGAGCTCGTTTTTTTTCGCTTTCAGAATATCGGTGACGAACTTGAATACACTAGAGTACGTTAGCAGCTTGAGGATGATAAGAATTATCGCCGCGTTTACCAGTACGTCCGCTCCTGGAAAGAACGGCTTGGCATAAAAAGGCACAATGACAAGCAGATTTATGAGCAGGGATGTTGTAAAAAGGCATTTTAGTCTGCCTTTGATCGGACCCCTGAACCGCGGGTCCACCGTGCATGACCACACACGGAGCAGGAGTTCGATGGTAAAAACCACGATTGCAAAGGC
Organism: Candidatus Methanoflorens crillii; assembly: GCA_003162175.1. GTDB lineage: Archaea > Halobacteriota > Bog-38 > Methanoflorentales > Methanoflorentaceae > Methanoflorens > Methanoflorens crillii. The sequence goes on along the minus strand of PMMR01000049.1, from coordinate 14,490 downwards.
AAAGACTGCGTTAAAGAGGTAGTGGTATCGTTGGTATACGTCGCTATAGCTGGCGAGTATGACGACACCTACGAGCAGCCAGATCAACGCTATCAAGAAGAAGCGTACGCGCGTAGCTGTGGAAACATCCCGACGACGCGCCGCAACGATGCGGGCCTCGCCTACAGGGGTGGGCTGGAAGATCTCATGAACACGGCGCTTCAGTTCGTCATTTTGCTTGGACATGCCCGGCTTCGAGGTTCTGAATCTAGATAGTGCACCCAATAATGAACGTCAATTTGCATATAAATGCGTTGTGATCTTCCACGAGGCGCTGTTCCGTGATCTGAAGTCGCGGGCCGCACCAGTTGTCAACACGTTGACGCTCGAGTTTTGTCACCTGTTTGAAAAGTCAAGCTTGAGGTACGGCATTCATTGACGAGGAGGCGCACGAAGATTTAGGCGTGGAGCAAAAGCTACAACGGAAGCTCCCCTTTGTTTCCGAAGCTTGGCTCCGACGTCCTGTGCGCAAAGAGCATGTTTGGGGAAAGTGTTACGAGAAAGATGGCGGCTGCTCATGTTCAGGAGCTTCTATTGATTGGAGACTTTATAGAATGAGTCCTCAACATGCTCGACTTTTTCTACAGACTTCGGACTTTTCTTCTCTGGTTCAACAACCGTGTTTTCAACAGTTTTCTAACATATTTCACCGTTGTTTCACCAGTGCCTGATTGACTAACTTTTATATAGAATTGAAACTAACTATAAGTTAGTGTTACGATCCATTGCGACCGTGACACGCTAAGAAAGAGCAATGGACGAAGCAGCCCTCCTTGACATTCTCGGCAATGAAAATCGCCGCAATATTTTGAAACTCCTTTCGCTGCGGCCTTTTTACGTGACCGAGATCTCGGAAAGACTTCACGTGGCGCCCAAGGCCGTGATCAGCCACCTGAGCATGCTCGAGCAGGCGGGCATCATCGCGTTCATTGTCGACGAGCGAAGGCGGAAGTACTTCCACATCGCCGATAACGTGCTGCTTGAGATTCAAATCTCTCCGTTCAGCTATGGCGTTGAGACTGCGAACCCTGGACAGAGGGAACAAAGCGTTATTGAGGTCTCAACTCCGATAGGCGAGATACAACTTAAGACGCGCAGTCTAGGCGACGTAGCTGAGACACTCGATAGCCTTAGAAGGGCAAACCGCGAACTGATGGGGGCCCAGCAAAGGGTACAAGAGTTGATGAATGAAGTGATGGAACGTGGCGCGCGGAAAATCGACGGAATATCGCACGACTTCATTGAATATGACATCCTTTCGCTGCTGCTTACCGGGCCAAAGACCGCCCAGCAGCTATCAGCAGGGCTCGCGATACCCGCCCAGATATTGTCAGAGCGCCTTCGCGACCTCGAAAAACGAGAGAAAATCAGAAGAATCGATGCAAAGACGTACTGGCTAGCAAGGTAGGGAGATAAGCTCATCAACGCATCACACACACGAAATAGGAGACATTGAAAAATGGTAGAAGAAGTAACGCTTAAAGTCGTCGAGGCGTATCATCGCGACGCGGGAAGAGGTATCGCCCGAATCGACATGGATACCATGCGACAACTCGGGCTCGTAAGTGGCGACATCATCGAGATAATGGGCCGCAACAGAGCGGCCGCAGTGGTGTGGCCGGCATACCCAGAAGACCGCGGCCTCGGCATAATCAGAATCGATGGTAACATTCGCGGTAACGCACACGTGGGCATCGACGACAAGGTCGTCATTAGCAAGGCAAAATCGAATCCGGCCGTCAAGATCACGCTGGCCCCCACCCAGCCGGTGCGTATCGTCGGTGGGGAAGACTATCTCATGCGATTCCTCGAGGGGCGTCCAGTGCAGAAGGGCGAGACGCTCCGGGTCGAAATGCTGGGCAATCCGATAACTTTTGTGATCACCGCCACCCAGCCAGCAGGCATCGTTATCGCTGGGAAGAGCACGCAAATAACGCTTAAAGAAAAGCCGACGGTGGCAGCGGAACGTTCGATTTCTCACGTCACCTACGAGGATATCGGCGGCCTCCAACGAGAGCTCGCCTTGGTTCGAGAAATGATTGAGTTGCCGCTGCGGCACCCCGAGCTATTCCAAAAGCTCGGCATCGACCCGCCAAAAGGCGTCTTGCTCTATGGCCCACCGGGCACGGGAAAGACACTCATCGCGAAAGCCGTCGCGAATGAGACGGACGCATACTTCATCAACATCAGCGGCCCGGAGATAATGAGCAAGTTTTACGGTGAGAGCGAACAACACCTCCGGGAGCTGTTTAAGGAAGCGTCAGACAATACTCCCGCGATCATTTTTATAGACGAGATCGACGCGATCGCGCCCAAGCGGAGCGAAGTCACGGGGGAGGTGGAGCGGCGCGTCGTCGCCCAGCTGCTCGCGCTAATGGACGGCCTCGAGGCGCGCGGAGAGGTCGTGGTGATCGCCGCTACCAATCGTCCTGAAGGAATCGATCCCGCGCTGCGGAGGCCCGGTCGATTTGACAGAGAGATCGAAATTGGAGTGCCCGATGCGGCTGGTCGTCTTCAAATATTACAGGTGCACACCAGGGGCATGCCCATCGCCGGCGACGTGCGCCTGGAGGACCTTGCCCGTACGACGCACGGCTTCGTCGGTGCTGACCTCGCCGCCCTATCAAAAGAAGCGGCGATGCACGCACTTCGAAAGATCCTTCCCGAGATTGACCTTGAACAAGAGATCTCACAAGATGTGCTCGATAAGCTCCAGGTCACCGCGGAAGACTTCACGAACGTCCAGAAGAACATCGAGCCATCAGCGATGCGCGAGGTGTTTGTTGAGGCGCCGAACGTGAAATGGCAAGACGTCGGGGGGCTTGAAGCGCCCAAACAAGAGCTGATAGAGGCCGTGGAGTGGCCAATAAAATTCGCTGACGCGTTTAGCACGATCAACACGAAGCCGCCAAAAGGCGTCTTGCTCTTCGGCCCACCGGGGACGGGAAAGACGCTCCTAGCCAAGGCGGTCGCGACGGAAAGCGAAGCCAACTTTATTAGCATAAAAGGGCCCGAACTGTTGAGCAAGTGGGTGGGCGAGTCGGAAAAAGGCGTGCGCGAGACGTTTCGACGCGCCAAGCAAGTCTCACCGACCATCATCCTGTTCGATGAGCTTGACGCGGTAGCACCGACCCGAGGGGCGAGTTCAGACTCGCACGTGACGGAACGCGTAGTGAGCCAACTGCTGACCGAGCTCGATGGCTTAGAGGAGCTAAAGGACGTGGTGGTGATCGGCGCAACGAATCGGCCCGATATGGTTGATATGGCGCTCCTACGGCCCGGACGACTTGACAGGCTCGTGTACATACCGCCACCAAACGTGTCGAGTCGCGCGCAGATATTTGCAATCCACCTGCGCGGAAAGCCGCTGGCAGACGACGTCGACATCGAGCAGCTCGCCAAAGAGACCGATGGATACGTCGGGGCCGATATCGAAGCAATTTGCAGAGAAGGCGCGATGCTCGCTCTTCGAGGCTTCATCCGAGACGACATGACGTCCGAGCAGGTTAAAGAAGGGGCGGCGACGATACGGATTTCGAAAGCGCATCTGTACGCTGCTATCAATCGGGTCAAGCCAACGGCGTCTCGCGACATGCTTCACCAGTACGAGAGGATCGCAACGGAGTTTGCAAAGTTCTCTGTTACCGAAGAAGAGCCGAAGGAGCAGGCCGCAAAGCCTGAATTTGCAGGTTATGCGTGAGATGCTAGACATAGAATTAACGGCGTGAAGAAAGAGAAGGAGGCGTAAAAATGGCGAAAAAACGAGGGAGTTTTTTCGATGACTTTTTCGGTGAAGGATTCGATGAGCTGATGGATCAGATGTTGCGAGACCTGCAGGAAGGGGGGCAACCGAAACCCTTCATTTACGGGTTCTCAATGACGCAGCACCCGGGCGAAGCGCCAGAAGTGCGAGAATTCGGGAATGTCCAGCCCTTAGGCAGGAGCGTCAAGATGGAGGACGAGCGAAAGCCCCTGATTGACGTCATGGAGACGACGGACGAAGTTCACGTTATTGCCGAGATGCCCGGCGTGGATCGAACGGATGTGCAGCTCGACACCACAGAGAGCAGACTCGATATCAAAGCCCAAAACGAGTTTAAAAAATACTCTGAAAGCGTTGAACTGCCTGTCAAGGTTGACCCACACAGCGCGAAGGCAACCTACCGAAATGGCGTTCTTGAGGTGAGGCTGAAACGCGTCCAACCTGAAGAAGAGAAGTCGCACATTAGCGTCGAATGAAGGGGGTTCCCCCTCTTCAAACTTCCTTTTTAATGGCATCGGGCAAGGTGCTTACGTCGCGCAGCACGAAATCGGGCTGGGCGCGGATCAGCAACTGACGCGTGGCAAAGCCGCAGAGCACTGCGGCCGTTTTTGTCCCCGCTTTTTTTCCCATAAGGATATCTTCGACCATGTCGCCCACGTAGAGTACCTCCGAGGCGACGACACGCGCTTGTTCTATTGCCATAAGCAAGGTTTCCGGCGCTGGCTTCCCGTGCTCAAATCCGACATCGTCGCCAAACAACATGGTATCGAAGTACGCCTCGATTCCTTGTTCACTGACCTCGCTCGTCACGCGCTCTCGAGACCCGCCAGATACGAGGCCCAGCTTCAAATGCATCTTCTTCAGTTCAAGTAGCGCCTCGGCAGTGCCGTCGAACAGTGCACACCCTTTGTTATGTCGCGCGTAGCAGTCCATCCACGCTGCATCTGCGGTTGCCCAGTCGTCTTCGCGTATCCCTAAGTACAAGTAGTAATCGTGATAGTTGGGACGACTGTCTTGGCGGAACTCTTCGAGGCTTACCTGAGGCAGGCCGAAGGCGTCCATGACGACTAGATAGCTCTTGTAGGTGGGAATGACCGAATTGTAGAGTGTCCCATCCCAGTCGAACATCACTGCTTTAAGCACGTCCCTACTCCCGCGGCAGTTTTTCGCTCACGATGGCATAGCATCTCCAAAGTTCTTGCTTGTCATACTCAACAAGCCGCTGTTCGGTGAGCTCTGCAATCGTATTGTTCTCAAGGGCGTCGTTTATACGCGCTTCTGAAAGGCGCATTATGTGAACGTTGTGTCTTACGCGCGCCTCAGGAGAGCGCTTGAGCTCGTTGAGCGCGTCAAGAGGACTCTTGTCGGAGCAAAATTCGCAGTTGCATGTCCATTCGCCGAGTTTGTCTGCCCGCACAAGCCTGCCCGAAGCTGTTAAGACAGAGCCATACGCGAGTCCTGCGATAACGGCACTCGAGCCGTCTGCTGACGTAACGTTAGCGTATGCGAGAAGCTCGAGGGCGTTCAATGAGCTGCCTCCCGAGGCGTGAAACAGCGCGTCTCCAAACTCGCCTAAGAGCTGATTGTATGCGGCGAGCACCTCAAACTGCTTCACGCGATCTTCGGAGCGGAATTTCGCGAGGCGGGAAAACAGGCCAAATCCCGCGGAGAGCTTCGTCAAACCGGCATTTAACGCTCTCTCGAATATGTACCGAGCATCGCGGAACGTCCCTACCTCAAAGCCAGCGTACAACAAATCAGGTCGTTCAGCGTTCTCATTGGCCCACAAAGCGGCTTTTAGGCTCGTTTCGAGCGCCTTCAAACGATCTGCTTTGACGTGCTTCCAGTAGGGCGTCTTAAAATCACCGTTGACCGGAACGTTGAGTGTCATCAAACCGTCGGTCCTGTGGTTCACCAACTTTTCCTGCAGTGACAGAATCCTTTCTTTCGTTCGCAGTTCGGGCTTTTTCGAATATGGGGGCGAGAAAAAGTTGCCGCTGTGAATGAAATGGTGTGGGATGATCGCGGGATCTGTCGCGTACGCCTTGGCAAAGGTCGTGTTATCGAAGGATAACACAACGGGGTCATTCAGCCCGCGCAGCGTCGGGACGAACGTCCGGTAGAATTGAAATAGACTCGCAGACATCGTGTCGTTTCTGTGGGAAATAGGCACGCAAGCTTTTTAACGCACGGGTATAGCTTATATCTACTTGAATTGATATAAAAATGGTGACATTATATGCCAAATGGACTTATGGACTCGGAGCGAATACGCGAGATTGTGCGATCAAGCAAAGACTACCTTCAAATTATTTATCAGAACGACACGAAACTTTTGCTGAAGGTGCACAACGATCCTGCTATTGAGATCAAAGTTGAAGACGAAGGAACCACTGTTTCCGTCGATATAGTTGAACCCGAAAGGCTTGGCCAGCTGGTCCAACAGTTTCGGGATCTGATGTCGTAAGCACGCCGATGTGAGCGATAAAATGATTGGCAATGCACTTTCCGCGCTGAAGACGTTCGGGGTTGCCGCCCGCGCCCTCGATGACGAGGGACTCACGATTGAACTACGCAACCGGGGTAAGCCCGCCGTTGCCGTTGGGAGAAACGCCCACTCCCTAGTGTTGGACAAGGTCTACGGTCCAATAAAAGTAAGAAGCTTCAAAGAAGTTGTCGAATTGATGGGGAAAGTCGCGGCTGGAACACAGGAGGAGGACGTCTCACGAGACTAGGCGCTTTTTTGGTGTATCTCTTCGGAGCACTGCTGATAATCGCCGGCGCGTTCGTTCTCTTGTCACAATTAGGGATCATTGGGCTTCTCCTTACCACCCTGAACCTTCCCGCTATCGTTCTGTTTGCACTCGTGCTCATCCTCGTTGGAATCGTCTTGATCCGAGGGGCGTCATTGATCGCATATAGCCCTGACCACCAAAGAAAAGATCGTAATGAGCTAGACTATAAAGATCTCACCTTCGAAGACCAAGATCCGCGGGAATACAAAAAGCGGTACTAGTCTCTAGAGAGCTGCGCGCTTAGCGGCGCATTTATTAAGCTTTCGTAGTACCTTATTTTTTCGTTGATCACAGCTTCGAATTTCTTATATTCGCGTATTACACCAATCCACATGAGCCCGTAGCACAGGGCGATCGAAATAAGAATGGTTCCGCCGGCTAGAACATAGTTGTCGCCTCGCACGAGAACGGCGTTGCCGTACAAGTATTGTGACGTGAGCACGACATAAACAGCGAGAAGAATCCCTGCCACCCCACCCCACATGGATTTTACATGCCATATGTGGCGTTCGTGGCGTTTTTCCATTTTTCGAATATCTAACTCAAGAATTCGGTTGTAGACGTCGCCTTTGTTGACTTCGACGTATTTGTTTTGTCCGCGCTGCGTGGTCACATTCTCCTTGTCGTGTAATAGAAGCCAACCATAAGCCCAACCGCAATAATGCCGATTATCGCTGCACCAACGAGTGTGGGATCGCCGCCGCCTCCCGTTTGATTGGCCGTCGGCGTCACACTCACCACCGNNAGGCGTCGGCGTCACCACTCGAGCCGTCGCCGTTGCTCCAGCAGCCTGTTGTGCGTGCAAACAAAGCGCCATGGATGAAGCCGCTATGACGATTACGAAAGACAACACTAGAACGCGTGAGATGCGAATTCTGGATCCTCCTGCTTGTAACGACAACTATTGATTCCCAGCTAGCATATAAATAAGTTGTCTGCCAGGGCAGACTTTGGTGCTAGAAGGGTCATGTTGCAAGCTTCACGACCAGGTGTGTTCCTGTCTCAAAAAAAGCATAACGATCTTATCGATTCGCTCGGGTCCAACCTCGAAAAAATTGATCTGAAATACTTTAGCGAAAACATCAAGGGGAAGTATACGCAGAAAACCATTCGGAGGCCGCAGCTTAATCTTTTTAAAGGCGCTTAGAAATGTAATCAGTCGCGCCCTCGTCTCTGTAGTTTGAAAGCAATAGATCCCCGTGAGTAGTCCCGCGCTATAAGAGTGCTTTGGTCATATACGGACCTTCCCGGGCGTAGCCTTTGGTGCGATAGTATTCGCGTACTCCGATCGCGCTGTTTGCCGCGATCTTACGCATCCCGGAATTGCCTGCGAGGCTTTCAGCAGTTCGAAGCAATTCTGCCCCAAATCCACGGTGTTGCCACTTTTTTTCGTGCCGCTCTCCAATCGTAGCCGCGTTCCCGTATACGCGCAGCTCTCTGATCAGCGCCGTTTCATTTGTAAGCTCGGGCCTGTCAAAGGTATGCGGAATGCGTAGCCGTGCGAAGCCGACAAGGAACTCCAAATCGCCACGCAAGCCCACGCTTGAGATAAAGTACTCAACGCCCTTACAGGCCCTGTACTTTTCAACCCGTCGTTCGACGTCTTCAACGTTGGTAATGCTGAGGAGTCCCACCTCCCGACATCGAATGCAGTTACATTCGCGCCCTAGTTCGCGCAAACGCTGTTTGGCTAATTGTCGCAAATTGCCCTTCTTGACGCCGGCAACGATTCGGTGAGCCGGGATATCTCTCTGCACTCTCTGGAGTCTCACCCACTTGGGGAGCTCCGCCTTGACTTGCGCAATCAGTTCAACGGCATCGTGCAGATCCAGCGCATCGTAATCACCCCTTTCCCACAAATCGTGTAAGGGGGTACCCTCCGTCACAAGCGTGGGGTATATCTTGAGATAGTCTGGGCAGAATCGTTCGTCGGTGAACAAGTCTCTAAACATCTTACGATCAGAATCAAAATCTGAGCCCGGAAGTCCAGGCATGACGTGGAACCCGACCTTCAATCCGCTATCGCGGCACGCCCTATTTGCTTCAACAGCGTCGGAAACGCTATGTCCTCGATCCATAGTGGCGAGAATTCGATCGGAAGTATTCTGGAGGCCAAGTTCGACTTTGGTGGCTCCAAGGGACAACATTCTGTCGACGTGATGCTGCTGTGCAAAATCTGGTCGGGTTTCAAACGTGACACCAACGTTTCTCGTCGATGCGCGCGCATTTGCCGCGAACACCAGGTCTAGTTCGTGAGACTCGCCGAGCGCGTGAGGAAAATCGTTCATCGCTTGTATGCAGCGTCGCACAAACCACTCTTGATAATCGCGGGGACGCGCGGTAAAGGTGCCCCCCATAACGATCAGTTCTGCCTTGTCAGTCGGATGTCCAGTCTGACGCAACTGATTGAGACGGGCTTTGACTTGCCTGTAGGGGTCGAATCCGTGTTGGATAGCACGCATTGCAGCGGGCTCAAAACCGGTGTAGCTTTGAGGCACGCTGAATTCAGGCCCACCTGGACATGGCACGCATTTGCCGTGCGGACACGGATAAGGGGATGTCATCACGGCAATAACAGCAACACCGGAGGCCGTTCTCATGGGCTTCCGCTGCAGCACGTCGACCACTTCGCGCTGAATTGGGGCCTGTGCCGTTTGGTAGATTTGCGCGTTAGTCAGCAACGAGGAAAGATGATAGCGTCTTGCTACCGCTATTTTTGCTGCCTGCAAATTCGCGCGCGTGACCTCGCCAGTCAGAATGCCGTCAATGATCTCCGCACAGGCGTCAGTAAGTTGCTGCACCATAGACAACCACTGACAGGTAATGCGGCCGGTTAATAAAACTCTCGGTGTGCGCTGCTTTTAGCTGAAGCGCCGTTGCAAAAAAAAGTCAGAGGGATTTACACGTCGAGCGAGCTCCAGAGCTCGTGGTGCGTGAAACGACTCGGCTCCATTCGCACCGTAGGCTCAGGCGACTCGTCGGGGTATCCGACCGGCAGCATCAGCACGGGACGAATGTCGAGCGGTATTTTCAACGCCAGGGAAACACGTTTTTCATCGAACGCACCGATCCAGCACGTCGCAATGCTCAAAGCTTCAGCCGCAAGCTGTACGTAGCAGGCGGCAATGGTGGCGTCTTGGACTGCATAAAGCTCAGCACCTTGTCCATACGCTATGCGCGAGCGCGCAATATTCGCGCAGCCAACGAGCACGACCGGGGCCATGGCGATAAAAAACTGGCCGTATGCCGCCTCGGCGAGTTCGTGTTTCGTGTTAGGATCACGGACAAGGATGAAGTCCCGTGCTTGTAAGTTGCCTGCAGAAGGCGCGAGCTCGGCTGCCCTGAGAAGTTTGTCCAACAGCGCATCGCTGATAGTCTCTCGTCCATACCGTCTCACAGAGCGCCGTCTTTGCATGACGCCCATTATAATGTCATAGTCGGGGGCGACCATGCAAAAGGGTTATTAGATCAATGCATATTAATATAACCAAGTTTGGAGTCAGAGCATGAGAATTTCGATGGATTTGGAGCTACAAGACAGGCCAGGCCAGCTCAAGCACGTGTTAACTCCTATTTCTGACCTAGGCGGGAACATAGCGAGCATCGTTCACCATCACGACAAAAAAACGTTTCGCAATACCGTTCCTGTTTCTGTAATTTTTGATATTGAAGAGCAAACGCTTGAAGAACTTCAGGAAGGGCTTGAAAAGAATGGCGTTGCGATCGTTCGGATTGGCAAAATGCGGCTTCGGGCTAGGACGCATATTTTGCTCATTGGCCACATAATTCACACCAATTTAAGGGAAACGATCGATGAGATTGATGGTACTGGTTTTGCAGAAGTTCAAGACCTCAGTTTGTCAATGCCTGCCATCGACGGTCCATCGTCAGCGGTTATCACAATAATGGCGACGGGAGACGAGGAACTGAAGAAGTCGATCGGGATTCTCAGACAGATCGCTGAGCGCAAGGATCTGCTCTTTATCGAACCACTAGACGAGCGGGGATCACCGGGAGGCGTGAGCAATGAGGAATAGTCAATCTACCTTGACACTCTCCATCATTGGATTCGGGGCAGTAGGGCAAGGAGTCGCCACCATCGTGCAAAACGTGCCTCACATAAAAGTTGTGGCAATCGCCGATTCAAAAGGGGTTGCCCGCATGCCTGACTTAAATGACGTCCTTGCGCGCAAACGAGGCGGTCAGCCCATTGCGAACTCTAATCTGACGGCGCTCGACGTGATACGCACTATAGACCACGACGTCGTGGTGGAGGTAACTCCTACAAATATCCAAGGCGGTGAACCAGGGTTGACACACGTGCGTGAAGCGCTTAAAAACAAGCGAAACGTTGTTACCTCGAACAAAGGGCCTCTAGTGGCCGCCTTTGATGAACTCACGCAACTTGCTTATACGAATGGGGTCGCGCTGCGGTACGAGGCGACCGTCGGCGGCGCAATGCCAATTGTCAACCTTATACGCGACACCCTCGCAGGCGCTCGGGTTCTGGATATACGGGGGGTACTCAATGGCACGTGCAATTACATACTCACTCGAATGGCAGAGGAGGCGCTCGATTACGATCAAGTATTGAGCGAAGCCCAGGATATGGGCATAGCGGAAGCGGATCCCACATATGACGTGGCTGGCATCGACACTGCCTGCAAAGTTATCATCTTGGCCAACGCGTTTTTTGGTCGCCACGCCACTTTCGCAGATGTTGACGTAACCGGCATCGATCGCATTACGCAGGACGCGCTGCAACTAGCGCGGCAGAGGGGCTTTGCTGTAAAACTTGTAGGTGACGTGCAAGAGCTTACGGTCTCTCCTAAGCTGATACCGATAGCCCATCCGCTCAACGTCAGCGGGACGTTGAATGCGGCATCAATCCTAACAGATACCGCCGGCGAAATTACTGTTGCCGGAAAAGGCGCGGGTTCGATCGAGACGGCAAGCGCCATACTGAGTGATGTTCTGAGTCTTATGCGAGACCGCACTTAGTGTGTCGCATGCAGGCGCGGGCTGCTCGCCAAAATCACTTGTCGCTCAGACTGGGCAAACTGCGCTGCTCGAGTGACGGCTGTTGCCCCCTCTTTACGAGCGAAGATATGCCGATGCCAGTTAAGGCTACAACGATAGCGCCGGCAATACAGAACATGAGCAGTTGGAAACCAGTGATGATCTCGATGCTCCGTGAAGTCTGTATAATGAGAACGTCAGTGGGACTAAGGACGGGGACTGGCTTTCCTCCTAGGGCCAGGATGAGTATGCTGGCGCCCCACAGGATCAGACCGGTCGAAAAGATGAAGAAAGGGATCTCCAAGTATCGCCACACGTTTTTCGGGTCGTTCAGGTAAGCGTCGATCACACGGCCTATACTCGCGATGACCGCTGCGGCCACGTACCACCATGCAGTGGTGTTAATAAAGACAGCTGCTGCGAGAACGCCGCCGTAAGTAGCGGCACCCAAACCTAAGGTCGTGATGATACCTTGTGCGGTCGCAATGATCGCTAAAGCGATTGCGACTATATAGGTCACGAACGAGATACTGCCTCCGAAAAACGAAGACTTCACGCTTTGAGCAACGCCTACGAGAACGTCGTCGAGGCCAAGCCCTCGAAAGAGAAGATACACGCCAATGACCGCGCTTATCACAATCAAAGCATATTCGGGGTGCTGAGCAAGAGAGAATATCGCAAATAATAATAATATCAGTCCGACAGGTATGAAAATGGCGTTCGCGATCTTCGGATCTTCGAACAGTTTCTTGATGGTGTAATAGGTACTCTCGAGGCTTTCAGACTGGCGTATGACCACGCGCTTTACGCCATCAAGTTGTATCCGGGATTGAACGATAGGGAGAATAAACTCGTCTTCTGCGCCGTCTGAAACGATGATAACGCTGGTCGCTTTGACCTCTTTGAGCACCAGGTCAAGCTGTTGAGACAGGATCTGATCTGATTTTAAGCCAACGTCCGTGTTGCCGGATATGGACGCGATCTGGGCGTCTATTCCTTGCGACTTCAACTCATCATAAACACGGATGCCTTCAAAAATGGCGTTTACGTCAGAATCTTCGGGGTCAGTCAATCCGAGCTGTAACGCGGCATTCATATTGTCAGCTCGGCCTATAATCGGACCTGGGAGGTGCGCTTTCGACCCCAGATCATCGTCACGATCAATGCACAGGACTAGTTTCATTCTTGCCTATATGGTCGTCGCTAAAGTCTACAGCAGCCCGGAGCGCTGGAGCAGGAGGAGATCATCGGTCTCAAGTTTTTGCCCGTCTTTAAACATCGCGTAGACCTCTTCTGCCCGCTTAAGCACGTCGACCTTTTCGCGGGATTCGCGGGCTTCTTTGGACCGTTTTTTGAGGCTCAATAAGATCTTGTCGTAGTCTCTTAATTCCTTTTCCATCTTGATGTACTTCTGATGCTGTTCGTCGGCGCTCTCTTGCGCGCGCACGAACTCCTTATGGGCGGCGTCTGCCTCAGCGCGAACCTTGTCTGCTTCCTTGAAGCACTTGAGCATCTTCTCGTGGCATTCCTGCGCACGGTCTGCGTTATCCGTTAGCGCCTTGTGGAATTCACTCGCTTCGTCTCGGAGCGTTCGTGCCTTTTCCAGCGCCTCCCTGAGCTCGGCGTTATTCTCAAGTTCGCCTCGCTTCTTTCTATATTCCTCCCAGAGGTGAGCAATACGGTCTACAAGCTCGCGCTCCTTTTCCGTGCTTATAACCTCGGTCTGCTGCCTAAACTCAAGTTGGTCAATTTCGCGCTTGAGCTCGCCCAGCGAAAGGCCGCCAGCGACTCTGAATCTTCTTTTGATTTGATCCGCCTTCGCGAGCAGGTTGTTTGCCGTCTCATTGAGGCTATCTCGTTTTTCCTTGTTCTCAGAAACGAGCTTGTTGTACTCATCGCGCTTGTCCTTGGACTGTTGTGCACTGTCTATCAGCGCGCGGGTCTTCGTATTCAACTCGTCACGTCTCGCAGCGAATTGACTTGCTTCTGCGTTGAGCCGGTTTCGCTCAAGCTTCGAGGCGTCCGCGTCTTTTTTTAGCAGCGCTTTCTTTTCTTGTAACTCCTTCAGCATACGCTCCTCCCCTGACTACAGGTAATATCAAGCTGAGATCCTTCTTTGTGATTATGACGTCTGCAAGATCGTATAGAATTGGATTTGCGTTGAATGCTATCGAAAACCCCGAAGCTTCAAACATTGAGATGTCGTTTGCGCCGTCTCCTATAACGACGCAGTCTTTGGGTCGTATTCCCTCCCTCTTAGCAATCGCCTCCAGCGCGTCTTTTTTTGAATTTTGGCGCACTATCGGTCCAACAACCTCGCCGGTCAAAACGCCATCTTCTATAACGAGTTTGTTTGCCACGAGACAGTCGATTTCGAGTTCTTGAGCTACCCTTTCGGCGACTATCGTAAAGCCCCCGGAAACTATTGCAACCCTATACTCTTTTTTCAACTCGTGTATAAGCTTCTTAGCCCCTTTCATAAGCGGGATGTTTAAGGCTACCTTATTAACCTCCTCCACCCTGAGACCTTTCAAGAGCTTTACGCGTTCTCGTAAAGCCTCCTCAAAATCCATCTCTCCCCGCATGGCGCGCTTCGTGAGCGCCACCACGAGGTCTCCGACATTGGCCGCTTTGGCTATTTCATCGATAGCCTCAGCATCGATGAGCGTGCCATCCATATCAAAAACGATCAGTATTGCACTTCCGTTGCAAAATAATCTACCACGCGGGGAATTGATAAGCTCCGAGCTCATGGCTGAAGCAGTATTCGACCTCCTGGTAGTCATTTTTAAACTCTACCACATCTTTTTTAACCTTTTCGGGTGCCTCGCCGTTCAGCACGCGCGTGATAAGCTTTGCCACGACCCGCATCTC
>PMMR01000030.1 GCA_003162175.1 Candidatus Methanoflorens crillii | reverse complement strand
GGTTTGCGCGCCGAGCAGGGAAGCAGCAGGAGGATTCCATCTCTCTTTTTAAGCCGTTCGATGACGCGTTCGCCGAATCGGAGTATTTCTGGTCGATTCAGTGATTCTTGCGAACACGCGAGTAACGTGGCCGTTCGTACGATAGGTGATCGGCGCTCAAAGTAACTATGCTCCTCGTCCAGCAACCGCAGCAGCGCTGTTAGCATTGGGGCAGTTCTGCATCGTGCCTCGACGAGCTCTCGCAGAGTCCCGCGCTCGATGTTTTCACGCACAATACAGAGTTCAGCTTTGAGCGCGTGTCTGTTGTGCGCAGATAGTACTGTCACCCGCTGCTCTGGTGGGAGGTCGGCTACGTTGACGCCTCTGCAGGCGTCGCACATACAATAAGAACGAGAAGTCGCGTCAAACTGGCGTTCGCCTTCAGCAGAGAGGAGATACCCGCCGCGCGCCTTGACCTCTGCCATGATTGGGTCGACGAGATCCACCCCCGCATAGACGAGCAAGCTCACGTTGTTCGGGGTCGCCAACGCCGGGACATAAAGCGCTGAATCAGGATTTGTTGATTCTCTAGCTCTTACGAGCGCTCTGGTGAGGCCGCGTGGATCATCGCTAAATCTCGGCGCACCTCCAAGAATGACAACGTCGGCATCAATTCGCTCTGCTTTAGGGTCTTCCTGACTTGTGATGACCGCTACGTCGAGCTCAGCGTTATGAATCGTCAATGCGTTGAGGAACTCAAGGTCCTCTTTGGATTCAAAGCTAGACGGGGTGGTAAGCTCCTCACCTCGCCACGTGAGCGTTCCGAGGCGGGCAGCTCCGTCCCGCCGTGTCACTTCAAACTGTCGCGGCATGTCCCCTCATAGGCGTAAGAGCGTTGCAAAGGAGCTTAATTCGGCGAGCGCGTCGTGATCCCATTTCTCATCATAGGCGAAGGTCGCTTCGACATTTTTGGACTTAATGAACTCGATCAGGTTTCTCATAGCGGATTTGATTGAGGCAAAGTCTGGATCTGGAACTTCAGATTGCCCTATAGGATACGTTTCGGCTAGTTCTGGTGGATAGGGACCAAAAGGCGCTTTCATGAGTAGGGTCGTATCGAACTCGTGTTCCATGGTCCGTGTCTTCTGCCTGTTGGTCGTGATGAGCACTCGGCCGGTCAGGTCAAGTCTGTTGAGCTTTTTCACGTAGCGCGCAACTTCTGGCCGCGCGGCAGATTCTGTGCTAGTATAAATGAAAGAATGTTTCAACGGTTCGATAGCTTCGAAGGAGGCAAAGCCCTCTTGGATCGTTCGCAGGGCTTGTAGTAGCGCTGGATGTCGGCATCGCCTCTCCACGAGCTCCCAGAGTTGTCCGTCGAGTATCGCTTGTTTGATGGTGCTGAGCTCACTGAATGAAACCCAAAGATTGTGCTCGGCAAGTTCCCGTTCCGTCAGCTTCCGATCGCTAGAGGAGCAGACCGGACACGCACACGGCAGGTAAGTCAAGTCTTTGAGCTTGTGAGTGCCACTCGGCGTCATATAGCGCCCGTCTCTCGCGTAAAGCGCATAAGCGGCTGAGTCGAACAGGTCACAGCCTAACGCCACTGCGAGGGCGAACATCATGGGATGCCCCGCGCCAAACAGGTGAACGGGCTTATTCAAGGCCAGTCCCTTCTTGCACGCCATAATGACGTTGCTGAGATCAGCATACCGATAGCATTCCATAAGCGGAACGACGGCACCGATAGGGTAGACGTCGGCGCTGAGCTTGCTGAGTAGCTCTGCATACCGTTCCCGCAAATCGAGGTGGGTCGAGCCCTGGACGGGCGCTGCTAAGAGCATGTCGGNNGTCGGGATATCAATTGGAGTTCCGATGTCCGACCCAACATCGCGCTGGAACGCTACTATCTCCTCTGAATGGATCTCTATATCACCGTATGTGGCGAGTTGAAACGATCCAGAATCAGTCATTATCGGCCCGTCAAATCCGAGCAAACTGTGAATCCCCGCGGAGAGCGCCGCCGCCCGCAAACGAGGACTCCGGTAGATGATATATGCGTTGGTCATGAGCGCTTCCGCTCCGAACTGGCGCATCTCGCTCGGCGGGATGAGCATTAGGTTGAGATTTACAACCGGGAGTAAAGCTGGCGTTTCGATGTGGCCGTGTGGCGTATCAAGCTTGCCAATGCGCCCGAATACGTCCTTGTGTGTGATTTCAAATCGATCAGGCATCGCCACCTCGTGGCATGACGATGATCTCTCTGATTCGGGCATCAAAAAAGTTGTTCATGTGCGCGGGACGTATTACTACCGCTGTATCGGAACCGCTGCCTGTGCCGCCTACCGCGACAATGTCGGCGATAGGTATAACCCCGGCATCGGCTGCCATAATAGCTATCTCCACGCACACTTTGAGCCCGTGTCCAAGTAGTGAACGAAGGGCCTCTGCGATAGTCTCGACGCGCGAAACCCCGCCGAACTTCCTAGAGATACTCCTTTCGACTCCCGAAAGCACGTGTGATTGTGTCAGTACCGTGACTCCTTGTCT
>PMMR01000059.1 GCA_003162175.1 Candidatus Methanoflorens crillii | reverse complement strand
GCATTGGCAGCTGCTGCAGAACCCTTTGCAGGAGCAATTGGATTTACCATTATAGCTATAGCAGCGCTTTTTTCTACTTCTTCAGCGATAAATGCGACCCTTTATGGTGGGGCTAATGTCAGCTATTTGATGGCAAAAAAAGGTCAACTACCCACATTTTTTAATCGAAAATCGTGGCACGATAGTAGAGAGGGTTTACTTATTACCAGCGCCAGTGTCATTCTCCTAGTTCTTTTTTTGAATTTAAGTAATGTGGCCATGCTGGGGAGTTCAATATTTTTACTTGTCTACGCAGGCGTGAGCATATCACACCTTAAACTATACAAAAAAACTGATGCAAACAAGTACATAATATGCCTGGCTATCATAGGATGTTTCTTTTTATTGACTGTCCTGGTTTACTATGAAATATTCAACTCCCCCTTGACCTTGTATTTACTATCAGCAGTCGTATTATTGTCATTCCTAATTGAATGGATATACCGTAAATACACATCAAGAAGTTTAAAAAATCTAGAAATGATGGATACTTGATAAAAAAACGTATATAACAGTAAGGGATACGCGCGTCGACGTCTTAGATCAGTTTCCACTGTTCAAAGACGTTCCACGAGACCCTGAGTGGGGGTACGACGAGCAAGAGATGGATAGATTTCTCCGACAGAAATGGAATGATGAACGTTGTTCACCTGCGAGTTTAGCGTTTGCAGTTTTTTTTGCTGTCACTGACTATGAGATTTTTTTCATAAATGAAGTCGTTAACATATGGGATCAATCAAATCGCGCCTATATTATGACACACGGCGAGAGGGGTCGATTGGAAGTACTTAAGCATCCTCTACTTGAAAACGTCGACAGCATCTTATGAGTAGCTGGGGAGATGTCGATCTCACAGGCAACCTAGGAACAGCTCGATAGGTTTAGTATGACGCTACTTTGCCAGCGCCACGGTGGCGGCTCAGATTTGTGTGAGACAGTTTGAAGTGGACTCATTCGAAAATGAACAATAAGAACGAGGATAAACGAACGGACAGCGTACAGCAAATATATACGCCGCCGAAAAGTTTTAAAACGGTTTCCAATGAACTCTCTGCACTCTTCAGCGTATTCATCGACGCACGTATAAGGCAAGTCTTCAGATTTGCCTCTGTGGGTGCAAGCGGGGTTTTGTTGGTTCTATTCTTAACGTGGATATTTACGGAATACATCCGCTTGTTCTATCTTCTATCCGCAGCCTTGGCGATGGAGATTAGCGTCTTTTGGGCATTTGCTTTGAACACCAAGATTACTTTTCGCTACAAGTTCAAAAAATCCGACAATCTATTTCCGGCGCTAGGGAAGTACCAATTGGTAGCCTTGGGGGGCATCATCATCAATTTAGCTTTGTTATTCGCCTTCACAACATTCTTAAATATTTTTTACATCATTTCAGAACTAATGGCTATCATAGTCGCATTTGGATTTCGTTACCTAATGAGCCTCAGATTTGTATGGCGCAACCAAGTCGCTAGCTAAGACGAGCGCGCTTGGCGATACTAGATTGCCCTTCTTTTTTCCACGGCCTTCGTTACAGCCGCTTAACTGGTGCCTCCTCTTTCTTAGCGGGCTCCTCTTCTTTCGAGGTGCGGCGCAGGAGTCACACGTACTGATTAGGTCAAACTGCTTGAGTTCTGGGCCCTCGGGTCTCATTTTCGGTTATTGACCAGAGGTGGTCATGCAAAACGGCCCTTTTCACATACGTCGTGCAGGATCCTCATCATTGAACTGCTGGTACACTACAGTCGTGCTCACCGACGCGAGTCCCAACACCTGCTACAGCCACTGGATATCAACCCCGTGCCGGACCACGTTGATGGCAAAGCTATGCGCCTGAAACTATGCGGGTGCACGTGCTTGCCGATCACGTTCCATACCGCTTCACCAGTTTCCGGGCCCGCTGCTGGGATATAGGGAAGGGGCGCATCGCTCGCAATGGTACGTTCAGCCACGTAGTCACGCAGCTCAGCCAGCGTTATCACGTCAAGCGGGAGCCGCCGCTGCTTGCCACCCTTCGCCCTCACGATATTGATCATGTGATTGGGGTATTCGATGTCCTAGAGCCGCAGGTTTAGCAGTGCATTGATGCGGATTCCCAAACGCCATAACACACGCATTAGTAGGTAGTCACGTCCACTGCAGCTGCCGCACAAGATATTTAAACGAATACGTTTCAATGCGGCATCAATGCTAAAAAGTGACCTGTTTGCAGCGTTCAGGACGACTGTGATCTTTTTAGTATTGTGCGGACTAGTTTTCCCTCTGGTACTCGTAGGCATAGGGCAAATCGCAGATAGGCCGGCTGCAGAAGGAAGCGTGCTGACACAAAATGGCACAGTTGTTGGTTCGAGCCTAATCGGGCAGTCGTTTGTCGATCCGATGCACTTTCAATCGAGGCCATCTGGGGTTTCCAATTGGGGACCAAACAATCCTGCCCTCATCGAGAATGTCAGTCAACAGGTAGCCTATCAGAAGCAGCTCAATCCGTCTATCAATCTCGTACCGATCGATTTGGTGACGCAATCTGGCTCAGGAGTTGATCCAAATATTGCATCTAGCAGCGCCTTGCTGCAAGTTCCGCGCATTTCGAATTTGACAGGCATCTCTCAAGATGTGCTCACGCGGCTCGTGAATCAATACACCGAGAATCCCGTTGCCGGCGTCTTTGGAGAGCCACGGGTCAACGTACTACAACTCAATTTTGCATTGGATAATCTATTAAGCCCCTCGGCGCTGAAAGCTGCAGAGGTGAACGCTACTGCTTTGAACGCAGCAGCGCTGAATGCAACGGTCACGAACTCAACCGCGAAGTGATCTTCGTCTACGCCCTCACGACGAGGATGTTACTTTGCGCACTTTCAATAACTTTGTCAACTACAGTCCCAAAAACAACGCTCGCGCTGCGCGGGCGTTCCGAAGCTCCCATAACCAGCGCATCATAATCCTTTGCAATCGCTATAATCTGCTCAGCGACAGGACCTGAACGGACATTAACGCTTACACGCTCATTCGCGGACGCTAATCGCTTGAGGTCGTCGAGGACTTCACTTTCATTTGCTTCAGCTATATGCAGTAACGTTATCTGGCCCTGCGTAGGTTCTGCTAGCGTTGCTGCTATCTTGAGCGCGGCGATAGAATGCTTGTATCCTGCGGAAGGAACCAGTATCCGCTCAAATGCGCTGTCGTATTTAAGATTCGACAGTATGACATCACACTTCGCATTTTTCATGATGGGATAGATGATGTCACCGTGACGAATCTTGTGAAGAGTTGATCGTAGACTGTAGCCCAGCACCGTCAGATCTGCGTCGTGTTTTGCTATCTGCTGAACAAT
>PMMR01000045.1 GCA_003162175.1 Candidatus Methanoflorens crillii | reverse complement strand
TGGTTCCTTGGAAGGTGAACAGATCGATGCCGCCCGCCCCGACAACTGATGGATTCGCGGTAGTAACGTTGCCCGCAAACGCCTGGTTGACCAACGTAAGAGTCGAGTTGTCATAGGTCGGCTCCCATTGGTAGCCTGTCGACGGGTTCGATTGCAGCTGGATCGTAAAGTTCTGCCCCTGAGAGACGAGGACCGCGTTACCTTGCGTCACGTTGCTCGTTGTGCACGTGATCGTGTAGTT
Source organism: Candidatus Methanoflorens crillii (assembly GCA_003162175.1). GTDB lineage: Archaea > Halobacteriota > Bog-38 > Methanoflorentales > Methanoflorentaceae > Methanoflorens > Methanoflorens crillii. Next base: position 110,650 of record PMMR01000045.1, on the reverse strand, counting down.
CACGCTGTTGGTTGTTTGGTTCGATGGGCTTATGTTGTTGAATATTATGACACTGGTTCCCGTTTTAGTTCCTTGGAAGGTGAACACGTCAGCCCCCTGCGCCCCGGCCGCTGGTATGCTGCTGGCGCTGTACGCCCGATTGATAAACAAGACAGAAGAGTTGTCATAGGTCAGCTCCCAGTGGTAGCCCGTCGATGAGTTCGATTGCAGCTGGATCGTAAAGTTCTGCCCTTGCACGACGGTGATGCCGGCTCCAAGCGTCGTTGCGTTACCAACGGCTGTTGTCGTTGAACCAGGGCTCGGGCTCGGCGTTGTAGAGGTGGTACACCCCGCACAAAATACTGCCACTGCGAGCGAGACTACGACCACCAAACTCGCCACTACGGTCTTTTTCATTTTTGTGCCCCTTAGCTATTTCAGTGAGTGCCCAACGAAATACACACACTTAATCATTTCCATCCCCGCGCGCGCTCAGGACATTCAAAAAGGATTCCATATTTCTGCAAGTGCGCCTTCCCCTGTTGAGGCTTTCGTGATCTTGGTGATACCGCTACGACGACCTACGCCATCGCATCTGACGTTCTCAGCTATCGAGACGTACAAGCTGCCGGGATTTGTACGCTCGTGGCTGACAGACTAAGCAACGCTTCCTATGTCTGCCTGTACAGGGTGCACCCCCAAGGGCCACAAATTCACGCAGTGACAGGCACAGACTATCTCTAAAAAAGCGGCTCTCAGAGGGTGCTTTTCTCGAATCCCTTATTGGTTGCCCCTGTCACCCTTCCACGACCCACACTCAGCGGTAGATGCGGCACCCGATACGCACCCCCCTCGTTTACTCAGCGCCGCGCGAGCGTTTTCGCCCGTTGCCGCTTTCTTCGGGCTCAAGCAACAGCGTGGTGTCGCCCTCGGGCCACAGTTCGGGGGAGTCGAGCGACGTTCTCGATTCCTTCGCGTCCCGGAGCTCTTGCTCGCTGCGGATGCGGGGCTCAGCGAACTCCCTGGCAAGCTCAGCGCGCGTCTTCAACTCGAGCTCCGCGAGCTTCGCTGTGGGGACTTCGGAAAAGTCACGTTTGTCCAGCTCCGCCGTGATGTGCTCGAGCCTCGCGCTCAGGCGCTCGATGCGCGCTTGTGTCGTCATCCAGCAGGCCTCGCGCAAAGCGTCGAGTTCAATCTGCCTCAGGTTTTCGACTTCTTCCTGGTACTGCTTGAGCCAATTCGCCACCGTCTGTCTCCGCACGCCGACCGTATCTGCGATCGTCGCAAGTGACTTTCCCTGCGCACGCAGTTTGAAGCACGCAAGCTTTGTCTCTATGTCGTTCATGGTGCGCTCCGTTCGCCATTTGCACGGGCGTGCATGGGGTCCCCGTGCCGCGGCGGTGAAGTAGCGTCAGAGCCAGCGCCTGGCTTGGTGGTGCCGAACACAGCGTCGCTCTCGACGAATGCTCGTCGTTTAATGTTCGGCAGAATGGTCTTCATATACATCTTAAGCTCCTTCGAGCAGTGGACACCCGCTCGGTCGAACCACCGCTCCATATCGTTCATGTCGCTTTCTTCCCCCAAGCATACCAAGCTACCGGAAGCAGTTACAAAGTAATACTGCGTCCGCCGTATCTGGTCGCAAACTCCATTAATGGTGTGAACGCAGGTCGTACGCCCGCCAGCGGTGGCGCCGTACGCTACTCGTTCCGCGTTGTTCAGCGCCCCGACAAACGACAATAATTAAAATTTCTACTAATTTATAAAAATAATTAAATAATAACTGAAGAACCTCGAACGCGTGAGGCCGAGAAGGTCGTGTTCACGCCCTACGCCCGACGAGTCCCGGCCACGATTACGAATCCTCCAAGGACGCATGTGGTTAACTTTTGGTGCGCTTTTGGTGCGCNNTTGCCTCGGTGCGAGGGTTCGTAACGGCACGAGACACTAAACGCGTTTATCAAAGCGAGCGGACCCATGAAGCACCACGCGGCGGGCACGCAAAATCCCGAGACACCGGAAAGTGAGGAATGATTCTGTTCCACGACACGCGCTCCAAGCCGCCTCTGCGGAGGTGTGGTGCGCTACCGGCGCGAACAAAATGGCGTCTTCCCATCATCCATCCAGGGACTCTCGGAGGTGTGCCCTTTTCTCGAATCACTTATCGCTTGCCTCGTTCTCCCAGCCGTTCCATGACCCACGCTCTGCGGTAGATGAGGTACCCGACAAGCACCACTAGCCCCACGATGACCGCGATATTGAAGTACCTCAGTAGTCCCCTGATATCCTCCCAGTGCGGCCCGAGCGCGACGCCCGCGTACGCGAAGGCAAAACAGAACGGAAGCGACCCCAGCACGGTGTAAAGGGAGAATCGTTTTATGTCCATCCGGACGATGCCGGCGGGATAGGAGATTACCGAGCGGACGACCGGAAGCAGCCGACTGATGAACACGGCACTTTCCCCGTGCTTTGCAAACCACTCCTCGCCACGGTCAAGCTCACTCTTGCGTATGAGCACGTATTTGCCGTAGCGTTCGAGCAGCGGCCTACCGCCGTACGCGCCGATTCCGTAGGCAATAAGAGAGCCCGCGAGGCAGCCGAGCGTACCGGCAAGGGTGATGCCGAGAAGGGTAAGTTTCCCTTCCCAGACCACGTACCCGGCGAAGCCCATGATGATCTCGCTCGGCAGCGGCAAGCCGGTACTCTCAAGCGTCATCCCTACGAAAACGCCCGCATAGCCGAGGTGCTCGATGATCGCGATGACGAAGCTGCTGAGCGTCTCAATGATATTAATGCTTACGGCGAGCACGCATCCCCCCCACAGGCACTCTATGCGTCGCGATCACCCAAAAGATCGTTCTTCTGCCTCCGCGGTTGGGAAAGAATCGCGAGGGGCAGGCTCTAGACCGAGCAGTTCAATGAGTTGTTCCGCGGTGAGCATAGCTTGGGCACACCCCGGTTGCCGACGACACGACTTATCCCTTTTGGTCGCTTGATTGCCCCGTTCGGCTTTTGCCGCGTCGCCAACGCGCTGATCACTCAATGATACCTTTGGACGAATCGATGCCGAGCACCGTACCCTGCAGAACGAGCGCTACACGCTCAGCGGTCACTTTTCCATCCCTGTTCTCGACGTCTCGTGCTCGTCCGTCACCGGCACAGGGTGCGGATGACCCCGCGTGCCCAAAGCTGCTGTGGAGTCAAGTGTTTTGCATAGTCCGCAGCGTCTCATTCGTACAGGCTCCCGGGCCTCCGTCCGCTGGAGCTTCATCATACCGCTCCGACCGCGCATCCGATCCACCCATCGCCGTCTTCGACAAATCGTCGCGGTTTGTCGTTTCGCACGCGCTCCATATCGGTTGATGAGTAGTGCCGGACGTTCGAACCGCGCAGGCTTCGAAAGAGTGATTCTACGTGGCCTCGACTGTAGCATCGAATGTTCGACACGCCCGCATAGGCTCCGATCGTTCGGAAGATCCCTGAAGGTATCGAGCGCCTCGCCTCGTTGACGAGTGCGCACGGAAGCAGATGCTCAAGGATAATCACGTTCTGCTGTTTTGTGGATCGGAATACGCCCATCGCGTGACGGAGCTGAGCTTCAGTTATGTAATAGCTGATCCCCTCGAACAGCACGATCGTGGGTGCATCGGGCTGATAGCCGCCTTCGGCTTTGAGCATTCCGGCAGAGAACCCTGCTGTGGTAATGTCTGCGGTGACACAGGCAATGCGATCCGCCAGATCCGGCGCCACTGCTGCATACAGCCGATGCTTCTCTGGCATGCCAGCGATGTCCACCTCAATTACCTTTGTTACGCGGTCGCGCTGCGAGAGCAGAAGCTCGAGCGCGAGGGGAGAAACTCCAGCCGCCAGGATCACCACCTGACACTGCTCGGCCCGAGTCGTCAGCTCCCTTTGGATACAATGGCGCAAAAAGTTCTTTCGGTCGCGGATTACTTCGCCGTACCAGGGGCATACGTCGTGGCAACGCGCGAGCAGCTCCTGCCCGTTCGAGAGGTCGAGCTGATCGACGAATGCCGCGGCCGGACCGTGCTCGTACAAGGGCGCCGCCCACGACGTGACCAGCGCAGCGGTATGGTCAAGCTTCATTTTCGCGCTTTGCGGTGCCAACTAGCCTCCACGCACCTGCTACGGTTGCAATACCGCTCGACGATGTGCCTTGGTATCGCGCGCCCTTTCGGCGCTATGTATCTCCGCAAACGAGAACACCACTGTTTTTGCCGCAATGTTAAGACGCGCTGCAAAGCCAAACCCACGCGAGAAAACAGGGCGGCGATCGTACGCGACAAGAGCTGAGAAGATCTCCGTTCGAGCTATGCGCTGGTGGGATCATACAATAAAAAAAGAGAAGGGCTGACGCCCTTACGACGTGATGATCACCGAATACGGGACGGTGCTTGTTGTCTGGTTCCCTGGGCTTATCTCGCTCAACACGATGACGCCGGCCCCCATCTGAGTTCCGCGGAAGGTGAANNAACGTCTGATTGACCAGCATAAGGGTGGAGTTGTCATAGGTCGCGTTCCACTGGTAGCCCGTCGACGGATTTGATGGCTGCTGCAGTGTAAAGTTCTGGCCACTTGAGACGAGTACCGCATTCCCCGTTGGCACGTTGAGCGTTGTGCACGTTATCGTGTAGGTCACGTTGTTTGCTGTTTGGTTCGATGGGCTTATGTTGTTGAACGTGATCNNATGCTTGAGTTGTTATAACTCGGCTGCCAGTGGTACCCTGTCGATGGATTTGATTGCAGCTGCATCGTAAAGTTCTGCCCTTGCACGACGGTGATGTTCGTCGCGTTGCCAAGCGACGCCCCAAGCGCCGTTGTGTTGCCAACGACGGCGGTCGTTGAGCCTGGGCTCGGGCTTGGCGTCGTCGACGAGGTACACCCCGCGCACACTACCGCTAAAGCGAGTGCGATGACGACCACCAAACTCGCCGCTACAGTCTTTTTCATTTTTATACTCCCTAGCTATGCTATTTCAGTGAGGTACACCACGAGATGAACACTCTTAACCGTTTCCATATGCGCGCGCTTTTGGACATTTACGGCGAACAAGCCGGGGCTTCACCCTATCGGTGTTGCAAGGCCGAGGAATTCCTGCACGAGGCACACCGATGAGGCAGAGACGGAGCGCGCCTGAGCCAAGGTGAAAACGACTCCGGGACGATCGTGATAACCAGCTTAACGCGATCAAGATAGCGCTTGAAATACCCTTCCCAGGCGATGGCCCCTGGCCGAGTTTCAGCGCCAGAGACCTAACGGGAGGGCGACGCAGTACGACGGAAGACACGCAACCGGCATGCCGCGACTCCGCAAGTCCAACCCACACGACATTACGCCTCGTAGCGCCGCGCGCGGAACGCTCGTGCAAAAAAAGAGGGAAAGAAGGGAGCTGGCCCCCCACGGGAATCAGCTTTTGCAGTTAGCCTAGACAGTAAGCATTTGTCACTCATTTAGGGTTGCTTTGATGACCTTCAAAAGCTCATCCGGATCAACTGGCTTCAGGACGTAGGCATTCGCTTGCAAAATCAGAGATCTCAGAGCGCCTTTCAGATTGGCATCGCCTGTGACCATGATCGTTCTCATCTTGGGGTCCATTTCATGCAACTGCCCGAGCAGCTGAGTGCCATCCATATCGGGGAGGTTGATGTCTAAAAGCGCAAGATCGTGCGAGCCACTTTTGCACTTCTCAATCGCCTCGTGACCGGTTTCTGCCGTTTCTACGCCGTACCCTTGCTCACTTAAGATGTGCATAAAACTGCCCAGTATCTCTCGGTCATCGTCGACAACCAATATTGTCAATTTTTCCACGCGCTTGTCTCCTCCTTTCTACTTTATCTCGATAACGTGCTGGGAGCCTGAGGCGAGATGCTTCTACGTCTGCCTTTCGGAACCCGGGAATGGCCCCCGTTCTGGGGGCGCCCTTCCTTACAGGACGAGGCTCTCTGATGATGCGACATAATAATCAAATAATTCTTGCCCCCACGCAATGGCCTCCTCAAGTTGGCTTGTTAACGTATAGGAATAATCAAATGCACCGTCTGAACCATAGAGCGCAAGCGCTAAGAAAGAGTCAGCAACGACCAACACAAGTTTGGGATTGTCTCTGGTCACACGAAGCGTGAGGTTCTCGCTGCGTGCATTGCTTAAACGTTCACGACCGATCTCCTCGATCAAATGGTTCGAGACATCGTCGGTTAGCACGAGCGTCACGTGTTGCTGGCGAGCAAACTGCTCAAGCACGAGTTCGCCAATGTCCTGAATGTAGAACGGCGACACCAGTCTTACAACTTTACTATCTGGCAACAGCTCGACAAAATGACGCAAAGCTTTAAAAATATCAGTGGGGGTGCCTGCGATAAGTGAAGCGTCGCGTAACGACCCGATCTTGTCAAAAATATTATCTGGAATCCCACCCAAGTCGTGTCCGAGCCAGAATGCTTCATGCTTCATTAGCGCCGCCATTGCACCTTGAAAATCAATGACTTTGCGTGCCGCACTCCTGCCGATCGGGGTCACCATGTAGTTTCTCTTTGAGTCTTGTCGAATGAGATGACTCGTCTCGAGCTCTCGCAACGCGTGTACGATCGCGGGAGCAGAGAGTTTGAGCTCGTCTCGCAGCTCGCGAAGCGTTTTCATCCCGTCTTTCAGTGATAGGAGAATCTCTTTTCGTTGATCAGAGCAAACGGCGAGACGGATGGCCTTGTCTACGTCTATGTTTTCTTTCATTTTCCCGATGACCGGCTATACTGCCTATATCATTACTCCGATAACTTTAAGTCTTTGCTATTGCGAGAGTTACAGACTCTTGTGGCACGAACGAACCGTTCTGTTGTTAAGGGAGATAAGCAAAGAGACTGGCCGAGCCCCGTTGTTCCTTCTTGTTTCATCTATCTAACGTCGTAGTCTTAGCCGATAATGACCGTTTTACGCTGCACGCGTGGTACGATCTGGCCCGCCACGGTGCACCATATGCACAGCGAGAGCGCAACGCATCCTGAAAGCCCGATCGCGCGTTCGAAGAAACGATGCACGAAAAACAGGTGAACCGCAGCTAACTGACGTGTCGCGTGCAGTGTCTAAAAAATACCTACTCTAGTGATGGATGGGTTTCGCCGCCCTCACTAGGTAATGGCTCAATACCGAAGAAGAGCAGCAATTTGAGGGGGTCTTGGCGGGGACAAAAAAGGGCTGTTCGCCATGTGTTCAAAATGACAACGAATGTGAGTCAAGATGGTGAAGTGGTCTCCTATAAAAAAGAACGTCCGAGATGGTCCGTGTTTAGAAGTTTGCAGCAGTATGCGCACTTTTTAATGAAATCCTCTCTATTTGACTCTGTCTGCATTCACGTGATATACGAAAGAGCTACGACTGACCTTTCTAGTAGCTATTTGAGGACTAAAACACCGCGCTATGACATCGGTCTCTCAAACAGAAAGAGCTCCGCGAATTGAGGCAAACGGGGCTTGTCATAACGTCCGTTCAAACGTTGATGCAAAAAAAGGGGGGGGATACCCACTCAATGCAGCGTGCCGCGCACCTGTCGGGATTCGATTCGGCACGGTATCTGCGTGCTTCATCACACTCAGCGTGAGCTCACTAACTCAAACCACAAACAGACGCGAGAGAGCAACGCGGGATAAGATATATCTTCTTTCTGCGCACTTTAAAGACAAGCACCGTCATGATACGCATAATACTCGTTGTAGAGGATCCACATAGTGCGCAGGATATTCAGAACCGATTGCAGCTGATGAGCTACGACGTCATCGCCCTGACGGCGACCGCCGACGAAGTGATCGCGCGCGCAGAAGAGTTACGACCCGACATCATCCTTATGGATGTCAGGTTAAAGGGAAAGGCGGACGGGATCGAAGTTGCACAACAAATCAAGAGTCTCCACGACATTCCGATCATCTTCATTGCCGCCAACGCTGACGAGGCGACGGTGCGGCGGGCAATTGCAGTTGAAGCCGACGGTTTTCTCATCACGCCGGTAGACGAACTGGAGCTCCTCGCTGCCATTGAAGTGGCAACAAGAAAGTATCGAAAGGAACGACAAGCGCGGGTCGCTGACAGTCGCCTCCGTGAGATCGCCGACGCGCTCCCTGTAGTCGTGTATGAAGCAGACGAAACTGGTCGCGTCACTTTCGTGAATGCAACGGCCTTTGACATGTTCGGCTACACGAAAGAAGAGTTCGAAGCGGGGATGTCTATTTTTCAACTGATCGCGCCCGCCGACAAAGAGCGAGCACGCACGGTGTCTCGTCGGAGACTGGGTGGGGAAGATGTCGGCCGGGTGGAATACACCGGACTGCGGAAGGACGGAAACACGTTCCCTGTTTCAATCCGGGCTGTACAAATGAGGCGAGACGGTGCTGTCGTCGGGCAGCGTGGTATCATACTTGATGTCACCGAGCTAAAGCGGGCAGAAGAGGGGGTCAAAGAATACACGCACACGATCGAGATACTCAACCGTATCGTCAAAGAAGGAAACAGAACCACTGATGTGCAGTCATTTGTAGAAGCAGTGACGAAGTTGGCGTGTGAATTGATGCGTTTCGACATCGGGGGCATCTACATCATTGGTATGGACGCTCGCTACGCCACATTACGGTACGCACAAGGACTCCCTGAGACCGCGCGAGATGTCATTGAGAAGATACCCTATCGTGACGCCCCATATAGTGCCATTCTGATCGATGGAGACCCTCTTTTTGCTGAGGACTACGCAACGTTCCTGCCGCGCCACGCGCCATTGAGGGTTGCTTCGCTCGCCAGCGTGCCGCTCTATTCTCAAGATACGATTATCGGAGCACTCAACGTGGGTAGCGCAACACGCCATACCTTCTCGCAAGCCGAGAAAGAGCTGCTCATCGCCATCGGTAACGAGGTGGGGACGGTCATTGCAAAGCTACAGGCAGATGAGGCGCTTAAAGAGAGCGAAAGACGCATCCGTGAACTCACCGATGCGCTGCCGGTAGTCGTGTATGAAGCAGATGCGACTGGTCGCGTCACCTTCGCGAATGCGACGGCCTTTGACATGTTCGGCTACACGAAAGAAGAGTTCGAAGCGGGGATGTCTTTGTTTCAGGTGGTCACAGACGCCGACAAAGAGCGAGCACGCGCGGTGTTTCATCGGAGAACGAGTTTCGACGATGTCGGCCGGGTGGAATACACCGCGCTGCGGAAGGACGGGGGCACGTTTCCTGTTTCAGCCCTTGGCGCGCCGATCAGGCGTGACGGGGCTGTCATCGGCGTCCGCGGTATCGCCGTCGATATTACCGAGCGAAAGCGGGCAGAAGCGGGGGTCAAAGAACGCACGCACACTATAGAGGCACTCAACCGTATCATGACTGAGGGAAACCGAGCCACTCACGTACAGTCGTTTGCTAAAACCGTGACAGATTTGACGCTCGAACTGCTGCACTTCGATGTCGGAACGATCCATCTCCACGACTATGACGCCCGCCGTGCGAACCTGTGCTACGCAACCGGCATTCCCGATATCGCTGTTGAAGCTATCAGGAACATCCCCCTTGATGGTTCGGCATACGCTCGTGTTCTGGTTGAGGGAAAACCTCTTTTTGTCGACGGTCACCAGGCGTTGCGCGTGCCTCATGCCACTGAATTGGGACTTAAGTCTCTCGCTGTGGTGCCGCTGTATCGCTATGATAAGCGTATAGGGGCGCTCAACGTGGGGAGTTTTTCACGCCATACCTTCTCGCAAGCCGAGAAAGAGCTGCTCATCGCCATCGGTAATGAGGCGGGGGTGGTAATCGCTAAGCTACAGGCAGATGAGTTGATCAGGATAACCCTCAAGGAGAAGGAGACGCTTCTCAAGGAAATTCATCACAGGGTCAAGAACAACATGCAGGTGATATCGAGCTTGATCAGCTTACAAGCTGCTAAAGCTACTGAGCCAGAAACGGTCGAAATGCTCAAAGAGAGCCAGGGCCGGATCAGATCGATGGCGCTTATTCACGAGAAGCTGTACCGTTCGGATTCGTTAGCGGAGATTAATTTCGGGGATTACGTCGACAGCATGATCGACGAGCTTCTGCAGATATTCAACGTTGCTCCGGGAGCAATCACGATCACTACCGATGTCGAAAACGTCCTGTTCGGGGTGGACACCGCCATCCCCTGCGCGCTCATCATTAACGAACTTGTGTCAAACTCGTTAAAGCACGCGTTTCCAGACGGGGCGACGGGCGAAGTTACCATAGCCCTCCACCAAATCAACGGCACATACGAGTTAACGGTTGCCGACAATGGCGTGGGCCCCCTACCAAATTTCGACTATCGAGCGACCGACTCGTTGGGTATGCAGCTCGTGACTGCGCTCGTTAATCAGCTTGGCGGTACCATCACGCTCGATCGCACGAACTGGACGACGTTTATTATCACATTTACACCAGCGGGCGCGCGTATTGGGAAGAGTGGGAGAGAATGACCACGATTCTCGTCGTTGAAGATGAAGCCATCGTCGCCATAGACATAGCGCAGCGCCTTAAGCGCGGCGGTTATGACGCTCCGGCTGTGGCCGCAACTGGTGAAGCCGCTCTGCGCACATTAGAGGAGCTGCATCCAGATCTCGTACTTATGGACATACTGCTCAAAGGGGAAAAAGATGGGATAGAAACGGCTCGCGCGATCAAAGATCAGTTTGACATCCCGGTAGTCTTGTTGACGGGTCAGGCAGACGAGTCCACACAAGAGCGGGTTAAGAACACGGGCGCATACGGCTTCATATTGAAGCCGATCGATACAGCTTCACTTCTTCCCACCATTGAGCTGGCGTTGGCCAGGCACGCCTTCGAGGTACAGCTCAAGGAGAGCGAAAACCGGTTCCGGGCAGTCACCGATTCGGCGGCGGACGCCATTTTTTCCATGGACGTGCAGGGCACCGTGATCTATTGGAACAAGGCTGCCGAAAGAACCTTCGGATGGACAGCCGATGATATCACGGGCCAATCAGTCACGGCAATCCTTCCAGAATCCGCCAAAGCGGGTTTCTTCAAGATGCTCCCCGCACTAGGCACTCGTGAAACCTACGTGCCGCCATCTTTCATGCTGTGGCGTAGAAAAGATGGCACCGAGTTTCCTGCAGAGCCAAGCTTCGCCTTGTGGAAAACGAAAGAGGGGACGTTCGCAACAGCAATAGTCCGCGACATCTCCGAGCAAAAAGCGATTATCGAATCAGTGCAAGCAGGAATCGTGCTTGTTGACCCGATAACGCACAAGATTGTCGATGTCAACACGACGGGCGCGCGCCTCTTTGGAGCGTCGAAGGACGCAATTATCGGTTCAGTCTGCCTTCGATTTATCTGTCCTGCCGAGGCGGGACGGTGCCCGATAACTGATCTCGGACAAACTGTGGACAACGCAGAACGCGTTTTGCTTACGGCAGACGGCAAGAGCCGTCCGATCCTCAAATCAGTGAGCGAAATTACGCTCAGGGGACGCGCTTATCTGCTCGAGAGCTTCGTAGACATCAGTGACCGCAAACAAATGGAGCACGCCCTGCTCGAAAGCGAGGCGTACTACCGCGCCATTTTTGAGAGCACCGCGGCGGGCATGGCTATTCTGGACGAAGACACGACCGTTGTTATGGGAAATAGCAAGCTGGAGCAGCTCACCGGTTTCCGTAAGAACGAAGTTGAAGGGCTGAAACCGTGGACAGAGTTCGTCGCTCCGGAAGATCTGGCGAGGATAAAAGAATATCATCGTGCGCGTCGACGCAATGCGGCTAGCGCCCCGAAAGAGTATGAGCTTAGACTCCTTGCAAAAGACGGGACGCGAAGAGAAGTCTTTGTGACTGCAGCACTGATTCCAGGAACCAAAAGAAGTGTGGTTTCGATTGTTGATGTCACTGCTCTCAAGACGGCTCAAGCGGCTGTGCTAGAGCAGGCGGCGATGCTTGATGCGGCGCACGACGCCATTATGACCTTGGATCCAGAGGGGAGGATAACGTACTGGAACCGTGGGGCCGAGCGGCTCTATGGATGGGCAAAGCAAGAGGCCGAGGGTCAAAACGCGAACGCGCTGCTGCGCACGAGGTTCCCTGAATCGCGCGAAGAACTGTGGCCTAAGCTTATGGAGAGCGGACGGTGGGAAGGGGAGTTGATCCACGTAACGCGCGATGGTGTTCCGGTCACAGTCGCGAGCAGCTGGACCATGATTAATGACGAGAGAGGCAATGCGACCGCTATTCTTGAAATAAGCAGTGACGTTACCGAGCGCAAGAAAGCGGAGCTGGCGCTCGCGGAATCTGAAGCAAAGCTACGCACCACCATTGCGAACATGGTGGACGGAGTGTTGACCGGCGGGTTGGACTGGAAGGTTACCGATTGCAATGAAGCCGTAGCGCGTATGAGCCGACGATCAAAGGAAGAAGTGATCGGAAAGCCATTTTTAGATCTCCTCGCTCCTGAGTCTCGTTCGCAAATCCTCGAAACGGTACCTGAGCTTATGGAGAAAGGAACCATCCGTACCAACGAGCTATGGCTCAGGAAAAACGGAGAACGCATTGACGTAGAAGCGAATGTCTCCTTGATTAAAGATGCTGCTGGACAGCCCCGGGCATTTCTGGCGGTCGCCCGAGATGTTACCGAGCGCAAGAAAGCGGAGTCGGCACTTCACCAGGCGCAAGAAGACCTGCGACAGCACGCGACGATGTTTGATGCGGCGCACGACGCCATTATGACCTTGGATCCAGAGGGGAGGATAACGTACTGGAACCGTGGGGCCGAGCGGCTCTATGGATGGGCAAAGCAAGAGGCCGAGGGTCAAAACGCGAACGCGCTGCTGCGCACGAGGTTCCCTGAATCGCGCGAAGAACTGTGGCCTAAGCTTATGGAGAGCGGACGGTGGGAAGGGGAGTTGATCCACGTAACGCGCGATGGTGTTCCGGTCACAGTCGCGAGCAGCTGGACCATGATTAATGACGAGAGAGGCAATGCGACCGCTATTCTTGAAATAAGCAGTGACGTTACCGAGCGCAAGAAAGCGGAGCTGGCGCTCGCGGAATCTGAAGCAAAGCTACGCACCACCTTCGCAACTATGGCAGACGGAATAGTGATCACGGGGTTGGACGAGAAGGTTGCCGATTGCAATGATGCCATCTTACATCTCACACAGCGATCGAGGGACGAGATACTAGGAAAGCCGTTCGTGGATCTCCTCCCTCCTGAGTTTCGTTCGCTGATCCATGATGCACGCAAGCTTCTCGTCGGAGCTATCTTCGGCACGACGGGGCCTGGTCATAGAGAGAAAGAACCCGTCCGAACTGACTTTCATGTGCTCGGGAAAACTGGAGAAAGAGTTGACATAGAAGCAGATATCTCCTTGATTGAAGATGCCTCGAGACAACCGGCTGCGTTTCTCATAGTCGCGCGAGACGTCACCGAGCGCAAGCGCATGGAGCAGCGGCTCGACAGTACACTCGCTGATCTCCAACGATCCAACGCTGAACTAGAACAGTTTGCTTACATCGCTTCACACGACCTGCAAGAACCGCTTCGCATGATAACGAGCTACGTGCAAATAATTGAGGAGGACTACACAGGAAAACTTGACGCTGACGCTGACGAATACATTGCATTTACCGTCGATGGCGCGAAACGAATGCAAACGCTCATCGACGACCTTTTGGCGTATTCGCGTGTGGGCACGCGGGGAGAGCCGTTCATGCCAACCAGCATGAACCGCGTCCTCTCCGAAGCGATTGCGAATCTGGAAGTCGCGATAGAAGAGAGCCACGCAGTTGTCACGCACGATCAATTGCCAACGGTGCTCGGCGACGAATCTCAGCTTATTCAGCTTTTCCAGAACCTGTTAGGCAATGCGATAAAGTTTAGGGGCGATGATGCCCCGATGATTCACGTTGGCGTAGAGGAAACGAAAGACGGCTGGGTGTTTTCGGTGCGCGACAACGGGATCGGTATTGACATACAATACGCAGAACGGATTTTTACCGTATTTCAACGCCTCCACGCGCGCGATGATTACCCGGGAACGGGCATCGGACTTGCCGTCGTTAAAAAGATAGTCGAGCGTCACGGCGGACGAATATGGGTCGAATCAGAGCCAGCACAAGGCTCGACGTTTTACTTTACGCTTCCAACAAGGGGGGATAATGTGTTATGAGTGAGCGAAATAGCGCAGATTACATGGAAATCTTGTTGGTGGAGGACAATCAAGGCGATGTCCTTCTGACCAAGCGCGCTCTCAAGTCCGGCAAAGTGCTCCACAACGTGCACGTCGCAAATGACGGAGAAGCCGCACTTGCCTTCTTGCACGATGTCGAATACGGGCAGGCTCCGCGCCCAGATCTGATCCTGCTCGACCTTAACCTGCCAAAGGTGGGCGGTCGCGAGGTACTCGCAAAGATCAAATCCAACGAAGCGCTTGCGAGCATCCCGGTCGTCGTATTGACCACTTCCAAAGCTGACGAGGATATCCTGAAAACATACCAGATGCACGCCAACAGCTTCATCACCAAGCCGGTTGACTGGCCACAGTTTATGAACGTCGTTAGGCTTATCGAAGAGTACTGGTTCACGGTTGTGAAGCTCCCGCTGCACGAGGGCTGAGAATGTACGCCCGTGATCGAGCACTTAAGGTGCTTCTCGTCGAGGACAACCCTGGTGATGCTCACCTCATACGACGGCTTCTGACTAAGTCATCCGCAACAAAGCACGCGCTTGACGCTGAGAATCGTCTCGATGCTGGGATAGCACGGTGCGACCATAAGACGTTCGACGTTGTGCTGCTTGATCTGGGTCTTCCTGATAGCCATGGCTTCGCCACCGTCGCGACGATGCGCGCCGCAGTGCCACACGTGCCGATCATCGTGCTGACTGGTCTCGACGATCTGGAATTGGCCGTACACGCGGTGCGTGAGGGTGCGCAGGATTATCTCGTAAAAGGCGCGACGATGGTAGACACCCTGGAACGCGCGATGTACTACGCCATCGAGCGCAAAAACCTTGAAGAGCAGCTTACGCAGTACTCCGAGCACCTTGAAGAGCTGGTGGAGCAAAAAACAGCTGAACTTAAGCAAGCAGAGCGCTTGGCGGCTATCGGACAAATGGCGGCAATGGTCGGACACGATCTCCGCAGCCCTTTGCAGGCTATTCTTAACACTATTTACCTCGAGAAAAAACAGGTTGACACGCTCGAAGCGTACCTCGCGCCGAGTGAAGGCTATAAGGCACAGCAGCTCCGCGACGGTTTAGACAAGATAGATGAACACGTTGCTTACATGAGCTCTATGGTAACCGATCTGCTCGACTTCGCTCGGACGCCGAGCCCGAAAATCACGCGCACAAGCACGGAACAACTCGTCAGCGATGCCCTTCGTGGCGTTGCGGCACCAACTAACGTTGTGATCGAAAAGAAGCTTGATCCGAGTCTGCCCGCTCTCGATGTCGATTCGTTCCTTATGCAGCGCGCACTAATCAACATTATTGGCAACGCGGTGCAAGCAATGCCAGACGGCGGCGCCCTTACCATAACGACCAAGAAAGAAGGACAGAGCGCCTCCATAAACGTAGCTGATACGGGAATGGGCATACCGCCGGAAAATATAAGTAAGCTCTTCGAGCCGCTGTTCACTACAAAATCACGAGGTGTGGGGCTCGGCTTAGCCATCGTGAAGTCCATGATTGAAGCTCACGGCGGGACCGTTACCGTTGAGAGTGACGTCGGCCGAGGTTCGAAATTCTGCATCTCCCTACCGCTTCGCCACTGAGTCTGCCGATAGCGACGACGATTGTGCTCAAAGAGCAGCTACAGGCGAGTCCTGTCTCAAACGTTTACACATCAGTCCACGCGCCACTCAAGAAAAGACGCAAAACGCGCCATCGTGCGTGAGATAGCCGCTTCAGCTCGATCTCGTTTCGTAAGGTTTTATACCGGAGGCGACAACTATTCCTCGGCGCCTGTCCACAGAGATGGGCGACGACGAGGTATGACAGATGAGAATGCTTACCAAGTTGGTGGCGATCATACTGCTGCTCATTTCAGCCATACTCAGCGCGTACTACCAAGTGGCGCACGGGTTCAGTTACCTTCAGAGTGCGGGCATCGTTTTGATGCTTGTCGTGATTGTCCTCCTGGTTGTTGAAAAGCAGGCATAGGACAGCGGACGGTGAACCGGCTGGCGCCGGATTCCGCACGATCGAAGCCGCTGTTTGCGGCTGAGCGAATGTGCTCGGGATTGAGGCTTTTTGGATCCCCCCACGATAAGCTCTAAATTTCACGCCTAGAAAGGCTTAAGTCTCTCGCGTACAGAATCGATTCGAGAACGTCGTACTTTTCGCCGTGCTACTACACAACCGAGCGTCGGGAACAAACTCGTGACGGATATATTTCAACTCGCCCTCGCATTCATCTACGTGCTCTTCGTGCCCGGATTTGCCATGACCCTTGCGGTATTTCCCAGGCTCAACCAGCTCGAGATCACCGAGCGAGTCGCGCTGTCGATCGGGCTAAGCCTCACCATCGTCATTGCCATGGGACTGCTGCTCGGCTATTCCCAAACCCTCATCGCCGCAACCGGCGGCATCACCGCGTACTCGCTGCTCTTTGGCATCGGGTTTGTGACCATATTTTTCCTTGTTATATGGGCACTGCGAAGGGCGAATCTGGCGGTTACCGATAGGCGCGAGGCGGCTCGACCTGAACGTGACATGGTATTAGACGCGCGCACTGCCAAGCCTGCCCGTCCAGAGGACAGAACACAGGCAGAGGTCAGACCGCGGAAACCTGCGACGCCTGCCGCGGCAAGGCGCGAAGACGGCCGGCCCAGACGCAAAGAATACCCACCTAAGCGCGGCCCTTAACTGTAACCCCTGCCGGCCGAAGCAACGGTGGCGTAGTGCCCGCAGTGACGGGACAATGCTTCTCATCATAGGATGAACAATCCGTCCTCTAGAACGTCGAGTTCCTCTTGTTTTAGTGCGTCCGCTCGGCGGTGCTAATAAGGTCCGATGGCCACTGAGTGCCGTTCGTCGACATTTTCAGGATAGTAGCTTAATATCGCCTACGTCCCTCTTGTATTGGATGGCCGTGATCGAGGCCTCATCCGTATCGGAAGGAGGTTCTAGACAATTAATAATGAAAAGGAGATGAATGACCTAACGAAGCGCATCGCCGAGCTGGAGACGTGTTGTGCGGAGTTCCGGGCCTGCAAGGGCAAGATAGGAGAGCGCATCGACAAGCTCGAGCATCGTTTGGACGATTTACGATCAGAGGTAAAAACGCTGTATAACGTCATGGAGCGCGACAGCGCTGGCCTGCGATGATGCTGTGCCCTTCGCTCAACGGCGATGGGAATGCAGCTAATTTTTACGCCTGACCGCGTCGTCGTTACCGGTTGAGCAGGTAGACCGACGCGTTCAAGGCGGTGGCGATGGTCACCCACACGATGTAGGGCACGAGCAGGTATGACGCCCGCCGGTCCACCTTGTAGAATTGATAGATGGTGGCGGCGATCAGTATCCACAGCGGCACGATGGCGAGCAGGCCGTATAGTATGTTCTGCAGCCCAAAAAAGGCTAACGTCCAGACAACGTTAACGATGAGCTGTGCAGCGAAGAGAGCGATCCCGATGTCTCTTGTGCGAGTTCGATGCGATCGCCATATGAGGAATAACGCTAGACCCATCAAGATATAGAGAATCGTCCAAACGGGCCCGAAAGCCGCATTCGGCGGATTGAACCAGGGCTTGTTGAGCGCGGCGTACCACGTTGAGATGGAGTTGATGGTAAACACTGACGATCCCAAACCCGCTAACACGGGCACCGCGACGGAGACGATCAGTTTGATGATATCAACGGATTTCATCGATCATATGTGGCATCGCCTCCTATAAAACGCTTTATTAATTGTTTGAGCATCCGAGTTGTCAGCGCCACTCTGCTAAAAGATGCCAATAAACTCGTTTGGATGCCTCTTGATCTAGCAGCGTCGTTGCGTATACCAGTAGGCGGTTGCTGATGCCTACCGGTTATTCGCTATTAGTCACGATCGTGGGAATGCAAATTCGGCGAGACGATCCCGGCTCTAATCGCAGCAATCATCGCTGAAGAAGAGTGGACCGGCGGCTTTTGCCGAGTTAACGCGGGTTATGGTTTTTTATACGCGCGAATCGACCTACACAAGGGAGTGTCCTATGGACGCCAAAGAAGAGAAAAAGGAAGAGTACTACACGGGCAATGAAGTCAAAGGCGAAAAATAGCCGTCCGCCTAGGCAAGCCGTCGCACGATCAGCGTGGAGCGCCCGCGTTATCGATGCCCAAACTAGTCTCCGTTCAAAAGACGCCGAGGGCACAGAGCGCCCTGCCGTAGCATGCATCGTGAGGGCACGAGCGGGCAGCGGGGCAGGAGACTGTGGCTCCTGTTTCAAAAGCGGATTCGCTCAAGGGCTGATTCGCGCCCACTGTCTGCAGACGTCCAGAACGTCGCCTCGCCGTTTTGGATCCGGAATATGACCTGATCGTCGGCGTGAGGACGCAGAAACGGTCGCTCTTCAAGAAGGCGCTCCGTGAGGTTCACGTCGTCAAGAAAAACCACGTCGCCTGACGCTCGCATCATGGTTCCGATATCTGTTGAACCCTCTTGGCCAAGCGGCCCTTTTGGCGGGGCATAAAAGCACACCTCAGCATTCCGATTTGCTGTAAGCTCTCGAAATATCTTTTTTGTCTTTACGGTACTAAAATAGAAGCCCCGTGTATCCGCAAACCACATCCCGAGCATTCGGACCCGTGGCTGCTCGCGATCACACGTGGCGACTGAACAGATCATGTGCTGATTAGCAAAGCGCACACAGTCATCAAAGTTCGCCATATCATCTCCCTTCGATTCGTTTAGTTACAGTTTCGGAAACCGCCAGAAGGCCTTCTGCTTTCACGCGCGCGGCCAGCGGCACCGTTCAGCTGCCATCCGTCATTCAGGGCCCCGTTTCGCATTGCGTCGATTCGCGCAGTGGCTGGATACGCCTCTGGACGGGGGCACTCATTCGTTCGCCTTCCAGTACACCCGATGATCGGAAATGTCGTACGCAACTTTATAGGTGCTGACGAGTCCACTCAAGTGGCCTTTTATGGTCGTGACGGAAAGCCAATACTGGGCCAGGTTGTCCTGCACGTTGAGCTCTTTGAGCACAGCATGGATGAGATCTTCCGTTGATCGGGGACGCTCCAAAAGTCGCAGTATCATCCCGTCAATCTCGGCAAGCTGCTCTAAGTGAATCGCGATCTGGCCCGCGCTCTTATCTTTTGACATAACCTCGCCGTGACTCGGAACAAGCCAGTCGAACGCCGTGTTCTTGATCGCATTGAGCGAGCGACGCGTGAGCTCAACGTCTATTGAGTAGGGGAGCTTGTGCCGGTCCCAGACCTCTTTAGGGTACAGTGCATCTCCCACAAAGAGCACCCTGTCGCACAGATAACCCGTGTGTCCCATCGTGTGACCCGGCAAGAGCAACGGGGCAATCTTTCCTTCGAACTGGTAGTCTTTAGTGTAGCAATCCACCGTGCACGCCTCCCCGATGAAGAATCGCGTCGTCATCTCGACCGGTGGACGCGCCCAGCTGAACATACCCCGAACGTTTACCTCTGGAATTTCGATCAGAAACGCGTCCTCTTTCGGAGCCACCACGATCGCCCCCGTACGTCTCTTGAGCGTGCTCGCTGACCCAAAATGATCGGCGTGTCCGTGCGTGATGAGAATCGCCTCAAGATCGAGCGGGGTGTCAATAACCGCCGTGTCAATCAGGTGATTTTCGTACAGACCGACGTTGGTCTTCCCGAGAATGCACGTGACGTCGTTCAATTCGATGAC
The DNA here is from genome assembly GCA_003162175.1 of Candidatus Methanoflorens crillii. Lineage (GTDB taxonomy): Archaea > Halobacteriota > Bog-38 > Methanoflorentales > Methanoflorentaceae > Methanoflorens > Methanoflorens crillii. The sequence goes on along the minus strand of PMMR01000045.1, from coordinate 90,802 downwards.
TTTTTGCTTCACGCTCTGGCCTTCCAAACAATCGCCAGCAGTTCGTGCCGCCCGTCCGGAGAGTGAAGAATGGAGCAGGCTGCACTTCGTGCTGCCGATGATCGAATGTTTACGGGTACCCGGCGATAACTCTAACGGCATAATAAGCTTCTGAACGCTGACTCAGCGCACCCATCACAGCCCGAGGGGTTGCTTCGTCCGCAACTCAATGTGCCGTCCCAACGTGACCTTAGCGCTGCGCGTGTCTTAACAGCGAGCACGCCAACAAGTTATGCTCCGCAGAGCGACTGAATCCGTAATGCGCGCGCCAGCATGCACGAGCAGCCCGGAACCAGTTGAATCGAACTAAGTGCGTTTGCGCATCGTGCCGTCGCCGAACTCGTCGCACGAGCGACCACTTGGATGAACTCGCAGTCAGCTTCCCCACCCAAACCAGAGCGTGCTGGATAGTCACGTTTTGACATATAAACGGCGCATCGAATCCGGATCTCCGTGTGCGAGCCTCTTCTCCGCTCGACCCGCTCAATCGCTGAATCTCTTGTACAGGTAGTTCGCAATCAACTGGAAGATCACGATGAAGACGATGAGCATCGCGACGTCAACAATCGGGTGAAACGTCATTTTACCGTTGTATCCGCCCTGGATGAGATCGTTCGCGTACGTGAGCGGTGAAACGTAGGCGATCATCTGCGCGACGGCTGGTAGTGTCGCGATCGGGATGAAGACGCCCGATATGAAGATGAGGGGGAACCTGACGACGTTCACCATCGAGATGATGTCGCCGGGGTTCTCCGTCGGATATGCCGCAAAGAGGGTCCCGAGCGTTGCAAAGCACAGCGAACTGAACAGGATCCCCAGCACAATGAGGAATATGTTCGTGATGGGCGTCATCAGGATGATCAGCGCCGCGACAAACACCACCACAGCAATAAGAAGGCTGTAGAGAAGACCACTGAGGCTCTCGCCCAACACCAGCGCATTCAGGGAGACGGGAGCGGCGAGCAGCCGGTCAAAGGTCGCCATTCTCCGTTCGATCGGGACGGATACCGGTTCTATCGATGAGGCAGAAAAGAGTGTCGTGATCCCGATGAGTCCCGGGACCAGCGCAACGGGGGTCGCGAGCTTCCCTGCCGTGAACGCGAGGAACATAAAAAGCGGGAAGAGCACCCCACCGACGATGACGCCTGGCCTGAGGTAATAGATGAGGACGTCTTTTTTCGCAATCGCCCACGCAGCGACAAGCTCACGGGAAAGGCGGTCCTCGATCCCCGAAAGGCTAATCGATGGCACTAATCCCGCCTCCTCGCTGCAGCCCGGTTAGCTTGACAAAGACGTCTTCAAGGCTCGGACCGAGCGTCGTGATGCTTATCACCCGTGTGTGGTGCGTTTGCGCGTACGCCATCACGCCTTCGATGACCTCTGTAGGGTTCTCTGTGAAGAGCTTGAACTTGTCACCTTCCTTGCGAGCACCGTTCACCATCGGGAGCAGGCGCAGCTCGTCAAGCCGCTCAGGCGATGTGCCGTCCAAAAAGGCGACCTCGACAGACTGGACGCTTTGAATCGTCTTTTTCAGCCGTTCGGGCGCGTCGATGGCGGCGATGTGGCCCTTGTCGATGATCGCCACCCGTTCGCAGAGGATGTTTGCCTCCTCGATGTTGTGGGTCGTCAAGAATACGGTGACCCCTTCTTTGATGAGGTCGCTGATCATTTCGCGGATGATAAGGTTACTCTCGACATCCAGCCCGGAGGTGGGCTCATCAAGGAAGAGCAGGCGCGGACTGTTGACCAGGCCCATGGCGATGGTCAGCCGCCGCCTCATTCCCTTGGAGTACCCGTGCGCCTTGGTATCCCGCCGTTCATACAGCTCAAAGCGCTTAAGAAGCTCGGTCGCGTTCCTGTCCCGCTCGCTTCTGCCGATGCGATAGAGTTGCGCGGCGAGCATCATGTTCTGCCACCCAGTCAGGTCAGTGTATACGTTGGAGGTCTCGGAAACGATGCCCATGGATTGCCGCGCGGCAACAGTCTCGCGCACGATATCGTGGCCGAAGATGGTTGCCGTTCCCGAGGTCGGCGGTGAGATGCCGGTGAGCATGCGGATCGTAGTCGTCTTGCCGGCGCCGTTAGGGCCTAAAAACCCGAAGGTCTCCCCGGCCGCCACCGAGAAGCTGATGTCATTGATGGCGGTGAGGGTCCCGAATTGCTTGACCAGATGAGAAACTTCAATCGCTTCCACGAGTGCTCCACAAGATAACTTTTCACTAGCTATATAATTCGTTCGCTTGGTGCAGCTAAATCAGGCGCGTATCCGGTCGACAGGTCGCTCCTCGCGCGGGTGACCTGTCACGCTATTAAGCGGGTGCGGCGTAACGCACAGCGATGAAAACACTCGTAGCCTATTACTCGCGAACGGGAAACACGAAAAGGGTCGCCGAGGCGCTTACTGAGAACCTCAATGCCGATATTGAAGCAATCATGTCCGACACGAAAGAAAAGGGTACGGGCAGGTTGGCGATGCAGGCGTTCCTGCGGGTCCGCGCGAAAATCACACAAACGACGAACGACGCCGCGTCCTATGATATGGTAGTGATCGGCAGTCCTGTGTGGGTGGGGAAAATGTCCAGCCCGATACGAACGTATCTCGCACAAAACAAAGACAAGTTCACCAGTGTCGCGTTCTTTTGCACGCACGGAAACCCGCGCAGCGAGGGCAGTGTAAAGATGCTCGAAAGCATGGAAACGCTTTCCGGAAAGAAGGCGGCGGCCGTGTTTGACGTTCCGGCACGACGTGGAAGCGGGGCGTACGTCGGGAGGGCGAAGCGCTTTGCGGCCGCGCTTCTGGAATTACCTGCTTCGCAATAGTCAGGCGCTAGAGCCCACAACACCCGGTCGCTTAAACACAACGTTCAGCAACACGCCTGAGATGACCAGCACGGCGCAGCATGTGGTGAGGTGTCCCCTCAAACGTGACAATGGCATACCCCGAAGAGGAGATCGACAAACGATCCGACCATCACACCAAAACTCGCGACGAACAGCCATCGCAGCGCGCGCTCAAGCCTTCCCGGGGTAAAAANNTACTGCGTGAACAGAGCGGTTACCGAGCGTACCCCTGAGCCGAGTGAGCAAAATCGCCCGGATCGAACAGCGGCGCAGACCACAACGCGATCGAACGATTGCCCTAGTCAACTGGTTATCTAACCTCGCAGAGCGCTTTGCATTTCCACACGTGCGGCGTCTGCTGTTCCCCACAGACGACGCGTTCACCCAAAGCGATCGAAACGGTTATGGGCCGCGGCGCTGCTCATTCTCATGCTCAAAACAACTCCGGTTTTGGAGGGGCTTCAAATGAGTATTGAGGAAAACAAACAGTTGATGATAACGTTGGATGATTCTTGGAACAGCCAGGACTGGGACACGTTCAACAAACGGCACCACGAAGAAGTCGCCGTGTACTGGCCGGGGCAACCCGAACCGACGAGAGGACTAGAGGCGCACCAAGCAGAAGCAGAGCAATTCTTCAAGACCTTTCCCGACAACCGGGTGGGGAACCGCCCCTATCAGGTACTTTTCGGCGAGGGCGATTGGACGTGTTCGATATCCATTTTCACCGGTACGATGACTGGCCCTATGCCCGGCCCTGACGGAAAGGACATTCAACCCACAAACAAGAAATTTAAAGTCGAGTTTTGCACGGTCGCCCATTGGAATGAGAAGGGTGAGATTACCGAAGAGAAACTCTTCTACGATCTGGTCGGGCTGATGCGACAGATTGGCCTCATGTGAGGGCACCTCATTTAGATAAATGACGGAATTTGATGGCACCGCTACACGTGCTCAAGGAAAGAGGCCACTGTAGGGGGTCCGCTATCCATAAGGTCTGTCGATATCGATCATTAGTGTAGCATTATTTGGGGAAGAACCGTGTCTGCAGACGCACTGCCCACCGTATTTGTATCGCACGGCGCCCCCACCCTACCCCTCGAAAACGTCCCGGCGCGGCAATTCCTGGCCACGCTCGGCGACCGATACCGGAACGTGCACGCGATTTTATGCGTATCTGCCCACTGGAATACGTCACGACCTGCTGTTAACGCCGTAGAAGCCCCCGAAACGATCCACGATTTTTACGGGTTCCCCGCTGAACTCTACCGGCTGCGCTATGATGCACGGGGTTCACCTGACCTTGCCGGGCGGGTGGCTGATCTTGTTCATGGCGCTGGCTTGCGCTGCGACCTTGACCGCCACCGTGGCCTTGACCACGGCGCGTGGGTGCCGCTGATGCTTATGTTTCCCAACGCGGACGTCCCCGTCGTGCAGCTCTCGATCCAGCGCCACTTCGACCCCGCGCAGCATATAGCGCTTGGCGCAGCTATCTCATCGCTACGGGATGACGGCGTTCTTATACTCGGCAGCGGCGGAGCGGTCCACCCACTTGGCTACGCTGCGGCATCGCTAGGCGAAGGTGCCGCCACCGATGATTGGGCCTACGAATTCAGCGGCTGGCTGACCGACGCGGTGACTCGGGGCGACCAGTTAAGCCTTGTGAAGTATCGTGAGCGGGGCCCTTACGCTGAACGTGCCCACCCGTACCCCGATCACTTCATGCCGCTTCTTGTAGTGTTCGGGGCGGCAGGAGACGACGCGCGCGGCACGATCCTCCACCACAGCTGGTACTGGGGCGACTTAGCTATGGATGCTTACGAGTTTAACTCTGATCGATCTTGACACGCTTGGCGCCGTTCTTCGATCATCGGAAATCTTAGAGCAGTCCGTATATTCTGAGCACAATAAGCACCAAAGCGATTGCGCCCCACCACTTGAAGAGATCATCGAACGTAGGCTTCACACAGCTCTACGTTACCCGCCACAACAAAAAGGCACGGGTGCTAAAATTAAGAGCCCACAAGAAGGGCGGTCGTATCCGGAAACGCCTCGCCTGCAACCGTTGCTCCACCCACCCTTACTAATGCGCGAAGGTAAGCAGCCGAAACGCAACCCCGCCAGCGATGAGCGCCAAAACGATGGTGAAGATCGAGATGCCCACAGCCCACCGCGCGTTGAGCTCCCGTGCTATGACGCCAAACGTCGCAATGCACGGAACGTAGAGGGTGACAACGAGACAGAACACGAATATTTGAACCGGTGTCATCACTGTGTTAAATATGAACGTTCCCGACGCGATGGCTAGCATTTCCACGGCCATCTCCTTTCTCAGCACCCCGTAGATGAGACAGATGGCCGTGAAGGAAGGAAGGCCCAGAATACCGACGGTGATCGGCGCCATCGGCGCCTCGATGAAGCGACTGAGGCCGGTCAGCTCCAGCCATCCGAACACGATGCTTCCCACGATGAGCAAGGGCACGGCGATGTAAAGAAACTCCCTCATCCGCAGCCACGTCTTCTTCAGGATCGGGACGAGCGCCGGCCTCCGTATGAGTGGAATTTCGAGCACGAGCCCCGCCGTCCTTCCCGGCACGGTTGCCCTCAGCAGCCTCCCTGACGCGATGATGAGCACGAGGGAGATAAGGTAGATGGCAAGCGCGTACTGGACTCCTGCGTAGGTCGCCGCCACGCCCAAGATTATCGCAGTGCGCGCCGAGCACGGAATGAGCGTGATGAGCGCAATGGTGATGATTCGCTCCTTTCTCGTGGGAAGGGCCCGCGTCGCCATAATCGCGGGCACGCTGCAGCCGAAGCCAAACAACATAGGGATGATGGATCGGCCGTGCAGGCCGATGACGTGCGCTTGCCTGTCGAGCAGCAGCGCCACGCGCGGGAGGTAGCCGACGTCTTCGAGGATCGCCAAAAAGATAAAGAAGATCAGGATGTAGGGAACGGCGATGGCGAGTGCCGCCGCCAGGGCGAGCAGCGTGGAGTGCACGGCTGATGTGATGAACGGATTGGCAACGTGCGCACTGACCGCCCCATAGAGCGGTGGGAAGACGATTCCCTCGAAGAACGTGGTGATCAGGGTGCTCAGATAGCCGCCTACGTAGAAGATAAGTGCCAGCATGCCGCCGACGAGCGCGACGAGCAGGGGGTACCCCGTGCGCGGACGCGTCGAGACCTCGCCAAACTTCTCGCCGAGTGTTGGTTTGTGAACTTTCCTGACCAGCACGGCGCTCGCTATGAGGTCGGCTGTCGAATGTTGTCCGCGGGCGATAGTGACGGCGACGTCCTCACCGTGGGCCCGCTCGACCTCACCCCTAAACGCGTTGACGAGCTCACGCGTGTGCGCATCCACACGCGACTCAAAGTCTTTGTCGCCCGCGAGGAGCCGCACCGCAAACCCCCGTTTGGGGATGCTCGTTTCAGGAAGCAGGGGGATAATCGCTGCTATGGCGCGTTCGACGTGGTCGTCATAGCTTACCTGCCGATGCGTCCTTTTCGAAAGCTGGTCGGCGTAATGAAACGCCGTCTCCAGCACCTCGTGCACGCCTTCTCCCTGGGTCGCGATGGTCGGCACGACTTGCACCCCAAGCTCTCTTTCGAGGTCAGCGACGTCGATGTCAAGGTTAAGCGTCTTGAGCAAGTCGACCTGGTTAAGGGCCACGACGACTGGAAGGCCGAGTTCGAGGAGCTGCAACGTCAAATACAGGTTTCGTTCGAGCCGCGTGGCGTCAACGATATCAACGACGGCTTCCAATGAGGTGCTCAGGAGGAAATCCTTTGTCGCCGCTTCGTCTTCGGTAACAGCGGTGACGGAATAGACCCCAGGCAGATCATACACCATGACGGTGTGTTCGTCAAGGTGCGACAGCCCCTTCTGCACCATGACCGTTGATTGCGGGATGTTGGAAACGATGACGTTGACTCCCGTCATCTGGCTGAACATCGCGCTTTTTCCCGCCGACGGGTTTCCCATCAGCGCGATACCCTTGGGCGTGCTCGTTTTTGACGTCGTTTCGGCCATACGCGTGGTAAGCTATCCGCTCCGCTCCTTTTACGCCAAGTCTGCGTCGTGCATCAGGGAGATGGTACGGGTTAACCTGCGGTCGCCGTAGAGGGTGCGCCTCTCCGTCTTCGCTTTCGTCGCCCTTGTGCTTCCGCCCCTTCCGGGCTTACGAGAAGGGACTCTGCGACGTCCCTGCCGAGCGCGATTTGCGTATCCTTCGTCTCGATGATCAGGGGGCCCTTTGCGATTGCGCGTAACACGCGCACGGTGAGCCCGGGGATAAGGCCGAGCGAGCACAGCCGACTGATCGTCTCCGGCTCACGCGAAGTCAGAAACCGAATCGTGTACGCGCCTTTCCCCACGTCAGACAGCTTTGAAACCTGTGTCTCGTCCTCGCTGTCGCTCTCGGGTATGGCGCTTCCGCCAGGGCACGTCGAGGGGTGGCCCAGCTGGGCGGACAGGTTATCGATCGCCTTGTCTGAGATAACGTGCTCGATCTCGCACGCCTGCTTGTGCGACTCGTGCGTGTCGATTCCACAGATGTCCACCAAAAAGCGCTCAAGCAGCCGATGCTTGCGCTTGACCTTTGTAGCGATCGTGCATCCGGCCTCGGTGAGCGTTGCGCCGCGGTAGGGTGTGTAGTCTACTAGCCCCTTTTCGCTCAATTTCTTGAGCATCTCGGTGACACTTGCATCTCGGACGCCGAGGCAGGCCGCCAAATCTCCCGTGGTGGCGACGCGCGCGCTCCGTTCCTGCTTCGTGTAGATTGCTTCGAGATACTCCTCTTCTGAAGGGCTCAACTTGTATTGCTGCGACATGTTTCTCTATATAATATTTAGGCTAACCTAATATATAAAATTTAGGTGAACCGAAACTGGTGTGAGGGGCTTCGCCGGATCGTCCGTTTGCACGTTCCCCCGCTCCAAACCGCTCAGGGGCGGAGTTGTGCGCCACAGAGCGGGACGGCCGCAAGCGCGGCCCCGAGTACGATGCTTCAAGCGCGCTTTTTTGCGGCACAGCGGTGCAGCTCCCGCCATCGCTGAACCAATGGCGCGCTCAGCGGCGCACCAATTCGTCAACTATATTACGGGAACGCGCCATTTCCTGCAGGCAGGTCGTTGAACGCCACAGGAGAGCCCCGTGTTAAGCAGACTCAAAGACTCAGTTGATCGGCTCCTCTCGCGACCAGCGAATCTCCTCGTCGGTCTCGGCGTCACGCCCAATATGCTTACGCTCGCCGGTCTCGCGTTCGGCGTCGTCGCAGGCATTGTCATTGCCCTTGGGTTCTTCGTCGCGGGTGGCGTTCTGATCCTCATCACCGGCTTTGTCGACATGCTCGACGGCGCCGTGGCGCGCAACCGACGCGCCACGACAACCTTCGGCGCGACATTCGACTCCATATCTGACCGCTACGTCGATTGCATCGTGTTGCTCGGTCTTGGCATCGCTGGCGTCAACTGGATCTACGTCGGCGTCGCCCTTATGGGCTCCCTTCTCGTGAGCTACGTGCGTGCGAAGGGTGAAGGAATGGGATTCCATTGCACCGCTGGCGTCGCGGAGCGAAGTGAGCGTCTCATCATCCTCGCGATAGGGCTGCTCGTTGGCTTGGCTGAGCCAGCAGTGCTTCTTGTTGCAATCCTCGCACAATTCACTGCGCTGTGGCGGGTGGGCCTCCTGCTAAGGCGAGCGACTTACTGAGCACCACGTGCGCGTTACGAGCGTGCTGTGCAAAATAGTCTCACGTGCTCGGCTCTACGCCCGCGTCGAAGGCACTAATCGATTCAAACGCGGCAACAGCGGTCGCGCGCTGTTCGTGCGTGAGCAAGTTGCCTCTATAGCGGGTGCGTTCAAATGCAATCGTCAGCGTGCGCAAGGTGTCAGCTGAGTATGCGTTTGGCCGCTTCTTCGTACGCCGTTATTAAATCGCCGCGCTCGTAGCGGAAAACGTCCTTATCAACCGACTCGCCCGAGTCCTTCAGCCACAGGCGACAGGTGTCGCAGCTTATCTCATCGGCAACGAGGATCTTCCCGTCCCTTCCTTTTCCAAACTCGAGCTTAAAGTCAGGAAGCAGCAGCCCTCGCCGATTTAAATGGTCCTTCAAGATCGTGTTCACCCGTAGCGTAAGCTCGCGAATGGTCGCCAGCTCTTTCTCGGTAGCGAGCCGTAACGCGCGTATGAGGTCATCATTGAGCATCGGATCGCCATAGGCATCAGACTTGAAGTCGATAACGAGGAGGGGCGGGGTAAACTTCTGCCCTTCCTTAAAGGGATACCTGCGCACGAGTGATCCCGCAGCGATGTTCCGAGCGATGATTTCGAGCGGTATAATGTCCACCGCCTTGACGAGCATCCGTGTATCGTCCACCATCCCCTTGTAGTGCGTCGCGATCCCGCGCTGCTCCAAAAGCTGAAAGAGCCGTGCGGAAATTCGCGCGTTGAAGTAGCCCTTCTGTGGCACGGTCCTTTTCCGTTTCCCATTGAAAGCCGTGATGTCGTCGCGAAACTCGATGATGTACTCGTCGGCGTCCTCGGTGCGGTACACGGTTTTTGCTTTACCAATATGAACGATATCCATGGCGTCACCCGTCCCTTGTCTCGTCTGTGGTTTCTCGTCGGAACCCACGTTCGTCAGCTAACGCCCCGATGAGCGGCGCGAGCGCCTCGCTGTACCATCCGGCACGCACGTACTGCGGGTAGATCGGCAACCGCTCGGTCAGCGCAATGCCAAGGTCTGCCAGATCTGGCCATGCGTGCTCGGGATTGATGTAGTCGACCGTCACGGTCGAAATCCCGCCGAGGTCGGACGCCCCGGCACTGAGAAGCGGGGCCACCTCGGTGAGGTTGGGCGGCACTTGAACCGCGACGTCATCGGGGAGGAGATGACGCGCCAGCGCGACCGTGCGGAGGAGTACCTCGCGACTGGGGCTATGAACGTCAGCCATCCGCGTGCGCGGCTTCGGCGCGAACGGCTGGATGATGACCTCCTGGAGGTGCCGGTATCTGTGCTGCAGCTCCGCGAGGAGTTCGAGTGAGCGGATGCGATCGCCCCAGTCTTCTCCTATGCCGACGAGGAGACCTGTGGTAAACGGAATGTGGAGCTTGCCGGCATCCTCAATGGTCCAGAGTCGAAGTTCGGGCTCTTTGCCAGCACAGCCCTGGTGCGCGTCAACGGAGGCCGTTGTCTCAAGCATGAGTCCCATGCTCGCATTCACGGCTTTTAGCCGCTCGAGCTCCTCAAAGGTGAGAATGCCCGGATTGCTGTGCGGGAGCAGCCCGACGCGAATTGCCATCGTGCAGAGGTCATAGAGATAGTCAAGAAAGCTCTCGTAGCCGATGCCCCGAAGCTTCTCGACAAAGCCGTCGACCTCATACGGACGTTCACCAAAGGTGAGCAGCGCCTCCGTGCAATCCGCATCCTTGGCCTGCCGCAGCATGGTCTCCACCTGAGCAGGCGCCATCAGCTGTGCCTCCGCGTCGGCGATGTCCCGCCGGAACCCACAGTAGCCGCACGCGTTGCGACAGATATTGGTCACAGGCACAAAGACGTTGCGCGAGAACGTGACGCGTGCCGGAAGGGCAAACACGAGCGTCTCCAAAGGCGCACTAATGATGTCTGCGGTGCTCAGGTGCTCAAGCGACATAAAAAGCGAGGCCGTTTTACCACTACATGGCCGCGGTAATATATAAATAACGGGGACGCTTACGCCACCGGTGAGGCGACGATGAACGCGGTAAAAGCGGTCGTGCCGTTTAAGACGCGCGGAGCGAAGACGCGGCTCGCGCCATTTCTCTCCCCCGAAGAACGCATGGCCTTTTCAAAGGCGATGCTACGCGACGTGCTCCGCGGCTTGAAGGGCATCGACGTGACAATTCTGGCGACCGAGGACTTCGATCCCGAGTGTGACTGGGCGCACGTGGAGCTAAACCGCCGCGACCTGAACACCGCCCTAAACGCCTACATCAGGCACGTGCGCGAGCCGACTCTCGTCGTGATGTCCGACATCCCGCTCATCCAAGAGTGGCACGTGCGCGAGATGTACTCGGAGGGCGTTACGCTCGTCCCGGGGCGCGGCGGCGGCACCAACGCGATCTTCATGCGCGACCCCTCCCGCTTCAAGGTCGATTTTTACGAAGTGAGCTTTCTGAAGCACGTCGCCATCGCCAAAGAGCGCAGGCTTCCGTTAAAGGTCCTCGACTCGTTCTTTATGAGTACCGATATCGACAAGCCTGATGATTTGGCCGAGGTGCTCATCCACTGCCCCGGCGACTCGTGCGCGTACCTGCGCTCAATCGGCGTGCGGCTGAGCTACGGCAAGAGCCGTATCGGCGTAGAGCGAGGCTAGCTGCGCCGAGAGAAAGCTCGGAGCCGAAAAAGGCGCATGACTAGAAAGCGGACGTCAGCCACTGCGAGTAGCGCGGCTCGTTGCCGCGCGCCGCGTTGAAATACGCATCCTTTAGCTCGTGCGTTATCGCGCCGACCGCGCCGTCGCCGATCACGATGCCGTCGACGCTCGTTATGGGGGCCACCTCTCCCGCAGTCCCGGTGAAAAAGAGCTCATCCGTAGAGTAGAGCTCAGACCGGCTGATCCTTCGCTCCACTACCTTATGGCCACGGTCTGCAGAAAGCGTTATGATTGCATCGCGGGTAATCCCCTCAAGGATGTCATCTGAAGTCGGCGGCGTCATAACGGTGCCGTTGCGCACGAGAAAAACGTTTTCGCCGCTCCCCTCGGAGACGAAACCGTCTTTGGTTAGCAGTATGGCCTCATCGTATCCGTTTTGAACCGCTTCGACCTTTGCGAGCACGTTGTTTACATATGCTCCGGCGAACTTGCCCGTCGGAGGAAGGGAATTGTCTGAAATGCGGGCCCACGAGCTTACACAGACCTTGAGGCCCGCGTCGATGTCGTCGAAGTACTTGCCCATCGGTTCAACGTAGATGGCATAATCGTTTGCCCTGCCGTACGGGTACAGGCCGACGGTGCCGGCCCCCCAATAGACGATCGGTCGTATATAGACGTCCTCTTTGAGCGCGTTTTGGCGCACCACGTCAACGATGGCATTAGCGAATTCCTGCTTAGTGAGAGGGATGTTGAGCCTGAGCACGCGCATGTTGCGGTAGAGCCGCTCGACGTGCTCCGTCAATCGAACGATAAAGCTTTGCCCTGCCTCATCGTTGTAATAGGCCCGTATGCCCTCGAATACAGCGGTGCCATAATGGAGCGCGTGCGTGCTAATGTGGACGGTGGCATCGCTCCACGCCACGTAGGCCCCGTTCATCAAAACTTTACGACTCATCCAAGACTCCTTTTGTAAATGATCGTCGGCATTTGATTTGGTGTGTTCTCCAATGCGCAAGACCCATTTAAACCTTTTTTTTCTCGTGCGCGGCTATCAGATGAATTATATACCTGCCAACGCAACTAGTAGTCCACGGGCCTGTAGTATAGTCTGGATAGCACAGCGGCCTCCGGAGCCTCAAACCCGGGTTCAAATCCCGGCAGGCCCGCTCTTTCTCGTTGCGATCAGGGCGACGATTCGGGGGTCGAACGCACCCCGCTTAACATCCGAGATCGTAGCATTAATCGCAAAGCTACTCTCGCTCAGTCGAACCGTTGCCCCGTCTAATGCCTTCAAGGGCGCGACGCCTCACTTCAAGCCTCAGCACGTTAAACGGGACGTTGCAGAAGGGAAACAATCGAATCTCCGTTATGTCGCGCGTTTTACGATCGATGACGAACGGGAACTCCGCGCAGACTGCGGGTCGATCGGCATAGACCGGGCACTGGCCGTCCTCTCCGAGAAACGCGCATGGCTGAGCTTTTTTTAGTGCGTACGTATAACGGCGGTCGTGATCATCAACGTACGCTACGCAGTGCTGCGCGACAAACTCGTCGAGCGACAGTTCAAAGTGCGCTCGCAAGCGCTCCGCGTCATCAGACGTCAGCCTGATAATCTCGAAGTAGCAACAGCCCGGCAGCGAACAGTCAGCGCACAGGTGTCGCGACGAATGATCGTTCACGCGAAGATCGTCGAGCAGTCGTTCGGGTGACAACGAAAAGTGCCACCCCCCTTTACGTTCACTGATGATCTCATCAACGATGCCAAGTATGCATTCGCTGGCGGGTGCCTCTGGCGCGTTAAGCCCCTCTGTCACCTTTGCCGCGAGCGTGCGCCGCAGGTCGTCCTTTCGTCCCGGCTCAAAGAGACTGCCGTACGACTCATACGTCGCCGCGCCGCGAGACGCACAGTATTTCGCCCACCGACCTGCGTCACCTACTCGTTTCGTCACCAGATGCTCATCGCTCCGCGATATCCGCGGTCACGGTCTTTCACAGCATCCATATAGAACTTCCCACGCAGCCACGGGTCAGCCGGTACAGCTGAACGCGTACCTCGCACAGAGCCACCCTAACGGAGGCTGGCTAACGCCCCTTTTTCGTAAGAAACCTATTAATGCTAGGATGCGCTCTTGTAGAATGATGTCAGACAAGCTCGACGATTTGCGGAACTTGCTTGAGCGGCTGTCAAATGCCCACGGCGTTTCCGGGCACGAAGGGAGTTCCCGCGACATACTCACGCACGAACTCACACCCTACGTCGATGAGATCAGGATTGACGCGTTCGGCAATCTGATCGCCACAAAATCAGGGAAAGGACCCTCCGTAATGCTTTCTGCGCACATGGATGAGATAGGCCTTTCCGCCAAGTACATTGACGAAAACGGGTTCATCTACTTCATCGGTATCGGCGGGTGGTTCGACCAAACGCTGCTGAACCAGCGCGTGCGACTCCACGGAACCAACGGCGCTATTCCAGGAGTGATCGGTTCGAAGCCGCCGCATATTCTCGAGGAGGAGGAAAAGAAAAAACCAATCCCGATGAAAGACATGTTTATCGACATTGGTGCCGCGAGTGCCGAGGACGTCGAAGGCCTCGGCGTGCAAATTGGCACGCCCATCACGATCGATCGCCAGTTTACCCCGCTTTCGAGCAACTTCGTTACGGGAAAAGCACTCGATGATCGGGCCGGATGCGCGATGATGATCGAAGCCATGAAACGCACCAAGGCGACGACCACCGTGTTCGCGGTCGGTTCGACGCAAGAGGAAGTCGGCTTGAAGGGTGCCAAAACGGCGTCATTTGGGCTAAATCCCGACGTTGCCATCGCCACGGAGACCAACATAGCCGGGGACCACCCAGGCATCGAAAAGAAGCTGGCGCACTTGGAGCTCGGCAAGGGCCCCTCGGTCACCGTCGTCGACGGGGGTGGCCGTGGCCTCATCACGCCCGACTCGGTGCTTCGCTGGATCGAAGGGACGGCTCAGAAGGCGCGGATCGCGTACCAGCGCGACGTTAGCTCGGGCGGTACTACAGACGCCACGGCGATCAACCTCACGCGGGCAGGGATCCCCGCGGGCGTCGTTAGCGTCGTCACGCGGTACCTCCACACTCCCGTCGAGGTGCTCAACCTCGAAGATCTCGACGACGCCGCCGAACTCATCGCCCGCATGCTCGAGACCGTCGCGGACTACTTTTGACGCTCGAACGCGCTCAACGGAGCCGAAACTCGCGCGCGTGAGAGCTTTTATATAGTTACGACTTCCTTTTACAGCAAGGAAGTGACTACCGTGAGGGATCGCTTTATTTAACGACATCAAGTTTTTCGACACGACGCTGCGCGATGGAGAGCAAACCCCTGGTGTGTCGCTCACGGCCGAGAAGAAACTGTGGATTGCTAAGGCCCTCGACAAACTCGGCGTGGACGTTATCGAAGCGGGATCCGCGGTCACGTCGGAAGGCGAGCGGACCGCCATCAAAGCGGTCGCCCACGAAGGATTGCGCCCCGAGATATGCAGCTTCGCGCGCGCCCTTCGGGGAGATATCGACTCCTGCCTCGAATGCGACGTTGACTCAGTGCACCTCGTCGTACCCGTGTCGGATTTGCACATCGAAAAAAAGTTGCGCAAGGACCGAGACGCCGTGCTGCGCATGGCCGTGGACACGACGGAGTACGCCGCCGACCATGGCCTCATAGTGGAGCTTAGTGCCGAGGACGCGTCACGAGCGGACGGCGATTTTCTGCGCGAGTTTTACCGTCAAGGCGTCGCCGCAGGCGCTAAACGGCTCTGCTACTGCGACACCGTTGGCGTGCTCATCCCCGATCGCACGGCCGAACAGTTGGCTGACCTCGCGGCGATGGCGCCTCTAAGCATCCATTGCCACGACGATTTCGGCCTCGCGACGGCGAATTCCATCGCGGCCCTTGGCGCGGGCGCGACGCAGGTACACGTGACGGTGAACGGTATGGGTGAGCGCGCGGGAAACGCGTCGCTCGAGGAGCTCGTGATGACGCTCGAGTCACTGTATGGCTACACGACGCGCATCAACACGACCGAGCTCTACCCTATTTCGAGGCTCGTGAGCAGGCTTACGGGCGTGCCCGTTGCCCAGAACAAACCCATTGTCGGAGAGAACGCGTTCACGCACGAGTCAGGCATCCACACCCACGGACTGCTGGCAGACACACGGACGTACGAGCCGATTACCCCTGAGATGGTGGGTCGAGAGCGGCGGATTGTGCTCGGAAAACACGCAGGCAGCGCGTCAGTGCGCCTCGCGCTGCAAGAGATCGGTCTCGACGCGGACGAGGAGCAACTGAGCGACATACTGAAACGCATCAAGGAGCTGGGCGACAAGGGAAAACGCGTCACCGACGCCGACCTACAGGCCATTGCCGATGCCGTGCTCGAGATCAATCGCGAGGCGCGCATAAAGCTGCAAGAGCTGACGGTCGTATCGGGAAACATCGTTACCCCGACGTCGTCAATCAAGCTCTCAGTCGACGACCAAGAGGTCGTTGAAGCGGGCATCGGTCTCGGACCGGTTGACGCTGCGATAAACGCGCTTAGAAAAGCGATAGGAAAGCTTGCAGATATCACGCTCGAAGAGTACCACGTAGATGCCATCACCGGTGGCACCGACGCACTAGTCGAGGTGTGGGTGAAGCTCAGCCGAGACGGTCACGTAATCACAGCGCGCGGCGCGCGCGCTGACATCATCATAGCGTCGGTTGAAGCGGTCGTTGAGGGCGTAAACAGGCTACTTACGTTGAAATGATAGGTGAGATCCAATGAACCTGAGCGGTGCCAAGGCACTTATGAAAAGTCTCGAATACGAACACGTGGATACGATTTTCGGCATCCCTGGAGGCGTCGTCATACCCATCTACGACGAACTCTTTAACCAAGATGCCATTACGCACTACCTCGTGCGCCACGAACAAGCAGCCGCGCACGCGGCGGATGGCTACGCGCGAGCAACCGGGAAAGTAGGTGTGTGCATGGCCACCTCCGGTCCCGGAGCAACGAACCTCGTGACAGGAATCGCGACCGCCTACATGGATAGCGTGCCCATCGTCGCGCTTACGGGTCAGGTGACCACCGATCTCATCGGCAACGACGCTTTTCAAGAGGCCAACATAACGGGAATCACACTCCCGATCACGAAGCACAGTTACTTGATTCACGAAGCGAGCGAGATTCCACAGACGATAAAAGAGGCGTTTCACATCGCATCCACGGGTCGGCCAGGCCCCGTCTTGATCGATATCCCAAAAGACGTACAGACGATGAGTGCCCCGTTTGAGTATCCGAAAAAGGTGCACTTGCCCGGATATCAGCCGACTTACGAAGGACACCCTGGTCAGATCAAGCGCGCGGCAACGGCCATTAACGAGGCTCATCGCCCCGTAATCTACGTCGGAGGCGGCGCCAAGATCAGTGGGGCTTCCGAAGAAGTCCGTGCGCTCGCTGAAACCATCGTGGCGCCGGTGACGATGACGCTTATGGGTATGGGGGCGTTGCCCGCTGAACATCCACTGTCGCTGGGGATGCTCGGCATGCACGGGACTAAGTACGCGAACTATGCCGTTACCGAATCAGACCTCCTCATCGCGATCGGGGCGCGCTTCGACGACCGCGTAACGGGCAAAATCGCGAGCTTCGCGCCCAACGCGAAGATCATTCACATCGACATCGATCCNNCGCACAAAAGAGTGGATGGAAAAGGTGCAGACATGGAAGCGCGAGTACCCGCTTGAATTCGGCGAGACGGGCTTAAAGCCACAGTACATCGTGCGAGAGATAAGCAGACTGTGCCCAGACGCGATCGTATGCACCGAGGTCGGGCAACATCAGATGTGGGCTGCGCAATACTTTAGCCACCGCCACCCGCGAAACTTCATCTCTTCCGGAGGCTTGGGGACGATGGGGTACGGGTTCCCCGCGTCTATCGGAGCGAAGATCGGTCGGCCCGACGAGACCGTCTTTGACCTAGCCGGAGACGGGAGCTTCACCATGAACTGCCAAGAGCTTGCCACAGCAGTCGCCTACGACGTTCAGGTCAAGGTCGCGATCTTCAATAACGGCTACCTAGGCATGGTAAGACAATGGCAAGAGCTCTTTTACGACCGTCGGTACTCCCAGACGAAGCTCTCCGAGATCAACTTCGTCAAGCTCGCCGACGCGTTCGGCGCTCACGGAATACGCGTCGACTCGCCGAGCGAAGTAGCACCAGCCATCGAAGAGGCGCTAGCGGTCCCAAAGCCCGTTATCATCGACTTCAGAATCGAACCCGAGGAATGCGTGTTCCCTATGGTTCCACCAGGAGCGGCACTCAACGAAATAATCGACGCAAAGAAAGGGGGTGTGTAGCGGATGAAACACACCGTATCTGTCCTCGTTCAAAATAAGCCCGGCGTACTCGCGCGAACCGCAGGGCTTTTCAGCAGACGAGGCTATAACATCGAGAGCCTGACTGTCGGCGTTACCGAAAACGAAGCGGTTTCGCGTATGACCATCGTTGTGACCGGCGACGATACCGTGGTCGAACAAGTCACCAAGCAGCTCAACAAGCTCATCGAGGTCATCAAGGTGAGTGATCTCACCAAAGAGTCGTACGTGAACCGAGAACTCGTCCTCATAAAAGTCACAGCAGACAGCTCAAATCGAGCGGAGATTATGCAGATCGTCAATATCTTCCGGGCGCGAATCGTCGACGTGGCGCCCAAGAGCCTCATCATCGAGGTAACCGGTGATGAGGGAAAACTGGACGCACTCGTTGGTATGCTCAAGCAATTCGGCATCAAGGAGATCGTAAGGACGGGCACGCTCGCCTTAGGGCGAGGACCCAAGGTGATACAAAGCGGCAAAGACTAGAGCTGGCTGTGACTAAGAGACGCCGAGCGACGAAAATCGCTAAAGCGCAGCGGGACCTCACGCCCGTTAGAGGGCGAGGGATGCGCTGCCGGGATCGGTCTCACCGCGGGCGGCACACGCTCACGCCGCAAGCTTTTTTTGCGCGGCTCATAAGAACGATTGATAGAAAATGGAGGGGTAAATATGGTTCAAATCTTTTATAATGAAGACGCTGATCTGAAACATCTAAGCGACAAGAAAATCGCAATCATCGGTTACGGCAGCCAAGGGCACGCCCAAGCACAGAACCTCAAGGACTCGGGACTCGATGTTCTCATCGGTCTGCGCAAGGGAAGATCATGGGATCAGGCGCTAAAAGACGGTTTTGACGTGCTCAGCGTCGCCGAGGCGGCAAATCGCGGAGACATCGTGCAACTGCTTTTGCCCGACGAACGCCAGGCGGCTGTGTATACGGCTGAAATTGAACCGCAGCTCCAAGAGGGGAACGTGCTGTCGTTTTCGCACGGCTTCAACATTCACTATAACCAGATTGTTCCCCCGGCAGACGTGGACGTAGTTATGGTCGCGCCTAAAGGTCCCGGCCACCTCGTGCGGCGCATCTATAGCCAAGGGGAAGGTGTCCCAGCACTGGTGGCCGTGTACCAAGATTACACCGGTAACGCGTTCCAGACGGCGCTTGCGTACGCCAAGGGCATCGGCGCCACGCGAGCGGGCGTGCTGGAGACGTCGTTTACGGAGGAAACAGAGACCGACCTGTTCGGGGAACAAGCCGTGCTCTGCGGCGGAACTACAGCGCTCATCAAAGCCGGCTTTGAAACGCTGGTCGAAGCAGGCTACAAGCCTGAAATTGCGTATTTCGAGTGTCTACACGAATTGAAGCTCATCGTCGACCTTATCCACGAAGGCGGGCTCTCATGGATGCGCCATTCAATCAGTGACACGGCAGAATACGGCGATCTCACTAGAGGCGAGCGCATTATTACCAATGCGACACGCGACGCCATGAGGGGGCTGCTCAAGGATATTCAAACAGGAGAGTTCGCACGCGAATGGATACTTGAGAATCAAGCTGGCCGCCCCGTATTTAACGCACTCACGCGACGAGAGAGGGAGCATCCAATAGAGACGGTGGGCGCAAAGCTCCGCGCGATGATGACGTGGCTCAAGTGACGGGGTGCTTGACTGGCCCCGGTTCGTAGCGCATCCGTCACTGTGCGCCACAATGATCAACCACGCTGAGCAGAGTTTCACGAATCCCGTCGCCGGCTAACGTCTCTATTTGACGGTCTGCAGCTGACGGGCTCCTGTTGCTTTGCCGCGCAAATAGCCGGCGCATACGTGCGCAAACTCTTATACTCTCGCGTAGAATTAGACGCTAGAAGGCTACGGTGGCCGCCACATGACCCAACCAAAGCGTATCTGCGCTATCGGAGCGATTGTGTTTCTGATTTTGCTGCTTACCGCGCTTGCAGCTTACGCTCTGGTAAGTCCTAGCGTCAGTTCGCTCGCGCCGGTCGCGACGCGCGACCAAGGCTTGTCCCAAGCGTGGTTTTTTGGGCAGGACACTGGCGCCCCACACAGCCCGGCGATGATATGCGCGCTGGTAATAGACGCTCAAATTGCTCAGAACGAGATACCTAATGTTTTAGTCCCCTCGACGATTCCGTCTGCTGAACCGTCGCTTCCTGCGGCTAGTCCGACGCCGCAACCGCCCACGGTCTCAACGAACAGCACCAACGGCACAACACCGATCAGCGCTGGGAATGGCATCGACGTTAGCAAGGTTTTCGGCAGCATTTCGCCTTACCTTATCATCGCTCTAATTCCGCTTCTTTTTGTCATCGGAGCCTTGTTTTATTTCTTTTTCATGAGCGATCAAGATCGCGGGGCTCCGAGCGACGAAAACGAAGCAAACGTTCAATTCACCGACGCGGGCGAAGATACCGGGTGGAGAGAACTCAAGTAAGCTTAGGTCTGGTACCTTCACGGTTGCTCCAGACAGACACCGCTACAACGCTAATAACGCTACCAACAGTGCGATTTCTGCGCACCACAATAGGCGATCGACCTCCCAAAGGGGGTCGCATCACCGCCAAAAAACCTCTTAGACGGCCAATCAACGGTATTTCTGCTTCTAAACAGACAATTGATAAAACGTTATATAATGTGCGGATCAACAGATGAGTGTGAGCTAAGGCTTGCTCAACGCGCACAAAAACAGCGCTGGACGTCGGAGTGAACGCGATGCCGGACAAACAAGATACCTTAAAAAATAGCGTCGATATTCTCGCCCATATCGTTGGGGATGATTCGGTGCCGAGAAATATCCGCCGCGCCGCTGAGGAGGCCAAAACGAGGCTGCTCGATCGAGAGGAGTCCGACGCCGTTCGCGCAGCGTACGCGATTTCGATACTCGACGACATAAGCAACGATCCGAACATGCCGCTCCACACGCGAACACTCATTTGGAACGTAGCAAGTCAGCTTGAGAAAGTTTCGATGGAATGATTCGTGGCTCAACGGCCCCGAGTTAGGGGGCGCTTGACCCCAGCCCTCGGAATGGTCACTTTTTTAGGTAGATGTGCAATCCGAGTCTGGTGCCATCGTTAGGGCGCCGCACGGATCAACGTTCTAAAGAAAGGTCGTCGCAAATAATAAAACGACCTGTAAGCATTTTTTCTGATTTGGGGCGCAATATGAGATGCGAAAAAGTGCGGCGCGCTCTTCAAAGAGGAATAATAATATAACATAACGTACGAGTAGTTTTGCGCTTCTCGGAGCGTAAGTAACGTACGGTGACCAATGGACGTTGAAGAACAGGCCAAGAAGATAAAGGATTGGGCCAAAAAGTATGCCGAGAAACGAGGGATACAACTCAATCCTGACGAAGAGCGAGTCGATGAGGTCGCAAAGGGTCTCGCTGCGAGGCAGGAGAAATTCGGAAAGCGTTACTGCCCGTGTCGCATTATTACGGGAGACGCCGATGAGGATCGAAAGATAATCTGTCCGTGCGTTTACCACCAGGAAGAACTCAAAGAGTTCGGCATGTGTCATTGCAAACTTTTTAGTGCAAAAGAACAGTAGAGAGAATCAGTGATGAATCTAAAGTCTAGTAAACGCTATGTCGCGGTCGTTGCCGTGTTATGCCTGCTGTGCGTTGGGATGAGCGGTTGCGCAAGCATCTCATCGGGTGGCTACGAGTTTAAGAGCGGAATAACGCCTCCTACAGCGGTTAGTGACTTGATGCAGAACAGGACGGTCATCCTGTTCATCACGCAGAACAACTGCCCTGCTTGCGAGCAGACACGGCCGCTGATAGCGGGTCTTCAGTCGCAGTACAACGGCACGAACGTAACGTTTGTTAACTTCAACATCGACAACAACTCTACGTCACTGAACGTCGGCAGAGCGTATGGCGTAACCGCGACCCCGACAACCGTTGTGTTACGGAAGGACGGAGCCGCCGCGATCTTCCCAGGTGTCTTCGACCCGAGTACGGTGAAAAGCGCCATTGACGACGCGCGCAGCACGTACTGAGGAGACGCGCGCAAATGGAAGTAAACCCGCTGATCGCATTCGGAGCAGGGCTTATTAGCATTTTTTCTCCATGCGTGCTACCTTTGCTTCCGGCCATCGTCGCCTCATCAACGGATCGCGGCAGATACCGACCTCTCGCTATTGTTCTGGGCCTCAGCATATCGTTTACGAGCATGGGACTCGTCGCATCAGCTTTTGGCGCCGTTTTTACGGCGTTTAGTTATTATCTGTTTGCCGCGGCGATAGTCTTGATTATCGCGATGGGGTTCTGGATGCTCTTCGATCTCCATTTGCCCTACAATATGCCGCGATTGGGCATAATCGACAGGGTGTCAAGAAAGACGTACGATATTCCGACTGAAGGCATAGCAAGCGGGTTGGCTTTGGGGCTAGCACTCGGGATCGTGTGGCTTCCGTGTACCGGACCGGTTCTTGCTACCATATTAACATGGGTGGCGGCAAACGGCAATATTGCGACGGGCGGCCTACTGCTCCTGATCTACTCGCTCGGCTTCGCTGTCCCTATGCTCGCTATCGCCTATTCGGCCCGCCTCTCGTCGTCTCTCGCCGGCAAATCGTCTAAGACCATTTGGATCAAGCGCGTCGCCGGCGCAGTGCTCATTGCCGTGGGCGTGTACTTGGCCCTCCCTTACCTCTCCCTGCTTCCGCAGATATGATCCGGTTTTCTAGCTAGGTCTCCAAGCGAGGCTCACCCCAAAAAAACTGCGATGCTCAGAGCGGGGCAGCGAGATTGCGCGTCTTGTGGGTCCGCTCGGTCGCTGCATTCACAAGAGGCTGAGAGGCCGTTGCTCTCGTTTCCGGCGTCCATGCAATGCTATGGAAGACCAGCGATGTCAAGTCACGAGGCGGTGCGATCCTCAAGACGCGGCTTCGAAGCCAAGCGCGTAAGATAATAAGAGTATAGTTCAACTAGTAGGATACGTTCTATCTATACAGTGAAAAGGTTGTTCAGCATCGAAAGCGCCGGACAGGTCGGATGGAAATTATGAGCACCGCGACCATCGCACACAAAAAAAATGGTATTGTGATCGCCGTTGTAAAGGAACACGCCCCGTGCGAACAGCGCGTTGCGACCGTGCCCGAGGTGGTCCGGAAACTCACGACGTCGGGGTACGAGGTCCGAATCGAGCATGATGCGGGAGCGGGAGCTTTCTACCCAGACGACCTCTATGTTGCCGCCGGTGCGAAGATCGCGCCCGGTCGGGCCGAACTGCTCGACGGTGCAACAATTGTGTTGTGCGTCCAGCCCCCCACCATAGCCGATGTCGAGATGCTCGCAGAGAGCATGATCGTCATTGGGTTTATGAACGCGGCAAACAACCTTTCAACCGTCGCACGGATGCGCGACCAGAAGGTCACCGCCTTTGCCCTCGAGCTTGTCCCGCGGATCACTCGCGCCCAGAGCATGGACGCACTCAGTTCCCAGGCAACGGCCGGCGGGTACGCAGCAGCGATTCTCGGCGCATACAACTGCCCCAAGTTCCTCCCGATGCTGACAACGGCCGCAGGCACGATCCGGCCGGCAACGGTGCTCATCCTTGGCGCAGGCGTCGCCGGCCTCACGGCGATCGCCACGGCCAAGCGTCTTGGCGCCATGGTCGAGGCATATGATGTACGGCGTGCCGCGGGCGAACAGGTCCGGAGTCTCGGCGCGAAATTCCTCGAGCTTGAGATCAACGCAGAAAGCGAGGGCGGCTATGCCCGCGAGCTCACGCCGGAAGAGAAGGTGGAGGAACAGCAGATGGTCTCTGCCGCGGTTGCGCGGGCTGACATCGTTATCACGACTGCCAGCATCCCCGGCCGGAAGGCGCCGGTCCTGATAACGAGAAAGACCGTCGCAACGATGCATCCGGGCGCCGTCATCATCGATCTTGCTGCTGAATCGGGCGGCAACTGCGAGCTGACACAAAGTGGAAAGACAGTAAAGGAGCACGGTGTCACTGTCGTGGGCCCGCAGAACCTCCCAGCCCGGGTCGCGTTTCACGCAAGCCAGATGTACGCAAGGAACCTCCAGTCGTTCCTCTCGCTCCTTGTTAATGAGGACGGGGCGCTCACCGGTGAGTTCACTGACGAGATCCTGGCAGCAAGCCTCCTTGTGAACGCAGGCGAAGTGCGGCACCAACCAACGCTTGACCTCATCAGGGGAGTGAGGCTGTGACCGAGATCACTGCGTTCTGGATCGCTATCTACATCGCAATGCTGGCAGCATTCACCGGCTACGTTACCATCAGCCGTGTGCCCGCCATCCTACACACACCTCTGATGAGCGGCTCCAACTTCATCCACGGGATCGTGCTCGTTGGGGCGATGGTAGCGCTTGGCCTTGCCAATACGCCTACAGAGCAGGTGATCGGGTTCATAGCAGTTGTTCTGGGGGCAGCGAACGTGACTGGCGGGTATGTTGTCACGGAACGGATCCTCCAGATGTTCGACCGTAGCGGAAAGAAGCCCCGCAAGGGGGCGTGACGTGGCTGACTTCTCCTTTGCCATTGAACCCGTATACATTGCGACGATCTTCTTCTTCATCGTCGGGCTGCAGCGGATGAGCAACCCGCTCACGGCTCGGAGCGGGATCGTCTGGGCCGGCGCCGCGATGCTGATCGCAACGCTCGTTACGTTCTTTACCCCGAATCTCACCAACATCGGCCTGATCGCGATCGCGATCGTGATCGGTGGCGGCTTCGGCTATATACCGGCCAAGCGCGTGGCGATGACCAACATGCCCCAGATGGTTGCACTCTTCAACGGGATGGGGGGCGGCGCGGCAGCCGGGATCGCGGCTGTCGCGCTCCTCGGCCCGACCACCCCCACCAGCTCGCTTGCGGTCGTTGGCGGCCTGATCGGGGCTGTCTCGTTTTCAGGCAGCCTCATCGCGTTCCTGAAGCTGCAGGGCTGGATGCCATCGCGGCCGATTACCTTCACGGGCCAACAGATCGTCAACATGGCAGTCCTTGTCCTCGCCATCGTTTCAGGCGCGTTCGTCATCTTGCAGCCCGCATCTCTGCCGCTTTCCGTAAACGCGTCCCTCCCGCTCTTCTTTATTCTCGCTCTCGGCTTCGGGCTCCTTATGACGCTCCCGATTGGCGGGGCCGACATGCCCGTAGTGATCTCGATGTACAACGCCTTCACCGGCCTGGCCGTTGCGCTTGATGGGTTCTCGTTTGTCACCCCCAACTATGCGATGATCATAGCGGGCGTTATTGTCGGCGCTGCGGGTGCGCTGCTCACGCTCAAGATGGCCAAGGCAATGAACCGATCGCTCACCAACGTCTTCTTCGGGGCCTTCGGCGCAACGGAGGAACAGGCGGCGCAGGTATCGGGCAGCGTGAAAGCGATCGAGGCCGACGACGTTGCAGTCCTGCTCGCCTACGCGGACCGGGTTATCATCGTCCCCGGCTACGGCATGGCAGTCGCCCAAGCCCAGCAGAAAGTGCAGGAGCTGACTGACCTGCTCGAGCGTAGGGGCGTGCGGGTGAAGTTCGCGATCCACCCGGTTGCCGGGCGCATGCCCGGACACATGAACGTCCTGCTTGCCGAGGCAGGCGTTGCCTACGACCACCTCTTCGACCGCGACGAGGTGAACCCTGAGTTCCCCAGCACTGACGTCGTCCTTGTCATCGGGGCTAACGATGTCGTAAACCCGGCCGCGCACCGGCAGGGCAGCCCGCTCTTCGGCATGCCAATCCTTGACGTCGAACAGGCAAAGAATGTGATCGTCCTAAAGCGCGGGCAGGGAAAGGGCTTTGCGGGGATCGAGAACGACCTGTTCTACCGGGACAACACGCGGATGCTCTACGGCGACGCGCAGGAGACGGTCGGCAAGCTTGTGCAGGCCCTCAAGAAACTCTGAATCCCACGGGGGGCTGCGAGACCGATTATACGGCCCTGTCAAGGTCAACGAGAGGCAACTTGTACTCGACGCAGCGCAACACGTCGTTACCCACGCAGATGTTGCTACAAAGCGGCAACCGTAATTAGCGCGATGGGTGCCGGAAAGCGCGCTGCGCGCGTCATAGAGATATTCCTAAAGCAGGGTCCGTGAGGGCTATAATAGCCCAAAAAAAGACTGAAGGCAGTGCTTTCGAGATAAAGCGCCCGAATTGACTTACCTTGCAGAAAATATTTAATTAATCAACGGGATACTATCAATCATAAGTACGTATGGAGTGTTTTTTTCAAAGTGTCAGAAGCGGAAGAAGTGATCACCGACCCGGACGCACGAGAAGTCATCTCCGACCCGGAAGTACCAGCTCCTGAGCACAAAGCGTCAGCTTTGCTTGGAGGCATGGACATCGCGGTTACGGACGAGATCGCCGTGCCCCCAATGCTTGTCGATCAAGTGATTGGACAAGAGCAGGCCGTTGAAGTGATCAAAAAGGCGGCCAAGCAGCGAAGGCACGTCATGCTGATCGGCTCTCCAGGCACCGGGAAGTCTATGCTCGCCCGGTCCATGGCAGACCTCCTCCCCACAGAAGAGCTGCAGGACATCCTCGTATATCACAACCCGGAGGATAGCAACAGCCCTAAGGTGCGCGTCGTGCCGGCAGGGAAAGGACGGCAAATCGTCGACTCACACAAACGGGAAGCGCAAAAGAAGATCCAGTTCAGGAATATGCTTTCGATGGTGATTGTTTTCGCAATCGTCGGTTACTCTTTTGCGATCAATCAACCGATAATGGGTATCATCGCCGCTGCTATGCTTTTCATCGCGCTGCGCTACATTACGCCCCGTGAGGACGTGTTGATACCAAAGCTCCTCGTTATGAACGATGGCAAAGAGACTGCCCCCTATGTCGACGGGACCGGAGCACACGCGGGGGCACTTTTGGGCGACGTACGGCACGACCCGTTTCAATCGGGAGGGCTTGAGACGCCGGCGCACGACCGGGTCGAGGCAGGGGCTATTCACAAGGCCAACAAAGGCGTTCTTTTCATCGACGAAATCAATACGCTCAGAATTGAATCGCAACAACACCTCCTTACGGCGCTGCAAGAGGGGGAGTTTTCCATCACCGGCCAATCCGAGCGCTCAAGTGGCGCCATGGTAAAAACGACCCCTGTGCCGTGCAATTTCGTGATGATCGCTGCCGGAAATCTCGACGCCGTGAAGGGCATGCATCCCGCTCTACGCTCGCGTATACGCGGCTATGGCTACGAAGTGTACATGCGCGATTCCATGCAGGATACGCCAGAAAATCGCCGAAAAATCGTCCGGTTTGTGGCTCAAGAGGTGAAAAAGGACGAGAAGATTCCTCACTTCACTGCCGATGCGGTCGAAGAAATAATCCGTGAGGCACGCCGACGATCGGGGAGAAAGGGGCACATCACCTTGATGCTGCGAGATCTTGGCGGCTTGATCCGCGTAGCGGGGGACGTCGCTCGGGCCGAAGCGTCTGAATACACGACCGCGAAGCACGTTATCGAAGCCAAGAAGATGGCGCGGTCGGTCGAACAGCAGCTTACAGATCAATATCTCGAGCGCCGCCGCGACTATCAGATGTTTCGAAATACCGGCGCCGAGGTGGGGCGCGTAAACGGCTTGGCGGTGATGGGTGATGATTCAGGCGTCGTACTGCCCATCGTAGCGGAGATCACCCCTGCACAGTCAAAGGAGGAGGGCCGCGTAATCGCGACCGGCTTGCTTAAAGAGATCGCTCTTGAGGCAGTGCAAAACGTCTCGGCGTTCATCAAGAAGTTTTCAGGCGAAGACATCACCAACAAAGACGTGCACATCCAGTTCATCGGTACCTATGAGGGCGTCGAGGGGGACTCGGCCTCAATTTCAATCGCCACCGCCGTTATCTCCGCTCTTGAAGAGGTTCCAGTTGACCAGTCCGTTGCGATGACCGGATCCCTTTCGGTCCGGGGGGAGGTGCTGCCCGTTGGGGGGGTCACGCCCAAGGTGGAAGCAGCCGCTAAGGCGGGCATCACGCGCATACTCATTCCGAAAGACAACGAAGGCGACGTCTTGCTCGAGAAGCAGTACCAAGACACGGTGCAAATAATCCCCGTTAGCTCTATTGGCGAGGTTCTCGAAAACAGCCTGCTCGGTCGAAAGCGCGACGGCTTGCTCGAGCACCTCAAGAAATTCTCCATAAATTCGCACGATCTGACGGGCCGTTCGAGCGCGGCCCCTCAGTAACTTTTTTGCGCCCCATTTCACAGCGACGGTGACTGAGGCCATACGCCATGGACGAAGCGAGCGTGCCGCAGTATCGAAGGGCGCGAACGATAGAGACAAACGCCGTTCTAAGCGCTCCCTGAAGAGCTGTGGCGCATTCACGACAATTTTGCCGCAGGCGAGCAAAAGGAAACCGCCGTCACGACCACGTCCCTCCTCGATCTGAAGATCGAAATAGCGCAGCGTATGTGTCGTGAGTGCCACTTCTGTGAACGGCGGTGCTACGCCAACAGAGCAGCGAGGCCAGGATTTTGCGGCGTCCAGCGATCGAAATATTCATCCGGATTCCTTCATTATGGTGAGGAACGCGAGCGCGTACCATCGCACACACGATTTTTCTCACGGGCTGTACGTTTCAGTGCGCCTTTTGCCAAAACTGGGATATCGCACGACATCCGGAGGTGGGTTCTATCGCCGATGCAGATGCGCTTGCACGGCGAATCTACGCACGATCAATCGCGGGGCGCCCAACGTGAACTGGGTCGGGGGAGATCCCACCCCCCATATCGGTACCATTCTGAAAACTATGCGTGCCCTCGCCGACCTCGAGCAAGAAACAGAGGTCGATGCGCGATTCTTGAACGTGCCGATGGTCTTTAACTCGAACACGTATTACTCCACGGAAGCCGCTAAGCTTCTCGATGGCGTGATCGACGTCTATTTGAGTGATTTCAAATACGGCAACGACCGCTGCGCGAAACGGTACTCACACGTTGACAAGTACATGGAAACCGTGACGCGAAATCTGGTCGCACCGCAACACCGGCTTATGATACGCCATCTCGTAATGCCTGGGCACGCTCAGTGCTGCACAGGGCCGATTGTCGCGTGGGTGCGCGAAACCGTGCGCGACGTCAAGTTCAACTTGATGTTTCAGTACACGCCATATAACGTGACCGATTACCCTGAAATCAATCGGTTCGTGAGCGATGCAGAGCGGCGCGAGGCGACGAATATCGCAAAGGGCTTAAATCTCATCTGACGTTATCTTTGACTATGGGGATCATCACCCTCATTTCTGACTTTGGGACGTTCTATCCCGCCGTAATGAAGGCAGTCATCCTCGGCATAGCGCCGCACGCCAGTATTGTCGACGTGACTCATGAAATTTCGCCCCAGAACGTGCGCGAGGCGGCGTTCATCCTCCGAGAGACGGTCAAGTACTTCCCTCGAGGCACAACGCACATCGCCGTCGTTGATCCGACCGTCGGAACGGGCAGGCGGGCCTTAGTCATCGAAGCGGGAGGGCACTACCTCGTTGGCCCCGACAACGGACTTCTGATTCCTGCAGCACGCTCTCTAGGCGATTTTGAGGCGTTGTGCATCGAAGTGGCGGCTAAGTCAAGCACGTTTCACGGGAGAGACGTCTTCGCCCCGGTGGGAGCGCATATATCTCTGGGACGGCTGCGAAAC
Organism: Candidatus Methanoflorens crillii; assembly: GCA_003162175.1. GTDB lineage: Archaea > Halobacteriota > Bog-38 > Methanoflorentales > Methanoflorentaceae > Methanoflorens > Methanoflorens crillii. Next base: position 61,535 of record PMMR01000045.1, on the reverse strand, counting down.
CTTGAGCCTGCACCCGCTCACGTGGACCTTGAACTCCAAGACCCGCAGGTGTCTGAGCACGGCGTCAGCGGCACCGTCGTCTACGTCGACCGGTTTGGAAACTGCGTCACGAATATCAGCGGCACTGTCATGATACGACGATCGGGCTACGGCAGCACGCACCTTCTTAACGGTTCCGTCGCGGTACGGTTGGTGAGAACGTACGACGAAGTAGCTCAAGGACACCTGTTGTTGACCGTTGGAAGCTTCGATTTGCTAGAGGTATCTATCAACCAAGGCGATGCTGCAACAGAGCTTAATCTTAATTCAGGTGACACAGTCACGCTCGATCGATTATAACGAACGTGATCCTTCCAAGAAGCAGGGCTCTTTCCACAAGCGTCAGAGCGGGTCCTCTGCGCCTTGCGGGCACGCGGCTTCAAGCAGAAGCAGTTTTCGTTTGATATCAACACCCCAAGAAAAACCCCCAATGCCGGATGCGGCTACGACTCGATGGCAAGGCACAAATAGCGGAACCGGGTTGTGGTGCAGGGCATTGCCTACCGCTCGCGCCGCTTTCGGCTTCCCTAATCGCGCTGCCAATCCTGAGTAAGTTGCCGTACCCCCCCTTGGTATCGCTCGCACCGATTGCAGCACGGCCCGTTCGAATGCCGAGCGGTTTCTAAGGTTGACCTGGAAGATGCCAAGGTCAACGTTTTCTCCTCTCAAGTAGCTTTCAAGTGCTTGAGCGGCTGCTGCCGTAGAGCGTGCGTTAAACGAACCCGCTGCCTCGAGCGCAACTTGACAAACGACGTCGTCGCTTAGCGCGACGGATACGTACCTACCAAGGTATTCAGAGTAAAAGCACGCGGTGTCGGTCATGGCTGTTAGAGGAGGTACCAGTCGTAATCATACAACGCCTTTACAAGCGCCCCCACTTGGACGTCTTCGCGAGGATCGACCACGAGTGAACGCAGCGCATCCTTCAAGTCAGCTAAGTATTGCGCGTTGCTTAAGCTCCCGTACTCAAACCTCCTGCCGCGAACCCGGCAACGTTCGAGCGTCTCCTGCCGAGGTAGAATGGTGACAGCAAGGTCGGTCATTTCACAGGCCTGTTGCATGGCTTTCCTAAAATCACCCGTGCAATACGCAACACGGTGGCGGTAGTTGCTCCGCGTCTTTTCTAGATATCGGTGGAGCCGCGCACTCTCGAGTTCGATGAACCTCTTCTTAACTGATATGACGTCGCAGTCGCCGAGTACGAAATCGTAGTCAGCAAATGGGTACTCGGTATCAAGCTCCCTCGGAGTGACGCCGCACGTGCCAAATGCGACGATGTGCACTTCTTCTGGCTCCAAAACGCTGAAAATGACCTTGTCGTAATTTTGATGACTTGGACTCGTGCGGTAAGGCTTCACCTTGGCACACGGCACAAAAATCAATACCTCACGCACTGGCGCGACGTACTCACGCAGCACGTACTCATTTGCCCTCACCATGTCAGGATGGGCAAAGATCTTCTCTCCGACCAGCGGCAAGCTTGAGCGCTCTGATTCAGGGATTATCATCATCCGCGGCGTGGCCAACGCTCGACAGCCTACAAAAGGCTTAGGCTTTTGAGTTCCTTAACAATTCGATCAACCGCATTAGCCGCGTCTTCGGGCTTTCGACCGCCAGTGACTACTAGTTTGCCGGAACCAAACAAAAGAACCACGACTTTAGGATCTGACAAACGGTACACGAGGCCCGGAAACTGTTCCGGCTCGTACTCTATATTCTCCAGCCCGAGCCCTATCGCAATCGCGTTCAAATTCAACACTGAGTGGAGATCTGCTGACGCCACGATGTTCTGGACTTTAATCTCTGGCGTTCCCTTCACGTCGATTCCAATATTGCGAAGACTTTGAAATACGTTTTCAAGGCCCTTATAAACGTCATCGATGCTTTTTGCACCCGTGCAAACAATTTTTCCCGATCGGAAAATTAACGCTGCCGTCTTCGGGTCCTTGGTTCGGTAGACGAGGCCCGGAAACTGTTCGGGGTCATAATCTGCACCCTCTAGCGCAAGCGTGATTTGCTTGAGGTTTATCTCTATNNATGCCGGTTGAGGCTACCACATTTTCGATCTTAATAGTGTCTCGCGGTTCGATATTACTAGTGTCTCGCGGTTCGATATTACTAGTGTCTCGCGGTTCGACCATGCGCTTTCTCCCCCGTTCTTTGTTGCTTTATAAAGGCTTTTTATATATAACGTTAAGGGGCTGTCGTTGGTGTTCTCAAAACAATCCGCCTGAAAATCGGGCGCGCTTCGCAATTACGCGAGCACAGCAACTTTATCTACCCGGTGGCCATAGCATATATCCCCGCACGGCACCTACGCAACGTGCTCAACATAAATTTGTCGGACGGTGATTCGCGAGCGACTCAAGCGTTCGCAGCCCGCGAGTGGACCAAGATAACCAGCGATTGCGGCCCGACCGGAGTCGTGGGCCAACGCAAGTCGTGCTTTGGGAGCTTGCAGATATGACGGGAGTACGACATGAAACTCGCATTTGAGCTATCTGGAGAGAGCAAAAGCATTCCACGAGCAGAGGTTCTCGCACTTTTCAACGGTGCTCTAGTACAAGAGCTTGAACGCGTTCTCGTCATTGATGTCGATACCTATGACCAGGTTCTCGGTGACCGCTTAGCGATGACGCACGCGATACTCGAGGTTAAAGACGTATGTTCACAAGAGCTCGGATCCATCTACCGAGCGGCCGGGAGCATTGAGCTACCTCGAGTCAGCGTCGCCGTGCGGGCCAAGCGCATTGGACATGGCCTGAAAAGCACAGAGGTCGAAGCTACGATCGGAAAGGCGCTTGCTGAGCGCGGATACAAAATCGACCTTACCCATCCGCAGCTTCAAGTGAGGGCTCTGCTCAGCAAAGGCGTTTGCATAATCGGGGCAACATTAGCGTTGATCGATCGATCGCGCTTCGAATCGAGGCGCCCGCGTGTGCGGCCCTATTTCTACCCCGGCGTGCTCCTGCCGCGGCTCGCCCGAGCCGCTGTAAACCTCACACGTGTTAAAGCTGAAGAGCTCTTGTTGGACCCGTTTTGCGGCACGGGAGGAATACTTCTAGAAGCTGGTCTCCTCGGGGCAACAATCATGGGGTCAGATGTCGACGGTAGGATGGTTTTTGGAACGAAAATGAACCTCGACTACTATGACGTTCTGAGTGATCTGCTAGTCCAAGATGCTCGGCGATTGGGTCTAAGGGACGAATGTGTGGACGCTGTCGCAACCGATCTACCGTATGGCCGTTCCGTAACTGTACGAGCCCATTCACTGAATCAACTGAAGGCAGCGGCCTTAGGCGAAATTTTTCGCGTGCTAAAACGCAACGCGCGGGCCGTTTTGATATCCCATAGCCCGATTGAGCACGAGGTCACGGATGCTGGTTTCACGATCGAAGGACGCCACACGCAATACGTGCATAAGAGTCTAACAAGAGAAATCGTCGTAGCGCGTAAATGACAGCTAAGCGCTTTGTCAGCACAGAGCCCCCGTCTGGTTCGCTGCTGGCGGCGGAGCGGTCACATCAAGCGTCCGGGGTTGAAACAATCCCGCAGCAATTTCAGGCGAGGAACGCGGGCTCATCTGCACGTTCCCAAAGAGCCACCGTGCGAACAGAGTGCAATCTCGACCAAGCGTAGATTGGAGGGCGCTACACGCGATGCATATAGCGGAAAATATCTTCGTGCTGGGCGGTGATTCTCACACCTTGGAAGGCACCAACGGCGTCAAGTCCCTTTTTTAGGTCTTCGAACTTCGCCGCGCCGATGTTGACTATCATAATCATGGTAAACAGCTCGGACACGATAGTCTGGCTAATATCCTCGATGTTGGCATTGACGCTTGCGAGTAGAGTGGTGACGGCCGCTACGATGCCGGGATGATCAGAGCCGGTCACCGTTACGATGATCCGCGCGTTACGCGATGAGGGAGCCACGCTTCGACCTCCTTATCTGATTCTGGTGCCCGGCGGCATCGTTCTTGCCGGTCGAATGAGGACTGACCTACCGTCGTATTCAGCGGCGAGCAGCATACCGCGAGATTCGATGCCCATCAACTTCGCCGGCTGCAGATTGATAAGCACGACGACGTCAGTGCCAATCAGGTCCTCAGGCGCGTAGTCTTTGGCGATTCCCGCCACAATCTGCCGGGTCTCTTCGCCCACTTGTGCTGTAATTCTCAAGAGCTTGTCGGATTTTTGGACCGGCTCAGCTTCAACGACGCGGGCGATCCTCAGATCCATTTTCTTGAAGTCGTCAAGCTTGATTGTGACCTTCTCCGTGCTCGGCTCCTTGGCGGGACCTTTATAATCCGCCCCGGCGATTCTTTCGTTTAGTATAGCCTCCATTGCGCTGATCTTCTTCTCATCGATCTTGGCGAACGGCAGCGCCGGCTTGGGAAGCCGCAACGGTTCAACCTCCACTGTGGCGTCAGAAAAATACGTCGTGGTCAGACCAAGCTGCGCTTGAACGCTACGCATCGTCGATGGCATGACCGGCTCCAGCAACACAGACAAGGCTTTCACAAGCTGTATGCAGTTCTTGAGTTCGCGTGCGCACGCCGCCCTATCAGATTTCACTAGATTCCAGAGCTCTTTTGACTGGAAATACGCGTTGCCGAAGTCTGAGAGCGACATCGCCGCGTCGACGACCTTCTTAAACTCATATTCCTCCAGTGCGCTTACCATCATCTCGCGCGTCGCAGCTACGCGCTCCATTATCGCAGAATCGACGGGACCTTCAGGTACGCGCCCGAAGTTTTTGTACGCAAAGTACAGGGTGCGATAGATGAAGTTCCCAAGCGACCCAACGAGTTCACGGTTGACCTTCTCACCAAATACTTGCCACGAAAAATTCAGCTCCTTCGTGTGTGACGTGTAGCTGGCGAGGTAGAAGCGAAGTAAATCGGGATGAAACCCGTGGTCGAGGTAATCTTCATCTACCCAAACCACATACCCCCGACTCTTTGAGAACGTCTTGCCGTCGACTTTGACCATTCCCGACGCGACGATAGCCGCCGGCAACGTGTAGCTCGCTCCTTTTAACAGCGCCGGCCAGAAGACGGCGTGATGGTAGACGATGTCGGTACCGATGAAATGAATTATGTTCGAATCGCTCTTCCAATAATCTTCCCAGGCGCTTGTCGCTTCCTCGGTAAATGAGATATACCCTATCGGAGCGTCAACCCATACGTAGACCACCAGATCCGTTCCAGGAAATGAGACGCCCCACGCCAGATTTCGCGTGATACACCAGTCTTTCAGTTCGTTGCTGACCCATTCGCGCGCATAGTTGCGGGCGTTGGCCGTACCTCCAAGCGATTCGAGGTACGCTAACAAGAAGTCCTTGAATGCGGAGAGCTTGAAGAAGTAATGCTGTTCTTCCCGATATTCGGCACTTGCCCCACACGTTTTACACGTCGGATCGAGAATTTCCCCCGGTTCGAGATGGCGGCCACATCCTTGATCGCACTCGTCCCCGCGCGCCGGCATGCCGCAAAAAAAGCACGCTCCCTCGACGTAGCGATCCGGTAGAAAACGATCGCACTCAGGACAGTACGCCAATCGTATGACCCGCGGGTATATGCAGCCGTTTGCTTGGAGCGATTTGACGATTTCCTGCGTTCTGAAGTGATTTGTGGGGGCATCAGTGTTTCCATAATGGCTAAAGTCGACTGACAGAGCCTTAAACATGTCCTCCCAGTAGCGGTGATAATACGCAGCAAGCTTGGCTGGCGTCGTTCCTTGCTGTTCAGCGTTAATCACTATGGGAGTTCCGTGCGTGTCTGAACCGCACACGAAGAGCGGGTCCTGTTGGAGCTTCTTGAGGCACCGAACGTAAATGTCCGCCGGGATGTACGTCCTGAGGTGACCGATGTGGCACGGCCCGTTCGCGTAAGGCAGGCCGCACGTGATGAGAAGCGGTTTGTTCGAAGTCATTTTGAAGTCCTCGTAGCATGAGATCGCATTTCGGCATCCACAGCTTAAGCCGCATTCACCTTGAAACGCCTCCGGTGCACCAAAACGTCGGAGCTTCGTTTCGTGACGCCAAGCCAATTCTGCGAAACGGCCTTCACAAGGCATTGTGACGTGGCTACCTATTTTAACTCTTCGAGAGCAACGCTCTTTTCTGTCAGTCTGAGAACCCCCCAGGTTGGACGTGGGGCTGTCACCCGACCAATGCCCATGCGTATCGTTCGAACTGAGGCACCTTAAAGGGAAGTCACAGTTGAAAAGGCTTAAGTCTTGAAGACCGTGATCACTGTGCAAAGGAATTCGCGTGAATTAACGACGAAAAGGAGGCCTTTATGAGTGAAGAAGTGTCTTGTCAAACGTGTGGGGCCCCGCTACCACTTAATGCGCAGTTCTGCGTTCAGTGTGGAACCCGTGTAAATAAGAACGCCCCGGCAGCCAATGCAAGTGCGGGGTCGCCGATGCCAGGCTCACCCATTGCTATAGACGGGGTTCTAGTGGTGAGTTCAAATTGGATCCCAGGATACAATATCATTGAAACACGAGGATTCATCTACGGCCTTACAGTGCGGAGCAGAGGGCTTGGAAGAAATATTGCAGCAGGATTGCGGTCTATCGCAGGGGGAGAGATTCGCGAGTACGTCGAGATGATGCAACACGCAAGAGATGAAGCGCTATACCGACTCGTGGAGCACGCAAAAGCAGTCGGTGCCAATGCTATAATAAGCGCCTATTTCGATTCGTCGGAGATTTCTGACTATATGCAGGAGATCCTAGCATACGGAACGGGCGTCGTGATTGGGAAGAAATAATCGGTGAAGTCGCCAGCGACGAGAACTTAGAGTGCAGCACGCCGCTTGCTGATGCCCTCGCCGTCTTAGCAGATGGCTGCGACGTCTCTGCAATCGCGCGACGGCAGCCCCTGGTGAGCAGCTTAATTCGGCGGCGGAAGATGAATCTGCACCATTTGGAGCTCGGCCAGATCTAACGAATTGCCGCTTAGCTGTTACACGAGGCTTTCTGTGTCGAAGAGCACTGGAGCTCGAGCACGATTATGAAGACGAGCGGTGATCACTGCTCAGTCAGTGTTCGTCAAATGACGGCCTGTTGTGCTTTTCTAAACTCATCGGTTCTACGTCCAAGCTTCTGAATCGATGATAGGGCCACTCGTAGATGATGACCGGATTAGCGAACACCTTTGCGTCTCTTCCAAAAAGCGATATCCGTGTGTAGGTACAGGTCTCATCCAAAGGATAATTGCCCGCCGCCTCTTCAAAAAGGCGCTCCACGCGCCCTCGACATTGGGAAAGATTCCTCTTGTACCACTCTTGTGCAAGATGGAGCTGATCAACAGTTTTTTCAGATGCTGTGCTCTTCATTATGGTGTCCGCTGAGTGGAGGGCTAGCGTGTAATCAGCGCCGTATAATCTTTTTAAATTCCTGGGCGAAGGCTTTATAGGTACCTCATCGTTTCCGGAAGATTGTGCGTTTGGCGTTTTATTTCCTCCAACGACGGCAACAATAGCCACCGCAAAATCTTGCAGGTGGTGTTTCAGGTCTGTCAACAGTGAGCTTTCATCAAAAGCCGCGCTTGTTCGAACAGAATCTGTGAGTCTCCTAGCATTGGTCGATGCACGCGGCAAACGATCGAGGAGTATCAGCATCGACCCACCCTGATTCGCGTCAACTTGATTTTTAGCCATGCGTAGGGCACTTCTCACGCCTGCGATTGTCGTTTCTTCATTTGCTTCGACGACCGTCAGGTAACGGGCCGCCCCTCTGCTCAATCGTTCTCCCGCTTCAATTACCCGCTCCAATGTCGCTTCGTCTGCTTCAGCATCAAATGCATTCTCGCGATACCGTGAAAGCTCCGTTCCATCAATCCCACTGTGCCGTGCAAGTGCGCGCTCTGCAAAGTGTTCTTTGCTTAAGCCATAGCTTACGTATAGCGTAGGAAACCGATTTTGCGCAGCAAAGTCAGCACACCACGCAATAAAGTCCGTTGCCTCCGTATTGCACCCAGTCACCGCGTATAACTTGCCTGGCTTCCAGCCCCCACCAAAAGCAATATTGAGCCACTCCGAGGGCGTAGGAATAACCTCCCTCCTCTTTGCAAAAAGATTCGAGACGAAATAATCGAGATCTTCCTCAAAGGTGGGCGTTTTATCGCTCGCTTCAAACAACAATGTGTTCGATCGATCCCTGAGCGTCCTCAAGACGATTTCAAGCGGAAGAGTGCCCGAAGCTAGCGCCGTTTCCGCCATTTGAACGAGTTCTTGCGCTCTGAGCCGCGCGCCACGTGCGTTTGTGAGGTTCAAATACTTTATGAACGTATCTCGCTTGCACGATGCACGGTTTCGTAGCCGCTGCACGTATCGTGCTATTTCGTTCACGTGCGGGCGCATCTCAGGGCTTCGAGAGAAGAGGCTACAGATTGCGCTGCATCGTATCTGTCGGTCGTGATAGGCGAGATAGCGACACGCGTGCCACAGCACGCGATTAAAAGGCAAACGAATGCCCCCTCTAGATACATACTCATCAGCGAATCCTTCAGAGCGGAGCCCTAGCCTCAGTGCTTCGGTGACACTGTCCGGATCGTTAAGCAGATACGTGAGGATCTCTTCTTCCATCGAAGCGTGGTCCTCACTTCGTTCGTAGTGCGGTTCTTTGATTGGCTTGGCTTGATAGTACTCGCAGTTCCAGCCCGTGCACGCCGGGCGCTCTCGGAGCCTCTTGCACGACCAGATATCCTCGCAGTTCCAGCAGTACCTCCGGGAATTCTCTCGAGCCTGTGAAAGGCATTCCATAAACTTCTGGGCGTCGTGAACCTCCCTCGAGCCCCCGAAGAAAACCGAATTCCGTATCATCGTCTGCGCCATTTTTCTCCCTTGCACGTCGCTAAGCCCTTTTGTCACAACGTATCGCACGAGGAGCAAGTGCGCCGTATCGCACTCAATATCAGAAGGCACGCCGTGATGCAACAGATCGAGAATACACGGCGGATGGCGAATTCTTTTGCGAAAAGACTTCTGAGGCCGGGGTTCCACATTTTGATTGGACACGGATCACTGCCTCACTCGCCTAAACGTGCATCGAAAACGTATAGCTCAACTTCAGCCAAAAGCGAATCGCCGGGGCGATGAGTATACCCCGGTTCTTGCTTTTTGTGAAGTAGCCCGTATACGTTACCTGTGCGTTTGGTGAAAGTGTATTGCTAGTGCTCGTCACGATCACAGAAGCATGCATCTTTGCCCCGTAAAGACCTCCTAGCGTCCACGTCTCCGGCACCATTATCCGATTCTCAATGCTCCAAGGTCAAATGCGCGTTAACCGACCTAGCCGACCAGACAGCTGACGATGCCACCATACCGCCACCGATTCACAAGCGCGCGTGGTGCCTCACCACCATTGCCGGTACCCAACTTCGCACGCACTCGAAGCGTTAGCCGTGGCGATCAAAAGCATTCTAGCGTCTGCTAGCGAACTACTTTTGTGAACTCTCAAAAAAAACCCTTGACGCTATTTCGTTGATCGTGAAGATCGTACCGCAACTACTGACTTTTTGAGCGACGCGGCAGTAACGTTTGCTTTGCGCTTTATAGGAACATCCGCTCTGAGTCAACCTTTTCTTGTAAGCGCCTTTATCATCCTGTCCCAAGCGAACAACGTATCGGAGCCAAACGCACCTAAATAGCGAGCGATGAAATTGTTTAAATACGCTGAAACACCTAACTCTACGTGGTTCAATGCGCGAAGCCAACACCAGTTCAACCCCGTACGGAAGATACGAAAAAGACGACTCGATTTTCGGTCTGTCAGATCTAGCGAGCCTGGCTGCGTTCATCTATCTTCTGTTCTTTCTCCTGGTGCTCGTGTTGTATAGCGCCAATCCTTTCGAGCCGGCGGTGTTCGGGTTCTACAAACTCTCCGTCTTCTTTCAAATTGTGTCGTTCTTCGGCATCTTTTTTGTTCCGACCTTGCTGATCTACTTCGCCCTCGACTTCACAAAGAGCGTTGGACACACGGTTGTCGTGCTCGGGTACCCCATTCTTGTGCTTGGGGCAGCAGCAATCCTTAACATACCCGATGCGCCACTTTTCGCAGCGCTGGGCGGACTTGTGCTCTTTGCGTTCTATTTCTTAGCGGGGCTGAATCGTTCGGCGATCGAGAGACGACAGCGCGCTCCACGTAGCCAGCGCGCCGTCCGTCAGCGGCCAGTTGTTGTACCCCCGCCACTGGTGCCCCCTCAACGACGGCCGTCAGATCAGCGTTCTCCCGATCAGAGGCGGCAGACGTCACAATATGCGCCACCGAATCGTCCTCCGGATTTCAGACGAGAGACCAAACCACAATACAGATCCCCAGATAGCTTTCTTTCTCGGCTCGACCGATTTCTCGATCGGTACGACTACGTAGACGGCGAGGCCGTGCGAAAGGGGTCGCGACGCAGCGGAAGGTACGAAAGGGATCAACGGCGCGGCGGCCGATAGCGCTATTTTCGCTATTGGCAGCAATGCCTATGAGACAATCGCCGCCATGATCAAGCGATGGATGATCTCCATTATGGCGAGCATCATTCCCGGACGGGGGACGCCTATAGGGGTCTTCTGCCAGATCCAGCACGCGACAAACAGCCAATATGACGAAACGAACGTGGCAAATCCCACCAAGATGGTCAAGTCTGTTAGGCGTTTCCGATAGCCCACGAAGTACGGCACAAAGAGACTCATCGCGATCATGGTTACGACGCCAAGCGTGCGGTTCAGCGGGAAACTTAACGCTCCGATAAAGCCGCTTACTGCAGGCACGAAGAGCGCCGCGTACGCGAGCACTGATCCGCTGAACGCAATCCAGGCCGCGGCAAATGCCTCTTTAATTTGCGACGCGTGAACGAGAACCTCGCGTATGCTTGCGAGCGTGAAGAAGACTAGCGGGATATACAGCGGCAGAAAGTAGCGCATATCAAGGCCAAATCCTTGGTTTAGGCCGAACGGGGCGTAGATTATGATGTGCGCGACGATGCAGATGAAAAACGTGACTGCGATTGCGCGGCTCCTCTCTACCCTTAGGCGCGCCGCTCCCGTCCTGAATCTCGTCAGCGTTCGCATGGCGTACGGGACAGCAGCAAAGAGGGGGATTATGAGCAAGGGGCATATCTGAAATACCGAGAGCGTCACCGGCATGTCGACATAGAACAGCACGTGATAGAGGTCCTTGGGCCAGCTCGGCACGGTTTGCAGGTTCCACGTGGCTAAAAAGAGCATAGGCAGACTTTGGATCGTGGAGAAAAATGCTGAACCGGTGGCTGCGTTAATCGGGGACGCTTGCTGCGCGATTTGTGGGTGCGCACTGAGATAAACTGGCGACAAGAAAGGATTGTGAAAGAGCAGGTAGTTATCGATGAAGTACGGGATCATCGCAAGCAGCACCGTGGCCGCGGCCGTAACCACCGCCCTAATTCTCGCTGCTGACGTCAACAAATCCGTCAGAATGATGGCGATTAGGAGCGGGATGGCGTCAAAAACTCGCACCCAGACGCCGAGCCCGACGAAAATGTAAGAGAGGTAGCGATAGCGCTGCTTGCCGTCCAGCAGATACGTGTAGAGGCTCCAAACGCTCGCTATGATGAGCAACACCGACGCTGTTTGATCTTTCGCTGAGACCGCCCAGAACGTGAGGGGCGTCGCGATCAGTATATACGCGGCTCCAAAGGCGGCTACGCGCTCATCAGCAAAGTACCTCGTGAAGATTCGCAACGAAAGCAGGACGATGGCCACCATCGCCAGGATATTAAACAGCTGGATGGCCATGAGAGCGCCCCACTGGTCAAAAACAAGCGGCGGCAGACGAGTGCCGATGTAGCCGTTGATGATGAAGAGCGTCAGCGCGACAAACGCGCCAAGGCTGCGACCGAGTCGCGGCCGGTGCCAACGCCTTCCCAGAAGCGAGCTCACCATGAACACACTAAATGACCAGAGAGCAGCGAAGAAGAGCCTGATGCCGACCGTGACGCTGATGAGGTAAAGGAACGCGTAAAACGGGGACGCGAAGACTGGAATGGCGTGCGTGTAGAAGGCGTATGTATGGCCCTGGAAGGAAAACCCAAGGATGGGAGCTGAGCCTCCAAAACTTAGGCCTTCGTAGAGCTTGGTAGGCAGCGTATCGATCGAGAGCGACCCGCGAGCAAGATTGATGAGCTCTGCCGCGAGCGTTACCTCGTCGTTGATGAAGATGTTAACGTTCCAAATTGCGATGCAGACTGCAAGCGATGCGTAGAAAAGCAGCGCAGCCGTTTCGTTAGGTAAAACGCGTGCGTAGAGGCTCCGTAGCTTGTTGTTGCTCATCACTTAGATGGCCGAGCGCTCGGCTTCACGCTCCATGATCGTGTCATAGACGCTAATGTACCCATCGACCATATGATCCACATCAAAGCGCTCCGCGCGTGTCCTGCACCGCTGCCTTCGAATGCTGCCAATCTCGCCCACTTTGTCGATCGCGTCGCGCACGCTCTGAACGATAAAGCCTGTCTCTCCGTCGACGAGTATCTCCCGCACGCTGCCTTGGTCGGTGGCAATGACGGGCGTACCACTTGCGAGAGATTCAACTAGGGTAAGACCGAACGGCTCAGCAAAAGAGATCAGGTGCAAGCTGCAATACGCCTGCTTGAAAAGCTCGTTTCTTGTTTTTTCGTCCACCGTGCCGAGATACTGTATTTGCTCCCCGTCGATCTCAGGCTTGACGCACTTCTCAAAATAGGCGCGATGCTCGCTCGCGACGAGCCCGGCAATCTTCAGCGTCATTCCGGTTTCTTTTGCCACCTCAATGGCGCGATGCGTGCCCTTGTCACGCGATATGCGTCCGAAGAACAGAAGATAATCATCGGGAGCGTCACCGAACTCAAAGGAGCCGACGTCGATCCCGTTGTACACGGTGGCAACGTAATTCAGGCCTTCCGCCCGATCGGCGTTGCTGATGGACACGTAGTAGTTATCCCAGTACTTTCTGTACACGGGCAGAATCCGCTCTGAAGAGAATCCGTGTATGGTCGTAAGAAGGGGGGTATCCGTAAGCCGTGAGAAGGTCAGCGGATAGAAGTCGTAGTGACTGTGAAGAATATCGAATTCGTGCGCTTTTTCGAAGGCGTTTGATATGTGGAGCCATTGATAGACGCCAGCGTCTAGCGATTCATCTTCATAAAATCCGTGCGGACACACCCACTCAAGCTTCGCCTTCGTGACAGAGTCGCCGGTCGCGAAGAGCGTAACGTCATAGCCTCGCTCGACCAGGCCTTCGGTCAGATAATGGACGACGGTCTCCCAAGGTCCGTAACGGCGTGGCGGGGTTCTCCACGAGATTGTGCCCAGCATTCCGATCTTCAATCGACAGCCTCCCCGGGCTCAGCATTATGAACCAGACACCAGCTCCGTCGCGCAATTCTCGCCTAGTTCGATGCTTTCGGCGCCGCTTTAGCCGCGTTCGCGTCGCTTTGTAGCGCCCCCACACTATCGGTGCGCTCCCACGGCAGATCGAGATCAGCGCGACCAAAATGCCCATATGCGGCGACTTGTCGGTAGATCGGGCGTCGAAGTCGCAGCGTGTTAATGATCCACCCTGGGGTGAGTGCAAAACGGCGCGCGATGATCTCAGAGATGGACTCCTCAGGTATGTGGGCCGTCCCGAACGTATTGACGTATATCGCGATAGGTTGGGCTACGCCTATCGCATATGAGATCTGGATTTCGCACTTGTCGGCGAGTTCAGCCGCGACAACGTTTTTCGCGATATACCTCGCCGCGTACGCTGCCGATCGGTCGACCTTTGTTGGATCCTTTCCCGAAAAAGAGCCCCCGCCGTGGCGCGCCATTCCTCCGTACGTATCCACGATGATCTTACGCCCCGACATGCCAGCATCGCCCTTGGGGCCTCCGATCACGAATCGACCCGTAGGGTTGACGTAAACCTTCGTTTCCTTGTCGATCATCTCAGCGGGGATAACGACGTCGATTACGTTCGCTTGAATATCCCGTCTGATGGTGTCAAGTTCGACGTCCGGAGTGTGCTGCGAAGATACGATTACTGCGTCGACTCTGATAGGCCGATCGTCAGCGTATTCCACCGTTACCTGCGTCTTGCCATCAGGGCCGAGATATCCTATTTCTCCAGATTTCCTAACCTCAGTCAGCCTCAGCGCAAGCTTATTCGCGAGCAGAATCGGCATCGGCATCAGCTCCGGTGTTTCATTCGTGGCATAGCCGAACACCATCCCCTGATCGCCCGCGCCCAGTTCGGCATCCGCATCTACGTCTGCGGGGACCTGTAGACACTCGAGGTCGAATCCATCGTCACCCACGGCTGAGACCCGGCACTCAAGCGACTTGTTGACCCCTTGAGCTATATCCGGAGACTGTTCTTTGATCGATACGATAATCCCGCAGTTGTCGCCGTCGAAACCAAATCGTGAATTGGTGTAACCTATCTCGCGGATCGTATCACGCACCACGCGTGGTATGTCCACGGTACAAGTCGTCGTGATTTCGCCGATCACCACTGCGAGCCCCGTAGTCACTGCCACTTCGCACGCGACTCGCGCGTTCTTAGGGTCGCGCTCGATAATCGCGTCCAGTATAGCATCCGAAATCTGGTCACACATCTTGTCGGGGTGCCCTTCCGTTACTGATTCGGACGTAAACAAAAAACGATTCTCAGACATCCTGCCTCGATTCGCTCTACCACGGACAACCTTTTTACCGGTTGGCTTTATCATTTGGTATCTATATAAAGCGTATGGTTGCCGGAGGCGACTGCGTAGCAGATGAGGAATTTTGCAATGAAGAACATAATTAAGGACATCAGCCTCGCTGGTGCAGGAGAACGACGAATTGAATGGGCTCGCAGGCACATGCCCGTTCTTGAGAAGATTAAGAGTGAATTTGCCCACGAAAAACCGCTGGATGGCATTAACGTTACTGCGTGTCTTCACGTAACGGTCGAAACCGCGAACCTTATCCGTGTGCTAAGCGCCGGAGGAGCGAATGTCGCGCTCGCAGGCTCAAATCCACTCAGCACCCAAGACGACGTCGCCGCCGCCCTCGCAACCGACGGGATCTCCGTATGCGCCTTTCGCGGCGAAAGCGACGCTGAGTATCATGAGTGTTTAGAAGAGGCGCTCAAGATCGGCCCGCGGGTCACGCTTGACGACGGCGCGGACGTTATCGCCACGGTTCACAACGATCATCCCGAATACCTAAGCGCGGTGATGGGCGGCTGCGAGGAGACGACAACAGGCGTCGTCAGGTTGAGGGCAATGGCGGCAGAAGGGGCGCTCAAATATCCTGTAATCGCCGTCAACGATGCCGAAACCAAGATGATGTTTGACAATCGGTACGGGACGGGACAAAGCACGCTTCATGGCATCATGAATGCAACCAATTTCTTGTTTGCCGGAAAAACCGTCGTTATCGTCGGCTACGGGTGGTGTGGCCGAGGCGTCGCAGCGCGCGGAAGAGGCCTCGGCGCGAACGTGGTTGTTGTCGAGGTCGAGCCACGAAAAGCCCTTGAGGCGGCAATGGACGGCTTTAGAGTGATGCCGATGCGCGACGCGGCAATGATCGGCGATCTCTTCATCACGGTCACCGGCGACGTCTCAGTAATTCGAGGGGAACACTTCGCGGTCATGAAAGATCAGGCTATCGTCTGCAATTCAGGACACTTCAACGTAGAACTCGATCTGAAAGAGCTCAAAGAGATGGCGACCAGCACGACGAATGTCAAAGAGAACGTGGACGAGTATCGCATGCCCAACGGCAGGACGCTTTACGTGCTTGCGGAGGGGAGGCTCATCAACCTCTCGGCGGCCTTCGGACACCCACCCGAAGTTATGGATATGAGCTTCGCGAACCAGGCACTGTGCGTCAAATACGTCGTCGAAAATCACGCGCATCTGAGCAACTCGGTGCACGGTGTGCCGACCGAAATAGACAAACGGGTCGCCAGGCTGAAGCTTAGTGCGATCGGTATTGAGATTGAGCAACTCACGCCGCAGCAAGAGGCGTACCTCCACTCGTGGACGCTCGGAACGTAGCTCCGTCACGTTGTCTAGGGGAGAGGTTTGAATGGAAGGAACGTGAACGATGACCGCGATCGATGACTATATAAAAGACGTATTTGGAAGCGATGCGAACGTCGTGCAGGTCAGCGAACTGGGTCTTCCGACCGAGGAGCTCAAAGGCTTTGGTTATGGACGGCCCTATCAGATCACGTTTTCGCTCGACGGCGTGCTCAAATCCGTGGTGCTTTCGTCGATGCGACGTGAGGGCGGCTTTGGTCACGATCACTTCTCCGACCGCGCCCAGATACTCATCTGGCAGCACGCCACCTTTGGCTCACTCCCGCGGCACGTGCGGGCGTTCGATGTCGGCTACTTCACCCGTGACGGAAGCATGCGATCTGCCCGCGACGCCGATGAGTACTTCATCCTGATGGATCTGGTCACGGGTACCGAGTACTTCCACGATCTCAATACCGTTAGGGACTCGGACACGCTGACCGATCTCGATGTGGCCCGTGCCGAAGCGCTCTCAAATTACCTCGTCGCTATACACGGGGTGAAACGCGATGAACCTGTTATCTACACGCGCCGCATACGCGAGCTCATAGGGCACGGCGAGCTCATTATGGGCCTGATCGACAGCTACCCGAATAGCTTCGACGCATTTTCGCAAGATGATTTCCGTTTACTCGAAAAGCGCTGCATTGATTGGCGATATGCGCTAAAAGACCGCGCGCACCGGCTTTGCGTGGTCCACGGCGATTATCACCCGTGGAACATCATGTTCAGAGACGGCACTGATTTTACCGTTCTCGATAGGAGCCGTGGAGAGTTCGGAGAAGCAGCCGATGACGTGACGTCGCTGAGCGTGAACTATCTCTTTTATTCAATACAGAAGTACGGGAAGTTGGCAAGAGAGTTCAAGACGCTGTTTGACTCGTTCATGCGAAACTACCTGCAGGAGACGCAAGATCACGAACTCCTTGAAGTTATACAACCATTCTATGCTTTCAGAGGGCTTGTTGTGGCAAGCCCCATTTGGTATCCGAACATCGATCAGCAGGTGCGACAGAGGCTGTTCAACTTCGTGCGAAACGTGCTTGAAGTCGAAACGTTCGACTACCGGAACGTNNAGGAAGAAAGGCTGAAAACACTGCAACTTGACGAGATTAGGACTATCGTCACTCCCCAGCCAACGTATTCAGAGCAGGAACGCGATATCGTCTACGCGTTTCTCGCGTACACGGCGAAGGTACTTACCGAGTGCGGGGTGAACGTTATCATTGACGCGACGGCAAACCGAAAACGCTATCGCGATCTCGCCCGTAGACTCTTACCCCGCTTCGCCGAAGTTTATGTCAGCTGTTCGCTTGATACGTGCGTGCAGCGCGAGGCACATCGGGTGACAGAGTTCACACCATCGGGCATTTATGAGAAATCACACACGAGAGGGGCTGCCGTGCCTGGGGTGAATGTAGCATTCGAAACGACCGAAGACCCGGAATTGACCGTAGACAGCGAGCGCGTTACGCCGATCGAGGCAGCCGAAGTCATCGTGCAGGAGATAAGGCGACTTTTTGATGGAACTTGATAGCATTGTGGCAATGGCTACGCGGGCAATGGAGTCCGTGCTTGCGTTCGTCAAAACGGAGACAGAGTTCTCCGCGATAACAAAGCATAAAGAGCACGACGTGACGCGGAGGTTCGATCTCGTTGCTGAGCAAACGCTGCAAGAAGAGCTGCTCGCCAGAGAGATCAGCGCGCGGATTGTCTCAGAAGAGTGGGGCGACCGTACCATTGGAGAAGACCCGCAGTGCACGTTCATCTTCGATCCGGTCGACGGATCCACCAACGTCGCTATCGGTTTTCCGTACTTCTGCTCGTCGCTCGCCTACGCACCAAAAACCGACGACGTCACCTTGAGTGATATCACTATGGGCGCAGTAGTCACAAACTCCTTAGACGCATATGCCGCCAAACGAGGCGACGGCGCGCTCTTCAACGCGACGCCGCTCGTGACGAAAAAAAGCCCTAGGCCTAGGAAGCCCGTGGTCGCTGGATACACTTATGGAGTAGCGCGCATTCCACGTGGACTCATCGAGCTCGAAAAGCGCTGCATCGTGCGGATTTTCGGAAGCATTGCCTACGACCTGTGTCAGGTCGCCTCGGGAACGCTCGACGCAGTGGTTGATACCCGGGATCGCCTGAGCAGTTACGACATTGCCGCCGCGCAGCTCATCGTGCGCGAATCGCACGGATTCGTCACGGCGGGTGATGGTAGCCCACTAGATGCCCCAGTCACCGCCACTAATCTATCCCTCGTTTGTTCCATAGACCCAACGCTACACGATACAATCGTGGAGACGTTGCGTCAATTCTCAAAGGATGGACTGCTCGGACCCCACAACGACACATCTTGATTGGTCAAGCCTGCTGCCTTTAGTTTTGTCAAACTGAAGCCAACCAAGATTTCCTGGCGCCCACGACTGCCCTGTCGCTGCCGCAAACCTCGAGCTTTACGCTTACTCCGGGAGAAGAACAGCCGTTCTCTCTGCTACAAAAACTAGGGCCTGGGGGGGAAAAGCAGGTTTGAACTTCTGAGGTCAGGTTCCGTTTCCCCCCAGACTAAAGGGCCTGTAAAAAATCGATACTGTGTTGACTTACTAGAATATAAACCTGACTTGAAACAAGAGTCTTTACGTGGCGTCGCAGTTAAAGAAGTCACTGTCTGGCGGTTCGCGGCTGCTCCGGCGATTTGCTGCACAGCGCCCTGAACCAAAAACACGCCAGTAGCTCTAAGTGCTCGATAATTACGTCTTTTCGTAACACGCCCACATCTTGAAAAAATCGGTCCTGGTCATTTTCAGCTCGTGAATGATGGCGTGCAGCAACCCCTTTGGAAGCTGGCGATGAGCGTGTATCGGTATCGTAGTTGCCTGGCCGGCCTCCGAAACTAGCCGAACGTGTGAACCGCGCTTACGAGTGACACGATAACCTAAGGACTCCAGGAACTTGACGAGTTCGCCGCCGCTCATTAACGGAAACTTCTCGCTGTGTGCCGCGGCGGCGCCCGTTTGCTCGCAGCTCGGGATCAGCTTCAGTTCTGTCCCTCCTCCTCAAGCTCTTGCTCGCACAGCTGAATACACTCCTTGATGTTATCCAATGCCTCTTCGAGAGTTGTGCCGTATGAGTGACAACCTTTTAAGGTCGGACACGTTGCGATGTAGTAACCGGCATCATCTCTCCTGATAACGATCTGACATTCCTCCACGAACTAACCCCTAAGAGGGCTTCTCGTGCACGTATAATAATGCTTGCACCGGTGATGGATGTTCTCGCGAAAGCAGATGAGGAGGACTCCGATCCCATCGAAGCGAGACTTGATAAGACAGGTAGTAGAGAGCTTCGCCACGAGTGTGCTGTTGAGGCTGGCGGTGCGGCAACAAAGGCTTAAGTTTGCAGACACTCCTTTCTGAATAGGTCAGCTGACCGTGTTTTGGCACGTTTCGCAACCTGAAGGGGATACGCTGTTGTGTTGATTGAAGGGCACGACGATCAGAAGCTCAGGCGAGTCGGTGCGCGGATTAAGTCTCGCGTAGATCAAGCGAGCAACGCTGCTGACGGAGCGAGGGGGGGTTCTTCTCAGTTCATTCCCGCACTTTTCTACCCCGCAGGCAACAGCGACTACGCGCAAGCACTTACGCTCAAGCGAGCTTTAATCGAAAAGCACGACGGAAAATCGCTCGAAGAGGTGACCCCTGGGACCGAACTCGTCACTGAGCGCGGGACGTGTTACCGCGTACAGACGGAAGCGAGGGTAGGCATACATACGATACCTCCAAAACAAGCCAAAGAGAGGCTATTATCAGATTTCAAGCTCCTCCCCGGTATTAGAGAGACGACCGAGCACGCGTTGAAGGAGCGTGGCTACCGTAGCATCGCTGATCTCGTCGAGCACGACCGCTTTGGGGCCCAGGCGCTCCACTTCTTAGAGCTTGTCGAAACGCGCAACTCGGGTGAATTAATCGAATGGGTTGGAAGAAGGTTTCCGAGATCCTATCCGCTCGCGCTGCAGACCTCAGGCTTTTATACGCCAGACCAGTTGCTTTTTGTGGATGTCGAGAGTCTTGGCCTCTTCGCAAGCCCGATCATAATCATAGGCGTTGCTGCGGCGGTCGACGAGACCCTAACCGTCAGCCAGTACGTTGCGCGGAACGTGGGCGAAGAGCCGGCGGCACTAGCAGCGCTGCTTTCCCACGTTAACGCAAGCACCGCTCTTGTAACGTTCAACGGGAGAGCTTTTGACGTTCCTTTCCTTGAGCAACGCTTCGCTTACTACCGGATCCACGGCAATCTGCAGCGGGCTCACTTCGACATGCTCCAGTTCGCGCGACGAAGGTGGCGAGGGCTAACTCCTGACTTCAAGCTGACCTCATTGGAAAAACACGTCATAGGCGCTCGTCACTCAGATATTCCTAGCGCGTTGGTACCGGAATTCTATGAGACCTATCTGCGCACAAAGAACGCCGGGCCGTTACTCGCCATTATCGACCACAACAGACATGATCTAATCGCGCTAGCACACATTTTCTCCAAGATTTGTGAGGGCTAATCATATCTGTCGAGAACGTTCTGCGAATCCTACAAAGCGACCCAATGTTCAGTCGCAAGGTTGCGCACACCGAAGTGTTGTCTGCCCGAGATCCGATCTTCGCTCGAACGGCCGACGAGATTGCACCAAGCGTGCAGGCCTACTTGCGCAAAAAGGGCATTCGATTGTACCGTCACCAGATCGAAGCGCGCGCCGCGCTGCGCGAAGGCAAGGATATAGTTATCGCAACTCCCACCGCTTCCGGCAAGACGCTCGCATTCAACGTACCCATTTTTGAGAAGCTCGACCGCGAGCATAACGCGACTGCGCTCTACCTCTATCCAACGAAAGCGCTCTCGAACGATCAACTGAAGGCCCTTCAAGAGCTCGAACTGATTAGCGGCGTACGTGTTAATCCAAGCGTTTACGACGGAGACACACCCCCCCATAAGCGGCCAAAGATTCGAACGAGTGCGAGGATCGTGATCAGCAACCCCTATGAACTCCATCACGTCTTGCCGTGGCACTACAAGTGGCAGCGATTCTTGGCGAACTTGAAGTTTATCGTCATTGACGAGGCACACGTGTATCGTGGGGTCTTTGGGTCAAACGTCGCCCTTTTGATACGGCGCCTGCAGCGACTCTGCGCGTATTACGGATCTGAGCCGCAGTTTGTCATCTCCACTGCGACTCTTGCAAATCCGATTGAATTTGGCGAGAAGCTGACCGCAAGAAGCTTCACCCTCATAGCTGACGATGGATCCCCGAGAGAGCGCAAGTATTTCATTCTGTACAACCCGTACGCTGACGGCATCGGGAAACGGTCCGCCCATCAGGAAGCCAAAGACCTATTCCTCCTCTTTATGCGGAACCAGCTGCAGACTCTGTGTTTCGCACCGTCGCGAAAGATGGCAGAACTCATCGCCCTTTGGGCAAAAAATGAGGCTAAGGAATCGACACCGTTGCTCGCCGACCGGATTGCAGCCTATCGGGCCGGCTACTTGCCATCGACACGGCGCCGGATCGAAGAGCGCTTAAGAAGCGGCAGCTTGGCAGGCGTAACGTCGACGAACGCACTCGAGCTCGGCATTGACATCGGTGGCCTAGACGCGGTTATCATGGCAGGGTATCCTGGCACGATCATTTCGACGTGGCAACAAGCGGGGCGAGCGGGCCGCGGGCAGGACGAGTCGCTCGCGACCCTTGTCGGATTTCACGACCCACTCGACCAGTACTTTATGAAGCATCCTAGCGCGTTGTTCGGAGGGCCGCACGAGCACGCCATTATCGATCTATCAAACGAGTACATCACGCTCGGACACGTCTTGTGCGCGGCTGCCGAGCTGCCGCTTCGGCTACCTGACGACGCAGCGTACTTTCCTGGTCTCCTCTCAGAATCGCTTGAGGAGCTGCAGCGACAAGGCCTGGCCGAGGACACTTCAAATGGGTGGGTGTACTCGGGCAGGGGCAGGGCCACCGAGGCGGTTCCCCTAAACGCGCTTTCCTCTCAGATATTCAAAGTGCTCTGCGAGGGGCGGCTCCTCGAAACGCTCGACAAGACTCGCGCATACCGAGAGGCTCACTCGGGGGCGGTGCTGCTTCACGAAGGTGAGACCTACGTCGTCGAACAGCTCGATTTGACCAACCGCATCGTTTCTGTGAGCAAGAAAAACGTGGATTACCACACAGAACCGATGAAAACCGTTGATCTTCGGATCGTCAAAGAACTCGAAAAAAGGGCTCACGGTGCGCTCGTGGTGTCATTCGGCATCGTCGAAGTCGTTGAGCAGTACGTTGGATACAAGACGCTCCGCTACGATCAAGTCGTGGGAATCGAGAGCCTTGATTTGCCGCCGCTCCGCTTCACCACGATGGCGCTGTGGTTCATGGTCCCGGATGAGGCCGTCACGCACGTGGCAAATGAGCAGCTTGACATCGGCGGCGGTCTGCACGGCGCCGAGCACGCGCTGATCGCTATGATGCCGCTGCACGTTATGTGCGACAGGTGGGACATCGGTGGCGTTTCGACCACGTGCCACCCAGATACCGCTGCTCCGACGATCTTCATCTACGACGGTTTTGAGGGGGGGATCGGCCTGGCGGAAAAAGCCGCAGAGCTAATTGCTGAAATTCTCACCGTCACCCGTGAGCTTGTCGCAGAGTGCTCCTGTGACGTCGGATGCCCGGCGTGTATCTACTCCCCGAAATGCGGAAATGATAACAAGCCGCTCGACAAGCAGGCCGCAATCGTCGTGCTAGAACAGCTTGCGAATATGGCGTCCGCAACCTCTAACAGATAAGACGCAGTCCGAACTGCCCCCTGGCGTTCGACTCAAAGCAGCTCTTGGTGGTCTTGCTGATTGCGTTTCGGCTCACCACGTATTACGGTTCACCTTCTGATCGCTAGCTCAGTTCAGATAAGAAGGCACCTGATCGCTTTACGCACTCGTTGTGGCAAGCAGTGCGTGCTAACAAACAGTTAATACGATACAAAACAGACCGAGTGCATTGACTTATCGTAGGGATGTGCTGAAATCGTGCCATTCGAGGTTATTCCTGCCATTGACATTAAGAATGGTCGCTGTGTCCAGCTTGTCGGAGGGGTTCCTGATGATGTCCTCGTTTCGCTTGACGACCCGGTTGCTGTCGCAGAACACTGGATCAATAGTGGCGCTGACCGCCTTCACATCATCGATCTTGATGGCGCATTCGGGAAACCGCGGAACCTGAAGCTTATTTATAAGCTAGCAAAACTCGACGCGTTTATCGAGGTTGGCGGCGGGATTCGCGCCTATGAAGACGTCGCTGATTTGCTTCAGATCGGCGCAAACAGGGTGATTCTGGGCACCGCTGCTGTACGAGATCCGACCATTGTCCACAGCATGAGTGGTGAGTTTGGCAGCGAATCCATTATGGTGGCCGTCGACGCGCGGGGCGGTGAGGTGGTCATTGAGGGCTGGACCCGAAGCTCCGGCTTGAGGCCACAGGAGCTCGGCCTGCTCTTTCAAGAGCTAGGCGCAGGTTCACTGCTCTTTACGGACGTGGAAACGGAGGGGAGGATGAGTGGGGTACGTAGCGACGTCATCCGCGCTCTCGTGGAATACGTAGACATCCCAGTCATCGCGTCTGGCGGCATCGGCGTTCTGGATGATATTAGAGCGGTTGCTCAGACGGGCGCAGCCGGCGTTGTGATCGGCTCTGCAATATACACCGGCAAGTTCACGCTCAACGAAGCGTTTAACATAGTGAGCGACTTCTAGGGTATATGATGAATATGCGCACGGCTGACGTCGCGAGAAAGACTAGAGAGACCAAAATTGACCTTCATCTTAATCTCGATGATGCTTCCGAAAGAGCCATTGACACCGGCGTGCCGTTTTTTACGCACGTGGTCGAGGCGTTATCTTTGCACGGCGGCATAGGGATACGCCTTACTGTGCTAAGCGACGGCAATCCCCATCACGTCGTTGAGGATGCCGGCATCGCGCTCGGGATGGCACTTAAAAAGGTGATCGCAGATGCGCCTGAGATACGACGCTTCGGGAGCGCTTCCATTCCTATGGACGATTCGCTTGCCACCATCGCCGTTGACGCAGCCGGGCGGAGCTATGTCGTGTTTAATACCACAATC
Organism: Candidatus Methanoflorens crillii; assembly: GCA_003162175.1. Taxonomy (GTDB): domain Archaea; phylum Halobacteriota; class Bog-38; order Methanoflorentales; family Methanoflorentaceae; genus Methanoflorens; species Methanoflorens crillii. Next base: position 37,257 of record PMMR01000045.1, on the reverse strand, counting down.
GCCTCCGGAGTTGACGGAGTCGACGCCAGCTTGGTCAAGCACTTCATCCAATCGCTTGCCTCGCACGCCATGCTAACGATCCACGTGAACGCCTACGGCACGGATGATCATCACACGATCGAGGCCATATTCAAAGCGCTGGGCGTCGCACTGAGTGATGCGCTACAGCCCAGAGAGGGTGTCCGAAGCACAAAGGGCGTGCTATAGACTTTTCAACCTGCGCTTGGCAATCGTTTTCTAGCGTAAGGTTCAACGGCCCTGATCGGTCGGCCGTTCTTACGATACCCCAAAGCATCAGCTCTTCTGTACCCTGAGAGCCGTACAATGAGCATACCACTCTCTCCAGTCCTCTGGTACTTCCCAGAACGGGCACTCAAACATCGGAGACGTCCATTGCTTCAGACGCGCGCAGCGGTAGTTCCCCGTCGCGGAGGCATCGAACTTAGCCTGATGGTGACACAGCGAGCAGCGGCGAAGCGGGATAGAGCCAATGTCAAAGAGCGCCCAATCAATATCGTCCATTTGACCCCTCTGCGGTTCGAAAGCCAAGGCCAAACCTAGACACGAGTGCCGGACCCTGCGCACTAAGAATCTCATTCGATCCTGCAGCTCATAACGACGCATTGCGCTATAGTTTTTGTGCCGCTCCAGAACACGCACTCTCTGCCGTTGCTGACCAACTGAACAAAGATCTGCTTACCCTTCCCAACTCTGCGTTTGCGCCAGGCGCCAGAGTCGCACTCCTCGCCACGCTGGGCACTGCTTCATTGCAGATCAGGCTCGGCCAGTATAGCAGCGCGGCTGCCACCCTAAATAGCGCTTTCCTCAAGCGGATGGACGGATATGCCAAGTCCGGGGCGCCCGACAACGACGACTCTGTAAAGACCGACCAGGCCCAGTACCAGATGCATTACCTGGCATATATTACAGTCAAAGACTGCCAGTGGCTATCGGGTGGTCAGGATGTATCACTAGCAAGTGCCCCGCCCCAACCGTAGTGCTGTTGGGCTATCGACGCAGGTAGGGGGCCCCCCTCGCGCAATGTCGTGCCGACGCGACCCAAAGGGATAAATCAAACCGTCACGTAGTGCGGCTTATGCAGCAGGCGCTGATTGAAAAGCTTGAAGCTTTTGGCCTCAGCGCGAAAGAGGCTCACCTGTACGCATTGCTGCTGAAGTACGGTCCGAAAACGACGGGCGAGCTGGCCAAGCTGCTGCACAGCTATCGCGTCGACGTGTACCGGATCCTAGAAACGCTTGCTGAAAAAGGGATGGTCGAAGAGTCGGTCGAGAAGCCGACAAAATACGCGGCGGTTCCAATCGAGGCGGCGCTCGAGGCCGCTATGATGCGCCACGCGTATGAGCTTCGCTGGATGGAAGAGAATCGCGATGAAGTGTCAAAGCTCGCACACGAGTACTTGTCCAGTGACGCCCTCGCGAACGCCCTTTACACGTTTAAAGTGATTAAGGGCCGTTCTAGCACGCTCGCCTCCATGGAGCAGCTTGTTAAGGCCGCCGAAGAACGCGTCTCATTCATTTCGTCACTCGGCGGCATTCCAATACTCTCTTTAAGCGGGCTNNCAGGGGGCATCGAGGTCCGCCACCACGACGACTACGCAGGGATGCGTTTTCTCGTCGCCGACGGCCACGAAAGTCTGACGACCATAACGTTTGATACGCTCCGCCACGGAAAAGACGCAGCTGATACCGCGTTCTGGACGAATAGCCCGGAATATGCACAATATCTCGAGGCCAGCTTCGAGCTTCTGTGGGATAACTCCGTCGACGCCATGCAGCGCATTGACCACGTGCTCGCGGATACCCAGAGGGCGCAGCCAAACGCAGCCAAGAATAGCCCTTAGCTCGCGTGTGCGCCGATACGTCAAGTTCGAAGCGTTTTTATAGCTACACGTTTCACTATGCGTCCGGGGCTGAGCCGACCGTTTTTGCGATGTGATTCTCATGAAGAGAGAGCGCGTACGTTGGTGTATACCTATTTTCATAGTCGCCGCGCTTGTCGCTGCCTTTGTTGCCGCACCGATCGCCGCGACGACCATGGTTTCTGTTGACAAGAAGCAGGTCAATGCCGGAGGCGCGGTGATCGTGCAGTCCAATCTCGGCAAGCCAGGCGATACGGCAAAGATCGAGTACTACTATGACGCGAATAAAAACGGCATCGACGATGATGGAAGTGTGTGGACGTCCATCGCAGTTGTCAAAGACGGCGGCACGAACAACATGATCCAAGGCACGAGCGGTGCAATCGAGTACCGCTGGGTCCCGCCGGACAACCTCACGACAGGCCAGTACCTGATTCGGGTGACCGATTCAGACAACTCCACCCCCAAGGTCGCCCCCGTCACTATCACCAATCCGGCGACCCCGCAGATTTCGTTCCTGGTGGACGGCAAGGCCACTACTCGCATCAGCCCCGCCGGATTCGTTCAGGTTCAGGCAGACGTCCTCAACAACTGCGCGCTTTGTCATAGTGGCGACCCGTCGACGTGGAGTGCCTCGAACGCCAGTTTCGATCAGCAGAAGATGAAAACGCACGTAACGGCGGACTTGAGTGGCCTCACCGACAATCCAAACGACACCGCGGTACCTGCTGAGATGCTGCTCGGACACGGCCTCGTCGGTTGGAATGTGCAGCTCTCGCCAAACTTGCCCGAGGGCGCCGTCGGCCAGGTCTACATCCAAGTGACCCAGGCGAATTTAACCATATCGAGTCACAACGCGACCCAAGGCAATAATGCCACGAGCAATGCCACCCAAGCGACGAACATTTTGAACGAAACGAACGCCACGAAGAGCAACACCACGCTAACCATTACTGCAATCTCTGCGCCCTCCTACCAAAACGGCACCGTCGCGGTCAATGTTACGGTGCTGAACCGAGGCGCCGACACCGCAAGCTCCACATACCTCGTCTTCCAAGACCTGCCAAAAGACATCAGCGTCGACAACGGAGGCGCCTCTGATATCGCATCCAATTCAACAGCGGTCTTCTTGGTGAATATCACCGCCGCGAGTGGCGCTTCAGGCAACTACGACCTTAACTTCCACGCGACCAGCGGAAACCTGACGAGCGAAAATCGAACGATTCCCATCCAAATCGGCAACCCGACCGTCGCTGCAGCCAAGAGCGGAAGCCTGATACCCGGCTTCGAGGTCGCCTTCGCTGTCGTCGGACTGGTAATCGTCGCGTACGTCATGAGCAGAAGGCGGTAGTCCGTCGCAGTCCACCAAAGGTGCGTATATATACATCCCTGTGCTATCGTTTAGTATGCAAGCCGGCCAAGTCTCTGACGACCTCGAAGCCGTCATTATGGCGGTAAACGAAACCCCTGAGTACCGAGAGCAGATTATAGACGGGTTCATCGACCAGATGCTGCGCGGCCGAAAACGCCGATTTGCGCTTTGGCGCACGACGTCAATTCTTCTCGCTGTCGGCATTGTTGGTACGCTGTTTATCGACCGACTCATTTCGTTCCCGTTAAGTCTCTTTGCTCTTGCCTTCCTATGGATCACGATCGTTGCCACCTGGGCGACCACCCGGATGGTCGCTATCCTCGAGCGTCACGTCGCGCGCTTCGCGTTGTTGTGGCTCCTCACTCGGGCGGCTTTGCGGCGAGGTGTATCGGAAGGCATCCTTACGTTGCTGACGCTCTCTGGTGCAAAAACATGGCTTAAGCGATTCGTCAGCCAGTATTTGGACTGAACTCGTGTTGGCAGCAGCTGCTTAAGACTGTAAAAAAACGAGCGTCCTCCACGAATCTACTAACCGTCGGCGGGTGTGGCCATCCTAAAACAGCGGGACGGTCGTTGGAGTTGAACAGCGGCGCAGGGCTACCGTCGTACGGCCTCGTCGACGTCGTAACCCTCGTGCACCACGCGCGCAATCTTTCTCACTAAGCTGGTCGGATCCTTCGCCTGAAATATGTTCCTGCCTATCGCGACGCCACGCCCCCCTGCGTCGATCGAATCTCTCACCATCTGCAGCAGCTCGAGCTCAGTGTCCATTTGCGGGCCACCTGCGACCACGACCGGCACGGGGCATCCGGCGATGACTTCCTTGAAGGTGTCGACCTCGCCCGTATAGTTCGTCTTGACGATATCGGCCCCCAGTTCCGCGCCTACGCGCGCGGCGAGTTTCACGTGCTCAACGTCGTGTTCATCGTCGACATTCTCGCCTCGCGGGTACATCATCGCAAGCAGAGGCATGCCCCAGTAGTCGCACCGTTCCGAAATATGTCCAAGTGTGGCGAGCATTTCAGATTCATTCTGCGCCCCAACGTTCACGTGAACGCTGACAGCGTCCGCGCCAAATTTGATGGCCTCTTCAACGGTCTTTACAAGCACCTTGCGATTTGGATCGGGAGCAAGCGAGGTGCTTGCTGAGAGATGCATTATCAGCCCGACGTCACGACCATAGCCTCGGTGACCGTGTTTTGCCAGGCCGATATGCCCAAGCACGGCATTGGCCCCGCCCTCGGCGACCCTGTTGACGGCGATGCGGAGATCTTCAAGGCCTCTGATGGGGCCTACGCTGACGCCGTGGTCCATCGGCACGATGATGGTATTGCTCGTGTCGCGGTTAAAAATACGCTCAAGGCGAACTGACTTACCGATCCACATATAGGCGAGATTACAGCGCGGGGGTTATAAGCTTATGTGCCGCTTTTCAAACCGGCTGCGTTGCTACCGAAGATCAAACTCGACGCAGCGCAAGCGGCCGCTTGAGCGCTTGAGCTATTATCCAAAGACGAGGTACCGCTCGCTCCGAGTTATTTCGCCACGCTCTCGGCGAGGCTTCATTGACGTCGTGCGCTTTAAAACGCATGGGGATCATAGATGCTACTCGCCCATATTCCGCGCTGCTTTCAATGCGCTCACCGGTGCCCGAACTCAAGGACCACGTGCGAAGCGTTTCCTAAGGGGATTCCTGCGGATATCCGCTACGGTAAACACGATCATCGCGACCCTTATCCCGGAGATGGCGGAATACGGTTCGAGAAGTGCGCGACACCGGCATGCACTCGATCTTGCACCTAAGCAAGTCATCACGTTAGTGCCCCCGATTGCACAACGCGCTCGCGCGACGCTAGGAAGCAGCCGATCTACGCCAAAGCTCGCAGCGCGACCACAATACCGAGATTTCGAGACGCGAGAAGCGTTTGGCTGAAGGATTCGGCTAGCAGAGTGTATTAACATTTTTCCCTTACGAAGTTATTTTAGCTTTGGAATGAATCATAAATGCATAACAGAGGAGAGGTTATGACACGGCACCTGGACGACTTGCGATGCAAGCAAGACCAGTTTATCCATACGCTCTATTCAGTGACGCAGGGCGACACCTGCACCTGCGGGGACGTTCGTACGATCAGACGAAAACTGGGTTTCGATCACCACACGTGCGTGTCTGTAGTCAGCTATTTTATGAACAAGGGAATTATCGAGCAGCGCCACGAATCCCTTTCTCACCTCGTGAAGTTGACTTCAAAGGGCATTGACTTTGTAGAGGTAACGTTTTCTGCCGTCACCCACGTGTTTGAAACGAAGTTGAACGATTGCGCCGATGGCGCTGCGTGTGTGTTTGAAGCGCAGAATTCGCCTGCATTTACGAAGTCACGAAGAAAAACCGCCTAAACTCGGTTCCACGATTGAAGCGAACGCGTGAACTCACAAGCACCACGGACCGCTAGGCTTCAAGAGTTACGAGTATCAGCGGACGACCGAAGCAAAGGCCGTTGCAAGTACTCTGAGTGACTCTTGCTGATGAGCCTGACGGCGAAAGTAGCATTCACTGCGGCGCGACGCACATGATGCCATCCAAGCGCACGCAAATGACGGGTGGAGGAACAAAAATATGGATGCATTAGAAGCTATTCTGACGCGAAGAAGTGTTCGACGATACACAGACGAGCAAATTGATGCCGAGACGACACAAAAGCTCCTTGANNATACTCGTCTGCGCTGATACGAGGAACGTCATCGTTCCGGAATTCTGGGTGCAAGACTGTTCAGCGGCGACGCAGAACCTGCTTCTTGCTGCTCGCGCGCTTGGATTGGGAGCCGTATGGACCGGCGTCTATCCGATGGACGGGCACGTGGCAGGATTTACCAAGCACTGCCAGCTCCCCGAAGGGGTGATTCCGCTGGCATTTGTGGTGGTCGGCCATCCGGCAGAAGAGTCGCCAGCACAAAACAGGTTCAGCGAGCACAGGGTCCACTCAAACGTATGGTGATGTCACGTCGACCGGAGCACACCGCTCCGCGAAGGCGCTGCCACCGGATTGTAAACCGCGCGTTTGCTCGCTACGTTCGTGAATCAGACTTGTCCTGAAAGCCGCCCGTCCGCACCGCACTTTCGTTGTGAAATGCTTAAGTACCATTATATCTTAATATATATCTAAAGACATCTAGTTACGATACCCTTTGCACACTGTCATCAACGGAGCGCTATGGACGAATATTTAATCAAATTTCTTGAAAACGCTGAGACGCTGTCGGATATCTTCGAAGTGGTCAAGGCAACCGTCGAGAAGTCAACGGGCATGAGCAGAGGCGGCATAATGCTCGGCTTGGCCAACCTCGGCAACCAACCAAACGGCTTCTTCGGCGCATTCTACCCGGTCGGCTCGAACATCATCGTCATGAACCAGGTGCCGCTGCAGCGGCTCAAGGAGACTGACCCCACGCTGTGGAAGCCCTACGTGTTTCACGTGCAGCTCCACGAGTACCTGCACTCGTTGGGCTACCTGAGCGAGCGCGTCGTCCGACAGCGCGTCCACGCGATTACGAAGAACGCCTTCGGTGACGAGCACCCCGCGACCCTTCTCGCGGCAAATACCGAGCGGTTCATCCCGCACCTCGCGTACCCGAACGTCTCGTACCAACCGAAGGATCTCAAAATCAAGCTCGTAGAAGATTTTGATCGGTCGAGCGCGAGTTACTTTGCGTAGTCTGATTTCCATGTGAGCGTCGCTTAGGCTTTTTTTTCAGAAACGGCGCAGAGATTCTCTTTTGCGCGCGCTACCGCACCTTCCCGCGCGCCAGCGACGCAAAGATGCCGAAGAAGCAGAGCACCGTGAAGAGCAAAAACGCGAGTTGATTGCTCTGGAGGAACAGCTGCGACGAGCTCGGCGTAATCACTTCCTGCCCGATGATCAGCGCGAAGATCAGTTCAACGAGAGCCACGCTCACGACTTGCCCAATCGTGCGCATGGTCGCGACCGTTCCTGATGCGAGGCCATAGAAGCGGCTTTCAACAGAGCTCATAACGGCGTTCGTGTTCGGCGACGAGAATAGTCCAAACCCGAATCCGAGAATGGCCAAACTCGCGATGACCAGCGGTATGGGCGTCGTTGCCGTCAAAAAAATGAAAGGAGCGAGACCGACCGTGGTCATTCCCATGCCGATCGAGGCGACGACCCGCGGTTCCACCCTGTCCGAGAGCCGTCCCGCCACCGGCGACACGGCAGCCTGCACGATGGGCTGTGCTACTAGAATGACACCCGCTATTTCAGGGCTGAATCCCCGCACGCTCTGCAAGTAGATGCTCAGCAACAGGGTTACGGCAAACGTCGCGCTGTAGCTGATCAGCGCGGCCACGTTTGAAAAGGCGAACGCCCGGTTCCTGATTAGCAGATTGACATTGAACACGGGAAATTGCACCCGCATCTCCCAGACAACAAACAACGTGGCCGCAACGACCCCAAAGACGATGAGCCCGAGGCTGCTCAACGCGGGAATCTGCGTAAGACCGAACACCAATGAGAACAGGGCGATCCCATAGACGACCGACCCGACGAGGTCGAAGCGTTCGCCCCGCGCGTCGGCCCACTCCACCTTAAGCTTGCGAACGCTCACGAGGGCAATGAAGATCCCCAGCGGGATATTGATGTAAAAGATGCTTCGCCACCCGACGTACTGTGTCATGAGACCGCCGAGGAACGGGCCGACCGATAGACCGATATAGACGGCGGCAACGCTTATGCCGATCGCTTTCCCCTTCTCGCCCGCTGGATACGCTGACGTGAGGATGGCAACGCCCGTGCCGGTTATCATAGCCGCCGCGAAGCCTTGGAACGCGCGAAATGCGATAACCGACGTGCTTGAAAATGAGAGCGAGATGAGAAATGACGCAACGGCAAAGAGGATCGCCCCGTAGGTAAAGACGCGCTTTTGGCCATAAATATCGGCGAACTTGCCGAACGGAACGAGAAAAATCGCCAGGGTGAGGAGGTACGCGGTCGCGACCCAGGCGAGTGTGACGCCGTCCATCGCGAACTCGCCTGCGATCGACGGAAGCGCGATATTCACGGCTGACACGTCAAAGGGCGTGAGGAAGGAGGCAAGCGCGACGACGATCAGCACGAGCGTTCGATCCGCGACGGCGAGCGTTTGTGTATCGGTATCTCCAGGGGGCCCCAAACCGTCCACCTTCCCATTGCCGTGAAACGACACAGTCAAGCGTTCCCGACTCGAGCGCCGCGCGGCGTAAGCCGCACGCGCGTGTGTCGTTGGTCTACCGTGCGTTTGAGTAACGTAACTCCTCACTTTTTGCCTTTTCGGCGTGTCAACGCGCCGACTCGACGCTTCTCAAGCACAACGGTTTTAACAAGGGCGCCCCAATCCCTCTTAGATCACTGCGACCTAACGCGCGATGAGAGGTGGCTGTTGTGCCTGCACCGAACGTTGACGAGATGAAGGATCAAAAAGACGTCAAGGGACTGATCATCGCGCTCAAGGATGAGGACGCGACGGTTCGCTATCGGGCGGCACAGGCCCTTGACGAGCTAAGAGATTTGAGGGCCGTATGGCCGCTCACGAACGCGCTCCGTGATGAGGCGCTGACTGTTCGCGCGCGGGCGGCAGAGGCGCTAGGCCGGTTAGGCGATGGCCGCGCGGTTGAACCGCTCGTTCGAGCGCTCGCCGACGCCGGTGCAAACGTTCGCTACGCGGCGGCGGGCGCCCTCGGAGCGCTCGGCGTTCGGGTGGGGGTCGAACCGCTTATTCGGGTGCTGCGCGACGACGCCGATAACGTCGTCCGCACGCAGGCCGCCCGAGCCCTCGGAGCGTTGGGGGACAGCAGGGCGGTCGAACCGCTTATCGATGCGTTGGCCGACGCGCACGACGACGTGAGCGAGGCGGCTTCAGACGCCCTCGCGGCGCTGCTCGGTCAACGAGCAGAACAAGCGGTGAAGCTCTATCGCGCCGAGAGAGACCGCCGACAAGCGGAACTGCGGGGTGAAGTAACGTGGGCACGCACACACAAACAGGAGAGAGCTTTTTGCTCGCGATGGAAGAGAAACGTGACGCTCCTTCGCGGGTTCTATTCGTTCCTCGACGTGTGCGAGGGCAGCGTGAGGGCAAAGAGGCCGTGCGAAAACTATCACTGTCTCTACAATGACGTCATGGTGAGTGGGTTTTGGCTGCGAAACGAAATGGGCATTACGGACGTCACCTCCAAAACAGAAGCGGATGGTATAATGCAGGCGCAGGGAGCAGTCGATTATACGCACCCATAATAGCCCGGGCTGTGGGCAGTGTCAGTTTGGGCTGCTTGTTAGATGTTTAGCTATCGGCGAACGCAATGAAGGGCAAGAAGGTAATCGTCACCGGCGGACTAGGCTTCATTGGTTCCCACTTAGTGGAAGCCCTTGTCGAAAAAAACGACGTAATCGTAATCGACAACCGGTCAACCGGGAAGTTGGAGAATATCGATCACTTGGGTGATGCACGCCCGGACGTGATCGAAGGAGAGGTTGCGGCGCTCAATTTGCCAGAAATCTTCGACGGTTATGATTACGTTTTTCATCTTGCAGCGCTTCCCAGCGTTCAGCGCAGCATCGATGACCCGCTGATGTCGAACCAGTCCAACGCCACCGGGACCTTGAAGGTTTTGATCGCGGCAAAAGAATCGGGTGTACAAAAGGTAGTCTTTGCCTCGTCGTCATCCGTGTATGGCGAACCGAGGAGCTCCCGAAACGGGAGGACATGTGTCTCGCACCAAAATCGCCTTACGCGGTGACGAAAGCGACCGGTGAGGAGACTTAAAGTGGGTGATCCGCGTACTGCGGCCCATGTCCTAAGTGCACCAACGCACGGTGCTAGGCCGCAGGAACGAGGGCCTTGGCGGCGCACAAAGAAGCGCTTTAAGTACGGGAAGGGCTAATTAATAAAGGTTTAACCCATTCGAAGCACAAAGGGAGGAGGTGAGGCTGCTATGGCCACGTATATATGGCGCGGCCCGTGGACCACAAAAGGAATGGAGAAGATCAATGACCTGCCTCAACGGTACGAGATGACTCAAAATGCGTTCAAATCGGCGGGGGCAGAGTTGAAAGACCTCTACATCACCATGGGCACCGACGACTGGACAGGAATTGTTGAAGCCCCCAGCGAAGAGACCATGATGAAAGCGCTGCTCACGATCGCCGGGGCGGATTGGCAAAATCGCAAACAATGTCCGCGGTGCATATCGCAAAGGCACTCGGTATTATCAAAGAGCTTAACGAGTGGGCGTGGCGTGAGATTGCTGTTCGCTGCAGAGCAGGATATCGCATAAGAGTTTTCGTAGGCGCGCTGTGAATAGCTTCCAGGGGAAAGAAACTCTTGCTGAGAACGCTGAAACGGGGTAGCATGAGGCGCGCACTTATCATCTTATTCGTGGTTCTTACGTGGATGGGGCCCTACGTCGGCCCAGCGTTGGCGCTACTCGCAAGCATCATGCAGGCATACCGCAGCGTCCCTCTGACAACAACGGCTTAGAGCATGGACGCCGCAGCGATACGAGCCATCGTCGATCGCCACAAGAAATGGCGGCTGGGGCAGCGAGGCGGGAGTAGGGCGGACTTGCGAAACGCCGAATTGCGCGAGGCCGACTTGGGCGGGGTCGATCTCAGCGCGGCCGACCTTCGTAACGCAGATCTTACCGCTGCCGATTTGAGCTTCAGTACGCTGTGCGATGCGAACCTGGCCGGTGCATCTATGGAGCGGACGACGCTTTACGGGGCTAACCTGACGGGCGCCGACCTCTCTCGAGTCACGCTCGAGCGTGCAACGGTAGAGAGAGCGCAGCTCAATCGCGCGAACTTGGCGCACGCAAATCTTAGTAGCTCGAATCTCAAGGGCGCTATTCTCGTGGATGCTGATTTGCACGGCGCCGACGTGCGCTTCGCGGCGGTCTCTGGAGCTGATCTCACCGGCGCGGACCTCAGAGGGGCAAACTTGGCACACGCCGACTTGACGTACGCCTTGCTCTCCGGGGTCAAGCTCGAAGGTGCGACATTTTAACGAGAGTCGTGCGAGATCAGCCAGAGAGTGGTTCAGTTGTCGTTGCGCGTGAGATGCGCGTCACCTAGGGAAGATGATTTATGCGAGCGCCGAAACACATGTAGCGACGCCTATCGTATAACAAACGTCGTATGCGTAGAGAGCTATCGTCCGCTTACCATTCCGTCGAGAATAGGGCTCACGCGCTAATGCGCGCTGTCCATTACTACACGAAAGATACACTAGTCAACACCCTTGTTGTGCAGGCGGCTATCAAAATTATCGTTCTTTTGGGCGCGATACTGGTAAGCTGCGCTACCATCCTTCGGGGTTGTTTTAAAATCCCGTATTCCTAGCAAACTGGGACGGGAGATGGTATCAAAGCATCGCGTACCAGGGATATACCTTTAGCTATCCGAATTCAGCGGCGTTTCCACCGTGTACCCCCTTTTTATCAAGATCTTTAGCTTAAACCAGCCGACGCTCAGGGACCACTGCGCCGTTTTTCCATCAACGCGCTCAAGATCGTCGGGATGCTGCTCGCGCTCATTGGTGCAGATAACAGAGCTCATAGTTCGCGCTTGACGCTCTCCTAACCGGCTTTTTGTGCTGGCGCCCTTTGCCCGGAGTCTCCTCTCGCAAGCCAACACGCACGGATCTGTGCAGCGTGCGGACTGACATGTAAGGCGCAAGACGCTTCACGCTCGGCGCCTCAGTTAGTAAATCGCTCCCGCAACAATCAGTATCGCGAGCGCGATCAGTGGACCGACCCGCTGCGTTAAATCACCGCTCGGTTGAGGGCTCTCTCAGAGGAGAGATTCGCGAGTGCGTCGAGATAATGCAACACACCAGAGACGAGGCCTTGTATCGACGTGTTGAGCACGCTAAAGCAGCCGGTGCTAACGGCGTAATAAGCACTTATTTTGATTCGTCGGAGAATTCCGACTGCATGCACGAGATCGTGGCATACGGAACAGCAGTGGTGATACGCTCGAAACAAACCCCGTTTACCCTTATCAACTACTCCAAAGAAGCCTTTCAACGCCGTGCGTTAAGCGGCCCCGATGGCTCATTCGAAGCTTTCATACGCTTCAAGGAGACCACCGCCAAGACTGCAAGCAGGACTAACAGGATGTCGCGGGCCACGAGGATAGCCACCGCGGTGGCTTGAAAATTCTGCAGCTCAGGGTAATGCAAGGGAAAAATATCGTAGGTGAGTCCACCGATGAGAATAAAAATCGCTAAGATCGGTGTGCGCCATCGGCCGCATATTAGCGGAAAAATGGGTATTAGCCAAACGAAATACTGCGGCGAAAGGATTTTGCTGGTGGCCATCGTGGTCGCTAGTGTCAGTAAGGCATAAGCACCGAGACGGGTGAATTGGCTTTTACCCGGTTTCACCTGTCGGTAGATAAACCAGTAAATTATCAGCAAACTGACCACCATAATGTAGGTTGAGACGTTAGCAAGAACCGTGGCCGTCGGGTTTACGATATTCAACGAACCGAANNGATGCTGCCAGATCCCAGAATAATAAAAGGCAGGATCGTGATCACGCAAACGGCGAGAAAGGTGACCGCCCCATCGCGGATTTGTTTGAATTGACGGTTTTTGAAATAGATGAGCAGAAAGATAGGTGCGATCACTATCGGGTATATCTTAATCAATGTGCCCAGGGCTAACACGGCCCAGCTGGCATTATGCTTCCCAAGCCAGAAGAGATAGATAGCTGCGAGCGTCATGACGGCCGGGATGATGTCAAACGTTTGAATGATGATCGGCCCAACCGCCAACACGGCCAGGGTATAAATTGACAGTGCTTTCCAAGGGGCCTCTCGTAACCGACGGGCGATATCAAATATCAGAAGGAGTCCGATAATATCGAAAACCAGGAGTTCGAACTGGAAAATCTTGGTATAGAGCGCATCGGAAGAAGTTATTATTCTGGGTAAACCAAAAAAGATCAGAGACAATGGAGGATATTCGAGGGTAAAATCACGGTACGGCAATAAACCGCTTGCGAGTTTTGAGGCGTCCGCAAGATATATGCCAATATCTGTGTTCGTGGTCAAATAAAGATGAAATAGGAACCCAAAAATAAAACCGTGAATCAGAATAAAAAGCGCGAGAGTGAGCCCCCCCCCAGATACCAGAAAGTTTCTGAAGTGATTGATCGCCCCGTTTAAGCTTGGTGGAGTTTTCATTGTACAATAAGATCGGGCCGGACCTTGCTCAAATACTCAACAACGAAGCCCGTAACAACTGCCTCGCTGACCGCCACGATCAGATTTAATACCAGGATCGGGATCAGGTAGACAAGCCCCCTCCCATCGTGCCCGTGGAAGGCAGGGCCCGCTTTGAATAACGTGCCCAAGAAACCCCGAACGGCGCGCGCTTTGTCTCTATCGAGTCGCTCTTCAGTCGTAATTACGATCTGAGATGTTTCAATCCTCATTAAAGGCCCCTGAACATCAAACAAGTGCAAGAAAATGAGGATCGTATTAAAAGGTTGTTAATTGAGAGGGTCCGAGGCGCTCATGTTCGTTTGTTCACAGTTGCAAGGCGATCCAGAACATGTTCATTTGGATCACCGGCGCGTGGCTGTACTGAGGACCTAGCGGGACGTGCATAAACGATATCCTGGCACGTTATCTGACGGTGAGTCCCCCCTCATATCAAGCAGGCGTGTAGAGACGTACCTGCCCCGGAAGCTCACCCTCTAGGTACCCTAGAAGGTCTGCGAAACATAACTAACTCACTCGGGGACTAGCAGCGTGCTTGCGCCATATAGTATCCCCGCTGCGACCACGAACACACCGACATAGGCAGCAAGTGCTTGGCTCGGGGTGGCAGGACTCAATGTGTTGTTGGCTGCGTAGATGAGGGCTATACCAGCAATCGTAACTATCGCAGCTACAGCAAGCCCTTTGCGCCCCTGTCGAACACGGGCGCCCTTATCCCTCGCTTGCGCCATATGGTATCGGTCTCCTAACGCATACTTGTTCTCACGTCAACGAACGTTTGACTCACCATTTGCTGTGTTCGAGACGCCGAACGAGTCACTACAGAAACCAATAAAAAGAGCATAAGTTTGGAAACAGAATGTGCCTATTTGCTACGATCCTCGTGCCGTGATTGAAACGTTCGCAAATTGCGTAATGCGGTGTATCCCGTTTGCCACGCGCCTACAGAAAGCGCCATCATCATCGGCTTTTGGGAAGTCGCGCCAGTTAATGAGAGAGCAGTCAGGCGCTTTGACAGCACGAACTGCGCTTCATCATGGTCTTTCGGAGCCGCGGGACCAACACCATAACGTGTATCAGTACGGTCACGGCCAACACAAGGACGTGTATCAAGACGATTATGAAACCTAATATCAGCAGCAATTTCATGAGCGCTAGTGTGCCTAACATCGTTCACCTCGCTTAGGACGGTACATCGCTTACCAGGACGCCGCAGCCAGAGATAACGTTTTCCCTCCTTGGCTTTGGACACCTGCCCTTCAGCTTGACCGACGCGGCAAGGCGAGAACAACGTGGGGCATCGTCCGCGAGAGCGCAAAGCGCTCATCAGTCAGCCAAGAGCCGCGTGCTCAAGCGGGTTGGCTGCACGCACACCCTGTCGCCGCACGTGAATAACAATCAGCAAAACAACAGAAGGGGAACGCCCATGGGCAGCGTCTGTTCTTCCTTATCGCCAGCCGTTTATAGGAAAATGCAAAACATGAGGCGATGAACGAAAAAAGTGAGATCGCTATACTGGTCGCTGTCTCCATCGTTTCATCTCTGCTCTTGTACCTCCCCTTTGCGTTAAACGTTCACGCCATTCTGGGGGTACAGCTCCCAGCGACGGGGATTACCGTGATTGAGCGGTACTACGACGGACCGCTCTACGCCGTGGTTTCAAAAACGTTCTACACCCCGAACGCCAATATCTACGGTGCGCTTGGCTTGCCGGCCGCGTACTATGCGGCGCACTTGCCCGGGTACCCGTCCGTAATATGCCTCTTCTCGCTCGTAACTGCTCCGCTCACCGCGATGGTGGTGGCGAACCTTGTGATCTCCGCCGCGGCAGTGGTCACTTTTTACGTGTTCACGACACGATTCAAACTGGTGCACGATCCATTTTCCTCCTCCCTGTTGTTCCTTTTCTTCCCACCGCGTTGGTTCTTGTACCGGAGCGTCGGCGCATCCGAACCGCTCTTCATGCTCGTAAGCTTACTGATGCTCTACGCTTTGAAGAAAGATGCGCCGGGCAAGGCGACGCTCTACGGCGTCGCGGCTTCGCTGACGCGGATATGGGGCGTGCTCAGTTTTTTTGTGCTGGTAGGTTCCTGGCTCTGGAATAAGAAACTGACACCAAAAAGAGTCGTATTAGCCCTCGCGGTCCCTGCATCCTTGTTGCTGCTGTTCACGTTTTACGCGTATTCGCTAGGAAACTTCTTCGCCTACTTTGCGGTGAACAGCGGGTTCCTCCAGATTCCCCTGCTCCTCATCCCCGCAAGCACCGTTCTTCCTGAGAGGAGCAGCGCTTTTGCTGGCGAGTGGTACGTCGTGCTCTTCTTCCTTTATGGCCTCGGTATCGTCAAGCTTTATGAAAAGCGTTTCCGAGAGCTCTTTCTCTACGCGCTCGTTATGTTTCTCCCGCTGCTGTTTGTTTTCCACGAAGACATCAGCCGGTATTTGCTACCTATTGCACCGTTCGCACTCATCATCGGCTTCGACGAGATTATCCCAAAAAAGCGAGTCTATTTCCTTATCCCTCTCGCACTACTCTGCGTGGCGTCCTATCTTTACTGCGTGGCAGTCTTACCAACTAACGTGCTGCCACTTGACGCGCTTCAGCGTCTATCGCAAGCACTCTGAACCACGTGATCAACGAAGACCGAATAGTGGTTAGGCAGGCATGACCAAGGACGTTTGGCCACATGCGCCGCTCCGTTAATCACTGATCATTCGCCTACAGCGATTCCTTAAAGCTTTGTGCCTCGGCTTGCATCGCCTTGAGTTCGGCAAGATGACCTTAATTTCATCGCTCGGCTCCGCCGCCTGAAAGAGATAAGGTTATGGAGCACGCCGGGGCTTAACTCTCATTCAGGGCTAAAAGCGCGGTAGAGACCTTCAACGTCGCTTGAGCACCTTGGAGTGACACGATCTCGCGGACTGAGCTTGTGAAAAACGGACGTCGCGCCTGCATCGACTAAGCTTAACGCAAAGCGTGGACGATTTCATAGTCACACGGTCAAAACTGCAAAAAGCGGCCGGACATAGTTTTACTTATGAGCACCGCGTGCGCTCGTCCGCTGACCACACCGTCGAACCAGAAAGTGGAAATGGGTGCGACAGCGTCGCTCGTTCAATGTAAGCGGCTCAATCTGCCGCACCGTGTATGCAGAAGTAGGCGCCGCTTAGGTTATATTCCGCATAGAGGGGGCAGCTCAAGCAGTTACACCCCTTCATCTCGGGCTTCTTTTCACTCACGCCCATTGCGCAGTACGTGCCATCGGTAAGTTCGTTTTTTTGAAAGGTCGGACAGCCGGGGCAGATGCACTTCATCATCGTGTCTTGATTAAGTGGAACTTTCACGGGATTCGCCTCCAGATCGTCAACGCGCGCAGACTATTAATGCCTTTCTTTAGGCGTTCAACATGGCAGAGGCGAGTGCTCGCAATCGATGGTCAGCAGTTCAAGTACCAATGAAACTAGGTAACTTAAAGCAAGAGCTCAATCTGAGTACTGAGGTAGTGAATCACTGAGCGCTTTCGATGCGTTCAACTCCTTTGAGCGTAAGCGATGCATACAGCGTGCCCTCATACGAAGCGATAAACCCTTTTGCCTCCAAGTACTCGACGATCGTTTCGAGTGTCTGCCAATCAAACCCGTGCTTTTCGCCGACGTCATACGAATCGATTAAGACCCCGAATCGACCCTCTGCAATGGTGTACATTTCGCGCAAGAACAGTTGCTTTTTCTCCTTCATCTCAGCTGCAAAGGTCATCGCGTAATGCAATACAAATCTGAAGGGGAAAAACGTTGCGAGTGCTGAGCGAAAATGAACTGGCGGCGCGCACCTCGTCACTCGTGCTCGCCTAAGCGAACGTACCGCAAATCCTCTGGACGCACGACACAAAGCCCTTGTTGAGCAGAAACAAGCAAATAAATCCCAAACGGCTGCGTAAGTTTTTTGTAATTGCAGCGAGACTGTATGCCGAGATGGTTGAGAGCTGGTCTACCGAAGATGCCAATCAAGCGGTCGTAGCCATTGCCGTTATCCTCAAACGTTTCGGAGCCCTTCCACAGGTGCTCGCAGACGCTTATCAGCACGAGATCGAAATTGGTGACGTTTCGGTAACGCGACGCTTCTACGAACAACTGGCGGTCAACTGTCCAACCGCGCTTGACTACTTTACGGAGCGCGTGGTTGACGAGCGCGAAAGCGAAAAAGATCGCGTCAAAGGCTCTCTTCGAAAGATCCCAATCGACTGATTAACGCGCGCCACATAGGCGCCGCGCCTCCAACTCATTAGGGTTTCAAGAATCCGAAGTGCTTTATTCCTTCGATGATACCTGCCGCGTAGTTTTCGCGCGCCCAGTAAACGTCGTCAGGCAGCGCGTCAGCGTTGAGCTCCGATTTGTGGTTGCCGACGACGACCGCCAAAAACCCGGCAGAGAGCAGCTCGATGTCATTCCCACTATCGCCGGCTGCGAGGACGCTGCGAGGACGAATTCGAAGCCTCTTCCTAACGTAGTCCACCGCTTCTCCCTTCCCCGCTCGTTTCGGAATGACGTCTAGGTCGGTCCCGCTCGAGTAGACAACCTTGTGTTCGATGCCGATTTCATTGAGCCGCTTATGAATCTCTGGTATGACGACATCGGCTTTGCGAAAAAGATGGTAGCTCTGCTTAAACTCAAACTGGCGCGACTGCTGAAAAAGATGGGGTATCGTCGCGAGTGCCTGGTGTAGCTCAAGGCGATCCCACTGACGATCGATATGCCGCGTCCACGCGTCATCCCGCCGATAATCGAGCCCCTCATAGACTTCGGTGCCGACGTTACACAGCAAGTAATCCGGCTCGCGCAAGCACTCAGCGGCCATGATCTCAAACATTTGGATCTTGTCGCGGCCCGTGACGTAAGCGATAGTGACGTCACGATGCATCGAGAGCAGGGCGACTAGGCCTAAGTAGGCGGCGCGGTCACCCGTCAGCGTGTTATCGACGTCGGTGGCGAGCAGCTTCATACTCTCTTCTCATTGCGCCCCGTCGTATTTAGCATCTGTGAACAAAGGCGCCGTCGCACGGAAGGAAGTCATACCGCCGGTCGACCCAGTGCCCCACGCGACGCGTCACGCCTAACCGGGAAACCGCCTCGCGCACGCAACAGAAACGGGAGTATCGCGAGAAAGACGAACACGATGGCATGCGAAGCACGCTATACGAACGACATGAACCCCTCCGATCCGATAAACGCTATTGCGAGAAGAGCCGTATCCAGGTGTTTTGTGGCCCTGTCGCACTATGGGGTGAGATGGGTTTCGGAAGTGTACGATCCTAGCACCTTTAGTCGCGATACGTGCTCCTGTAGCGCACTTAACGCATCCAGAACCACGGCGTCGGACGCACTGCCCTCAAGGTCGATGTAGAAGATATATTCACCGAGCGACCGCTTTGCGGGCCGCGACTCAATCTTCGTGAGGTTCAGCTCCCGTTTCGCAAACACGTGGAGCACCTCATAGAGGGCTCCTGGTCTATCCCGCTTCAGCTCGAGCACGATTGACGTCTTTAAATCCTCTTGACCCGGCGGCTGTCCACCACGCCGCGTCACGACGACGAATCGGGTGAAGTTATCCTTGACATCCTGAATGTCCGCCTCAATGATCTGCAGGTGGTAGCGTTCCACAGCGCGAGATGATGCAATCGCGGCCGCGCGTCGATCCTCGCTCGCCATGTGCGCAGCCTGTGACGTACTGCTCACCGCGACCACTTGCCGCCCAAACGCGCGCAAAAACGCGTTGCACTGAGCGATTGCTTGCCAATGGGAGTACACCACTTGAACGTCTGCGCCCTCGAGCGCTGCAAGAAAGTGGCGTATGGGCAAGATGATCTCGCGGGCGATCTGCAGCGGCATGGTGAGGAGCACGTCGAGCGTGGTTCCGACCGACCCCTCGATCGAGTTCTCTAAGGGGATGACGCCGCAGTCAAGCCGGCGCCCGATAAGGTCGCTGGCGACGTCTTCTACGGCGGTGAAGTAACACAGCGCGTCTTCCCGAAAGCCCATGGCCAGCGCGGCCATCTCACTGTAAGTCCCTTCTGGTCCGAGCACGCCTACGAGCATACGTTGACCTTCTGGTCGCTTGCGTAATAAGGGTTCTTCAAAAAAGTTTATATCGAAAGCCGCGTTACAGTGTTACACTTTAACAATGTGGAAGGAGTGACATGGAAACAGGTAAAGTAGTACGACTAGAGCGTATCACCAATCGCGAGAGCGGCAACATCGTTATCATCCCGATGGATCACGGGATCTCCATAGGCCCGGTCAAAGGCCTTGTAAACCTCTCCGACATCGTGAACAAGGTGGCCGCTGGAGGAGCAAACGCCGTTTTGATGCAGAAGGGAATGGTGGCACACGGTCATCGCGGGTACGGCCGCGATATCGGGTTGATCGTCCACATGAGCGCATCGACCTCGTTGGGCCCCGACCCGAACGACAAGGTTCTCGTGTGTACGGTCGAGGAGGCTCTCAAAGTAGGCGCAGACGCGGTCAGCGTGCACATAAACATCGGCTCGGAGACGGAGGCAAACCAGCTTCAAAAGCTCGGTCACGTTGCGGAACGCTGCAACGAATGGAGCATGCCCCTCCTCGCCATGATGTACCCCCGCGGTGCCAAGGTCTCGGACCAGTACGGCGAGGAAGTCGTCGCCCACGCCGCGCGCGCGGGCGCAGAGCTTGGCGCCGACATGATCAAGACGAACTACACCGGCGACCCTGATTCGTTTGCACGCGTGGTCGAGAGTTGTCCGGTACCGGTCATCATCGCCGGAGGCCCCAAAGTGGAGACGGACACTGAGCTCCTTCAGATGATCTCAGACGCGATCGCTGTAGGCGCACGAGGCGTGGCCATTGGGCGCAACGTGTTCCAGCACGACAAGCCGACTCACATCGTTCGCGCGATATCGCGCATCGTGCACGAAAACGCTTCCGTCAAAGAGGCGCTCCAAGAAGTAGAGCGTTAACGTTAAATGACTGAGGGCGATGTGCATGGTGGGAAATCATGAAGAGCGTGTGGATTAAGGCGGACGCGGGACCCTGGGAAGAACGAAAGCCGATCATTACCTTCGCGCTCGAATCGGGCGCTGATTGCGTGTTGGTCAGCGAAACTGACGTTGATGCCGTGAAGCAACTTGGCGGGATAGCGGTGGCGGCCTTTGACGAAGGGCGAGACGATCACGCCGACATTCGCGTCGTGGGAAAAGGCGGAGAAGGCGACGGAACGCTCCTTCTTCCAAGCACGACGACCGACGCGACCGACTACAAGCGGCTAAGCGCGCTGGCCGCTGAGACGGCGGCCTATGTTGTGATCTCCGATAAAGCCCACGAACGGTTCGCACAAGAGGTCGCAACGGCGTGCAGCCACCTCATCATTATCGGGACGGATTGGAAGGTCATCCCCCTTGAGAATCTCCTCGCCGCGTTGCAGGGAACGGTCGATATCATCGCAGGCGTGAGATCGTTCGAAGAGGCAAAAACCGCGCTTGAGACCTTGGAACACGGTGCAGACGGCGTGCTCCTCGATACCGACGATCTTTCACAAATCGCAAAAACGATCGAATTTGCGCATAAATCGGAGCACGTCATCGAGCTGGTGCCCGCCACCGTAACGACCGTGAGGCCTGTCGGCATGGGCGATCGCGTCTGCATCGACACGTGTTCACTCATGGTCAGCGGCGAGGGCATGCTTATCGGGTCAGGCGCCAACGGCTTTTTCCTCGTCCACGCTGAGACCGAAGAGAGCCCTTACGTCGCTCCGAGGCCGTTTCGCGTAAATGCCGGGCCGGTGCACGCGTATATCTACGGAGAGGAGAAGACGCGCTACCTTTCGGAGCTACAGGCAGGAGACGACGTGATGATCGTGCGCAGTGACGGGGACACGCGTCTAGGCGTGATCGGCCGCGTAAAGATTGAGCGGCGCCCGCTCATTCTGATTGAGGCTGACGTGGACGGTACGACGATCAAGACGCTGCTTCAGAACGCCGAGACCATCAAGCTTGTCGCGAAAGGAGGCACAGCCGTCGCCGTTACCGAGTTGAAACCAGGAGATGTGGTCCTCACGCACTGCGAGCGAGCAGGACGGCATTTCGGCATAGGCGTCGAGGAGACGCTCATCGAGAGGTGATGAGGTGATTCAGCTAGGCGATGTGATTATCGGAGGAGACGAAGGACCGAAGATCGTCGGGGTCATATACGAGCCAGGCCAAGCGCGACAGGCCGTCGAAGAGGGAGCGGATATCATCGAATTTCGCGTCGATCTCGCAGATGACACGAACGGCGTACTGCGCGATCTCGACGAGGTCTCGCTACCCGTCATTCTCACGAATCGTCGAGTCGAAGAGGGCGGTAACGCCGCGATGAACCGCCGCGAGCAGCTCACCCCCCTCATCTCATACGCGTCGATCGTCGATATTGAGCTCATGGCGCCGGATAGGGACGACCTGATTGCTGAAGCAGCGACGCACGGCCGTCCTACGTTGCTCTCGTACCACGACCTCGACGGAACGCCTGCAGAAACGGTAATGCTTGAAATCTTGCGAACGGCAAATGGCTACGGCGACGTCGTCAAGCTGGCAGTCACCATTGAGCACCTGCGAGACGTGCCGAGGGTGCTTGACGTGAGCCTTGCCGTGGGAGAAGAGGGCATTACGTTCTGCTTGGTGCCCATGGGCGCCCTCGGATCGCATATCAGGCCACTTATGGGAATTTACGGTTCATCACTGCTGTATGGGTACGTGGGGAAGCACATCTCCCCCAAGATGCGGCCGTACGGGTTCACCGGAAAGCGCGCGTCACCCGGGATGCTCAGCGTTTCACGGCTAAAGCGTGCAATTGAAGAGATCCGCTCATGGCAGTAACGACCGTTTATGGCGTGCTTGGCAGCCCGATAGCCCATTCACTTTCGCCGGTCATACATAACGCCGCGTTCGCCGCACTGGACCTCAATGCAGCGTACATCGCCTTCGACGTCGACAAGGGGCGCGCTGAAACAGCAATACGCGGGGCGCGGGCTCTCGGGTTTGGCGGACTCAACATTACCTTTCCCCTCAAAGAAGCCGCTTTGCATCACTGCAAGCCTGATGTATTGTCACAACGAATCGGCGCGGTGAACACGATCGACCGCGCGGGAGCGGGCTACAACACCGACGGCGTTGGAGCGGTCAGAGCGCTCGAAGAGGCGGGCGTCACGGTCAAAGACGCGAGCATCCTGCTCCTTGGCGCAGGGGGCGCTGCAAAGGCGATCGCGGCACAACTGCTGCTCAACGGAGCACGCGTACTCGTTGCCAATCGGACGGTGAGCAGGTCGCTCATCTTGGCCCGGCAAATGACCGCTGAGAACATCGACTGTGGTTGTGGCGACATAGAGGCACACAGCCTAGATGAGGTCGATCGCCTGCTCCGCGAGGCACGCGTGCTTATCAACGCCACCACTGTGGGAATGCGCGGCGTGCTTGAAGGACAGACGCTCGTAACCGCAGCCCAAATGCATCCCGGTCTCATGGTCTTCGACATCGTCTATCACCCGCTCGAAACTCCCTTATTACGCGAGGCCCGCGCCGCAGGATTACAGACAATTGACGGCGTGAAGATGTTGGTGCACCAAGGAGCCGCCTCCTTCGCCCTGTGGACCGCGTTAGACCCGCCCGTGCGGACTATGGAGGCGGCAGTCCGCGAAGCACTCCGAAGTGCGAGTGGGACAGACGGCGAGGGAAGGCAGTAATGTCACTCAAAGCGGCAATCGTGGGCGGTCATGGAGAGATGGGACGCTGGTTCGAACGATTTTTTGTGCAACGAGGGGTGGAGGTCACGCTTGTTGGACGATCGTCGCGCGTCCGCTACGCCGACTACGACGTGGTTATGGTCGCTGTGCCCATCGACGTCACCTGCGACATGATTGCGCAAGTGGCACCCTGCCTGAAACCAGACGCGGTGCTCTTCGACATAACGTCCATCAAGCGAGAACCCGTCAAACAGATGCTGGCCAGCGCCCCACAAGGCGTCGAGCTCGTGAGCATCCATCCCCTTTTTGGTCCGAGCATGCCCGACATGGAGGGGCAGACCGTCATCGTCACGCCAGTGCGCGGAGAGCGCGGACGTCAGTTTCTCGTCGATCTCTTTGAAAGCGCGGGCGCTCGTGTCGAGGAGCTCTCAGCTGACGAGCACGACCGCCTCATGTCAGTTATTCAAGGACTAACCCACTTCGGCTACATCGCCACGGGCGCTACACTTGAAGCCCTCCGCTTTGATATCAAAAGCTCGCGCCGCTTCATGAGCCCCGTTTACCAAATTCTCATAGATTTCGTCGGACGAATCCTGGGGCAGGACCCCGCACTCTACGCCTCAATCCAGATGAGCGCCGATCGATCCGTCCGCGAAGCTTTTCTCACGCAATGCGCGACACTCGTTGACATTATTAACGCGAAGGATCGTGACGCTTTCGTTGCGACCATGAAGCGCGCGGCAAAGCACTTCGGGGACGCCGAGCCGGCCCTAAAACGCTCCAACAAGCTTATTATGGCCAACATCNNACGAAATCGCCGTAGAAGAGGGATCCATGGAGGTTACCTTAAAGACGGAAAACGTGCAACTGATGACGGAAGAAGAGCTCAAGCGCTACCGGCTAGCGCGCGGCCAGCGGTACCAGGATTTTTCCGCGGTGTTTCCTGCCGGGGCGGATCCCGATGTTGTGGCCCGCGTGCTTTCCACCGTCCCAGGGGTTACCGCGGTGAACGTCATCGATCACTACGCGCCGCGCGCAAGTTACACCTTCCGCATCTCCACCTATCGAGACGGCAACGTCGGACAGCTGCACCGCGACGTGACGGAGCTGCTGGTCGGAATTGGATGCAGACTCCGGTAGGAAGCCCGTCCACGAGTAACGCGGCTGCTTCTCGTCCGTCCGATCGCATGAAGGGAGTTTGAGATGGCTAAACTGGAAACGGTCTTTGTAACAGGCGCTACGGGCTTCCTGGGCTCGCACTTGGTCGAATGCCTAGCGCATCGCGGGGCCGACATCAGCATTCTCGCGCGGGGGCGGCCTGATCGGCTAGCCCAAGAAATCCCCCGCCTGAATGTCGTGCGTGGCGACCTCAGCCACGCATTCTCGATCAGCGACGCTTCGACCGTGTTTCACTTGGCCGCCCAAGCCCACGTCGGGCACGCCCTCGATGATCCAAGCCAAACGTTCGAGACCAACACGGCCGGCACTATAACCGTTCTTGAAGCCGTGCGGCGATCACCATCTGTCGAGAAACTCGTATTCGTGAGCACTGCCCACGTGTATGGCACTCCGAGGTACGTTCCTATCGACGAAGAGCACCCCGTTCACGCTCAAGAGCCCTANNGATCGCGCGACTGTTTAACACGTACGGCCCTCGTCAACATCCTGACTTTGTCGTACCCTCGATTATCAGGCAGGCGCTCACCCACGACTCGCTCACGATGGGCAATCTGGCCCCGACGCGGGACTTTACCTACGTAGATGATGTCATCGAGGCTCTGCTGCGACTCGCTGATGCTGGCCAGGGGATCTACAACGTCGCATCGGGAGTCGAGATAAGCATTGACGCACTGGTTACACAGGTAGCGCAGCTCCTTGGTAAACGCGTAACCGTAGCATCTCAGCGCGCACGGCGCCGATCAGCGGCCATCGAAATAGACAGGATGTGGGCAGATATCTCGCGCATCACTGCGCTCGGATGGCAACCCCACGTTGGCCTGAGTGATGGGTTAACCAGGACGATCGAGTGGTGGCGCGACAACCTTTAGTTCCAGAGGCGACAGCGGCATTTCGCCTCAGTATGCTTTGTGAGACCACGAAAGCGCGCTTAGCAAGCGCTGTTGATCGTTTCAGTATTCTGGCGTGCTAGGCGTGTGTTACACACGCTTCGTCAAACGAAGCGTGGACGAGCGTAGGCAGCGTACCCCACGTAGCGAGATTGTCTTGCACGATCAACAGGGCGCCAAGAATTCCGTTAATGTCCTTTATCGCGCCAAAGGCCGCTTCAGGATCGGTGCTCAAATTGCCAAGCGCCGATGCAGCAGCGTCAGCCAAACACGCCTTTTCGGCGACGACGCACGCGACATCTGCCGTGCCGAAGCTTATCGACGGGCCGACCGTCGCTGAGGACGTACACACGCCGAGAAATGGTGTTGGCCTAATCTTGAATGCAACGTCTTTGAATGCTGACTCACCCGCGTATATCCCAACGGTCACTTCGCGGTCAGTTGACAGCGCGATGTCGCCCCCATTGTCGACGATGGCATAAGATGCGCCCGCGTCAACCATTGCCTCAACCGCGAGATCCGCAATAACACCCGCAACAGTAGCCATCGGGCCTACATTCGCCGCAGAGGAGGCCTCCAGCATGCGGCGCGCTATCTCCGGAGGCACCCCGATGCACTCGTCGAGAGGTTCGAGTGCGTACCGGAAAAAAGGATTGAGTGCGATGAAACGCTCAAGCTCGCGCCGGTGGCTGCGTATCGCCTCTTTTGCGTTTTCGATGTGCACACGTGCATCCGCGACGATTGTGACGACCGTTTGCTTGAGCTGAAACCTCTCCTTCATTCCTCTGCAGTTTTCAGAGCGCCGTGCGGACACATCGCAATACAGGTCTTGCAGAGCACGCACCGCTTGAGGTTGATCGAAATCGTCCTGTCGTCCTTGTACTCAAATACCTCAACAGGACAGACTGACACGCACGCGCCACACTGCACGCATTCAGTCTCATCGAATACGATTGGCGTGTCCATCTCGCGCACCTCAGTCCCACGTCGCCGGAAGGCTGCGGCAACCTCTTCGACGCGTTCGTCGGGCACGTCGATCACGATTTCCCCGATAGAGGCGTCAACAAATGCCCGATCGATGTTGAGGCGGACGCCCGTTTCGAGCACGACGTCTGCAAGCAGCGGATCCTGCATAATCTTTTGTGAAAACTTCAATACGATCTTCACGGATGCCCCCCTGTCCTCCGTTTACCTACACGCGAGGAGCTTGCTCAGATCCTCACTGGTAATGATGCCGATGACGCTATTCGTATGATCGATAACTGGAAGTGCCGAAATGTTGTGCCGCTCGAGACGCCGTGCGGCGAGGTCGATAGGCTCATCAGGCGTCGCCGTCACGACGCGCCTCGTCATTATACCTTTCAGGCTGTCCCCTTTGTTTCGCGCAACCGCTTTGGCGATATCGTACGCCGTGACTATGCCGATAAGCTTGTTGCTGGCTGAGATAACCGGCAAGTGATTCACCTGCTTTCCGACGATAATCTTGGCAGCCTCTTGCACGCTGATCGCTTCACGCACGGTGATGCTGGGCAACATCACTTCACGCACGAGTGGCACAGCAGAAAGTTGTTTCATGGGCTTCTGTGTAGCCTGCTGCGGGAGCCGCGCTGTCGGCAGGGCGAGCTCAAACGCGCCTTTTTGTATACGCGCCGCGAGTTCGGTGGCGATTTCTTTTGCCTTGAAGAAGCTCGACATGGATGATGTGCGCACTTCCTTGCCATTTAGATCGATCATCCCGGATTTGAGCTCCCCATAACTAACCGTCTTAAGTTCTGGCCGCGACCGGCGAGCGACGCCGTAGTCGAGGATCGTCGTCTTGATATCGGCATCGCTGATGGCAGTCTTTCGCGCGATCCCCTCGTTCAGCACGGGAATGGGGATGCCGATGCCCACGTACAGCGACGTGCCGTACTTGTGGAGAATCGCCGCCCTCAGGTAATCGGTGCTCATAGCTTTGAGGTCACCACACACCATAAGCGTGCCAAAGCTGTTCGCCGGGTCGTGCTGCGTCCCGTTGCCAATGACGTACCCCTGTGCACCGCACAGAAAGATCCTCGTCCCTACGCCGATGGTTTCATAGTCCGGATCGTTATAGATGGGTGAGAGAGTGCCTGAACCAGAGTACGTCGCGTTTCCGAACCGGGGGAGCAGCGTTCCCATATATGTGTAGAGCACTCTGTCAGTGGAGTTGGTTGCCACGTTGTACCGCTGGTAAGCGTTGCGCGGATTCAACATCGTCGCTTCGTTAAGGTCCGCGATGGAGATAGGGGCTTCGACGCTGCGGCGGGGATAGCAGTCGGTGGCATAGCCAACAGCCTTCATATGGACTTCTTTCCGGGCCACCAGGTCTTCGATAACGTGTGCACCGCCGTACTCAAGGCCCCGCGTTTCCGAAAGCTGGGTCGCTCCTATGAACGCATCAACCGCAGCGACGCCGGTGTACGCCTCGACATCGTTGAGCCACACCTGACTCATTTTGATCGGCGGATCTGAATGGCCGAAATTCATCCAGACGCCGGACGAGCACATCGCGCCAAACGTCCCCGTGGTCACGACGTCGACCTCTCGTGCCGCGTCCTCGGACCCCAGCTCAGCCACGATGGCGGTCATTTCGTCAGCTGACACGACGTAAACGCTTCCATCGCGAATGCGCTCGTTGATCTCCTCTAAGCTTTTTGGCACCGCTCCTCCAAAGTGCTCACTGCACCGAGTGAACAGTGATCGTATAACGATAGCTATTATTTATTCTTGTTGCACTCTGAAATACGGCCTTTTTCGGTGCGCTGTTGCTGATTGAGGTTCGGCGAGCGGTTAGATCTGCGTGCGTTCACGGTTTGGATAGAACACTATTTATGACCCCTAACACGGTATAAGAAAAGAGAATGATTTCTGTCGTGATTCTAGCGCATAATGAGGCCGAGGAGATAGGCGGATTGCTTGACGATTTCAGTGCCTTTGAAGGCCTGGAGCTCATCGTTGCCGAAGACGCATCCACTGACCACACACCTGACATCGTGCGCGCATTCGCGACGCACCACAGCAACGTGATACTCTCAAGCAGCCCAGTCTTGGCCGGCAAGGGTGCAGCGCTGCGACGCGGGCTTGCTTTGGCAACGGGAGAAGTGCTCGGGTTTGTCGACGGCGACGCCTCGATTCACCCCCGTGACTTCATGCGCGTCGCAGCAACGATCGAGCAGGGGGCCGATCTCGCTGTCGGGTCGCGAAGGCTACGCGGGTCGATCATTGCCTGCCCGCAACCTCTCTCGAGACGGCTCTCGGGATCCATTTACCGCGCGCTTGCCCACTTACTGCTCGACACCACCATACGCGATTTTCAGTGCGGCTGCAAAGCGTTTCGGCGCGAGGTATGGGACACCATCACTATTACGTGCGACGGATTTGCGTTTGACGCAGAGTTGATCGCAAAAGCGCACCGAGAGGGCTTCAACATCGTCGAAGTGCCCATAACGTGGAGCAATACGGCAAACAGCAAGGTCCGCCTTACGCGCGATACACTGGCGATGTTAAGGTGTCTCCTGAAAACGCGCGCCAAGGTACGGGGGTGAGCGCTTGAATAAGAAATACCTCGCAGCGCTGGTCGCAATCACTATTGTGCTCGTCGTTTTCAGAGTGGGATACTCGCTGTCCGTGTGGAGCGGTTCGGTGGACCCGGATCCGTGGATGCTCCTCGGCGATACCAGCAAGTACGTGGTAACCGGGCATTATTCTCCATCTGCGACGCAGTCGATGTACTACGGCGCCTATTCAGTCGGCCTCGAAGCGCTGCTTGCGTCGCTCACGGTTTTTACCGGCCTTAATCTCATCGTGCTCGCGCAGTACTTCTTGCAAATAGCGACGCCTATCGTCATCGTTGTGGTTGCCTACCTGATAACGTCCCGTTCAGGCCGATGCACGAGCTGGGCGATCCCAGTGATGATTCTTCTCATCGGCATGTTCGAGGGCATCACGCACCAACAGTCGCGCATGATCGAAGAGAACGTGGGCTTCATCCTCTTTTGCGGCGCGCTGCTGTTCCTCTACCTGTACTACGTCGGACGCACCTCGCGCGCGTATACGTTTTCGATGCTCACAGCGATACTGCTCGCGACCATCTTCACCCACCATCTGAGCTTTCTCGCCGTCGGGATACTCACTATGCCGTTCCTCGTATCCTCGCTCAAGTATGCGGCTCCCGTCTACATCGCTGCTATGTTTGTGCCCTGGTGGGGCTATTACCACGTGCTTAACGGCTACAACGGCGTGTATGTCGGTCTCTTCTTTTACACGGCGGTAGGTCTGGCAGCGCTTTATGCAGTCTCTGTGCTGTGCTACGCTGTTTTTTGGCGTAAAGAAGCGTCGCGTGCCGCCACCACGCAATTGCTAGCGCGTCTGCAGAACATGCTCGGGGGATTGAATGATTACCGACGATCTGCTGCGGCGTTGACGGTTTTGCTTGGAGCTGGAGCGATTGTGTACTCCCTCGCAACGCGATTACAGTCAGGTTACGTGCCTTTCTTTCTGCCCCTAGCTCCCCTCGTTGTTTATGCCGGTGCGCATTCAGTATCCCCCCACAGCCACGAAGCGGATCAGGTGGATGTTGCCTATATCCGCTACCTCTTTCTAAGTCTTATTTTGCTCGCGGCGGTGACAGCGCTCGGATTTTTTTTGCAGTTCTACATCGCAACAAGCACGCTTCCTGCATACCTCAGCTCATTCGAAGCGCTTCCGTCTCTAGATCTTGGCAGCCGTCTGATCGTTTGGGTCGCATTTATCTATGGCATCATCGCCACCGTAGGTTTGATCTTGGTATCACACGGGGTGCCGATCACCAAGAGGTGGCTGGCTCCTTCCGTAGCTGCGATGCTCCTGATATTAGCGGCGGTGAATGCGACCGTTCTTGCGGTAAACTATGACACAACCTTCACGATAACTGCGCCGCCCGACGCCCGGGTCACCGCTGCCGCTCTCTGGACCGTCGGAAAAGACCCTGGCAACGCCACGATGACCGACTATAGAGACGAGATGATCTACTGGTACTATACCGGCGCCTTGGTGACGCACCCTTCGGACAGTCCACTGGAGAACTACACCGTGCTCGACTTCGTCTATCCCACAGACCTGCAGCAATGGAGTGGCGCAGGTCACACCGGAATCAACTACCTGTTCCTCACAGCGACGCCGCCAAATTACTACTACAACCACCTTGTGAACGGACAATGGAAGCTCAGCCCCCAAAACGCCACGCAATGGAGCGGACGCATCAACGCGATTGACCACAGCGCCGTAGGAGTTGACAAAATCTATACTAACGGATACACATACTATTACAAGGTGGTGGGGGCGTGACGCAAGCCGCTTTCGCGGGAGCAGGAACCGTTCGCTACACCTAAACGTGCCAAATTCTTATGTGTCAAAGAGAGAGAGGTTAAGTACGACGTTCAATAACCGACACATTGTGATACCATGAGTTATCTTGATCATGCCGCGACCACTCCGATGCGCCCTGAGATCCTTGACGTAATGAGCACGTACTTTTTAGAGCGCTTCGGAAACCCCTCGAGCCTCCACACCTATGGACTTGAGGCACGCAAAGCGATCGAGGACGCGCGAGAACAGATAGCGCACTCGATTGGAGCCACCCCGCCAGAGATCGTTTTTACGTCAGGCGGAACTGAATCGGACAATATGGCTTTGCGTGGAGTGCTACGCAATGGCAGTGGCGAGAGCGATCATATCATCACCTCCGCGATCGAACATCCCGCGGTTCTCGAGACGTGCAAGTTTCTTGAAAAGCTTGGACACAAGGTAACTTACGTTTCTGTCGATGTTGATGGTCGGATAAATCCTAGCGAAGTCGAAGAGGCTATTCAGGACAACACGCGACTCATATCAATCATGCACGCTAATAACGAGATCGGCTCAATACAGCCCATAGCTGAGGTCGGAGCGATCGCAGCGTCGCACGGCATCTACGTGCACACCGATGCAGTCCAGAGCGTCGGGAAGATTCCGGTGGACGTGGCCACCCTCAATGTGGACATGCTCTCTATTTCATCACACAAGATATATGGACCGAAAGGGGTCGGATGCCTTTACATTCGGAAGGGCACCAAACTAAAACCGCTCATTTTCGGCGGCGGCCACGAGCGCGGGCTCAGAAGCGGCACCGAAAACGTGCCGGGTATTGTTGGCTTTGGTGAGGCAATGCGCATGGCGATCGAAGATTTCGCAGACAATGTGCGCATACAAAGGCTCAGGGATGAGCTCATCGACGCCGTACTGCGAGAAATCCCCTACACTCGACTCAACGGTGGAAAGGAGTACCGTCTTCCCAACAACGCCAATTTCAGCTTCAGCTATATCGAGGGGGAGTCGCTCGTGCTCCGCTTGAACGCAAAGGGGATTGCTGGATCGACTGGTTCCGCCTGCTCGTCAAAGAAACTTGAACCATCACACGTGCTGCTAGCGATCGGCCTGGACCCCGTTGATGCTCACGGCAGTCTGAGGCTCACCCTAGGGAGAGAGACGACGGAAGCAGATATTCAATACGTAAACGAAGTCCTTCCAGAAATCGTTGATCAGCTGCGACAGATGTCACCTCTCTACGCGTGCCGGGATGATGGCTACGGACAGCCAGAATAGTTGCTAGCGGAACCACCGGCGACCTTACATCGTTGTTCGGCGGCATTAAACTCTTTTGGCGTACAGTCGCACTCTGGCGCTGATAGTTCACGGCGTGAATGGGCCTGGACGCGCATAGCTGTCGTTTTTAAGCAGGATCGGTTCAGCTCTATTGCCGAAAAGTCCTCCGGCTTCTCAGCGGCCCCGATGAAAGGCTCATATGGGAGAATGACAATCTTGCATCTGAAAGAAACGTAACCGCGCTCGCTTCGTGCTTCCCCGGATCAATGCCGAATAACAACGCGTCCATAGTAATCCCCACCTACAATGAGCGGGAAAACATCCCTGAACTTCTGGAACGAATCCATCGTTCGATGGGACCATTGGGCTATCCTTTTGAGATCGTCATTGTTGATGATAATAGCCCTGACGAAACATGGAAGGTCGCGTCACAGCAGCCAGACGGTGATCGGGTCCGGATTATACGAAGACAGGACGAGAGAGGGCTCGCGACCGCCGTGCTGACGGGGATTCAAGCAGCGAAGTATGACATAATAGTCGTAATGGATGCCGACTTGCAACATCCTCCCGAAAAGATACCAGAATTAGTCTCACGCGTACACAATGGAGCGGATATAGCGATAGGAAGTCGTTTTGCTGAGCACGGCGCTTTGGAAGGGTTCAGCCCCTCAAGACAATTATTATCCAAAGGTGCCGACCTCCTCGCCCGAACGCTTTTCAGAGAGATACGCAGCATCAAGGATCCCGAGTCCGGGTTTTTCGCCTTCAAAAAGAGCGTGACTGCCCACGCAAACCTTAGCCCTGTAGGCTATAAGATACTGCTTGAGATCCTTGTGCAAGGAGATTACACCACGGTCTCAGAGGTCGGCTATACGTTTGACAAACGCGAGAATGGCGTAAGCAAATTCGGAGTGAAAAACGCGGTACATTATCTTCGTCACACGTGGAGTCTCTTTTTGCGATCGGGCGAGTTTCATCGTTTTTGGAAATTTGTGGCCGTAGGCGGCGTAGGCGCTATTTTGAATTTAGCCGTATTATATGCGCTTACGGAACTCGGTGTTTTCTATCTGCTAGCGGGAGTTATCGGTATAGAAGCAGGCCTTTTGTCCAACTTCTTCTTGAACAGATCGTGGACATTCAGAGACAGAGGGACAAGCGGGCTTCGATACACACTCACGGCCCTGTACAGAGATCACGCCGTGCGGGTGGTTGGGGTTGTAATCAACCTACTCATCTTGTGGCTCTTGACGAGTGTATTCGGTGTCTACTATCTCACGTCGCAACTCATCGGAATAGGCGTCGCGATGGTGTGGAACTATGGCGGAAACCAGTGGTGGACGTGGGAGCCCACGTCATAACCTTGTCCAGTTCACTCAGCCCCCCACGGGGCTGGAGAGCTCGTGTTTTGATCGCTCTGCACGAACGCCTCGCGGACTATTACATTCACCTCGTCAAGAATCTGTATGGCTTCTTCAGTCGATTGGACGCGATGGACGTCAACCCTGCCATTTCTGTATAACGTGATGTCACATCCTTTGTGGAAGAAGCGCGCAACGCCGAGTTTTTCAGCGCACTTGCCCACGTCGAGCAGAATCCGACACAGTATTTTCATTGAAAACGGATTGTCGAACGTTCCTTCGACTAAGATGCCGCCTCCTTTGCACGGCCTTACCGAACGTGCGCTGTACTTTTCTTCTGGCATAGCAGCTTTGGTAATGCGTTTCGGGTCTTTCTGTCTCCGATTTATGAACTCAAAGCTACTTATCACGTTCGGAGAATGACCTGCCGTTATTTCGGCTCGTTGCGGTCTTTTGTCCGGCTCTTCGCCCTATTGAACGCACCTCGACGTAGCAAAAAAAGAGTCGCTTGGCGGTGCATTTCAGCATTCTCGTGACTAATGATCGTAAAATGTGGGCACATATTGCCCTGATCGCAGCCGTTAAGTCAATTGTGTTACTACAATCGAGTGTCTACGTGCATCGGCTTGTGCCGACATGGCGGAACGGCTACGCAGCCGCCTGCAGAGCNNGCTTATCCCGGTTCGATTCCGGGTGTCGGCTTAGTGTATTCCTTCACTCTTCCGGGGGATAGTCGACGGTAGGTGGACAACACGGGGCAGCACGGTACTGAGATTTGTTTTTAGATATTGCATCGTGCGGATCGTTATGGCGCATTACGCTGTCCAACGTAATACTTTGTTGCTGGGCGAAGCTTCTGCTGCTTATGCAAGAGCGATCAGATGGATCCACTAAGCCTGTTCATAATTTTCTTCGTTTCTGTGTTCGTCGGAGTGATCACCTCGATGCTTGGCATAGGAGAGGGAGTTCTTTTGGTTCCGTTTCTCACACTCGCGGCAGGCATCCCGATACAGATTGCAATTGCCACAAGCCTTGTCAGCACGATAGCCAACTCCAGCGCCGCGTCGATGACGTACGTCAAAGATTGCAGGTTAAATCTACGGCTTGCTCTGTGGTTTGCCATCACCGCGACCGCCGGCGCGATCATCGGAGCCCAAATAGCAGCGCAGATAAACCGGACATTGCTTACTGAGGTCTTCGCTGCGGCCCTCGTCGCGACGGCTGTCGTCATGTTTCTGCGACGCAAGGAAGTCGACGCTATGCAATCTACCAGACTACGTGACGTGCAGTACGATCGATTCCAATTGGGTGGGAGCTATACTAACACCATGGGTGAGCGACTAGTAACCTATCAGGTAAGAAACCCGCTCTTAGGGCTGCTAAGCGGATTCGTAGCGGGCAACGCATCAGGACTGTTAGGCATTGGAGGAGGAATCATAAACGTACCAGTTATGACGCTCGGCATGGGAGTTCCTATCAAGGTAGCGACCGGCACAAGCGCACTAATTATTGGGCTGACGACCGCGGTCGGTGCGATTATCTACTATGCAAACGGGTTCGTGCAGCCACTGCTCGCCGCAATTGTGCTTGAAGCGGTCTTTTTGGGGGCCCTGATCGGGCCGCGTCTGCAGGGCAAGATTCGAAACGAAGCGCTAACTGCGAGCTTTGCTGTGGTATTAGTCATTTTGGCGTCGCTAATGCTATTGAGGTCATAACGTGAAAGAGGTGATACTATCATTGGAGNNCTACTAACAATAGTTTCTCCGTTGGTCTGGGTCAGCGTGGCACTCGTGAGTTTCGCGACGAAAAGGAGCTTACTGTACAGTTTCTTAAGCATCTTAGTCTTGTTTTTGATGCTGCTCAGCATAGCAATATCATTCAGGTAGACCGCATTCAGTCTCGCACAGAGAATGAGAGCGCAGACGGGTTGAACAGAAGGCCCTGCACCCCGCTTGCAAAGGTCTCAACCTCTCGCAATAAAGAACGTAGCTTCGCAAGCCTATGATTACGGTTCGATGCGTGGCTACGAGGCCACGCCGCTCAACCAAGGCATTTCTAACCAACCTCGACCTAGCTCGCGCAGCAAAGTATTGGACTTAATCCTTGCGGTTGGGGCAAAAATGGCACCTAACGATTGCCATAAGCTCGTCAACGCTAAGTTCTCCGTAGTGAGTACCAGGCACGAGTATGCGCGCTATTCAAGACAACTGATTCTCCCCGAGATCGGGACTGAAGGCCAATCCGCACTGCAGAACAGCAGCGTTTCGGTAGTGGGATGCGGAGCCACCGGCTCGATAGTCCTTGACTTGTTGGCGCGGACAGGCGTCGGTGAGCTGACCGTCATCGACAGGGACTTCGTAGAGCTGACGAACCTCCAGCGTCAGGTCTTGTTTGACGAGGGAGACCTCGACTTGCCTAAAGCGCTCGTGGCTTCGCAGAAGGTGAGACGCGCAAACTCAGACATTGTCGTCCACGACATCATTAAGGATCTCAACCTCAACAATGCAGAAGACATCCTCGGACATTCGGATCTGATCGTCGACGGCACCGACAATATGGAGACGCGCTTTTTGGTGAATGATGTCTGCACCAAGCACGAAATCCCGTGGGTATACTGCGGGGCGGTTGGAACTCACGGGATGGTGATGCCGATTATCCCTCGCGCAACCCCTTGCCTACGATGTTTCATCCCAAACATTCCGCCCCAAGGAGTTCTCCAAACGTGCGATGTGGCCGGGGTGCTCAATACTATACCCCCCATCATCGCATCAATTGCCACCACGGAAGCTATTAGGATCTTGTTGGGCAAACAGGCGACCGATACAAGACTTATCATATATGACGTCTGGGAGCAAACACTGCAAAAGATGAACGTCGTAAAGGATTCCTCCTGCCGGTGCTGTGTCGAGTCGCAATTTGAGTTCTTGGACGCCAAAAAGGGCGATAAGATCACAACACTCTGTGGTCGCGATGCCGTCCAGATTACCCCAGCCCGAGAAGCCACCATCAAATTAGCGGAGCTTGCCGGCAGTCTCGAGCGGATCGGGCGGGTTAAGCATAACGAGTACACTCTGCTGTTCAAAGACCCTAGTACCGACTTCGAGATGACCCTTTTCCGTGACGGCCGCGCAATAATCAAGGGTACGCGCGATCCAGAGGCTGCCAAGAGCATTTACGCTCGATACGTAGCCAGGTAAGGACGATTGCTCTATGCGCCGGAGGGATCCCACTGCGTTGTGCGCATTTCGCATTTTTCCGGGCGTGCTAGAAAGCCCCTTGTAACCCACACTCGTAGTGTGGCGGCGCCGTATGCACCTCATTAATAAGCGATGCATCAAATATGTCCGTCTCGCTCATTCGCCTCGAGATGTATCCGAACGCTTCAAGCGCGTTCACGAACTTCATCGTCGATGCAACGTATTCCGGAGGCAAAGAAGCGCAATACTTTGGAGAGATCTGATACGCTTCCGCCACAAAAGCTGCATCCACCACCCCGGTCGTTCGAGCAACGATGCGCGCGCATTTGCCCGGGTGATGTCTAATCATCTCACACGCAATCTCGTGAGCGACGAGAAATCTCCGGAGAACATCCGCGTGACGAGCCAAATCGTCTCTCATTGCCACAATTCCGTAGCTTGGGTTAAAGGGCCATAATCGTGCGGGGGGCATTATCGTGTGTGCCTCATAGTACCTCCGAGCTGCTACGGCGAGGGCAGGCGTGCCTGCAGCCGCTGCTATTTCAGCTTCCACGAGCGCATCGGGAAGAAAATCCGCCCAAGCATAATTGTTCACGTGGACATCCTCGATATGATACTCTTTCAGCAATTCGTTGACAATAACATCGTGAATCGAGCCCCGTGGCGGGCAGCCAATGGCTGTCCCCGAAAACTGGCTGAGAAACGCTGGCATGCTCCTGCACTGATC
>PMMR01000032.1 GCA_003162175.1 Candidatus Methanoflorens crillii | reverse complement strand
GATTTTGTTTACGTGCATGATTACCTCACAAGATGGCCCTAAATGCCTAACAACGTGTTAGAACACACGATAAAGGCTCCGATTTGAAACTGACGGCGAGAGGCAGCGCGCAGTGCGCGCTACTTTCTTGCCACTCCGGCCGAAAGATTGTCGTTTTGTCAGCTGATTTCTTTACACTGCCGTGCCGCGATTTGTGTTTCAACGTAGGAAAACGTATAAAACATCACAATACATGTGAGATTTAGGAGTGCTCATGGAAGTCAAAGGCGATTTAGACGTTCGCTACCTCGTCGACAAGAAGGGAAACAAAACGGATGTCGTGCTCACCTTAGAGGAATACGAGGAGCTCATCGAAGATATTCACGACCTTTCGGTCGCGCTTGAACGCCAAAACGACAAACGAATGAGCCTGCGTGAGCTCGAAGAGCGACTCAAGGAAGATGGGCTCTTATAGCGTTATCCTCAGTGAGAACGCGTACAGGGACTTAAAGAAGATAGACCGGCTGAAGCTCCCCCAGCAGCAGATTGTTCGCATTTTTAAAGCCGTCAAGTCGCTAGAGGACGACCCACGCCCGCGCGGCTGCAAGAAGCTCGAAGGAACGTCGATACCGCTCTACCGCATAAAATTGGGCCGAAAAGGGTACCGGATCGTCTACCAGATTAACGAAGCTTCAAAAACGGTTGACGTTCTCTATATCCGCGATCGCCGAACGGCGTACAGACACATTCGTTAAGCGCACGAAAAATGCGAGCACGGTTATCGTGCATACGAGCGATGGGGAAACGATGTTGTCGCATCACACATCCCTACTCCCGCACCACCACGACGGCTTCTCCTTACGGGCTGTGACGTAGCACACCGCCTCAGTCCATTCATGGCTCCGGCTCACGCTTCGTAGCCGCATGCGGTGAGCAGATTGCAGTGCTGACCGAGGCGCCCGCTACTTCAGCCCTAACTGAAGCCAGTCGCTCGAGGCAGACCACGCTGGTGTTCACATGAGTAAGTTTTAACGTCCGGCTGGGCGAATCCTTGGACATGAAATGCAGGCTGCTCGCCGTCTGCGGGATCATCGCCCCTCTGCTCTACGTGTTCACCGTAGCCCTCGGAGGCATCTTGACGCCTAATTATAGCCACGTATCAAATGCTATTAGCGAGCTGATCGAAACGGGAGCGCCCTACACAATGTTCCTCAATCCCCTCTTCGACGTCTACAATATTCTGATTGTCCTGTTTGCGGCCGGCTTATACTACGCACGAAATGCGCGGCGCAGTTTCAGGGCTGGCGTTGTGTTGTTGGCTGCCACGGGAGTAGCGGGCTTGCTCATGACGCTGTTCTTCCCCCAGGACCCGCGGGGCACGCCACTGACGTTCGCCGGGCAAATGCATATAGCATTAGCGGGCGTTGAGTCCGCGTTGACGATCGTGCTCGTTTTC
Source organism: Candidatus Methanoflorens crillii (assembly GCA_003162175.1). GTDB lineage: Archaea > Halobacteriota > Bog-38 > Methanoflorentales > Methanoflorentaceae > Methanoflorens > Methanoflorens crillii. The sequence continues at coordinate 2,093 of PMMR01000032.1, read as the reverse complement.
CTGATGGGCGTTGCGTTCAGAGGGGATGGGCACTGGCCGCGATTCTCGACGTACTCCTTCGTGACCGGCGTACTAATCATCATCACAGGAGTGGCTACGGCCTTAGCAACCGCACAAGGCAGCGGGATACTCGGGCTGCTAGAGCGATGCACGATCGGCGTGTTCCTCCTGTGGGTATTTGTTGTGGCGGTGCGGTTATATCGGATCGCAGACCATCCAAGCGCTCATTGATAGCTCATTGACACTCCGAACGAGCAAAAGTTGTTTTTTGCCGCGACTCTGGATTGCATCGGGTATCGAACGACATGAAGAAGCGCAGGAGTCACACACCGCGTTCGCGTTTGAGCGTCTTGCCTCGCGCCGCCGGCAGGAAGCGAAACTCCCGGGTTCATCAGCCCCGCATCTAGTTCCGGTAGCGTGGACCGATCCGCTCGCACATTCGAATCCTAAAAAAAATCGTGGAGCGCGACCGTCACGTGATGCATCGCTAGAGAAAGAACGGACGTGCTTCTCTGGCGTCTCCATAGAGTGCGCGAGCGCGGCCTAGATACGGTCGCAGGCCGGCCTTCGCTGAACCAATCTTTGCTCTAGCAGGTCGACCGCGCAGCTGCCCCAGGGCCTGCAGTGCGTCTCCGCGCAGTCGCACGATACGTATCCTGAAGCCGATAACAGGCTCGCCATACGAACGTCGCAAAACAGCTCGATCGTCCTAGCAGAGGGTCAGTGCGATCGATCCGCCAGGAGTGGATGCTACTATCCAAACCGTTCAGTTTTTTTCAGATTTCCTAATCCCGTCGCCTCGTCCAGTCGCAAACGTCGCTTCCACAAAAAAAGACCGATCTTGACGCCATCTCTCAGTGACGACAGCTTCGGTTGATCCGCTCGAGCTCGGTAGGTGATAGGGATTTCTGTGATGCGCAAGCCGTTCCTCACACATTCAATGAACATATCGACTTCAATTTCAAACCCGCGCGCGGCGAGATCTAAGCGCCGAATCGCGTCGCTTCGGTAGCCCAAGAACCCCGTGCACACGTCGCTTATATGCGCGCCAAACAGCGCCCGCGCGAGGAGCGACAGAAGGACGTTCCCCACGACGTTCAGTCTGGTCATAGCTCCCGGCTCTATGGTACCCTTGAGTCGTGATCCGATGACGACGTCGTGTGTGTGAAGCAGGCGGACCATCTCCGTCGCCATTTCGATCGGGTACGTGTCGTCCCCGTCAACCATAATCGTGTAGTCGGCAGTGATGGAGTTAAATGCCATTTGAATGGCCGAACCCTTTCCCGGCTTCGCGAGTATGATCGTCGCGCCCTTTTCGACGGCGATCTCCCTCGTGGTATCGGTGGATTGCCCGTCGATCACGTACACGGCAGTTTCGAGCCCGTTTTTCAAGAGGTCGACAACGGGCACGCTGTCGATGACCGTACCTATTGAGCGTTCCTCGTTTAACGTCGGAATAACTACAGCTACTGTCTCCATCGCCTCGCCTGTTGGCTGCACCTCGTTGTCCGTTGCATCGTTGATTCCCCCCCTATGATCAAGGTGATTTGCTCTCCGTTTCTCAGTACAGTAGCGTCGTATTGCCCAATCCGTTACACGTACCAGAGATAATTTTGATTACTTAAGCGCTGCGGTTTCGCCGTTGCAAAGAGCAGTAAATATTGCGTCAGAAACACAACGTTGCGGAGACGGTGCGCGACGATCGACGCGGCGCTTGAGCCGTTTTCTTCCGTCACCGGCACGTTTGCTCGCATCATCACCCGCGGCATTGAGCCGGCCCAAAGCCCGTAATTCCCCTTTTGAAACCGTGCTATAAATGCTCGCGCCCCCTACATGGTGTACTACCCGACACTAGCACTACCTTGTGCAGTCGCAGCCATCAGTAGAACGTTTGTTCGACACGTTGCGCAGGCAGCCGCCGATGCGGAGCATACCATCCATTGGCCACCATTTTCTTTACGACTCACGAGCGCTTCCTTTAACGATGATGCTGAGGTGACAGGACATTTGCCACCCACGACTTCACGACATAACGAAACCACAACCATCGTGGGCAGCTGCACATCGACGCCGAAAAAATGGGGCGGACCCAT
>PMMR01000002.1 GCA_003162175.1 Candidatus Methanoflorens crillii | reverse complement strand
GATTTGACGTAGTCTTCGGGTTGGTGGGCAATAAGGTTCTGCATAGTTCGCACCAGTGACTTTTATTTGCCTGCGTTATTCTTTGAGCTTTTTTATGCTTAAAGGGCTTTGCAGAATTCTGCTTTGACTCATCCGTTTTCCATGGACTTTGCGCGACTTGGGGGCGGCTTTTCGACCTCTTCAAATGCCAGTCTGCACAAGAGGTAGGCGATCGTAGACTCAGCACCAAGGTTCTGATTAACTCCGTTTTCAAGCGAGAGACCATCAAAACAACCGCCTGTACCCTCATCATAGATGGGCAGCTTGAGCAGATTGTTGCCGGTGAACCAGCTAAAACACTTCAGCGCGTTTTGGTAGTACTGTCGCTTGCCGGTGATCCTGTAAGCGTCTAAGAATGCCTCGACAAGTGCCCCGACATCGATAGCCTGTTCGTCGCCGAGCGCTCTATGTTTTCCGCGGACGTACCAGCCGTTGTTTCCGATGACATTTATCACACCGTTTGAGGTTACCACTTGATCCCACAGGAACTGTAGGGTGCTTTCGCCGCAAGCAAGGAGTTGCTCATCGCCCACTACATCATAGGCAATCAGCATCGCCTGGGACAGCCGAGCGTTCGAGTACGACATGAAGTCTTCGAACCACTCCCAGTCTGGAGCTCGGGTATCCTCGTAGCTGCGCAGAATCTCTACTGCAAGCGCTCTGATTCTCTCTTTCGCACCTTCAAATAACCCTTTTGAGCAATAGAAGCCGAGTAGGCAGTAGGCCATTCCTCGCAAGGACAACTTGCTGGTCGCGTGCATCGCTGCGCGTTCAAAAATGACATGCGCAACTTCTTGGACGCTCTTAGGGAGATGTGAAGCGCCACTCGTGTATCCGCACGCCCAGAGCGTTCTGCCCAAAGCTTCATCGGAACCTACGCTGTCGAGGAAGTTCCGTTGGTAGCTCATAAAATTGCGCATCGTACCGTCGTCATTCTGCGCGTGAAAAGTAAAGGCCATGTAGGTCCTCAACAAATCGAAACTCGACTCATCTCGAAACAAACTGTAGTGCTTCGCCGTCACAAGCAACGCTCTGACGTTGTCATCAACACAATAACCTTCAAATCTGTTCGGAATCGCGTATTTTGCGTGTTGAAGTATTCCAGTGCAATCAGTGAGTGCTTTCACGTGCCGTAACGTAACGGGAGGGAGCAGCGTATCACCTTGAAGCTTTTTGTCTTCTGTTCATATATAGGCTGTTGTCCGGCGGTCATTGAAGAGAGGCCCGTGCACTGCACAGGCCATCGAAGACGCACGGTTGTTACGCGTTGCACGTGCCCGTACTGACCCTCCGTCAAAGCAACGCATCATTGGCGCTCAGCGCACGCGTCAACTTTATTACCATGCCGGCGTAGTAATATAAAGCCTCAAGCTTTGTTTTTGGAGTGATCAGTCCCGACATGCGGCGCACGAAATTGGTCTCTAACTCTTTGTTGTTTGCTGCCGTCGCTCTGATTCTGTGTGCTGCTTTGGCAGTCCCAGCGAGCGCGGCAACCCTGACTGTCGGTGCCGGCGGGCAGTTCAAAACCATTCAACAAGCAGTGGATGCTGCGAAACCGGGCGACACGGTGCTCGTCGCACCAGGCACGTACACCGAAAACGTGGTAGTGAGCAAACCACTAACGATAACAGGAAACGCGACAGTGAATGCAGCCGATTCGAGCAAAGATGTGTTCCTGATAACGAGCCCCGGCGTGCACATTGACGGATTGACCATAAGCGGCGGCGAAACGGGCGTCAATGTTGCCGGTGTTGCTTCTTGCGCTATAACGAACATTACCGAGCACGGCAACGTCTTCGCCGTATATCTCGCCAACGCGACGAACAGCGTCGTGAGCAATAACAACCTAGCCAACAATCATTATGGTGTCTACTGTGACTATGCTACGTCCACTACAATAGCGAACAACGTGGCAACTGGTGAGGCCGGCGGCGGTAACGCGGCGACATACAGCGATGGCATCTACTTGTACTATAGTGATTCCAACAATGTCACACAGAATAATCTCAACGCTAATCACGTCTATGGAATTTCCCTATTCCATTCGTCTGGCAACGACATCTCAAATAACACCATACAGGCCAACGACGATATAGGCGTCCGCCTCGGCGAAGCAGCCGATAATAACACGCTTAGCTTCAACACGATCGGCGGCAGCAGCCAGCTCGGGATTCTAATCCTCAATGCACAGGGCAATCGGATCTATCTTAACAACTTCGTGAATCAAACGGTCGCGACAAGTGATGCATCGGCCGCGATTCTGAACTCCCCGGAAAAGCTAGCCTACACGTACGGCGGCATCAACCGCACGGGATATATGAGCAATTACTATTCGGATTACAAAGGCAACGACTCTAACGGCACCGGGATCGGAAGCACGCCCTCAGCATATGGCGACAAGTATCCACTGGTGCAGCCAGTTGCGAGCTACGGAACCATCATGCCTGCAAGCGCCGTTACGGCCACAACTTCATCCTCTTTGTCGAACAGCCAGAATGCGAGCAGGATTGCGACTTCCAACCAAAGTAGTACTGGAACAGGACTTCCAGGATTTGAAACACCGTATGCGGTAGCCGGGCTTCTAATAGCTGCACTCGTGGTTCTTCTCAAACGCCGCAGATAGCGTGGACGTGATTCGGCAACCTTCTCTCACGGCACGCTTTTTGGTGCGCGTTAACAACTTTCAATGCCCAACCTACGGTTCTGCTGATGCAAAACGTCTGCCAAAAGCCGTCTATTTTTAACGAACATGATGAGCGACTTGCTCGTGATGGTGCTCCCCCTCGCTCGGGTGCGGGTGCTTGTGCAGTAGCTCGCCGTGCCAATGCTGGTGCTCGTGAATAAGATTCGCGGACAACAATAGTTCTTGATCGTTCATGACCTCAGTGCTGCTGCAGTCCGCTCTGATGGTGTGGTCCTCGCCGAAGACAATGGACCTCGTACTTATCTGTTCGACGATGTTCATATCATGAGTGGCCGTGATGATCGTTTTTCCTGCTTTTGCCAGATCCTGGAGAAGTTCAGTGAGCCATAATTGCGTGCGTGGGTCCAGTCCCCCGGTGGGCTCATCCAACAACAAGACGTCGGGATTAATGGAGAGTATCGAGCCGATGCAGACCTTCTTTCTCTCGCCACCGCTCAAGGTATGCGGTGCCCGATCCCTTATGTTAGAGAGTGCCAGCATCGCCATTACCTCTTCCGTTCGCTTTACGACATCTTCTCGTGGCAGGCCTAGCTGGAGCGGGCCAAAAGCGATCTCGTCGAAGACGGTAGAAGAGAATAGCTGGACATCCGGGTTCTGGAATACGAAGCCGACCTTTGTCCGGAAATACCGAGCGAATTCGTTATCTTCGAGCGCGTTGAAACGCTCTTCCGTCACAGGGTTGCCGAACGCATAAACTTCGCCAGATGTCGCGTATATCAGCGCGTCCAGTATTAAGAGAAGCGTTGATTTTCCACTTCCGTTGGCACCGATAATCGTAATCTGCTCCCCCGCGGTCATTGTTAGGTTTATGTCCTTCAACGCTTCGAACTTATCCAAGTACGAATGAGACACGTTTTGCAAATCGAAGATTGTCTCCATGATAGGGCCTTCTTTGTGAACTTTAGAGGCTGATGATGCTCCGGGAGATGAGCGCCAGGATCACGCAGCACGCAAGGACAGTTACAATCGCCACGTAATCCCGGTGGTGCATGACATTGTCGTGCATGAGTTTGACGTCGCCATCAAAGCCACGAGAGATCATAGCTTGGTGTACCTTGTCACTAGTGTCCAGCGATTTCACGAGCATGTAACCAACGCGTCCGCCTACCCACCTTTGCTCTTCCCGCGTGGGCAGGCTTGTGATCTGCCGGCTCCTTCTGGCCGTAAAAAGGTCTGCTATTGTGTCCAAGAGCAGGAATATATACCTGTAGCACATGCTGATCGTCAAGACGTACACCTTGGGCACGCGAATCGCTCGCAGCGATTTAAAAAGTAAATCCTGCTTAGTTGTGAGAAATAGGAGTATTGCGAGCGACACGCACGCCGCAACGCGTAGGATGAACGTAACAACGTAGATCGTGCCTTGTTGGGTGATGTATATAGAGCTAGGCAGCGCGATTGGTCCCAAGTGGCTGCCGTTGCCCAAAGTGGCAATCGGGACCAAAACATTGCCTGCTAGAAAAACATTGAAGAGCATCGGAATCACAATAACGCCTGCAAAAATAGGGATGAAGACCCACACGCGTTTGACAAACCAAAGCACTTCTATCTTGCTGAAATAGGCGAGCACCAAAGTCAGCAGATAGATGACGAGTAGCACCCAGGGGCTCGTCATGAAGGTCACGCCGACGACGAGCACGAACATCGAGATTAATTTTACGCGGGGATCCAGGCTTTGCAATAGCCCTTTACGTTTTGCAAAGGTCTCGGAGATGAGGCTCTCTCGGAAGAAACTGAGAGCGCCATCAATCGTTTTCTTCCCAAAGCTCTTTTTCTTAGCCACACTGGCGGCGCCGTGATATGGCTCTGTTTCAGTCCTGTTCATCCAGTCGGGTATCATGGGAGTTGTCGATAGTTGGTGCCTGGCGATATGGCGTTAAGCTTGACATATTTAACGCCCTTTAATGCCATCACGGTTTCAGCGAGCTGCCTGATGGCATCTCCATCACCGTGCAAAGCTATGATCTCCAAGCAATTCTCGTGGTCCAAGTGCACGTGCACGGAAGATGTAATCAGCCCCATATGGCGGTGCTGTATCTCAGTCAGCTCATCAGCCAGCCCTCGCTGGTCGTGCTCGTAAACAAGCGAGATGACGCCTACCCGTTCACCCTGGACCTCACTCATCCACTCATAATTCACAATATAGTTCCTTATGGCATCCCGTAAAGCCTCTGAGCGAGACGAGTAGCCCCGCTTTTCGATAATCTCGTCGAACCGATCCAAGAGATCGCTAGGTAAAGACACGCACGTACGCTCCAATCGCTTACTCATCAAATTCACCACTCACTGTGTAATACTTCTTCCTAGAAAAGTATCACTTCTAGCCATAAAAGCATGCGAAAAAAGGTGGAGAATAATGAATAGACTTTCGACTATTCATTATTGGTTCACTGTTCTAGGCTGTGTCTTCCTTGTTTTTTGTTAACTCTCTCCCGATCAGGTAAAACAATACTCCGAGGAGACCCACCCCTATTATTGCCGCAAGGTAGTATCCTAAGCTCTGGCCAATGAAGGAACTCGCCCAGTCGGTAC
>PMMR01000061.1 GCA_003162175.1 Candidatus Methanoflorens crillii | reverse complement strand
GGTGGCGGGGGTGGTGGTGTTGGCGGTGATGGTGAGGGTGGTGGGAGTGAGGGTGGTGGTAGCAGTAACGACTTTGGTGGGGGCGGACGAAGCAACACTGGCGCCAACCTGGGTTGCCCGAACACTCGACGGCGATGCGTTCCCGGCTGAAACGGTCGACAGATTCTTTTGATCGTTTGTCCCGGCGTGCGATGCATTCGCCGGTACAGTTGTCAAAGGAGCGCCGGACGCCATCCCCATGCTTGGCGCTACGCCATAAAATAACGAGACCGAGACTAAGAGCGCGGCGACCGCAATGATCGTGAGTTGTTTTTTCGCATACATGGCACACTTCTTCCTCATCGCGGTGTCCACCTGCGGACGCCGCGACACTTTTTACAGCTAGAACCACGTATATGAGATACTCGCTACAGATAAGGCTTTCTCCCAAAAATATCGTCAAAATTGTCTTATTTTGTCAATATTGACTCATTTCGCCAATATTCACATTTACTTCTCTTTCCTAGTAATGAGCGACAATCGCCCACGCAAAGTTGCTCAACAGATGAGCAGAGACGACGAGAAGCGAAAGTCACGCCGCAAAACGCTTTGCTTCTCCGTCCAGCCCGCCGGATCTTGACGAAAGACTGTCACTTTGAGCTGCGCGCTCAAACTGCTATCTTGCCTCCTTGGCAAGGTGACTGGTTTCCGATCGCGCGGCAACGCGGAAAACCATTCGCGCAGCTAGTTTAGCAACAAAGGCGCAATCTTCTTTGAGATCGGAAGTGCACGATTCAAATCGTTTCTGACAATGGCGCCCCGCTCACGTGGTTTCTGCGAAAGCGCACAGACATCACTAATTGCCAAACCGAAAGATCGGTATAATCGCATCCACCTTAACGGCACAGATTCAACAGATAGCAAAACGAGGAGGTCGTTACTATCGCGAGCACTTTCTGATCTCAGATGAAAAAGCTCCGATTACCCCGCTTCGCCTTAGAATCGAGTAAGGGCTAGATCAATGATAGAAACTATGACTAGATTCACATTTGGATGTACTAGCATTGTCCAAAATAGCGGTCATCACTATCAAATCAACAACAGGCGGCAGGCTGGCCCGTTCGTAACTTGAGACGTCTGCGTATCCTCCCAAAAAGAGGCCCGTTCCGCCACAGACATTTCCCTGCTACAGCGATCGGCGCTGCCCTAGCCCAAAATCAAAAGCACTTCAGGGTTAAATTGACGGCGAGCAGCTGCTACTGAACTTATTTATCCCCACGTCGGCAGCACGCCGCGAAGACGCGATGGGTCACTGCAGACCACGCCAGCCAGCGCCGAGTTTCGGCAATCTCTATAACCCACCCGTGCAGCTTCTCAAGCTCCGCCGTGCTTATCGTCGAGCAAGACGGGCTCCGCAAGAACGATTCTTTCCGAAAATACGCTGAGGACCCCTCGAGCGGCAAAAAACTCGCGACACTCCGATTCGCAACGGGCAAACGGACTATCTCGATGTATGCACGGGAATATTGTTGTCATTCCAAGACGCGCTGCCATTTGCCTAGCGGGAGATCATGGGTAATATCGAACTTCTGCGAGGCCGTTACTATAAATTGTATCTCCAGCGGTCAGCGTGGGATACGACGAGATTTGTACTTGCGCACTGCTGGATGTATTTGCTAGTTGGAGGGTGCCTTGTTGTACGCTTGCAGCTCCGAGATAGACGTACGCGTTTGAAAGCGGCAGCTGCACGTTCCAGGGCGCGAACGCGTTGACCACGCTAGGTGGTATCTGCCCGTAGCCAGAAAGCTCAGCGACGTTATCGCCATCTGTGTAGACTGGTGATCGGCCCATAGAACTTGACAGCCACGTGATCGCGTTGACGCTTTCACGTGGAATCGGCATGTACAAGAGATACGACCAGCTCGCATTGCTCGAATATGTAAGAGCGCGTTCACTTTGTTGCTGTGACGGCAAAAAAGCATAGTTTGACGGGTGCTCTGTGATCTCAAAGATGAAGCCATAATTGAAGAGAAAATAGGGCACAAGTACGCCGATCAGGGCCACATATTTGAGCTTGCGTGCCAATTGCTGGTTTGCACGGAGCCATCGAGACGCCGTGTCAACGATGGCTTCAATGCCAAACACGCAACAGGGAGCTAAGAAGAGCAAAACAATAGAATACAATCTATAAGTGGTTATCCCGTTTGCCACGGATGGTACTGCAATGGCCGCTACCATTAGTAGGAAGCTGGCAAGCATCAACAGAAGGAGTTTCCTATCTGTCTTCAAAGTCCCGCGCCGCCATACGAAAAGGACGAGCCCTAGCGTTATTAGGACTTCTGTGGCATTTACCCAGTAATTTGCAAGGGCGTGGGTGAATGGCAAACCTAAAACACCGATCCCAAGTCCAGAAGCGACCTGCGGATTGCCAGTCGAAAACAACTCGGTGGAGAACGCAGCTGCCGTATTACTTCCAAATTCACTCAGCGCGCCGAGTGCTGCCCCCCCAGCAACGTACGTGTACCAGCCAAGCGCGAGAACAACCGATAGGATAGTCAGTGCTGCAATGACTTCGGGCTGTGCGGGTTCCACTCTCTTCCTCGCAGCGAGCAGCGTGGATCCGATCAGGAGCGCACCAAGATAGTACAAAAATATGTACGTTGTTGAGTAGTGAGAGACAATCAGGCTGCTGACAAAAACTATTAACAGCGCTCCCCTCTTGAATTCCTGGCTGTAGCGGCCTAAGATCAGTAGTACCGCCAGCACGAAGAAGAGTTCCGCGATGTCCTGTTTCGGCAATATATAATAGAATGCGAAGAACGACATAAAGAAGAACACGCCGAGAAATGCCGACTTATTGCCGCGTCTTATCTGCGTCCTGTATAATTGATACAGCCCTAAGGGGACAAAAGCGAGGATGAACGGAGTTACCAGCTCATACACCCACACGTTATCGACGCCTAGCAGCGTAGAATAGACGTTCGGAAAAACGACGACACTGAGCATTGCCTGGTAGGGACTGGCGCCTCCTATCTGTATCGTTAAACTCGGGTCCCAGTACCCGCTTGATTTTACCAAGTCAGCAAGATAGAGTTCGTAGTGGACATCAGCCCCAAATAGATTTGGCGATGCGAGCGTACGGCTGTACTGAAGGGCGATGGCGATCACTAAGATGTAAAGCGGGTAATAACGCTCTGAAACCCTGCTGCTTACAACAATGAGGACAACGGCCGCAACAATGCTCACCATCAAAAGCAAAGAAAAAAGGGAATCGGAATAAAACCTCATGAACAACCCTCCAAGAATGCCGAGCACAAGGAGCAAAGCGGCCCCCATCACCGGAGGGCTCAGAATCGTGTCGACGAACGTTTTGAGGTCGCACGCGGTGATTTCAAAATCAAAAGCGCCAGTCCTGTAAGCGACAAGACTCAAGCCAGCCAAAACCACCGATAATGTTGTGGTTAGAGGAAAAAGTGATATCGGGTCTGAAATGCCAAGTGGCGGATACGCGAGATCCATGAGCAATGGAACAAACATCAAGAAGGAGACGCTCAACCCTACCAAGAATACTGCTTTTTCCAACGGATTTTTTGTCAACCTTACTATTTGAACTAGCAAAAACCCCGGTAGGAATGTGAGCAGCACGAAGCCAAAGACTTGTCTCAAGACTGGGATATTTAAGATAATAGAAAGGTCTGCAACGGCAACTAATGACAGCGCCAACGCGCATAGTCCTCGTGAACGCACAGTCGCTATGGTAACACCTTCATGAGTTGATCAAGACGTCTTTCTATTTCATCCGCGTTGCATCCTGAACTCGCGCCTTATAGAGCTATTGCTGCTTAGGGTACGCAATTATTTGGTATTTACCCCCCTTACTTTTTCGCACGAGATGATAGCGCGTAAATTCGAACTGCTTAGCTGCTGGCAACCCGCCACCGACACACGACATAACCTGTTGCACGATAAACTTTGTTCACATATGCGGGCGATTGACGTTCAATCTTTGACCCAGTGCACAATGGCTCTGGCAGCCTCGCCGCCGGTTGACCTGGCTGAATTTTGAACTATCCTATTCTCCTGCACGACGCGAACCGGTGCTTTTCCTCCGCTTCGCGATGAATTTTCGCACCGATGAGCATGCGCATGGCGAAGCAGCGCCGTACTAAAATTGTAAAAAAGTGGCGCAGACATCAGACCGCCTGAGTGATGCG
>PMMR01000058.1:7824-79494 GCA_003162175.1 Candidatus Methanoflorens crillii | reverse complement strand
GCTTCGGCTGCGCGCTCACGAACGAACCAGTCTTTGTCGCTCAAGACACGTATAAGGCTCTTAACGGCTCGAGGATCCTTGATTTGGCCGAGTGCTTTCACGGCAGTTGCCCGCACGAACCAATCTTGATCGGTCGTTGCCTCTTGGAATATGTGTGTTGCGGGCTGTCCTATCTTCTCAAGCGCCAAAATAACGTTACTGCGCACTTCCCATCTCTCTTCCGCTAGCGCTAAGGCCAGAGGCTTAATCGCTGGCTTCCCAATTTTGCCTAGTGCTTCCGCCGCCCTCATCCTTTTTTGTGGGTTCTGCACTTCTGATAAAACAGCCATTAGTTGCTCGATCTCTTCTTCAGTCGGTGACAGGTTTTTGGCTTTCTTGATCCCCGCACTTTTACGGTTACTATGAGATGACATGGCTCCGGAAACTTCCAATCAAAGACCATATGCAACGCAGGCTTGCTGCGACATATCTCGCTCGCTTAGAAGGGTTGAGCTAACCTCGCAGCTGGCCGCTACTCAAAGTCTCAATCTTTATCTTGTTCTCGCTCAATCTGGCGAATTCTATCTTTCACCCAATCGGAGACTCTATCCTCGCTCATTTGGTTTGCCTCTTGCTGCTCTCTAATTTTCTCTGACACTAGCTCAAGCAATTCCTTGGAATTTACAGGTTTCATAATGTACGCGTCCGCGCCGAGATTAAGGGACTTTACCGCATTCTCGAAACTTGGGAACCCGGTGATGATTATCTTTATCATTTGTGGATTAGTCTTGTGCAGTTCAGTGATAAGCTCAGTGCCCTCCATGTCTGGTAGCTTGATGTCTAACAGGCATAAGTTGAAAAAGGCAGCATCCGACCTTTCAATAGCTTCTTTGCCGATAGAAGCTGTTTCTACTATGTAGCCGTCTAGCCGTAAAATCTCTTTCAAGACTGCTAGGATTGTCTCATCGTCGTCGACGATCAAAATGCTTTTAGTTTCGACCATAGAATCCCTCTAGACATTGCGCGTTTAACTAGTAGAAAGTTACGCCTCACATAAAAAAGCTCACCTGTTAAAGGCACCGAGACTAGCGCTGGTTGAGCCGCGAAACCGTTTGAGCCGGCGCTCGATCATGCATACCTTTAGTCTAGAACTGCGAGTAGCCTCAAAACCGCGAAGAGCTCCGCTGTCTATGTTGCAAGTGAGAGAAGGGAAAGATGCCCCGCATGCTTTTCCTTGTTCAAATTCTTGCGGCAAAAAAAAGTCTTTTTGAGGGTGCTCGACTGTCGTCTTCGCCGCTGTAAACATAAATTATGTTTCACAATAGGTATATATATGAATAATAGGAACTGTATTTCCACAAAAGTCGTTTTCTCCGTTGGCAGAGCTGAATAAGAACGGAGCGCTCCTAATACAATTTTGCAGGTCAAATAGATTGCCTAGTAGTGAGGGTCTATTTCTGTGCTGGTATAGCAGACGTTGAAAGCACAACCGTTTTATAAAAATGAAAAAACAAAAAAGAGTAGGGCGGTAGTAAATTTGTGTAGCATATTAGGCATCGTAAACGAAAACGGCAAGCTTTTCTCTGCAAATTACATTATTGAGGGAATCAGCCTGATGAATGAGCGATGCAACGGGTTGGGGGGGGGATTCGCAGCTTATGGTCTATACCCCGAATATAAAGATTACTACGCCCTACATATCCTTCTGAAGGATGTTGAACTGAAGGATCAAGTAACTGAGATGCTGAAGGACTACGTCAATATTTATAAAGACGAAGAAATTGAAACGCGCAACGTGGAACGTATACCACAAGATTACACCCCCTGGCGCTTCTTTGTCGACGTGCCTGAACGGTACACAAACGATGCAGACAACTATATCATTGATCTTGCGATGAAGATTAACAGTACAGGCGGCGCCTTAGTGATCTCGAGTGGCAAGAACATGGGCGTTTTCAAAGCCATTGGCTACCCGGACGAGGTAGCAAAGCTGTACAAGCTTGATAATTACAAGGCGTATATGTGGTTAGCACACGGGAGATACCCTACAAACACGCGCGGTTGGTGGGGTGGGGCACATCCATTCAGCATCTTAGATAACAGCATTGTGCATAACGGAGAGATTACCAGTTACGGAACTAACAAACGGTTCCTTGAGTCGTACGGGTATAAATGCAGCTATTTCACCGATTCTGAAGTTTTGGCTTATTTGTGGGATCTTTTAGTCAGACGACACAAGCTGCCCATCGAACTTGCATCCGAGGTACTAGCTCCTCCGTTCTGGGAACAGATCGAGCGAATGCCGCCTGAGAGGAGGCGGATCATAGAGGCGCTGAGAATGACCTACGGTCCCGCAATGGTCAACGGGCCGTTTGGCATTGTGATTGCAAACGGTTCGGGGCTCACCGGAGTTGCGGGCAATGGTACCATGGTGGGGCTCTCGGACCGAATCAAGTTGCGGCCACTCATCTGCGCTCGAAAAAATGACACGACGTTTATGGCGAGCGAGGAGAGTGCGATTAAGGCTGTTTGCAAGAATCCAGACAACGTGTGGGCGCCACGCGCGGGAGAACCGACAGTCGCGATGGTGAATGGAGATGTATAGTTCCGTTCCTGAGTTCAGGGTTGTCATTGACAGGCAAGCGTGCAGGCTGTGCAAAAGGTGCATCGAGAATTGCTCGTTCGGCGCACTAGAATGGCGAGACAACAAAGTCAAGGCGTTTGACGATCGATGCGTTGCGTGCCAGAGATGCGTTAGTATGTGCCCTGAAGATGCTATAGCGCTTCGTCGAATGCCCTCGGTGATGAGTGCCCACCCCATTTGGACCGAGAACGCTCGGAGGGACGTTTTCACGCAGTCGAGAACAGGCGCCATACTCCTAGCGAGCACTGGAAACGAACTCCACGAACGTGTCATCTTCGACAATCTGCTTCTTGATGCTTGTCAGGTAACAAACCCAGCGATCGACCCTTTGCGGGAGCCAATCGAACTTCGAACCTATATCGGTCGAAAACCTCGATTCGTCGAGCTTGAAGAGCTAGGTGACAGTGTTAGGCTTAAGACCGAGCTTTCGCCAGCGCTTAGGCTAGAGATTCCGATTATGATAGCTCAAATGTCCTACGGAGCTATTAGTCTTGAAGCACATGAGGCGCTGGCTCGTGCTGCGGTGATGCGCGGCACAACTATGGGCTCCGGAGAGGGGGGCCTCCACAAGAAGCTCTACCCATACGCAGACCACATCATTGTGCAAGTTGCAAGCGGAAGGTTTGGCGTTCACCCGGCCTACCTGAAAGCTGGGGCCGCCGTTGAGGTTAAGATTGGTCAAGGGGCGAAACCGGGCATTGGGGGTCACTTACCGGGAACTAAGATAACCGAAGAAATATCCGAAGCGCGAATGATCCCGATAGGGGCCGACGCCATAAGTCCGGCCCCGCATCACGACATCTACTCGATCGAGGACCTCGCCCAACTCGTAAACTCACTAAAGGAAGCCACACGATACAAAAAACCCGTATTGGTTAAGATAGCTGCCGTTCATAACGTTGCTGCAATCTCCAGTGGTATTTGTCGCGCAGGCGCGGACGCGATCGTAATCGACGGATTTCGAGCGGGCACGGGTGCCACTCCCAAGGTAATTCGAGATAACGTTGGCATTCCTATCGAACTGGCACTTGCGAGTGTCGATCAGCGATTACGCGAAGAAGGTATACGGAATGAAACGAGCATAATTGCCAGTGGCACTATACGGAATAGCGGCGACGTCGCAAAGGCGATAGCGCTTGGTGCTGACGCCGTGAAGATAGGCACTGCTGCCCTCATCGCGCTCGGCTGCACCGTGTGTAAGCGATGCTACACCGGTAAATGTGCTTGGGGGATAGCTACGCAAGAACCGGAACTAAGGTCGCGACTCGATCCCGTTGAAGGTGCGCAGCGTGTGTCGAACTTGCTATTGGCTTGGTCGATTGAGCTAAAAGAGATCCTCGGCGCAGCAGGAATAAACTCAATCGAAAGTTTAAGAGGAAATCGTGACAGGCTCAGGGGCTATGGTCTGGATCACACCACGTTGGAAATACTCGGTGTCCAACCGGCAGGCAGCTAGGTGAGCGCATGCGCATAGTAGCCGATTATAAGCATTACAAGCAGCTCAATGAGGAGGTCTTTCAGGCAGTTCAGGCTGGCGTAGCTGAGTTGACGCTTGAGGACGTGAACGGCCAAAGGTTTATTGCTGACTGCCTTACAGGCAAGCTCAAGATCGATATCTATGGCACCCCTGGAAACGATTTGGGAATGTTTATGGATGGTCCAACGGTAACCGTCTTTGGGAACGCCCAAGATGGCGTCGGAAACACCATGAGTTCTGGGAAGATAATCATACACGGGGACGGGCGAGACATTTTGGGTCACAGCATGAGGGGGGGCAAGATCTTTGTCCACGGCGACGTCGGCTATAGAGTCGGCATACATATGAAGACTTACAAGTCCAACGTCCCGATAATAGTTGCAGGTGGACACGCTGGAGATTTCCTTGGAGAGTACATGGCCGGTGGCATGATCATTGTTTTAGGAATTCATAACAGCGCCAAAAAATCCGAGATTTTAGGCGATTGGGTAGCGACAGGACAACACGGCGGCGCTATTTACGTCAGGGGCAACGTCGACGAGAGCAAGCTGGGCAACGGCGCGTCGCAATTTCCACTAACTGCAGACGACGAAATCGCTGTCAAAAAAGTTCTCAAAGAGTACTGCCAGGTTTTTGGCCTTGACCTTGAGAGCGTAGTTGACTCCGAATTCACAAAGATCGCGCCACTCTCGCATAGGCCATATGCCGCACTATATACCAGTGAATAAGTTGTGGAGGCGACATGGACCTTCTCTCATACAAAGACCTGAAACGGAAAGTCTGGGATACGGAAAAATGCTGCGGATGCGGAGCGTGTGTTGGCGTATGCCCGACAGAAGCCCTTTATTTTGACGAGGAGCCTCGCCATCCCACGTCCAACGATTATTGTAAGGTCACGCGTGACGAGGTTCCTTGCGCGGCTTGTTATTATGCTTGTCCGAGAGCTGATGAAACCTGCTCTGACGGTTTTGGTACTATCATATCGATATACGAATCAAAATCCAAGATTCGCGTTTCTGACGCCCAATCAGGCGGAGTAGTCAGCTCCGTACTCGCAGCCGCTTTCGAATCGAACGCGATTGACGGCGCGATCGTGATGGGCGTCGATAAATGGAGCCAAGCCGCTCAGCCCGCATTCGTTCAAACGTCTGACGCGGTTCTTGGGGCAGCAGGATCGAGATATGTGTGGGCGCCTATTTTGAAGGCACTCAGAGAAGCCATAGCAGACAGAGAGCTGCACAAGATTGCCATAGTAGGGACGCCTTGCGTAACTAGTGCGGTCAGAAGGATTCGGCAATCGAACGTCGATGTCTTGTCAATATACAAAAACGCAATTCGAGTTTCGCTCGGGCTGTTTTGCACAGAAATATTCACGGATAGTCTCCTCGAAGATTTGCGAATAGGCTACGGGATCAAGCCCTGGGAGATAAGCGGTTTCGACGTGAAAGGAAAGTTCATCGTAAAACTGAGAGATAAAGCTGCGCTCGAGTTGCCTCTAAAAGACTTGCGCACGTCAAAGAGAACTGGATGCGAGCACTGCGTGGACTTTACAAGTGAAGACGCCGATTTGTCGTTCGGAAGCGTTGGCGCCTCGCCTGGACACACGGTCGTAATCGTGCGAACAGATGTTGGTGAAGGTTTTTTGAAACAAGCGGAGCGCCTGGGATATATAGAACTCAGTTCAGGCGTCGATCTTGCCTCTATAGCGAAAATTGGAGCAAAAAAGAAAGGCATACCCTTCGAAACCGCAATGTCACTGCTCAAAGAACCTGGTGACGCGCCATCATCTAGCGGAAAGACTGAATGATTGGTTCCAGATAATCTCTTCCGCGCTTTTGTCCTTCAATCGTCCGGTGTTCGTCTATTAAGAGCCCGTCATATCCTATTTTGTTTAATGCCTCAATAACAGCTGGCCACGGAACTGATCCTTGGCCAACAACCGCGTGCGTTTCTCGAAACCCGTCATTATCGTGGATGTGCACGTGCTTGATTCGCGCGCCGAACTTATGAATCATTTGTGGCACTGGAATATCGGTGGTGTTGCAGTGACCCACGTCTAGAGCCACCTGTAAGAACCTTGATCTCAGTTCGTCGACGATTTCTACGAGACCGTCGCCAGTCCAAGCTTCTTTAAAAGCAGGCGGGAACCGCGGCATATTTTCTATGCAGACGAGAATTTTTTCGTTCTCTGCTTTTTCACATATGCGCGAAAAAGAGTCTCCTTCATTTTCCTTTGCAATTCGCTCGAATTTTCGTAAGCCTCTCGGATAGCTGACGATACCAGGGTGAACCACGATTAATTCGCAGCCGAGTTCGCTTGCGTACGTGATCGAGTTGAGTATTTCGTAAAGGGACGCATTACGAAGCTTGGGATTAATGCTAGCAAGATTCACGCCGCAGAAAGGTGCGTGCATCGTATACGTGAGATCGTAGCTTCGCTTAAGCTCAGAGAGAAGGTTCACGTTTGGTGTGCTATAGTGGACGTGGGGGAACTCAGAAACTAGCTCGATAGCAGTGAAGGTCGCAGCGGCGCTCACAATAAATTCTTTGACGTCAAGCTCAATCGCTGAAGAGACACCATACAGCATTGCTAAACTCAGACCTGAGGTGGGATGACGTCGACTTCTGACCGATTCGGCCGACTGTACTCACGTCCCGTACTCTTTCTTAAGTGCTTTAAGAGCTTCGATAACGATCTCCACGTAAAGGCGCGTATCGGTGCCATAGTGATCGCGGACTTTTGCCGCGTCTTCGTTGTCGAGTTGTAACCGTTCAATCCGTTCGAGGGTTTTCTCGGCAGTTTCTAATACCCATCTGTTTCGTGTTTCCGAATCGACAACGTTGATGAATTCAGGCCGTATGGATACCTTGACCGGACCGTCGTTAGTGCGAAAAACGTTGAGCTTACCTACGACAGCCACAAACGCAGGGACTTCTATCGCACTCAACTGGGTGACTGCCTGTTGCTGATACTGTCCGGCGAATATGGGAAAAACGCCTGTCGGATCGGCCAGTCGAGCGCGCCAGTAGTCAGAATCAACGCCAACGTTTTCCTTTTCTGTAAGTGTACCGACTACAAACACACGGTTGCATTTGGCGCCTGTCGGAGTCAAGAGATACTGAGGCGCGTAGGTATCTTCGTGTTCCTTGTAGACGAGCGTCGACTCGCTGAGCTCTTTCGCGTAGAGGCGTCGTGCTACTTCTCGTTGTCTCAAAGACATTAAAGATGCCCCTCCGCCCTCTTGAGCACGGCATCAATGTCCTCCTCGTGCATCTTAGGCAGCTCTTCAAAATCTGTTATCAGCAGCCATCGCGGGGTTCTGTTACCGCGCACCCTATAGTAGCGTCCGATGATGATCGCCTTCATGGCATCTGCCGCGACGTTTTGGTCGAGCGCTTCCATAGCCATTTCTTTAGCTGCCTCCAGCGTGATTCCGGTCAATCTTTCCGTCATCTCCCGATTAAAGAGCACGTCTGACACGATCTCGCCGTTATCGAGCACACCTTTCACGCGCAAGTCGTACACTCCAGTTACTTCGCCGTGCTCCGCGCAATGCCCCTTAACGACGACGCGACTGCACTCCGGACATCTTTTGACTAATCCCGAGCCGGATTGCACATCGATAATTGCGCCAGAGATCTCGTCTTCTGCGCGACCGACCGCTACCTCTTCATCGAGTACTGCAATTTCGGATGCTTTGTTCAAGCTAACGCTGAAACGTCCCTGCCACGATTTTGTGACCACGTTGCGTATCGAGTAGCTTTGTCCGTCCCTGAGAATGGGCAAGTTCGCATTTGACCAGCTCGTAAATTTGATGGTCCCCGTCTCGTCGCCGAGGAGGCCGACTTGTGCTATTGATGGCGAATTGGGCTCCCACAGCTGTACGACCCGCACGCGGAGGTTGATCCATCTATCTTCCGCATTTATGTCTGTGATCTTTGCGTAGATTACCTCAGTTTCGGAAGCAACGCCTTCTTTGGGATGGAGTTTAGCAAAATAAGAAACCACGCTCCTTCTTGCTTCTTCGATTGGCACTTTAAAATCGTAAACGAGGCTGTTAAGCCGCTGTTCAATGTCGCTGGTGGGAACTGTGACGCCTTGTTCCAAAAAACGAGTACGAATATCTTCCGCCGCCTCTCTCAAGTCCATTTCTTTCCTCAAGCCTTTGGTTTTCTAGTTTGAAAGGCAGGATATGTTGTGCGAGATTGATATAAAGCTTTCTCGCGTGCCAGAAAAGTGTTCAATAATAAAGCTGGAGTGGGGGTTGTAAGCCTCCTTCTGTTTCAAGTGGCATTCATCTAAGCGCTTAACCTGGGTGTCGTCTGGACTGCTCATTCACCCTTTTTAGCTTGCACCTGTGAGGATTCGCCGTTCCATCGTAACTCCTGCTCTCGTCGGTTCTTCACCTCATACTCATATTTGCAGGGACGTACCGTTTCTGTGCCAGAGCCATGACTCTCGCCATGCGAGTTTCCCCGCTCACACGTCCAGAGGGTGGGAGGACTTTCCTCAGCGTGTTCCACCGGCAGCCACTCATCCCCTCTCCTCTCTTTATCTTGAAGGCAAACGTAATATAAGTATTCACTAATATGTGAAGCGTGGATCTGGACGAAGCGCGTGTGGGTATGCATCTCGCACGTCTAGCCATTGAGAGCGCAGTAAGCTCCGGGGAACGGATAGAAGCACCGGAAGGCCTTTCCGCCGTTTTTGAGGAACTCGGCGGCGTTTTTGTAACCCTACATTCAGGCGGCCTGAGGGGCTGTGTTGGGTACCCTTACCCAACTATGACAATCAAGGAAGCCCTGATCGACTCGGCAATCAGCGCGGCCTTACACGATTACCGATTTCCTCCCGTACGGACAGACGAGTTGGCACAGATCACGATGGAGATTACGTTCCTGTCGAAACCGGTACGGATTTTTGGCCCCCCTGACATAGTGATCGGCAAGCACGGTCTCATTGTGAAGAAAGGGTTGCAGCAAGGATTGCTTTTGCCTCAAGTTGCGACAGATTACGGCTGGACGCCCCAGGAGTTTTTAGATCAAACATACATCAAGGCGGGCCTGACCCCCCGAGATGATGGCGCAGAAATATTTGTGTTTGAAGGCCAGGTCTTTTCCGAGCTTCGTCCCGGTGGCGAGGTGGTTGAGCGTTGTCTTGAGTGACGCACGATGAGCACCACAGTCATCCGAAATGCGAAAGTGTTTCACAAGGGTCACATCGTTGTCCGTGACGTACTCGTCGAAAATGGCACTATTGCTAAGATCGGACGTGTCCACGCCGGAGAGCAAGCGATAGATGCACGAGGCCGATTGCTTCTGCCAGGTGCAATCGATGCGCACGTTCATTTTCGCGATTTGGGCGAAGTCTACAAAGAGGACTGGTACTCCGGTTCGTGCGCGGCCGCTGCAGGAGGCGTTACCACTGTTATAGACCAACCGAACACGAAACCGGCGATATGTGGTCAAAGCTCCTATTTCGCCAAGCAGCGCGCGGCACGAAAATCCGTTGTTGATTATGGCATCAACGCGGCTATCGACAGGGTCGACCAGCTCGAAGACGTTTGGCAGCTTGGGGTCACCGCTTTTGGAGAGACATTCATTCAACGTACATCGCGCGAGGACTTACGTTGCGCGCTGCAAACTATCAAGCGCCTTGATACCGTCTTGTGCGTCCACGCGGCCACACGCGCTGATGAACTCTCAGGTGAAGCGTCAGGGATCAGAACAGTTTTCGAATGCAATAGGGGCATAGGAGCCAAGATACACGTCAGCCACCTAAGCACATCGGCAGGGCTGGAGTTAGTAAAAGCTTCTGACCAGGACGTCACCTGCGAAGTCACTCCTCATCACCTTTTTCTGTCTGAGTTCGACGAGGGAAGACTTGGCCCGTTTGGGACCATGAACCCGCCGCTTAGAAGCCGGCATGACGTCGCTAGGCTGTGGTCACACCTCGACCATATTGATATGGTCGCAAGCGACCATGCGCCCCATTCAATTGCCGACAAAAAAATGCCAAACGCTCCTCCGGGGGTTCCAGGAGTTCAAACTCTACTTCCCTTGCTACTTTCGAAGCTGGATCAGATTGGTCTCGGACGTCTTGTCGACTTGGTGTGCACAGCTCCGGCAGATAGATTCAATTTTAAGAGCAAAGGAGTAATAGCTGAAGGGTTTGACGCAGATCTCATACTCGTTGATCTCAAGGATAAGAAACCGATAACGCCGAGCTTGATGTGGAGCAAGTGTGGTTGGACCCCTTTTGAAGGCTTCGAAGGCGTCTTTCCATCGCTCACGATGGTGCGCGGCGAAGTTGTTTTCAACGAGGGATCTATTGTAGCGAAGAAAGGCTGGGGCAGACAAGTTTGTGGAGCTGGTTGCCGCGGACCCGACTAGTCTTCTGCATGACGATAGACAGCCGCTTCCGAGGCATGCGTTCCAAGAGTCACTTACACGACTTTCATGTCAACAGAAACAGCTCTTGCGAGACTAGTCATCGGGTAATCAGATGATCCCGAGACTGGTTAGTCTTTCGGGAAGGTATACGTCGGTAACGTAGTCTAGGCCTCTACTTGCAAACGCCTGTTGTTCAGACTTCTTTTTCAGTTCAAGTTGAAGGTTGATCTCGTCTTTCCAGAAATCAGTACAAAAACGCGGGTCGGTGAGCTCTGATTGGAGTGCTCGAACGTCCTGATCAGACAGCTTATCGGTCGGCAAGTCGTAGTTGACGATGTCGCTCGGGCGTACGCCGATGAATTGTGCAGCCGGGGTTGCCATGTATTCCGACATGTGCGCACTCTTTATCGACCCATACGCGACGGAGGCGAATATTCGGTAGGACCACGGATCCCCGTCTGTAAAAACGACGACTGGCAGCTTTAGCCGCTCGTTCATCCTCTTTAAAAGTCGCCGTGTGCTTCGTGCTGGTTGGCCTTTCAGGTGCACGATAATTGCATCGTAATCTGTGTCGAATCCGTTTTCAATTAGTCTGTCGCGCATACCGCCGGTTTCGATCGCGATGATAAACTTAGCGTCGTGCTCGACGAAATCTAGGTTGTCGACGTTGTAAGGGATCTGGTATCCTCCCTCTCCAACGTCATCAATACAATGGATGACTCGTTCCGATACTTTCCCGCGTCTTTCAACGTTTTCTTTAATTCGAATAGGACCGAAAATCGTAGCGCCATTCTCTTCAGGCCGAACGTGAAAGTTCTCGCGTTGGAGTTCAGTTATGATTTCAAGATCCTCGATCATTCTGTCTGACTCGGGCTGCTCTCTGAATTTGGCTAGTTTCCAGCCTTCGCTAATATAGTAAAGTTCCCTGAGTGTTGATGAGCGGTTCTCATCGAGCTGTTTATTGAGGAATTCAATCGTATAACTCGACTTGAGGAGGCTATAGGCGCCTCTCACAGTCTTACAGCTTCTGGCACTCTCCCGTTCACCATAAACCCAAACCTCTGATTCTTCATTAAACGCAATATTCGATTTCGTTCTTGTTGGAATTAGAAGCTGCGGAATTTGTTCGTTGGTAAACTGATCGTAGATAGTTTTAATGATTTGGAGGAGCCTCTGCTTAGTTACACTATCCTTCTCCTTTTTTGCTTTCAATAGTTCTTCTTCAACGCTCATGCCTTGCCTCATTCATTCACTCACTCGCTTCTTAGGTAGCGCGTCTGCTCCTGTAACCATCTCTGCAAGTATCCCCTCAACGAGAGGATTGGCGCCTGGAGACTGCTCAGACTTAACGGTGTATCTAACTTTTTTTTCTGCATTAGGCTTGATTGATACTTTCCAAATGTTGTCGAACTGGCCGTCAAAACTTGACACTCTTGGCTTAGGAGTTGGATCTTCGATCTCTACAGCAGAGACTTGGTGCAGCTTAAACTCTTTTTGGCTCTCAGAAAAGTTCTTGATGCGAATCGTCACGATCGACGTGTTGTCGTTCTGTTCGGCCGTCTTTTGCACGAGGACATTCCCCATAATCTTAGCAACGATGGGTTGAATATCCGGTTGCGGCCCGCCCGCTACCTCGGATACCTTCTCAGCAAGCTTCGGAAGAACTCTCTCTATTATTTCTTCTTTCTCTTTTCTCTTCGCTAGGACTTTTTGCTTCGCCAAGTAGTTCTTGAGCCCTCGCGCTACGTCTCGGACGGCAAGTTCTATCTCGTCTACTATCTCGGGGATATCCGCGATCGCTTCTTTTGACTCTGAAGTGAATGGAACGTTCGTTGACGCGACGTGTGTCAGAATGACGACTGGGCCTTGGGGAATGCCGCTCCCTCCTGGTTGCAGCAGTTCATAGTTCCTCCAGTTGATCTTCTCTACGGCGTGCGTGCTCGCGCATCCACCTTGTTGATATAACAAAGGAACCCGGTTCGCGAATCGCAGGAGGTCCGTCTTCTCTTCCTTTGGTAAACTCCCTCCGTACGCAATGCCCGCTTCCACGATGAATGGGTTGCCTGTGTGCACAGAGGCGTCCCGCGTAGTCGTCGCGATAAAATCAACGTCGTATTCTTTTTCCAGCCCCTTTCTGATCAGCTCTTCCGTTATAGGGGAGAGGCACTCCGTCGAAGGCGCGATGATTTTGACGGTCTTGAAAGCTTCAAGCAGGCGCTTTGCTTGATCGCGTGAAAGGTCACTGGGATTTACGTCGGGATCGACTCCAGCTTTTGTGCATATCTCTTTCGCGGTTTTGTGTCCGATACGGGCAAACTCGTTTGTCAGGAATGAGGTCAGTCGCCTTCTCTCCGTGTACCGCAGCATCTTGATTAGCGTGCCGAGTTCAATGCCTTCGGGGTGCGGTAGTATTTCACATGGTTCGACCGGCAAGACTTCGGTCACACGCTCAAATACTTGTGTGTCTCCTGTCGGTTCAATCAACGTCAGTCTGGCGTGAGGATTGACTATTGCAGTCGATTTTGCATAGCCATATATCGATTGTTTGCGGGCGCGGACGTATGTACCTTCCATCTCGACTTCAATCCTGGTTCCGTGTGGCCTGTCCCACGGCACAATTTTCTCCATTAATATCTCGGGTTCGTTCGTTTTCGTGTTGATGACAAGCTCGTAGTAATGGGCTTCCTTGTTCTTTCCCGTTTTGGAGTATACTGCCGTAGGCCGTCCAGATGTCAGTTGCGCATACAATACGACAGCCGAGATTCCTATACCTTGCTGCCCTCTGCTCTGTTTCAGGGCGTGAAATCGAGAGCCGTAAAGGAGCTTTCCGAAAACTCGCGGTATCTGCTCTTTCACGATGCCAGGGCCGTTATCTTCTACTACAACGCGATAGTTGTCTTTGTCTACCTTGTGAACCTCAATAAGAATATCAGGAAGTACGCCGCTCTCTTCGCAGGCATCGAGTGCGTTATCGACCGCTTCCTTGACACTTGTTATGAGGCTTCGCGTCGATGAGTCGAAACCGAGGATATGACGGTTTTTCTCAAAGAATTCTGCTATGCTAATCTCGCGTTGTTTCTCGGCAAGCTTCTCGGCAATGTTTTCAGCCATCTGGTGTTCTCCCAATTACAGTTCAGCGCCAACGATCGTGTGAGTTGTAGTGACTCCTTTGATATCTCGTATGTTATCAACCGAATTATTCAATGCTGTCAGTCCTTCGACTTCGATGATGACCACAAAGTCATATTCTCCAAAAACATGATATACTTCTCGTATACCACCTAACTCCAAAAGCGTTCGGTAAACATATCGTTCTTCACCCGGAACGACGTTGACCATTGTAACTCCGACAACCACGATAATCACCTACTGTATAAAAGCGAAAAGCGTATTTAGAAATTGCGATAGCTCATTATAAGTTTCTCGACAAAGCCGGTCTGCTCGAATCTCGGCAGGTTACAGCTAAGTCGCTGCCTCTTGGAGTTAATTTTAGTGCATCGCCAGTCTCTCGGTTGTCTCCTCCGGTCCGTGAACTAGGTTGCATGACGTTGTTCGACACAAAGGATACTGTATTGAGGTCCAACCCTTCGAGAGAAAACAGGCCCCCACGCAGAAATTAGTTAAATAGAAATACGTCAAAACTATACTAAAAAAGAAGCGGAGGTAGCCAAGTGGTCAACGGCGGTGGGCTCAAGATCCACTCTCAAAGGAGTTCGCGGGTTCGAATCCCTCCCTCCGCATCGTGAACCGCCATCATCCTCGTTCTTTTTGCGAGTTTAGTCTGCCGCGCGGCCAGTGACGTTATTCGGTCTAAGGCACTGCTTGTTCTTGGAGAAAGGTGTAGGCACAGGAAGTGTTACAGGCTTCGCGGGGTATATCTATAATAGTGGGAAGGTCAATTACACTTGTGCCAATGATGTACATCGACTTCCGAGCGTCAAAGACGCAATGATGATCCCTATGAGTTCTGAGGCACTAGATAAGCAACTGGCGGAACCGCAGAAAGACGGCTTTTTTACTTTGTGGTTTGATCGGGAGAAAAACATCCACTGAGTGTTAGTGATTGCGTGTCACTCATGAAAAAGAAAATCCTGGGCATAGCTCGTGACGCATTGAAGTTTGTCCTTGAAGTGAGTGCGTCCTCGCACCCAAAAGAATTCGCTGGGATGTTATACGAGACGGACGGGATTATCACAGACATAGACGTTCCTATTACCCAGTCTTCAAACGTAAGCGCTGTCATGAATCTGTTTATGCTACCTGTCAACCCACATATTGTGGGATCAGTGCACAGCCACCCGTCAGGAGCGCTCCAGCCCTCGGATGCAGATATTCACCTGTTTATGCAAAGCGGTGACTGCCATATTATTGTCGGCTACCCTTATGATAGTACGAGTTGGACTTGCTACGATAGAATCGGCGACAGGAGGGAGCTTGACGTGCTAGACGTTGAAATTGAAGACAGCGCCGTGTATAGAGATATACAGGAAACCTTCGGTGGCGAAAATGACTAGAGTACTCGCTACAGGCACGTTTGATATTTTGCATCCAGGTCATATCTTGTATCTAACGAAAGCAAAGGAGCTCGGCGACGAATTATTTGTAATTGTCTCCCGCGATACCATGGTCCAGCATAAGTCAAAACCAGTAATCCCCGAACGGCAACGGCTGCAAGTGGTGAGGGCCTTGAAGGTCGTCGATCACGCTGAACTTGGGAGCGAGCACGACATATTCGAGCCCTTGATGACAATGAAACCAGACATCGTCGCTCTTGGCTTCGATCAGTACTTTGACGAGAAGAAACTCCAAGAAGATCTTGAACAAAGGCACATCCCGTCCAAAGTCATCCGGCTGCCGTTTCAAGACACCGGAGAGCTATCAGGCACTGAAAACATCATTCGCGAAATCATTAAGCGTCGGGTGAAGTGCTAAGCCTGTGCCAGTGATGCTTCTATTCTGTTGATGCCATCCTCTATGTTTTGACGGCTCGTGGCGTACGACAAACGTACGTAACCCTCGCCGTTCGGTCCGAAAGCTGAGCCAGGCGTTACCGCGACAAGAGCATCCCGTAACAGTTTTTCAGTCACCTCAACAGAATTGCCGAACTGCGAGACCTTTGCGAACGCATAAAATGCACCTCTTGGGGGTGCGCATTCTATCCCCATTTTGCGTAGTGCGTCGATCATAATGTCTCTCCGCTTCTTGAATTCTGCCACCATCGCACGCACCGCGCCTTGGTCACCTCTTAGCGCCTCAACGCCAGCTCTTTGAACAAAAGACGTGGCGTTGCTTACTGAGTGTTGTTGGATCTTGAGCATGCCTTGAAGGATGGGTGCTGGCGCAGTTGCATAACCGAGCCTCCACCCCGTCATAGCATAGGCCTTTGAAAATCCGTTTATCGTGATTGTCCTGTCAGGTACTAGGCTACCTATGCTGTGATGCTTAGCCCCATAAATGATCTTTTCATAGACTTCGTCTGACAGCACAAAGACACCGTGATCTTCGGCCGCCTCAGCTGCGGCCTTGACCACATTTTTGCCGTAAACAGCTCCGGTAGGGTTGCACGGGCTGTTTAGAATTAGGAGCTTAGTATTTCTCGTCATGTGACTCTGCAAGTCAACTGGCACGTAGCCTTCCTGTTCTGAAACAGGGACCATGACGGGCTTCCCACCAGCGAACTTAACGATTGCTGAGTAGGAAACCCACGCAGGGTCAAGCAACAAAACCTCATCTCCTTCGTCGATGAGCGTGCAGATCGCTTCAAATATCGCTTGTTTGGCGCCCGTTGTTACGAGTACGTCGGCTGGACTGACGTCGAGGTTGTTGTCATTTTTCAATTTCTCTGCTATCGCTTCTNNGCTCTTTTTATGTTCTCTGGGGTTTCGAAATCGGGTTCACCGAGACTGAAACTAATAATATCTTGACCCTCACTTCTGAGCTTGGCTGCGATGTCCGCAATCTTCATCGTTGCGGACTCAGGTATGTGCCGGACTCTTGAGGAAATGACCGGATTTGGCTTCATTAGAGTCGTTTAAAAAGCTTTACAGCGGCTTCTACAGCTCTTTTTGCATAGTCGACGCGTTCGTGTGCTTCAAGGCGGGACATTCTTGGACCTGATATTCCCAAGGTGATCGGCTTGTTGTACTCAAGGGCTAGATCGGTAATCTTTCGCGTCGCGTGCTGCGCGACGATTTCGTCATGCGCCGTCGCTCCTTCAATCACGCAGCCGATTGTCACCACCGCATCTACCTCGTTGTCTGTGGCCAAACTTTTGACTGCCAAGGGCATGTCAAAAACTCCAGGAACTAAAATGGTCTTCACGACATCAGCGCCTAAGAATGCAGCATGTTCTTTAGCAAGAATCTCCATAGGGTACGTAATGTCGCGATTAAATTCAGCCACGACGAATCCAAGCCTTACACGCACTTCATCTTTCTGTTCCATGATAATACTCCTGAGCAGCGCTCTAAAAATCCACTGGTTTTACGTCAGCAAAACCTTCTCTCTTGCCTTTACCGGCTTCTTCACTCAAGCGATTGTTCAACAACTTATACACGTTCTGGGCGTGTTCACGCGTTCGTGCGTCAGCAAGCCGCGCCAGCTCTTTGTCGCTCGGGGCTTCATCCTCAAAAACGAATACCTCTATGATGTGCTTATTGGTCATTAGCTGCGCCCTTATAAGGCCCGTCGATGCTTCGTGTGCGCACTGTTTGTCGATGGCAGCTGATCCAGGCATTCCGAGCGCCATGACAATGTCACACCCTGATTCTTCTAAGAGCTTTTTTGACGCGACTGGCAGATCTTTGATGCCTGGCACGGTATACCTATGAATCGTGCCTGGTACCCACCGTCGCAGTTCGTCTATCGCCGCTTTAGCCATATCATATCTAGCAAACGTGGTGTCGGCTATTCCTATTTTCATGCGTAGCGCTCCTAACGTTCAAGATGAGCCGAGCGTATCACAATTCCTCGAGCACGCGATCTGCCGCGAGCGTTCCTGCCTCCATCTCATCAACGATGCCGCTCTCCAGCAATATTAGCTCGAGCTTCTCTATTACCTGCAATATGTCGCCCTTGCTGAGATTGCCCATGTTGCCTATTCGGAATATACGGCCTTTGAGCCGTTCTTGGCCGCCGGCGATGACGATGCCTCGGCGGTTCATCGCCTTCTTGAGTGCCACAAATTCCATTTTAAGAGGCACATTGATTGCCGTAACCGTATTTGAATACGCGCTTGAAGGGCTGAGCTTTGGAAATAGCTCCAAGCCCATAGCCTGAACGGCTGCGCGAATCGATGTGGCATAAACGCTATACCGATCGATGCGTGCCTCAAGTCCCTCAACCTCTAACAGTTTAAGCGCCTCTTCAAGCGCGAAGAAGAGCGGCATGGCGGGCGTGTAGGGTGTCTGCCCTTTTTCGGCTGATTTCCTGTGTGCGAGAAGGTCGGCGTAGTAAGGTCTTCTCTCCGCGGTTTTGATGACGTCCCACGCCCGATCACTTACTGAGACCATCGAAAGGCCTGGCGGCAAGCCGAGGCATTTCTGAGAGCCCGTAAACGCTATGTCGACACCCCACCTGTCTATTGGGGCTTGAATGCCGCCGATGGATGATACCCCATCCATAATCAGCAGAGCGTCTTGCTTTCGACAGAGAGCGCCTATCTGTTGAACGTCATTCGTCATGCCAGTGGAGGTTTCATTATGGACAAGGGTGACCACATCTGCCCCAGTTTCGAGTGCCTGTTTGACTTGTTCAACTTCGATCGACGTCCCCCAATCAGCAATGACCGCCGTTGAGCTGCCGTAAAGTGCGGTCAGCAATTTCAGGCGTTCTCCGAACTTGCCGTTTTCGATCGCAATGTACTTTTTGTCCGTGCCGAGGTTTCCGACAGCTGCTTCCATAGCACACGTCCCAGACCCATTCAGGATAAGGATCTCGTTTTCTGTATTGAAAACGCTGCGGAGTTTTTCTCGACTCTCGTCTAGGAGCCTCCTGAACTCAGGCCCCCGGTGATTGATCATCGGTTTTGACATAGCACGCAGCACTTGAGGCGCTACCGGAACGGGGCCGGGGAGCATTATCAGCGCGGTCTCAGTCGTATTGTCCATAAATGCGTCTCTCCTTCACGTTATGTGCGCAAACAGCAATCGGTCTTCGTATTAAATCGCAGCACTCTGTATTTAGAGTTTTTTCGTACTACTCTCAGCGTTGTTGCTAACTCACGGTCTTTCTCCCTTGCGGCGGCGAGCTCGATGGCCTTGCTTGGGATTTACCCTTACTCGTTTAAGTGTGCTCCAGAAGGCTCTTCTGGCCTAGAGTAATGAGGGCTTAACGACAACAATGCATTTGTTCGTTTCCCGCACACAGCCACGACGTTCCGTGCTGCGCGTGCTTTGATAATCATAGGGCGCGAGTCGCGCCACTCACCCACTATTCCGGATAGATATGATAAATCATTACGCCTCGGTCAGGGGCGGGTTGTTTCAAAAGCCGCAACCGCTGAGAAGGAGTCGGTCGATGGTATTACAGTTTTTTTTCAAAATGTCGGGCCAGGCATCGCATACGATGTAGATTTTGAAGTTATCAAGGATTCTGAGGCAGGCGATTTTTTGGTAGACAACCAGAAACCGTCGAGTTGGCACTCGCAAAAAAATCCCATGAGGACACTTGCACGAGGCCAAAAATACCCTTCGCGGTTATGAAATTTCATCAAGAGCTTTTCTAAAGAAACTATTGAGGTCTGAAGTTGCTCAGGATGTGCGGATTAGACGCAGCTGAGGCTAAAGGTTCCCGCTATAAAGCACCATATTCTAGTCTACCGGACAGCTTATTCACTGTATGGCCGTGTGAATACGGAGGATTCAGCGCTTGAGGGGGCGTTTTCGCGTTTTTCCAGGCTGCTTTCTGACGCTGTGTCGCATAAGAGACAACGACAAGGAAGGCAAGCGCAACCACGATGGTCCGATTTGTTCGCTCAGAAGCCAATAGGGCTAGCTAATTATGAAGAAAGAAAGAGCTATGGCGAGACTCGGATCCATTTCGTCCCTTCTCTTACATCACGCGACCATTAAAAAGCTGCCACGCGTTGGTTATACGCTCACGACAAAAAAACGAGCGGCTTTCGCGTGCGTGCTCTGCCCTGGTTCAGAAAGAGTTTTACAGTCCTGGGACAAGTACACCGCGATGAATAACCCCGATGTGGCAATACTGGTGGGTTCCACCTCTGATATGTACGTCGCAGAAAAAGCAATAGAGGTACTCGAGGACGCGGGCGTTGCGTATGATCTGGAGGTTATCTCCGCGCATCGAGAGCCAACGCGCCTCGATGAATATCTTAGAAAAGCTCATGCTAAGGTTTATATTGCTATCGCAGGCCTCTCTGCAGCTCTTCCAGGCATTATCGCTTCAAAGACGACCGCCCCAGTGATCGGCGTCCCTGTAAGCACTAAGCTCAGCGGTCTGGATGCGCTGCTCTCAATAGTGCAAATGCCAGCGGGAGTTCCAGTGGCGTCGGTCGGAATAGATGGCGGGAAAAACGCTGCGTTATTCGCCCTGAGAATTCTGCAGGCAAATAGCAGCGCGAAAGAATAAGCCGCACTTCGCAACGACACCGAACTAGCTCTTTGAGTTGCTTAACGCCGCTTTTGCTATTTTTATCGCGCACAGATCTCCGCACATAGAGCAAGCATCGGTCTGTGGGTTGTGGCAGTTGAATTTCGCTCTAGCCAGGTCTGGATCGACTGAAAGTCGGAATTGTTTTTCCCAGTCCAGGCTAGCCCGTGCTTTAGCCATCTCTTCGTCCAGCTTGTGTGCGCGGGGCATTCCTCTCGCAAGGTCGGCGACATGAGCGGCTATCTTTGTGACGATCGCTCCTTGCTTGATGTCGTCCGGTGTCGGCAACCCGAGGTGTTCTGACGGTGTCGTCATGCACAAGAAATCGGCACCAAACATTCCAGCGAGAGATCCTCCGATTGCTCCTGTTATGTGGTCATACCCCGGCGCTATGTCTGTGACGAGTGGCCCTAGCAGGTAGAGTGGCGCACCGTCTGTCAACGATTTCATCGCTTTGACATTGGCCTCGATTTCGTTAAGTGGGACGTGACCTGGTCCTTCGACCAAGGCCTGGACACCGCTTTCGCGCGCCCGCTGTGTGAGCTCTCCGAGCTGTATATATTCCATGAATTTAGGACGGTCGCTTGCATCGTGCAAGCATCCTGACCTCATGCCGTCACCAAGGCTGATCACGAAGTCATACTCACGTGCGATCTCAAGGAGATAATCATACTCGACGTAGAAGGGGTTGTCTTCGCCATTATGAACCATCCAAGCAATGGTGAAAGCGCCGCCTCTGCTGACGACCCCCATAATTCTCTTGCTCTTCTTCAATACTTCGAGGGATTTCAAATTGACCCCCGCGTGGATGGTCATGAAATCAATGCCGTCTTGGGCGTGCTTGCGAACCGTGTCGAACATGTCATCTGTGGTCATTGATACAACAGCTTCTCGCCGCATTGCTGCCTGATATATTGGCACCGTGCCAATCGGGGCTTTGATCTCTCGCAGTATTTGCCGCCGAATACTATCTAGGTCCCCGCCTGTTGACAGATCCATAACAGTATCTGCACCGTAGCTCAGCGCTATTCGTGCCTTTGCGAGCTCTTCGTTTTTGTCGATGTAGTCTATTGACGTGCCAATATTGGCGTTCACTTTTGTGCGCAGCGCTTCGCCTATGCCGATCGCGGCGATATCGTGCGTGGCGTTCTTAGGTATAATGCTGCGTCCACCGGCGATGAGGCGCCTAAGTTTATCGCTTGATATGCCCTCTGATCTGGCAGCGTTTTTTATGTCGTCATTTAACCCTTTTTTGGCTTCCGTTAGTAGCGTCATGGTACTCTTTGATTGCGGGTCCGCTCACACCTCGTACGGTAATTACGTTCTTGTTGCTTAAAAATGTGAGCAGTGCTGGCCTTGTGTAGATCGGACCTAAGCTTTATCTTGCTGCGTGCCGTAAGGTATGGAAGTGCGCGTGGATACCTTTTCGCGGTCCTACGAGAGCAATACCTTCTGGTTAAGTGCAAGAAAAAATGCTGTCGTTGATCTTGGATCTGTAATGACAGCCAAACAGCTGCCGTTGGATGAAGCGTGTTGCATCATTTTGACTCACTTGCACTACGATCACACGGCGGCCTTAGACGGTCTGAAACTTAGTGGCAAGACAGTTGTAATGATGCACGAGGCCGACGCAAAAGCAATCGGGACGAGCGCTTCTGCGGCACATTTTTTTGGCGCTCGCGCCCCAAAGTTTCGCGTCGACACTGTGCTTACAGACGGCGCAGAAATTGATCTTGGTGATTCAACGCTCCGCGTGATTCACACTCCTGGACACACTCCCGGAAGCATCTGCCTTTACGAAGTCCAGTCGAAAAGCCTTTTTTCCGGAGACACAGTTTTTCCGTACGGTAGCATTGGTCGTACTGATCTGCCTGGCGGAAGCTCGCGTGACCTGATACGCTCGATCTCGCGGTTGGTGACGTTAGACGTCAGCGTGCTGTATCCTGGTCACGGGGAGGTAACTGCAAACAACGTAAATGAACAGATTAAACAGTCCCTCAAGCTCGCCAAAGCAGCGGAAGGTCCAGAGTAACGTCGCTAGCGGTGTTTACGTCTTAGTTCTTTCGTTAATCCGTGCCAAACGTGTGACGGTGGGACAGCTCCGGACGATCGAATTTGCGCCAGGTTTCTACGCTTACGTAGGGTCGGCGATGGGGCCGGGCGGCTTCAAACGCGTTGCACGCCACTTGGATGTATCTGCAGGGCGCAACAAGACGCATAGGTGGCACATCGATCATCTCTCAGCCGTCGCAGAGATAATCGGGATAAGTAAAATCGCAACCGGCGACCGAATCGAATGTGAAATGGCGCGCAACTTAGCGCTAAACCCAGTGCTGGCCGGCGTAACGGGTTTTGGCTCGTCAGATTGTAGGTGCTGTACGCATCTTTTCTATGCACGGCACCTTCATGACCTTGAAAACGCGATACAAAACCTGCTTAACAATCTAGGTCAGGAGACAAGTCGTCTGTCTGTCAGCGTCGAAAAGTTGCGATAGGGCTGTGCCTATGAAGCGGGAGCAGTCGCACCCACATAACTTATTTAAGGCTGCGAATCGAGGTCCCGCGCAACGGAGGATGGACTGAATGGGAATACTCACCAATACAGTCGGGAGCTACCCAACGCACGATATTGGAGAAGCGCTGAAGGCAAAAATGAGCCTTCAAGATCTTATGGCCGGAAAGGATCCCTTCGTCACGTCGATTGAGGCTGCAGTCGCCGACCAACTAAGAGCCGGCATCGATCTGGTCTCTGATGGCCAGGTCAGGGCGGATATGGTCAGCTTATTTGCGGCGGGGATTCCGGGTATGAAAAGCGATAGGGGTCGCTCCTACATAACTGGAAAGATTAATCGACCCCTGAAAGCTATTACCGTAAAAGACTTCATGTTAGCACGCCAGTGTGCAGGAACGGATGCTAAAATCAAAGGGATCCTGACCGGTCCTGCTACACTCGCCGCGTCGTCGTCTTTGCGTGCCGGCACGCCGTACAAGTCGAGTCTCGATCCGCGCTTGCTTGATGACTTGGCAAAAGCGCTCCGCTTTGAAGCAGAGCAGCTCGTTCGGGCTGGAGCGGATGCTTTGCAGATCGATGAACCCGTTTTGTATAATATCGATGTCGAGAAAGTACTGCGATTTGTTGACGCGGCGGTCGATGGTATAAATATTCCTGTGAAGCTTCATCCCCACGTCGCATCCTTCAAGGATTATGAGCAGCTACTGAAGCTGGAAAACGTGCAATTTATCGGCGTCGAAGCAGCGAAATTCCCCGTTTTGCTGGATAAATTGACCGGAGCTGCGTTTGAAGATCACGGAAAAAAAGCCGCGCTCGGTGTGGTCGACACTGACCGCCAAGAGGTCGAATCGGTAGAAACGGTAAAGAAGCGAATCGAGCGCGGCATAGACGTCTTTGGTGACGACATGTGGATCAATCCCGATTGTGGGCTACGCCTTCAGAAAAGGGAAGTGGCATTTCAAAAGCTTAAAGTGATGGTTGATGCCGCCACGAGCGTCAAACGCGAGCTCAATTTATCCTAGCATCTACCACTACGTGTGCAACTCCCGGGGCGTAGTCCTTTACTTTCCGCACGCTGAGCAACTCTGCTGATCGAGCGAGTGCTCGGGCAGCCTGCGCCACGTGAGCACGAGGGCGCTCGCCTATCAATTCTAACGGGACGAGTTCGTGGTAGTGTACGATGCCCCCGGGAACGAGAGCTTGAAGCGCTTTGCAAAGATAGTCGCACGCGTCAAAATGTCCCATTATTACGCGGTCAAATTGCTCTTTTGGCGTGACGTCAGCGCAGTTGCCCAAGATAGGTCGAACTATGCTGCCAACGTTGTTAAGCGTGATATTCTCCTTCAGGTAACCATATGCAATTGAATTGAGTTCAATCGCGCATATTGACTGAGGGTTCGCGTGCACGGCCATCGGTATACAAAGCTGGCCTATGCCACTGAACATGTCAAGGACTTTTTCGTTGCCGCCGACTTTGCTCATTCGAGCTCGCTCCGCAAAGTTGCCCGCACAGAACATGACGCGGCTCGCGTCGAGTGCGAATTTGCAATAGTTTTCCTTGTGGACGGTGCTCGTTTCTGAGCCCGCTATGACTTCAATGTTAGGCGTACGTAGGCTACCGCGTATTCCTTTGTCCCACAATGCGCTCTTGCAGCGTGGGTACAGGTCCAGCAACGCCTCGCCTATGTCGTGTTTGAGGTGCTCAATTTTCGCCGGGATATTCACCAGCACCAAGTCGCCAAGGATCTGCCACCTGCGGGGAAGCAGCTGTTTTTCGTCTTCTGCGAGTGGCGCCGGAAGCAATGGTTCAAGCAGCTGATGCCCTCTCATGGAAGGATGAATACTCCTTCTCGCGTCTTCACGACCGGCATCTCTTTACCTTCGTCGTCTTTACAAACATACGGAGGCCTTTTGATGGCAAGGGTGACGTAAGTATCCGGATCGAGCAGGTGGGCCGCATCGGCATCGATCGAGACCAAAACAGTTCTTTTCGCGTCACTTCGAGCGCCCAAGAGCTGGGCGTTGCGCAAATCTTCTGCTTTCAGAGCAGCGCTTTGGCCTGTTTCAAGGTCGACAGCGTTTGTGGTACTTGTTGCCGAACATATCTCATAAATGTGCTGCTTGGCCGAAATAATCGCGCCAGTCGGAAATTTAGGCAGCCTCACGGCGAAGGTTACACGGTAAATGTCCTTTCCGTCGCGTCGTCCCACAAGCTTGGACGAATCGCTGAAGTTGCCGCCCATCTCCCGAACCAAGGCGCGGACAATTCGCTTTGCGGCTTTGACTCTGCCGACGTACAGGTCAAGGCCTTCTCTTAGCTGGATGGTCTTAGCAATAAATGCCAGCCTATCCACCTTCTGTGCGCTGCCAATGGTTCTTGTCACGATTTCGAGGGCGCGCTGTAACTCGGCATCGTCCGGCGTCCTGTGGTCGGCCCGTATTTGAACTTTACTTTCGTAGTAACCGCCTGAGATTCTAGAGCATCTGTCGCATGTCGCTCGGTCTACGCGAACATCTACGTCGAAACTCTTGTGTTGCGCTTCTCCAAGATGAAGAACGTCGACTTCACCGCGCGCTCGTACCATGGTCTGCGTAACTTCATTCAAAACTACCTTGACTGTGGCTTCGTCTGCATCGATCGTGAGAGCCTCTTCGACCGCATGGCAGATTGCGTGATCGAGGTCCTCGTTCAGCCAGTGCCCCCTGAAAAAGTGATCGGAGCACGTCGGACATATCTTGATGGTGAGGAATCTAGGAACTGCCGCGATATTATGATCTTGTGCGAGACACCGCTCGCATATACCGTCCGAGGGCTTGCCACAGCTGGGACAAATGCTTTTTAGAGTCAAACGATCTCCTTTGATTTAGAAAAGAACCATTTGGGCGTGCGGAATGCCGTCAATCGTGATCACGCAGTGCTCATCTACGATGCCGCTGTCGATGCCGCAGGCAACAGATTGTTCGCCGACAAGATTCGCGATTGTAGCGTCTTCGAGTGCCTTTTTCACCTCGTCTTCGTCGGCAGGATGCCCTTTGAAGAAGTCTTCATTAACGGAGAGGTGAAGCTCTCCTTCGCGAAATGTGCGCCCTATTAGTTCTGAATCACATACAGCAACAAGGATCTCTTTGTTAACACTGTATGACTTCAAGTACATAGTCGCAAGAGTAGCGAAATTATCGTTTTCAAGCATTTCATTGTTGTGTGAGTCTATAGTTACGGCTGTACCTAACTGGCTCAAATATTGCCGCTTCCTGCACCAGTCGGGCAATTTCGGCTTCGACTTTGTCTTTTTCAAATCCTAGTTTCGATGCCCTCTCTACAATTGTGTCAATGTGGGCGGATCCTGCCTCTCGCTCGAGTTCCCTAATGATATCCCTAATGCTTTTGATGCGTTCCTGCTGACTTTTGCTTTTTCCAACGGCTATTACGTCGAAATCTCGCTTCCCCGTTTCAGGGTCCACGCCGACCTCCTTCAGACAGGCTTCCACGATTTGAATAACGCGTTTCGCGTCCTCGAGCGTCACCCACTTGCTGAGTCTCATGCGCGCGCTCGCTTCGGCAAGTCGCACGAGAGCTTCGAGCTGGCGAGCGGTAATAGGGATCGGTGAACCCTCGCCGCCTTCCCTCCTTAAGCCTACGTAGTAGTCTATGAATTGCTGTTTGGCTTCTTCAGTGAGGATTGGATTGACCCTTTTTGCGTATCCGATGAACTTCCGCAGCAGCTCTGCTTCAATTTCTGGACTTATTATACTCATTGCGGCCTCTACCTCCTGATTGGGCATTCCTGAGGAGGCCAGTTCTCCTGCAAAATGCGACTGGAGTATGTGTTTTGCGATGCCTGTATCAGTGCTCTCGTTTGGTACATCGGTCAGCACGAAGATCAGGTCAAAGCGAGAAAGAAGGGTGGGCTGCATATTAATCTGCTCTGCGATTGATTCATACGGGTCGAATCTCCCGTATCGGGGGTTCGCAGCTCCCAGCAGAGCGCAACGGCTCTTAAGGTTTGCCATAATTCCCGCTTTTGCCACGCTGACGGTTTGCTGCTCCATCGCCTCGTGGAGAGAAGATCTATCCTCAGACCGCATCTTGTCCATTTCATCAACTGCCGCTATTCCTTGATCTGCGAGCACAAGTGCGCCCGCCTCTAAAGTCCATCTGCCGTCGCCAAATTCATCTTTTATTGCGGTTGCCGTTAACCCCGCCGATGTTGAACTCTTGCCGCTGGCGTATATGCCTCTAGGCGCGAGCTGGACAACGTACCGCAGTAGTTGTGACTTGCCTATGCCAGGATCGCCCACAAGGAGAATGTGAATATCTCCTCGTACGTGTGAGCCGTCAGGAAGCTTTTTCGGCACGCCCGAAAAAAGTTGGAGCGCTATTGCCTCCTTGACGCTCTCATAGCCGAAAATTGATGGAGCTATTGATCGCACGATTGCGCGATCAATTCCTGCGGTCTTTGCGAGCTCGACTATTTTGCTCTCATCCTCGCCCGATATTTCGATGTCCCGAAACTCTTTATCTTCTATTTCGATCGAATTTGCCTCGAGAAACAAATCGAAGGTCGTGCTTTTCACGTTCTGATACTGCCGTTGTGCAACTCGCAGTAAGCCAGTCATTACCACTCTATCGCCGGGAAATACCATTCCGGCCAGCGTGGCTTCTACGTTTGCATCGAGCGTCTGTGGTTGTTCCCCGCCTTTCAAGCCTTCAGGGGACTCTTGTAGCCGAATTTTTTGGGCATCGACGAATTTGGAATGTGCGAAATTCAACTTGAAAGGGCCTTTCTTCCCGCAGACCCGGTGAGAGCATTCAGCTGGCTCTTTGAGCTTGGCATCATCTTGTTCTACGCTCGTGATGTTGCCGCAGCTCAAACATTCAAAGCCCGCTTCAGTGAGCTTCGGACGAACCTCAGTGGCTTTGCGCACTAGCCCTTCGATTGACACGAGCTTGCCGACGTGGTCACTTCTCAGGTCTCTAATCTTTGTCTTATCAGAAACGTTGACGATACGGACTTCCACGTCCAGTTTGCATTCGATGGGCAGATCATATTCAAGGAGCGCATCGTGCGCTGACCTTAGGACAGAAATTGGGCCATCAATTAATGCATCTGCCAGAGCGATGTCGAAGTTTTGTAGGGCCTGATAATCCACATCGATGCAGTTTATCTCTGGGTACTCGCTCGCGAGTTTGAGTATCTGCTTTTCGTAGTATCGGGCGAAAAATGTGGCCCACCGGTCTTTAAAGTCACCACTCATGCAGACTAAACTATACAAATCATTCCACTTAAATCTAAGCGAAGCAGTTATGCACTAATTAAAGCTCAAAATAGGGCTTTCCGGTGATTCAGCAAATTGGCGCGGCTTTGCTTCAGCGCGAAACCGCCAGGAGGACCTGTTGGCACTACCTCTCGATGAACATCAGCGGATAGTCAGCGTCTTCGTCGTACTGCATCTTCACGAGCACTTTCGCCGTCCCATAGGTGACAACGAGCTGGACGTCGAGCATCTTGCCTTCGAGTTCAGCATAGCCAAATTTGTTGGTTTTCGACGCCACGCGGTCTCTGTCGATTCCGACGATGATGCTCTCGACGTAGGGCTGCACCCGTATACTTTCTTCGATTGCTTTTTCGAGGGTCGCAATTGTGTCCAAATCGAGTGGTGCGCCGACGTATTGGTGATATAACGCACCGAGTTTTATGCCTGCTTCAAAAAGCGCTTGGTCTCTCTCGTTTATCTGAAATACCTCCGGTACAGTGGGTTCAGAACATACACAATCGAGAGTAGTAGAAGAACGGCGGAGATAATCCAATAACTTGTTCCGATCGCGTAAAGAAGGAGGATAAGCAGCAGCAATGCGCCCACGACAGCGAGGGTAATTGTGTTTCTGACTTTCGGGTACTGGATATCGCTCACCATCAGTCCTGCGAGGACGAGAGCGACAGCCAACAAGCCGACGGCTGGAAATCCAACAAGGACATATAGCGCTACTATCATGCCAGCCGCAGTGATGGGCAGCCCGGAAAAGGCGGCTTCCTGAGGGGCGACGTTGTACCGCGCAAGCCGCAACATCCCACCGACTAAGTATAGGAACGACAAGACGAAGATCAAAAAGAAGAGAAAGCGGTAGCCTACAGCGTCTCTGACCGCGTAATACACTAGAATTGATGGCACCAAGCCAAAAGAAACAAAATCTGCAAGTGAGTCGAGCTGGAACCCGAGGCTTCCTTGTCCTCGTGTTCGGGCCAGGTAACCATCAGCTCCGTCTGCGAGGACGCACACAAGGACAAACACTGCGGCAATACCAATGTCGTTTGCCACTGCGAGAAAGAGGATGGCTAACATGCCAAACAGCAAGTTCACTATCGTGGCAACGTCCTGCTCTCTAATTTCCAAATCAAAAGGTAATCTCATAACACCTTCCCCTATACAAGCAACTTAGCGATTGTCGTCTTTCCCGCTTTGACTCTTTGCCCTCGCGATACGACAAATGAATACCCGCTCGGGAGTGCAACGTCGACCCGTGAGCCAAATCGAATCATGCCTATTCTCTGGCCTCTCCCGAGAATTTCATTTTGCTTGACGTAGCATACGATCCGTCTGATGACTGCACCTGAGATTTGGGTGACGACAACATTCCCAAGCCGAGTTCGGATAGTAATGCTGTTCCGCTCATTTTTGTCCGATTCCTTATGAAATGCGGGGAGCTTGCCTCCTTTGTGGTAACGTATGTCGATGACTTCGCCATCGACGGGAGATCTGTTGACGTGTACGTTATGGATATTCATAAAAATGCTGAGGTGGTTGTCTTGTATCTTGAGTACTCTGCCATCTGCAGGACTGACCACGTCGGTCGCGTTATGGCTTTCCGATAACCGTTCAGGATCTCTGAAAAAGAGAAAAAGGGACAGCGTAAGGACTATCCCAAGTAACGCATAAGGAGTGAAGAATCCCATGAACGCCGTTAGCACGGCCCCCCCCAGAATCCAATATTCAGACCCCTTAGCTAGCACGCGTCACGCCTCCTTTTAGCAAATCAAATACGCCGACTACCATATCAAGCAGTTCTGGGAGTATCAGGAATACCAAGTAAGAGATGAGTAGCAACGCACCTAAGGATCCAATTTTTGCAAGGACGTCGTGCGACACGTAGAAACTGTTTGCCGGCAATCCAAACCATTGGTTGCCGGTAGCTGTGAGCACAAACGCATCACGGAGGATGTTTAGAACGTAGATTGTGGGGATAGAGACCATGAATGCCGCCAATTTTCTGCGCGGAGGGGCAGCAACGCACGATATTACTCCAAGGAACAGTGCGATGCTTTCAATGCCAGTGCAGGCGAGAATGAATTGAACCGGGACGCCGTTAAGCGTCAATACGTTCCAATTAGCCTGTACTGCCGGCACGCCAAAAGAGTGTAGTAGCAAGGCAGTCTGCGATGCCACTGCGTCTATCAAAACGTGGCTAAGAGACGAAAACTGTGCGAAGGAGAAGTAAAAAACGCCCCCTACTGCTGCGGCTTTGGTTATTAGCAATGTTAAGTCGTCATCTTTCGTCCACATCATATAGCCGACGTAGCCGCAAAAAACGGCGACTAGAAGACATACTAATACGTTGAAATAGTCGTCAATTGCGAGATAATAGACGGGCTGGTATCCCCAGTTCAGCGCGAAAAAAACCCAGCCCGCAGCTCCGAGCTGATATGTGACTTTACGCGGCGCAGCGATTGCTATTATAAAAAGAACGAGCGCAATCCACAACAAGATTTGCATTAAGTCCACCAACGCCCCGTATCACTACATCAGTACACAACGCCTTATAATAAAACTGGCATATAACCATTTTGACTCCGCTTTTTGGCGTTGTTCTTTTGATCTGCGGCCAGCGTTTTGTCCGTGTTAGTGAGGCAGTAACGGCCTATATATTTATCGTACAAGAGACAAAGAAGTCATTCGTAAGAAGCGATGCGTAATCGGTATCTGTGATCGAAATGGAATTCTGTCCAAAGTGCAAGAGTATTATGGTTCCTGAAGAAGGCTTCGTGAAGTGCCGGACGTGTGGTTTCACAAAAGAAAAAGGTCAATTAGACAAGAAGAAGCACCTTCACGAAATCTCTCGCAATACACGAACCATGTTGGTTATCGAAAGCGAGGCAGAAAACGGCAAGCCCACAATCAAGGCGCATTGCTCTGAATGTGGCAACGACAAAGCCTATTGGTGGCTTAGACAATTGCGTTCCGCCGATGAGAGCGAGGTACGGTTCTTTCGATGTACGAAGTGCGGCAAGACGTGGCGAGAATACGACTAGTTGCTAAAGATAACGCCTACGGACCGGTTACGCAAAAACGTGCCAGAAACACAGCGGACTTCCTCGGCCACGCGAACCAATCGGATACAACATTGAAACCTCAGTAGGTACGCAAGGCCGACTCAAGTTTTGCAAATGGATATCGAAGTCGTACTGGTAAATCCTGTTTATGAAGGGAACGTGGGCGCTGTGGCTCGCGTTATGAAGAACTTTGGTTATTCGGAGCTGACACTGGTCAACCCGTGTGA
This sequence comes from Candidatus Methanoflorens crillii, assembly GCA_003162175.1. Lineage (GTDB taxonomy): Archaea > Halobacteriota > Bog-38 > Methanoflorentales > Methanoflorentaceae > Methanoflorens > Methanoflorens crillii. The sequence continues at coordinate 48,323 of PMMR01000058.1, read as the reverse complement.
GCTAGGGGCTTTCGCACGAGCGATGGCGTCGCATGCCCAGGATGTTCTCGACGCAGCGCGGCGTAAGACACTTGAAGATGTTTTAGTTGCTTCCAATTTGGTGATAGGAACGACTGGAATTGCCGGGTCAAGAGCTAGTCTTAGGGCGCCGTACCAACTTGCGAGGCTCGGAGTTAAGCTCGCCGAAATGCGCGGCATCGCCTCAATACTGTTTGGCGCTGAAGATCAAGGACTCTCGAATGAAATGTTACAAGAATGCGACGTAGTCGTTACTGTCGAAACAAGCGCGAAATATCCAGTAATGAATATTTCGCACGCTGCGGCAGTCATATTGTACAGTATAGCTACCGCTACGACTCCTGCTGCAAGACGAACGGTCGCAACCCACGCTGACCTAGACCGATTGCTTCAGCATACCAGCGAAGTTCTCGAAGAAATCGATTTTCCGGCGCACAAACGGCGTCGCGTGCTTCTCAACCTTAAGCGCATCTGTGGCAGATCGGAACTGAGCAGTTCAGAGGTGAGAACGCTTAGAGGCGTACTAAGCAGAATAGAACTCCGCCTCAGACGATGAGGTCACTTAAGGTACTTTCCCACAATCGGACGAAGCTTTTCCAACACCTCGTCTGAAATGGCCTTCGGGCTCGTCACTATAGCGTCCTGCAGTGCGTGCCTGCACTGGCACGCGCTGTTTGTTATTGGGAGGTGGGGCACAAACTCCTCGATAATTCTTTGTGTGGTGGCGGCATTTCTCTTGACGTTGTTTATGACCGTTTCGATAGTCACCTCTTCTTCGCGCCAGACGTCGTAATCAGTAACAGTGGCCAACATGCCGAAGCACATCTCTGCCTCTCTCGCGAGTTTTGCCTCCGGCAGAGCGGTCATTCCGATGATGTCGAACCCCATATGCCGATATGCGTTCGATTCTGCGCGGGTCGAAAATTGCGGGCCCTCAATGCAGATGTACGTACCACCTTTCGTGACACTACAGCCGACCCGTTGCGCCGCGTGATACAATTCCTGTGACAAGTCGTTACAAAATGGGTCGGCGAAGCTTATGTGCACGCAAATATCCTCAAAAAATGTATTTGATCGTAGCGTAGTCCTGTCAAAAAGTTGGTCGGGGATGACCATCTCAAGTGGCCGTATCTTCTCGTTGAGACTGCCTACCGCAGAGATTGCGATGACAGTTGTGATACCTAAGCTTTTCAGGGCGTAGATGTTCGCGCGATAATCTATGCGGCTCGGCGAGAAACGGTGTCCTGCTCCGTGTCTGGCCAAAAAAGCGCAAGCTTTGCCTTCCACCAGTCCGACGGTAATGTCGCTTGAAGGAGGACCAAATGGGGTACTTATTCCTAGCGTCGTCGCATCTTCGAGAAGGTCAGGATTGTAAAAACCGGTGCCGCCTACAAAAGCAATTTCAGCGTTCATTTTAGCTTCCAGCCCCCTTGACCAAGTGCTAGAACCTCTCTCCTCTGCATCTCTTTCAAGATCTCCGGCAGGCGTCCTGGTTGAGCTATGTCCAAATGAATGGGGTCGATCGAGAACCAATGGTTCAGCCCCGCTTTGATTGACTTTTCGTTCCACACCTTTTTTCTCTCCTTGGCCATAAGCTTCGTTATTAAGTCAATCATATCTTCGATAAAATTCCACGGATACACCACCCACATCCAATCTTCGAGAAACTCAGCAAAGTAGTCAGGCGTCGTTTCTGAAGTGAAGAGCAGCTGCAGTACCCCCGTCCTGCAGTCAGCCGGTTTGAACTCTTTCACGTAGTCTGAAGCGTGTTGAAGGCTTTTTCCCGTGTCCGCAATGTCGTCTACGATAAGCACCCGTTTGTCTTTCACCATCTCTTCTGCGATCGGGTATCGAACTCTGCACTCGTCTGCCAAGCGAGCGGTTCCCACGTAGTGTTCAACCTTGAGGCTGATTAGATCCGAAATGCCTAGAAAATCGCAAACCATACGGCCAGCAAACCAGCCCCCGCGCGCGAGCGCTACGACGACATCTGGCTCGTATCCTGACTCCACGACACTTGATGACAAATCGCGACACAAGTCATAGATATAGTTCCAATTCGTCACCGTACATTTGATCTTTTCAGGAAGAGCCATAGATCATCCGTCGAGAAATCATAGTATATATTTCTACCTGTTCTATGTTGAACGGGAATGGAAAAGGAATATCATACAGCAAATGCTATTAGAAAGCGGTGGTTTAAAGGAGTTTTCCTATGCGACTTGAACAAGAAGATCTTAACGCGATAGGCGAAATAGTAGTGAGTCGCTATTTCAAAAAGGGCGGCCTCACGTATACCAGTTTGAGAGATCCGCGGAGAATTTTTAAAGCGTTCAACGAGGTTGACGAGCAGTACACGGCGTATCCTCACATGAGTCGTGACTGGTACGTCTCCAACTCTGTTGATAAAGATGCATACATCGCAAGAACGTGGAAGGAACTCAAAAAGCTAGTAGATTTTTTGAATGACTTGAACGACAAAACCCTCTACAACTTTGTAGTCCGCGCGGACGGCGAGCTCGCGCTAGCCAAAGTCGAAACGCAACGATCGGAGGTTTCAAAAGAGGCCGCGGCGATCGCGAGGAAGCACGATTACAAACTCTACCTTTTCACCGTCAAGGTCCCCAGCAATCTTGAGTACGACGTGGATGTTGTGAACGGCGAGTGAGTCACACGCTTAGTGCGCGAGAGACCTCAGCCGCTTCTGCATGAGAGCGTACGACGCTTTCAAGTTCTCTAGGTTATCAAACGTTGTTTTGAGCAAGTCCAGCTCATCGTGGTTGGTTTCGCTTTTCCAGTGCTTCGCAAAACTAACGAGATTCTTGAACGCTCGTGTCACTTCGTCGACGATTGTAACGGTACTTGCTACTGCAGTTCGAGAAAGCGGATTTAGATCGACAGTCAAAACGGTTTTTCCGAGTTTGGTCAACGCTTGAGCTCTATCGCCGTCTTCCAGCGGAACGAATACCACGTCGGCTTGGAATATCCCGTTCTTGTCGACGTTTGCCCTGTCACTTGCTATGTGCGAGAGTTTGACGAAATCGAACCCGGTCAAAACGTTTGCTACGCCGTACGCGTGCAAGTGATCTGCAATTCTTTTTACCCGCTGTGCTGATGGATGAAACAGATTAATCTCTACGGGGATGCCCGTAACTGCGTGCAACTCGGCGATTTCGCCTGGCACGAGTGTGGCGGTGTTCCCATTAACTGAGAGAACGGGGTAGTTTGCGGTGAGCAAATGGGCACACGCAACTTTGGTAGCGTTGCGCGCACTCTCGCTCGTTTGCTCCCCCAGTAGATAATCAAACGCTTCGCCTCTCCCGTGTGCAATAAGGCCATGAGCACTGGCGATGCCTCGTTCATAGCCATCTACCAGTTTATTGCGTAACAAAAGTGATGCGTAACGGGGATGTTCTTCAGAGACCATAGTCGCTTGACGCGGGCGTCATTTCGTCTGATATAGCGCCCTTCACAACCCCTTGTATATAAGCCTTCAGTGACAGACATGCTGTTGTGAGGTCGGGAAACTTAACTCGAAAAGAGCTCCTGCTGAACTCCTTTAAGCTAGGTAGATTAGAGAAGGATCTATTTGGTGCGACGCCNNGGAGCCGGCACTTGCGGAGCCGGCACTTGCGGATACGCCGGACAAGTGGCTTCACTTCAGCAGAGAGCAAATAATCGGGCTGAGGTCTAATCTGGTCCGATCAAATTTCAAGTTGAACGTACGAGATGCGCAAGATCCTGATCGACTGCTCATGGAGACGCAGGAGCTTGCAATGGCAGCGCTTCCGGTCGATGTAGAGGTAAGATTCTTGAAGCCGCCGAAGCGCACGCTTCGTTTTGACAGCGTACTCACGCCTATGGGCCCGTCGGGCACCGTGACCGACATAGAGATAGTTGAGAATCCGCACGTGCCAAGGAAAGTGGATATGCTTGCCGATGATCGGGACATCAAGGCCGCAGAGGCGGCAACCATTTTGTATGAGGACTCAATATCTCCCTATCAGATAAGTCGGCTTCTGTCGGTCGGCACGTTGGGGAAAAAGCGTTTGATCGTGCCCACACGTTGGTCTATCACGGCAACCGATTCCATTTTGGGCAACAGTTTGTTGAAACGGGTGCGCAGTTACCCAGAGTACGCAGACGTTCAGCTCTTTATTTCAGAAGCTTTCGGAAACCACTTCGAGATCCTGCTGATCCCTCGCGCGTATGCTTTCGGCTGGACGGAAATGTGGCTTTCGGAGGCGGGAAAGGTCGAGATTGGCGACTTGTATGAAGATGCGATAAATAAGCCCGGATATATGGATGGGGGCTATTACGCAGCTCGATTCTCTGCGCTCGAGTTTCTTGATCAGCGAAGGAGGCAGGCCGCAATATACGTGATGCGTGAAGTCAAGCCCACTTATGATATTCCTCTCGGAAGCTGGGTTATTCGAGAGCTCGTTAAGCAGGCTTTCTTCCAACAACCTCTGACATTTGAAAGTATCGCCGATGCCTTACGGAGCGTCAGGGCCCGTGTCAAAGTTCCCGCCAACACTCTTTTTTTGAAAAAACAGCTAATGCAGACAAATCTCGCGCAGTTTAGTTAAATGAAGGTTTGGGAACAGCCTATGCTAGCGCATAGCGGCAGCAGCGCTAAAATGAATCCCAACACTTATTACTTCTGGAGTTAATGCCACAAGTTAAGATCGGCACTGATCCGGTCTGAGCGAAGCAAACTGGAACGAGGAGTGCAAATGGCCGTAAAAGTCGCAATAAATGGTTATGGAAACATCGGTAAGCGGGTCGCAGACGCAGTAGCGAAGCAGGATGACATGACGCTAGTCGGAGTGGCAAAAACGCGGCCAAATTTTGAAGCCTTTGTCGCTGTTCAGAAGGGCTACACCCTCTATGCATCTGAAGAGGACAAGATAGCCGCTTTCAATGCCGCAGGCTTGGAGGTCGCCGGCACGACGATGGACATGCTAGGCGAAGCTGACGTTGTTGTGGATGCGACCCCAGAAGGAATGGGTGCGCAGAACCTGGAAGCGACCTACAAGAAGCTAGGCATTAAGGCCATATTTGAAGGCGGGGAGAAACATAACGCGATTGGAGCCTCATTTAACGCCTACTGCAACTATCAGGAAGCCCTTGGCAAGAGTTACGTTCGCGTCGTATCCTGCAATACGACCGGATTGTGTCGCTCTCTGTCCGCGATAGATAACGTCGCTGGCATCAAGAAGGCGCGAATCGTCCTCGTGCGCAGGGGTGCTGACCCTATACAAGTCAAGAAAGGACCGATAAACGCGATTATTCCGAACCCGCCTACGGTTCCGTCGCACCACGGCCCAGACGTGAATACCGTGATGCCGGGGTGGGACGTCGCGACGATGGCAGTGCTCGTCTCTACAACGCTTATGCACCAGCATAACCTTATGATCGAAGTCGAAAACAGCGTCTCTCGTGAAGATGTGCTTAGGGAGTTTTATAGCCGTATGAGGCTGATGTTGGTGCGGGCAGGAGATGGGTTAGGCTCTACCGCGGAGATTATCGAGTTAAGCAGAGACCTTGGAAGGCCGCGTTATGACCTCTGGGAGATCCCGATTTGGGAAGAAAGCGTTAACGTCGTGGGCAAAGAGGTATTCTACATGCAGGCCGTTCATCAAGAGGCCGACATAATTCTGGACAATATCGATTGCATTAGGGCGGTCACGGAGACTGAAAAAGATCCACAAGCGTCGATCCGAAAAACTGACAAAGCAATGGGGGTTATGGGTTCTTTTAGGCCGCCGCAGTGCCTCGAGGACAATCCTGAGGAGCTTCGCGAAATTCACCGCAAGTCGTGGGGGACCGAATAACCCGCAAAAAAGCCGTTGACGCGCGAAAAACGCACCCAGAGAACGAAACGCGCGCCTGCGCTGCGGTCGTAGGAACGCCTCGTTGCTTTGCTGGGTTTTGTAGTGCTCAACGAGACTGACTTACTGGCAAAGCGTAGTTCGAGTCGACAGCAGTGTGCCCGTCGATCGAAAACATTGAAAATCTCCGAATCAAAGCGCCTTGAAACGATCTGGGATAACGCCAAGAACGTGTCGGTAGGGAAACAATAGTCGCGATGATCGCTCACTAGGGCCATTCGAAAGTCTCGCTCCCCTCGACCAGCATGCGGCCGCGTTCAGGAACTATTCGTCGAGCCGCCCAACAGAGACTCGCCGCAAATAACGCCGGGCCCGTTTGACGATTTGCGAGTCGAGTCCGATAGTTTGATATCGTCCGAGATAGCGGCACGGAATGAAGTGAAAGAATGAAGTATACGCAGTTGGATATCGCTCCGACCATCAGCTCACTGTTGGGTTTCGAGATCCCTGACAAAGACGGGCGCGAGATCAAAGAGATCGGTGCGTACTGCGCGAACAAGAATATTGATCAAATACTGCTCATAGTAGTCGACGGTGTTGGGGCCGCACTGTATAAGAAATTGGACGGTGCTCTGGCGCAGTTGCAGGCGCTCTCGGACGACGGTCTCTTTTTCGAGATCCATTCGCTGCCCCCTAGGATAACGACTCCAAATATCGGCACTATCTTGACGGGCTATGCTCCGGAGCATCACCTTCTGTATGAAGTAGCTGATACGTTTTATACGCCGGTAAGATCGATTCTTGAGATTGCAAGCGAAAGCGGAATCAAGTCGGGCATAGTGATAGAACTGCTGGGGGCGAAAGCGATGCTAAATCGAGTCGATCTCGCCATTGGTGTAGAAAACCTTCACGGGATTATTGATTACGATCGAAGGATAACCGATCTGGCACTTAAGGCGTTCAGTTTGGAAGGAATAAGGTTACTGATGATACATCTGCGGGCAGTCGATAACTGCGCACACCACTACGCGAAAGCGTGGGATGATCTTGCTTTTTCAGCACAAACGATCGATGAGAATTTGGAGCGGATCTGTCGCGGCTTGTGCCGGCCTACGTTGATCCTAGCAACCTCCGATCATCCTATCCACGTCGAAAAATGGGCGCACCTTGAAGACAATAACACTGACGTCCCACTGATTGCTAGCTATGTGAACGTAGCTAGCGGCCCAAAAAAAGGAGAATAACGGCGCCGACGTTCTACGTCGGCCTCTGCCGACGCCATAGGTAAGTCTATCAATCTCTGGTTCACAAGAGTTAGATGATGAAAGACAGGCACGTCATGGAAGCCATGGGAAAAGCTTACGTCGTGGTCGAAGACGGACACGTGGTTGAGGTTGGAGAACCGTTAATCGAACGGTGTCCAATTTTTGCAAAGGCGCGCGGCATTCAAGAGATTAATCAAGAGGTAATAAAGCAGAATATCGAGTTCCGGATTCGCGATTTTGGCATGTGTACAGGCGAGCGGGCCATCGAGATGGAGGTTTTTGTTGGCTTTGGCGCGTCTGAAGTGATGATGACTGGGCTCCGGCAGGGTTTGATTGACGCTAGTGTCTCGGTTTGTGAGGGTGTTGGCACTGTTATCACGTCCAGCCCTACCCTCACGCAAGGGATTGGAGCGCGGATTTCCGGCGTCATAGAAACGACCCTGATTCCGAAGCTGAAGAATCGAGTCGAGGAAAAAGGGGGAATTCTGCTTGATGGGAACACCGCCATTATTAATCAGCCGTTGGGCGTTGCTCGCGCTATAGAAATTGGTTTCGAGCGCGTGGCGGTCACCGTTGCGACGCTCTCTGACGCTCAGCAATGTCGCCTTATCGAGCGCGAAACGGGCGCCACCGTGGTTGTCATCGGCGTCCACGTAACCGGAATGGAACAGGACGTCGCGAGCGATTTTGTTGACGCGGTGGACATCACTACGGGCTGTGCGTCGCGAGCGATCAGAGAGAGTGTCAGCAACAAAGCGCTCGCACAAGTTGGAACTGGGGTGCCGCTGTTCGCCTTGTCGCAAAAGGGAAAAGAGCTGCTGCTCGAGAGAGCCAAGGAAGTCACGACCCCGATTCTCATCAACACGATGAAACTGCCGGTCCTGCCAGAAGATAAGCAACCAAGGCCTTTGATATGAGGGTGTCCCGTGGACTATGAGTATGGCATCAATACGAAGTTGGTGCACGCCGGAGAGCGTCCATCTCCCGACACTTTCGCGCTAGCACCGCCGATTTACCAAACGTCGAGCTTCGCGATCGACGAGATCCTTCAATCGGGAATAAAACGCGGTAAGTATGTCTACTCCCGGTTTTCAAATCCCACGCTCACGGCATTAGAACTAAAAATGGCGGCCGTTGAGGGGGGCGATGCCGCGGTCAGTTTCGCCACAGGGATGGGGGCCATTTCGGCAATAATGCTTACGCTGCTCAAATGCGGCGATCATCTTATCGCTGATCAAGTGCTCTACGGTAGCACCTATGACCTCTTAAAAAGAGGCGCTCCACGCCTCGGCTTTGAGGTAAGCTTTGTCGACACCTCTAATCCTGAAGATGTAGCTGAGGCCGTACGAGACAACACGAAGCTTGTTTTTTTTGAAACCCCGGCTAACCCGACGCTGAAGTTGGTCGACATTCGTAAAGTCGCGGCAGTTGCATCGGAAAATAAGCTCAAGACGATCGTCGATAACACTTTCCTAACTCCCTATTACCAAAAACCCCTCGAACTGGGGGCCGATATCGTCGTGCATAGCGCTACGAAATACTTGAACGGGCACGGCGACGCACTAGGGGGAGTAGTCATCTCATCTTACGAAGAAGCAGTCACAATCAGAAAGGGGGTGTTGCGCGATATGGGCGCCGCACTTAGTCCTTTCAACGCGTTTCTGATCTTGCGCGGACTTCGCACGTTGGCAGTAAGGATGGAGCGTCACGCCCAGAACGCGACTGAACTCGCTGCTTTCTTGAAAGCAAATAAGGCCGTTAAGCAGGTTCTTTATCCCGGATTCGACCGAAACTTCGAGAGCAATCCTAATCTGAAGAAGCAAATGGCAGGCTTTGGAGGAATGCTAGCTTTTAGGATTCGCGGAGGAGTCGAGTCAGCGGTGACGTTTTTGAACACTCTCAAACTGTGTACGGTCGCGGTGAGTCTCGGCGACACTGCGACTCTGATCGAGCATCCGGGACTCATGACTCACGCAGTTATTCCCAAAGAAGAGAGAAAAATGCTCGGAATCACGGATGATCTTATACGCGTGTCTGTTGGGCTTGAAGACGTTGCTGACATCAAGGCGGACTTGGAACAAGCGCTCGATGCGATTTAGTGCGAGTTTGAACCTGTTAACTCACGTCGCGGCTGCCTCTCTAAATCGGGCTATTACGAATTCGGGATCGAGCGTGGCTAAAAACCATCCTGCCCGAGGGCCCGACGTTTTTGCGAGGAGCGAAATGTATATCGCTTTAAATGCCTCTTTCGAGTGAATCTCCACTTGTTCACTTATGTTATAAACTTCATTGTGCAACCACTCGGGGTCCCAGCTGTCCGTCTCGAGTGCCTTCGCCAGCTTTTCTAATGCTTTTTTCTGTCCCGCTGTGAGCGTTTTGACTTGGACTGGGAGTGTTCGCTGAACCTCAAACTTTACAAACGGCGGTGCAAAACGGTCGAGCCAGTTTCTTACGTTCTGGGCTCTTCTTCTTAGAGCAGTCATGTCGGTAGTTTCGTGACCGCTTCGACGGAGAACTTCTACCAGCTCGTCGCAGTTGTGTGCAATTTGAACCGCAGTCACCATGTGTCTGAACGGCACGTTGCACCCCTGCTCAGAGATTCGAGACAGCTCAAAAGCGCGACCTTCGCCGCGATCAAACTCGTCAACCAGCGTCAATAACCCTAGACCCGGATCGAAATCGATGAGCTTCTCTGGCTTTGTTTTTATGATCATGTAGCGCAAGACGTCGGCAGGCGCGCTCTCGAGCATCTCCTGAATGCTAATAGTCACGCCTTTGGAGCTCGACATCTTGCCTCGTCCTTTGAGGTGGATGTGACCATAAGGAACCGGAACGGGAGGGGTATACCCGTACACCTCTCTTGAGATACGCTGGCCAGTATCGTAGGAGCCCCCTGCGACAGCGTGGTCTTTGCCAAAGGGCTCAATAGTCACGCCTAGAATTTTCCAGCGCGCTGGCCAGTCGACGCGCCAGGCAAGTTTGCCTTGTCCCCTTGAGTAATCAGCAGCTCCTTCGGCGCCGCAGTCGCATCGATACCGCACAGCAGTTTGCTCAGGAACGTGCTCAATGATCTGTGCCGCACTGATTCGCCGGCAGCGCTCGCAAAGCGGGTTATACGGACTCCACCCTGCCGGTAGTTTTCTCTTTGAAACGCTCTCAATTATTTCGGCGATCAGATTGTGCTGTTCGAGCGCGATTTTGGTCGCGTTTGTATAGAGTCCTTCCTTGTACATCCTGTCTGCTCGATAGACTTCGGGAGCGATATCTAATTCACCTAGCGATTCTGAGAAAGGCCTAAGATAGTGCTCAGCGTAGCTCGAGCAGCAGCCAAAAGGATCAGGTATTTCTGACAACGGCATGCCGACGTACTTTTTGTAAGCGGCTGGCAAGAAAGGGTAGACCGTTCGAAGGGGGTCGTAAGTATCAGCGATGTATATAAGCCGAGCGGTTTTTTCGGCGTCTCCAATAGCTCTGAAAATAGCGTCGCCTGTCACTACCTCCCGCATGTTACCGACGTGAATGTTGCCGGAGGGAGTTATTCCCGTAGCTATAACTTGCTTCCCTTCAACGGCGCGTGCCACGACGTCCGCCCAGTGAATGTGTGCTTCTTCCATCTTTTATGCAGGAAGCTGAGCTTTTTCTTTAAGTCAATTGCGCTCGGTGGGTCAATCGCCGCTTTTCCCGTACTCGGTGGTCGACAAAAATGTCAAGTCTTTTCTGAGCGTGTCAAGTCCGCAAGTCAGTGATACTTTTGGGGCGCCACGCGCGAATTGCAGATCACAAAGTTTCTTCGTGAATCCAGTCGAGATACGCTGGCGATCCCGATTCTATCCTGAAAGAGATGATGCAAGGGTTCTCGTAGCTGTGCAACTGTCGCACTCTGGCGGCAACCTTGTCGACTAGTGAAGACTTGGTCTTAATCGACAATGCATACTCCTCGTCTTCTTCGATTCTTCCCTTCCATCTATACAGTGACTTGATCGGGGAAATGTTCACGCAAGCCCCTAGCTTTTCTTCGACGATTGCGCGGGCGATGCTCTTTGCCTCCTTTAGAGTTGCTGCAGTTACGTATATGTCAGAGAACATCATGAGACCAGTTAAGGTGAAAGCCGCGTGGATTATTATACTCTTGCATTAGTTATCTTCGCAGCTTATTGGCTTCTCGTGATATTTCTGAACAGCCGAGGCATTCTAGCGCGACACGGCGTTAGCGCTTACGGTCCTATTCTAATGCTCCGGACAACGCAGGGCTTGCGTTTGCTTGACAAGTTAGCGCGTCCAAAACGGTTCTGGAGGTTTTTTGCGAACATCGGCATTCCCTTGACAGTTATTGCTATGTTCTTTATGTTGGCCATTCTCCTAATTGGTGACGTCAGGATCTTGGTCACACAGCCCGCGCCCACCGCTTTGAACGCTCCACAAAACGTGTTGCTTCTTCCCGGAATAAATCAATTCATTCCGTTAACGTGGGGACTCATCGGCTTGATAGTCACACTGGTAGTTCATGAGCTCTCACACGCAATCTTGAGCAGAGTGGCCGACATCAAAGTGAAATCACTTGGTCTGCTCATCGCGCTAGTGCCGATAGGAGCGTTCGCAGAGCCTGACGAATCGCAACTGCTTGGGATAGACGCTAAAAAGGGCGAAAAGATTGCTACGCGTCCAGAACGGCTTAGGGTTTTCAGCGCAGGTATAACAGGAAACTTCGTTGTCGCACTCATCGCATTCACACTATTCTTCGGCCCAGTGCTATCATCTGTAACGGCAACAAACGGCTTTGGGGTGGTATCGGTTGTTTCTGGATCACCCGCGGAACAATCGGGCCTGCAACCGGGTATGACTATCTCTCAGATTGATGGTATTACGATCTCTGACACGAACGACTTTCAAGCATTCATGAACGCGACCCACCCAGGGCAGATCGTTACTGTGAAAGCGATAGAGCAGGGAACTCCCAAGACTTTCGGCATCGTTTTAGCCAAGAATCCCAACTCCGACAAGGGGTTTCTGGGCATCGGAGGAGGGTCAGCGTCAGAACTCCTCACTTTCCTTAAGCGGATCCCGAGTAACCTCAATACTTTTCAAGGGTGGGGCGTCCTCATAGGTCTACCTTTGCTTATTTTTAGCGGCTTTACAGGCAATATCGCGCACCTTTACCAGCCTCTCGGGTGGGCGGCCCCGCTTGGGAACGGCTTTTTTTGGATAGCAAACACTCTCCTTTGGGTGGGGTGGATAAACTTCTACGTAGGGCTCTTCAACTGCCTTCCTGCAGTCCCCTTGGATGGCGGACATATCTTCAGGGAACTCTTTAAGTCGCTCACCGAAAAGATCCTGCGAAATACCAAAGACCAAGAACGGGTCACAAGCGCACTCGTGACGACGCTTGGCGCCGTGATACTTGCGTCTTTCCTGATCTTGCTGATCGGTCCCTATATCTTTGGCTCCTTGTAAGACTCGACGCGCGCTTCAAGAGGCGGTTGGCCTCTTGTACTGGCTGAGGCCTTAAGGAAGCTGACGAGCGGTGTTTGCTAGATGAGTTGCTGACTAAACACTTTGCGAGTGTGTCTTTGGATCTGGAGTTCGCCTACCAGTTCGCAATCTAAAGGTGGCAAAGGAGTTCATTCCGCCAGCCGCACGTCGACAGTCTCTCAAGACGTCAAATGCCTTGCGGAGTATCTAGCGTTCCAGGAAAAACGGCTGTCTTGTATGTAGCTTTAACCGAAGCCCTAAAACCTGCGCTAAGCCAATTCGTTGGCAGTGAACATAGGATGCTCGTTGACGAAATAACTCAAATCGGCCTCATCGAAAGCTGCCTGCCAAAGAGCACCAAGATTCGAGGTGCTTGGGATAGTGCGAAGCTCGTTTCTGCAGGTCGCTTGCGTGAATAGGCGGTTAGCGCGAACGCTCGTACGCGTCGACAATCGCCTGTCCAGTCACGAACGTGAGCTCGTGCCGTTTTGCGTAGTCGATCGAGTCTCGCTTGGTTAGGGCTCTCCCGCTCTGTGCATCGAGCATTTCGCACATAGCCATAGCTGGGATGATGCCCGCCATCTCAGCTAAGACTATTGAGAGCTCTGTTTGTCCTCTTCGTTCTGAAATAAGCCCCTGGGCTGCTCGAAGCAGCGGGACATGTCCCGGAGACCGAAAAGATGCACCGAAGTCAACTGGAAGATTAAGCGCCACTCTCTCTACCGTGAAGCCAAGCTCTGTAATAGTAAGTGCACGATCTATGTCAGTTATCCCAGTCCGAACACCCCTATGATTAACGGCGATTGAAAATGAGGAGCGCGTATCATAAGCAAGATCGCCGGGCTTCTCGCAGACGGAATCAAGCTTCAAGCTGCATCCATTTGAGCTGACGAATTTTAAGATGTCTGACATGAAGGGCAGACAGAGACGTTCAGCAGCTTGTGGAGAAATGGCAACGCAGATCAGCCCGCCCGCCTCTACGCGCATTCGCGCTACCTGTTTAGGTGTCGTCGAGACGGCAGGCACTACCATGTCCGTCTCGGCTTCCCTATCTTCAGAATCATAAATAAGTACCATCTCTCCTCTTCTTACTGCCTTAATTGCCTCTGCCACGCTCATACTATCGCGACCTCGATAACATCACCATTATCCGTGTTGAGAGTTTGTTTGATTGAAACTTGAGCAACGGTCTCGATTACGTCGTTCTTATAATGGGAGCGATCAGGCACAATCACGGCTCCGTCGATGCCTCCAACGGAAGCCCTATAACACCTGATACCCCCATAGGTACGGTTGCTGGTCTTGAAGCTTGAGATATTGATGGGGGTTAGGTTGTTGAGCCGCACACGAGCTGCCGCGCTTTCTTCATCCAACTTTATGTTCAGCGTGCCCGGATATGGCGTGAAGCCTAGCTGCTCTTCAAACTGCTTTGCGTAGCCGCGGATCGAGAGGTAGTACCGGCCCTCGCCCAAGCCTGATACTATGGTGCCGCTCAATTCGATCACCGGTTTTGATTCGAAAATTGACTTATAAGCTAAATACTGTTCTTTCAGTACGTTGGATCCCTTCTCTGTAATGGCAATAGCTTGCGATCTGCCTGATAGCGTTCGCGCAATCAAACCCTCTTCTTCGAGTTCTTTCAGTCTTCGCGAGGCCGTCATAGGACTGGTTCTGAGCTTCTTAGCAAACTCAACGGCTGACACTTGGATAGGTTTTTGCGCCGCGTTAATAAGCGCAAGCTCTAGAAGTGGATCTTTCATTGAACCTTGAGTCACCAATATTGATATGCCTATCAATAATGAGTTGATGTTATAAGAAGCTATTTGCTCTGAGCGTCCTCTGCTGCGAAGCGGCGCGAGCGCATCGCCGTGCTCTGGGCTTGGGTGCAAAGAAACTAGCTTCAGATGGCAGCTGACGCAGCGTTGCGCTGGGCAAAGTCAGCAAGAAGGCGTGGTGCGTCTACCGCAGATACGCTGTCGAGCGTTGAATATCGTCGGCTGAATCGACAGTACATAATTTGCTTCTTTTCTTGAACTTTGTCCTGTGGATAGGTTTCCTTGTCGATTCAAACGGTTTGCATACGGACAGTTGTGAATACTGGGCCCCGCAGGTCGATCTTTTTGTTCCGGCTCGTTATATATCGTGTAGCAACTGGATCTATTCTAAGGTTTAAGTCGTTTGGTGAGCGAGAGATCCGCACTCGCACCTCGAGGTTCGTCTTGCCCTGTTGCAAGGCTTGTTCGATCTCATATGCAGCTTCGGCTGCGAATGCTTTTATGTACGTTATCCCTGTTGAAAGGCCCTCGAGCTTTGTAGCCCCTATAATGTTTCCATCTTTGACAAAAACCTCATTCAAAAAGGCGGGTCCGCAAAGTTTCGTGTTCTCTTCAGGCTCTATCACAGTGATTCGTGCGAACTTGTCTAGGAGCTCTCCCTCCCACGCCACGAATTCAACGGGGCTTGCATCAGCGCCGTGCGTTTTGCACACGTTGACAATTGCTTGTTGTATTGCTTCTCCTCGCAGCGTTGCAGGGGCGTTTCTTATGGTGATGAGACGGGCTAGCTCATCGTCGGTCAAAACGAATTCTCCGTAAAACTGCGGGAATACAAGTGTTCTTATGTCCTTAAATGCGTGCGCGATCATTGCGATTCTCTCTACTCCAATGCCACAGTTCACAACAGGATATTCGATGCCATAGTTAGCTAATGTAAGGGGGCTGTATAAGCCGAAATCGGCTACTTCGAGCCATCCAGCTTCATTGTTTTTTGCGTCTTCAAAATTGGGGGAATATGCAAAAGCCTCGTAGTGCTTTCCTGGCGCATAATAAGTATCGGTGCCAGTGGCAACTTGTCTGAACTGAAAATCCTCAAATCCGAACGGTCGCAAAAACTCCTCGATTAGCCATTTGCCTACATCGATAGACACGTCCTCGTCCATTACAACGCACGAAGCAGAATTGTGCACTCGAAGGTGCGTGGCATCCTCACGCTGCTCTCTTCGGTAGCGAGGACCAATCGAGAAAAGCGTCACAGGTACGGCGGTGTATTTCTGGACGGTAGCTAACGTATCGAACCAGGCTGCAGTCATGTGCGATCGCAGCGTTAGGTTGGAAGCCAGGGGTTTCAAATCCTTGAATTCGAAAAACACCTCTTCGAACACTTGTATGGCGCGGTCGTCGGGGACATTCAGTTCTTTTGCGATCTCCCTAATTAGCTCATCACTCTCCAGCTCGCCGGTTTTGAGTTTGTGAAGCGTCAACTGGAGCGCGGCAACTTTTTTTGGAGGTAGGTGTATACCGAAGCTTTTGATCATCGCCTGCTTCTGTGCACTCAAACCGACGTCCGGCCTAGGTAGAGCGGCGAGATAGTAGCATCTGTCGAGTATAGCAAAACCGGTCGGCCCCCACTGCTTCATGACGTCTGCTTCGGGAAATATCGTTTCGTTGATTACCTCGTCAAACCCTAGCTCCAGCAGTCGTTGCCGCATTTTCTCGATGAGATCGTTCAGTACGTGCGGCGCGCCCTGAGGGGGCGTTTGTTCTATCCGACGCAGGTCGTAGATACTCCCGTCATTAAGCAGTTCACCGCCGTATTTCCACGCCTCTTCGAAGCTTTTTTCTTTGATTCGCAGTATTTCGCTCGTTGGAATCTTTTTCAAAACAGCAGCCTCCAAGCACGGGCCACGCAGCTGGCTTTGTATGGACCGGCTAGCCCAATGGCGCTACAAACCCCTCAACACGATTATACTTAAGTTTTTACGTGATAAAGCACTGTATGAGTAGCGACCTACGTTTGTACCAAATTACAAAGAACAAAGGACTACGGCGGCTTGCTGAGCGCGCTTGAAGGGGTTTAGGTTCCGTGGAAGTCGTGTATAGCAAAGGATGCGAGTTGTGCCAGCTTGGCGCGAAGATGGTGCTTTTTGTCACTGGCTTATGTCACAGGAGCTGTTTCTATTGTCCTTTGTCTGAACACAGGAAAGGAAAAGACGCCGTATATGCGAACGAGCGTCTCGTAAAATGCGATGTCGATCTTGTAGCAGAAGCACGTTCCATGGACGCGCTCGGAACCGGCATCACTGGGGGCGAACCATTGTTGGCTCTCGCGAGAGTCCGGCACTACATGAAACTCCTGAAAAATGAGTTCGGACCGCAGCACCATATTCACCTCTACACCTCTATTGCTCCCTCGGGGCACGCTCTACGTGTGCTTGCTCGTGCAGGATTGGACGAAATCCGCATCCATCCACCGATCGAGGAGTGGGACAACTTTGCGTCATCTCAATATTGCGAGGCGATCAGATATGCCAAGACACTCGGTTTGGAGGCTGGTGTCGAGATTCCAGCCATAAAGCCCGTCCCTGCGATTTTGAGCGTTCTCAAGGAGGTCTGTGGCTTTTTGAATCTTAATGAACTAGAGTTTTCAGAAACAAACTATAACGCTATGACCTCGGCAGGGTTTGTTCCGCTTGAGTATGGCTACGCCGCTGTCGGCAGCCGACAGATGGCCGAAGAGATTGCTACCGATGAGGTGCCTACGTATTTCTGCCCCTCTGCATCAAAAGACAGCGTCCAGCTTAGAGAACGATTCAAGCGTAAAGCGCGGCGTTTAGCTAGACCGTTCGATGAAGTCACCCAGGACGGCACACTCGTATTTGGCGTTGTACAATCGGCGCCGAGTTTCGATTGTCTTGCAGGCATCTCTAAAGACGATTATGCGATTGTTAATGGCGAGTTGCACCTATCTTGGCAACAAGCGCTACGGCTTGCAAAAAAACATCCGGTGCTGGCCGAGGCAGGACGCGTCGTGGAAACGTATCCGGATGGGACGGTGGTTGAAGTAACGCCCCTAAATTGTTGCTTAAAACCGAAAACGTAAATACTTCCGCGCTGACTTACTATCGCCCCGGAAGTGATTGCGCTGAACGGCAAAAATGTTGAGAACCGACTGAAGAATTACCTTGAACGAGACGGGCAAGGGGTGCGCAAGGCCGTGCTTGAACTGTTTCTCGAAAAGCACATCTTCACAACTGAGGAGGTTTATCAACATCTGAGGGATGGCGGGTACGACGTAAGTTATCGGGGAGTTTCCGCCATGGTAGGGCTTATGAATACTCGATTGGGCATCTTTAGGATAGATGTCACCAAGAATCACAACGTCTATTCGCTAAAAGACTCATACAAAGACGTCGTTCGGTCGCTCCTGAGCCAAGAAAAGGGGCTTGGCTCCTTTACCGAAGATATCTTGTCCTAGAGGTTTTATGTCGTGGATCAGAGAAAACGCGCATAACTCACTGTACAAAGCTTACGAACGGCTTTTGGTCAGAGAAGTGACGTCAGCCCATATGCCCCAACACGTTGCGATAATACAGGATGGCAACCGGCGATATGCAGATAAGATAGGCGAACCACGTGCGTGTGGCCACGTTTATGGCGCGTTGACGACTGAGCGGGTATTGTGGTGGTGTCTGGATCTCGGAATCGAACAACTAACGCTTTACGCCTTTTCAACTGAAAACTATCGTCGCTCGAAAGAGGAGCTCGAACCGTTGTTCTCGCTATTCGAACAGAGATTTGTTGATCTCTACAATGAAGAGCAAATCTACGAAAAAGAGGTTCAGGTGCGAATGATCGGAGAACGTGAACTGTTGCCCGACGGTGTGATCCGCTCTGTCGAGCGAGTAGAGGAAGCCACTCGTCACTTCAGAAAGCACTCCTTGAACTTTGCTCTGGCTTACGGAGGACGAAAGGAGATCGTTGATGTCGTGCGGTCATTGGCAACGCGGGTGGAAAACGACACTATCAGCGCCGATGAAATCGATGAAGATATGCTCACGAAGCTTTTCTACAACAACAATGCACTCGCGAACGTTGATCTTATAATCCGATCCGGTGGCGACGCGCGCACGTCGAATTTCTTGCCATGGCAGGCGAATGGCAACGAGTGTTGTTCCTACTTTTGTGCCCCATATTGGCCGGAATTTCGAAGAATTGATCTTCTCAGAGCTATCCGCACATTTCAAGAGAGAGAGCGGGAGCGCAGAATCAGCATCGTTGAGCGCGCATTCTCTTTTCTGAACGAGATAGGCAAAGTCGAAGTTGAAGAGGTCTTCAAACTCTCGCGAAAGGCTTGCGTCATTAGTCACGAAGAAGTAAAAGAGATTCTGCGAGACTTTGTCCCAGCAATCAAAGCTAATAACGACTGATGAGAACGGCGGTTATACTTGCGGGAGGCAAAGGTTCNNTCACCATCGTGCGCGATGAGGTTCAAGATTTCGGGCCTGTGGCAGGTATTTGCAGCGGGTTAAGTGCGTCGAGTTCTCAATACGCATTTGTCGCCGCTTGCGACATGCCGTTTATAAAGGCCGACGTCGTCGACTTGCTGTTTCATAAGGCAGCAGGGTATGACGTCGCTATTCCGTATCCGCTGGAACCATTGCACGCGGTGTACAGGCGCGAAGCGACAATTCGGGCGGCGAAGGTGGCGATTCAGAGGCGCAAAGGGGCCATAATGTACGTCGTAGATCAGCTCCAGGTTAACTTCGTTCCGAAAGATGAGATCCGCCTTATAGACCCCAGTTTGTGCACTTTCGTGAACATTAACAGCTTAGAAGACGTCGAAATATTAAACAAGAAAAAGCTGTGTGACTAAGGCGTCGGTTCAGATTCGGCGTCCGTTCGAGCTGGTGGCGCACGCGTGGCGTTCGGTGGTTTTTTTCGCGTCGCGAATAGTAGTACGAGCACTGCACCTAGTATTCCACAGAAAAGCACCGTGCCGCTGATCGCGCCGCCGCCGGCATACCCGTGCAAACCGGTGCTTACGCTTACGTAGGTTTGGAGAAATGGAAGCACGTACCCCACGCCAAGAAACGTGCAGATGGCCGACAAAAATCCAAACGCGGCGATATAAGCAGCAAGAGAAGCGCTCCAGTTCTGTGTCTTCGCGTGCAGATAGATGAGAAACACAAACCATGTGATGAGCGCCCACGTCTCTATTGGATCCCAGCTCCAGTAACTTCCCCAGGCGCTCTCAGCCCAAATCGCTCCGGTTATTATGCCGATGGTGAGGAGAGGAAATCCTACTGCGACGCTTTTATATGCTAAATCATCGAGTTGCTCTAGACTGAAGTTTGCTAGGGTGCCTGTCGATTCTGGAGTCCCCGAGGGCGGGGTGTCTCTAGAGCCCTCGTCACTCTTACGGTTCAAGCCTTCTGTTATGCCCGCCTCGCTGAGCTGTTTGTCTTTGAACAAATACAGCATGCTCGCTGCGAAAGCGATGACGAAAGCGCAGTACGATAGAATGATGATTGGCACGTGTATAAAGATCCAAACACTCTGCAGTGCTGGGATAAGCGGGGCCGGGTTTGTCGGTTGCATAGAGGCGAAGCCGAGCAGTACGAATGCGAGCGGCAGGATCAGCACTCCGGCACTCTTATAATCAGATTTAAAGTTCAATATCAAATAGCCGCCTACGGCAGCCCACGCAAAAAATGAAATCACTTCATAGGTGCTGATCCAAGGTGGGTAGCCTGCGTACAGCCATCGGGTCGCGAGGGCAAGGGTTTGAAACGCGAATCCAAAAAGTGCTAGGGTAAATCCCATCTCCGCGAGTCGTCGCTTCTTTATTGAAAAATATAGCACAAAAAGGACCGACGAAATCAGATAGGTGCCAAGTGCAATTTCGAATCCAAGATGTTCAAGAGCTGCTGCGTCCATGGGTCGTTCTACTCAGTTCAATGCTCCCTCATATTTCTTCTGATTTGTTCACATGTGGTCAAGGTGAGCGCGGCTCTCCAGCTTCGCGCGCACGCCCTCAATCTCCCTAAAAAACCTTGCTGAGCTTTTGTTACTAATCGCGCCGAGCTGCGTGCTCTGACCAGACTCCTTGATCCAAATTCTCTTGTGTGGGACGTAAAGCGATAGCATTATCCCTACTAGCGTGATCGCCGCTCCGACCCACACGAAGGAGACTCCAGACGCGCTTTTGATTTGAAACGCGACCCAGGCGTTTCCGGACTCTGTCACTCCGTACCCATAAAGGTAGAAAGTAAGCCCCTTATACGTTAGCGGCCCGTTGACCGTGACATTGGAAGTCTGAACAAGGTTTCCATCTAGAACGGTGACCGTAGCCGTGTAGTCTCGTACGGCACCATTATTGTAATAGCTGAGGCTAAAATCGTCGAGTCGCAAGGCAAAGCCATCAACTTGCAGCGAACTGCCTTCTGGAATGACTGCAATTTTGTTGTTGTATGGGTTTGCATTTCCATAAGCGGCTCCAATGGCAACGCCAAGCAAGAGTATTAACACTCCAAAATGCGCGATGTGAGGTCCGAATCTACCAACCCTCCCCTTCTGAGCCAACAAAAAGGTTGTACTCTCTGTCATTGTTTCACGGATCGCATACCCTTTCAGACTGTCTCTGACTTGGGTAAGCGTGACGCCTGAAAGGCGCACGGAGTACGGGAGCGCCTGCATGAAGTGATCACTTACCTCTACTTGAGGCCGTCTCAAGTCACGCCACAAGGGAACGATCCTCGTCAGACTGCAGAGAGCGGCCGATACCGCGAGTACTCCGATAAGAGCGAGAAACCAGGGGCTTCCAAAAACTACGTCGCCACCGGGGTAAAGTGTACCAACAACTGAGACGAGTATAATCAGGCCTATGACAGCGACCGCAAATCTGGTCGAAGTCAGCAATTTGATTGCGAAATTCATACAGCTTACGTTGATCTCAGTGTTGTAGAGCAGTCAAGTTGGCGATTTACGCAGCTGCTCGCGGTTCGGGTGGAGGTCACCGTCGACCCGACGAAATCGGATGTGCGCGACAGATAGGCCCGCCGCGCAATCACAGCCCGTGCCGTCGTTGTCTTTTCTGATAGTCCCGGATGGCCCTGAGCAAATCCATTCTTCTAAAATTCGCCCAATTAACTTCGGTGAAGTATAATTCGGAATAAACCGCTTGCCATATCAAGAAATCGGTCAAACGATTCTCGCCCGTTCTAATCACAAGTTCAGGCTCTTCCTTGAAAATGAGGTGCGCATTAATAGTGTCCTCGGATATCTCATCGGCGTGAAGCTCCCTATTCTGGACCTCTTGCGCTATCGACCGAATGGCGTCGACTAACTCTTTCTTGCCTCCGTATCCGATCGAGATACTCACAGCAGGGCTCTCATCGCCGCTAATGGTTTCTGGGGCGTCCGGTGAGTAGATAGTAGCGGTTACTGACGTAGATTGAAGACAGTCAGTAACCCTTTGGACGATCTGCGACCGCAGCTTTTGATTTACCTCTTCTCCGAGGCGCAGCATGTTTATGTAGACGGTTACTCGACTTATGCCAATCTCGCTGCACCATGAGGCGAAGGCGCTAATTCGCTTGTAAGCGTCGACGCTATCGAGATCCTTTTCGGCAATGACGAGTACCACGTGGCGTGGCACTTCTCGAATCTGGTCGAAAAGTCGTCGTTCGTAGAGGTTCGAAATCATCTCTTACCCTCTCGCAGTTTGCAGCTCTGTCTGCACTCTCACTATCCGTCGCAAACGTAAAGTACTTCCAGCGTGAACCAAAAGGGGGGTAGCGTGAACATCGTCGAAGCACGCAGGCTGACACTTCGCGCGAGTTTCGGGTTGGTCGCCCTGGTAGTTCCGTTTTTGGGGAGCACAGGATCACTTTTCTTCTTTTTGTTTTTATCTTTGTTGATTGTTCTCGTTAATCCCAAGATGCACGTTTTCCTGCTGCTCGCAACGGTCCCTGATCGAAAATCTGAAGTCCTTGTCAAGCCACTCGCTCTGATGCTATCTTTGACGGCGTTGTGCATATTTAGCGTAGTCTCTAGCTTGCCACTGTATGTAGTGAGTGACGTTATCATAATTGTAACGTTGGCTGAAGTTTTGGCTGTTCTCTTTGAATCGTACGGCGGCTTAACTAGTAGTTTGATTTTCATACTGTCAGGCGGTTTTTTTGGTTTTCTAATTGGGGGGGCTGCTGCCACGTTTACAAACGTGAACGCTTCGGCGGACTTCTTGCTTTTTGTTGCTATGATCGGTGCGCTTGTGGGAGCACTATTGCGGACCATTTTGCATGACATAGAAGAGAATGTGGTCCTCCCACTCGGCATCGGTTTTGCCATATGGCTCTTCGTCGGGTTCGACTACTCAGTGCCGGTGCTGCGACTTCTCTTGACCCTCCTCTTCATGATTATCCTGGGCTACGCCCTCGGAAGGGTCAGATTGGCAGACATCTCAGGAATTCTCAGCGGCATTCTAATGGGCCTTCTTATAGTCTCTTTCACGGACTTTCGGTGGTTCGTACTCATCCTCGCGTTCTTCGTTATTGGCGGAATTTTCACCAAGTACAAGTACGATTATAAACGCGCTATCGGCATTGCGCAAGCGGGAGGCGGCGCGCGAGGGTACAAGAATGTGTTTGGCAATGGACTGGTAGCGCTTGTTTGTGCTATCGCTTTCGGGATAACGGGCAACGCGCTGCTTATCGTCGCGTATATTGGTGCCGTAGCAACGGCCACGGGTGACACCCTTGCGAGCGAGATCGGACAGACCNNTCATTCTTGGAATTGGAGCCCCTAACACAGCGGTGCCCGTCATTCTCGGTGGTTTTTTCGGAGTCAACTTTGATAGCGTGTTGGGAGCGGTATTCGAACGGCGGCACTATTTGACCAACAGCTCGGTCAATCTCTTAGCGACTGTGGCCGGCGCTATTGCAGCGGTGATTATCTATCTATTGCTTTTGTGAAACTCAGAATCACGTTTCCCTGGCCTTTCGACCGAAAGATCATCGCGTCGGACGATAAAAACTGCTTCTCGATCGAATAGAGGTCACCTGATAGTCAGATGCTCGCTCAAAAGCCGATGAACGATTGCTTCGCGTAGGTCGCTTACGCAATTGAAGGGTGACTCTTCTAACCTGAAGACGAGCGAGAACGTAACGCCTTCTTCATCTGTTTTTGATACAATGACTTCAATTGTTTGTTGGTTGATCGCTGCTGCTTTTTCCGCTTCGCGTCGAATGATCTGCTTTGCGAGGCGCAAGTCTGAGTCATAGGAAATGCGAACATCTATTCGAGCTGCTATGTTAGAGTCAGAGTGGTTGAAAACTACTTCGTTCGTTATTGCTGAATTCGGAATGATCATGTGTGCATCGAGCAGGCGAATAACCGTATGTCTGAAGGTGAGATCCTCTACAAAGCCGGATTCTCCGCGCACGGTAATGAAATCACCTACTCCAAATGGTTTGAATATAACAATAGCGATGCCTGCGATGATATTCGAAAGGGTGTTCTGGGCTGCAATTCCGATGATGATACCGATAATGCTAACGCTGGCAAAAATAGCGATCGAAAGCGACTGCAACTGCGGCGTCGAATAAATTATGACGATCAGACCGGTTACGTAGACTGCCGCGATGATAAGCCGTCGAAGAGCGATGTATTTAGTTGCGCTTACTCTCAGTCTTATCGAAGCTCGGCGCAAGTACCGATCTAGAAACGTCTCAATAACCCTGGCCGCGATGATGGTGACGGCTGCGAATAGTAGGACTCGCAACAGGATGGCTGCTGGCGTGTTCAAATCGTAAAGGTCGTTTGGCAGTGCCATGTGCTCACGAAAAGCGTCCGAAAGGCGGAACGCTACTCCGGATAGTAGTATTCTCCGCCTTCGCGTTGTTGGCGGTCTAACTTAGAAGCCATTTTGTTTACTCTCGGCCGGTGGGTGTCTTGATCCCTTCGGAAAGTGATTCCAATGTCTTTCAAGAAGCGGTTCATCCCATCATGCATGTCAAAAGGACCTTCCGCTGCGCCACGCACGCCAGGTTCTCCGGCAAAAACCATCAATCGCTCACTGGCGAGGTCGATCATATAGATATCGTGATCAACAAGAAGTGTGCCCACCTTCTTGTTCTCGGTGAAGCGCCGAATCAGACTCGTCGCCAGTGCCCGCTGCTCTACATCGAGATGTGCGCTCGGCTCATCGAGCATGAAAAGGTCAGCATCGCGGCTCAGGCACGCTGCGATGGCTACCCGTTGGAGTTCGCCGCCGCTCAAATTGTCTACAGAGCGCTCTAGTATGTGTTCGAGCTGCAGCGGTTTGAGGATTTCAGTTCGGTAGTAGCTCGTGTCGTAGGAGTCGGTGATCGCTCTTAACAGAGAGCCGACGTTTTCTCCTGGATTGTCTTTTCCCGTGACATACTGTGGTTTGTAAGAAGTCTTCACTTCCACGTCGACCTTTCCCTCATCCGGTTCGATAACCCCGGCGAGCAACTTCACGAATGTTGTTTTTCCGGTGCCATTAGCGCCCATTATGCCGATTACACCTTTTGTAAGCTCACCGCCTTTTGCATCAAAAGTGAATGAATCGTAGCTCTTTTTGAGATGTTCGACGTGCGCCAGGATGCGCACATCCGTGTCGACGCGCGGTGCGTGGAGCTCAAATTTGATCGGATCGGTTCTAATTCGAACGTTCTCTTCTCGAAGATACCCCTTAAGGTACTCATTAATGCCGACCCTCACTCCTTTCGGGTTGGTAATGACACCGTATGCTCCAGGTTCGCCAAAGGCGATATAAACGGTATCTGCAAGCAAATCAAGGATCGCGAGATCGTGTTCAATGACTAAAACGTTCTTTTGCTTTGCAAGCTCCCGGATCGTTCGTGCGATCTTGACGCGCTGATAAATATCAAGATACGGCGTCAGTTCGTCGAAGAAGTAGAAATCGGCATCTCGCGCGATGGTGGCTGCAATAGCCAGGCGTTGCAGTTCACCGCCACTCAAATGTCTTACCTCGCGCCCTTTGACGTCCTGAAGCTCAAGTTGATCGAACAGCTCGCGACTTATGCCGCGTTCGTCGGCTTTGTCTATGAGGTCAGCGACCTTGCCTGCGTACGCGCGAGGGATAAGGTCAACGTACTGCGGTTTGCTAGCAGTTCGCAGCGTGCCTTCGTAAATGTTCTTTAGATAATCGTGCAGCTCGGTTCCCGAGTAGTGCTCCAAGACTTCCTCCTCGCTAATGTGGTCTTGGCCAAAATTTGGCTTGATCTCGCCAGAGAGAATGTTGGTTATCGTAGTCTTGCCTATCCCATTTGGTCCTAGAATGCCAGTTACGCGGCCAGCTCGCGGAACCGCAAGTCCGTAAAGAGCAAAACCATTGACGCCGTAGCGATGGGTCGGCTGCTCGAGCTCTTCAGGCAAACTGACGATCGCTATCGCACCAAATGGACATTTTTTGATGCAAATGCCGCACCCTACGCACAGCTCTTCTGAAATGATGGGCTTGCCGTCGGGCCCAATGATTATCGTTTCGTCACCTGTTCTGACCCGAGGACAAAAACGCACACACTCTGTGCCGCATTTTTTGCTGCGGCAGCTCTTCTTTTTTAGCACCGCTATTCTCATCGTCGTCAGACCGCTCCTCGCGTCATGCCTAGGCTGGGTGATTCAACAATATCGTCCAGCTGACAAACCAGAAAGCGAACGTCATAAACACTAGGAAAAACCAATCTGTAAAACGATATTCTTTCGTGTCAATCTTGATGCGAGGCAGGGCAAGCCTCTGGGCATACACCACTACTAGAAGTATCAAAATCCCGTAAAGGGGCAGATAGTACGAGAAGACTCCCCCGGCAATACCGAGCAGCGACGAAAGTAACGTCTTTTTGATGCCTTCGACGTGCTTTGTCTGTTCTTCTTGTTCTTGCCTTTCATCGGTTTTTGCCGGAACTTTTTTTTCAGCCTTTTGCGCGGCACCTTTTTTTTCAGTTTTCGGGGCAGCCGTTTCTTTAGTTTTTGCCATGCTTCGACTTCAACTAAGCCTCAACTGTGTTTATATGTTTTGCGGCTTTGTTAGTGCGCTGCAGGCATGCTCAAGTTACACGTGACCCAGCGTCAGTGATTCGCATCTCGAAGAGGTGAAGCCTGGTGCAACAGACACGTCACAAGATCACAGGTTTTATTCGCTTTACCGGCCATATAGGAGTAGTTCGTTCACTAACGACACTTGTACTGGAGGCGATCGCTTGAAGAATGTAATGACAAGCGTTGACGTTGCAGCCCTTTTACCAGAGTTGGACGTGCTTATCGGGGCGAGACTGGAAAAAGCCTATCAGTCCTCACCTGTAGAGATTCGATTGAAGCTCGCAACAAAAAATGGAAAATACGATTTGGTGATCGAAGCAGGAAAGCGATTGCACCTGACGAGTAATCCTGCTTTAGCACCCGCCGTGCCCCCCAGTTTCCCGATGCTGCTGAGAAAGGAGCTAAAAGGCGGAAGGATTGCCACGATTGCGCAATACGATTTCGACCGCATCGTAGAGATACAGTTTGTACGTAGCGATGACGAACGCTACCTGATCTGCGAGCTCTTTTCTAAGGGTAACGTGATCCTTACCGACACATCCAAGCGTATTATTTTGCCGCTGCGAGGTATGAGGTCCGCCGCTAGGCAGGTAGTACGGGGGCAACATTATGAATATCCGGCAACGCAACTCAACCCTGTCGACATTTCGTACGACGAGTTTGAAACAGCGATCGCGTCCATCTCGCGCGACGTAGTGAGAACACTCGCTACGCAGTTCAACATGGGGGGGTTGTATGCTGAAGAAGTGTGCTTAAGAGCTCACGTAGCGAAAGACAAAACGAGCGTCACTTCAGACGAAACTCAGATGCTCTACGCAGCGCTCAGAGCCGTCTTCGATCCAGTGCGCTCAAGTGAGCTGAAGCCGCATATCGTGTGTGATAACGATTCGGGGCCGATCGACGTCCTTCCGTTTGAGGTGTCGCAGTTTGAGCGATACGAGAAACGCTATTTCGCAAGTTTCAATCAAGCCCTTGACGTCTACTACGGCCTAGAGGTTGAAAAACCAGAAACCACGCCGGCGACGCAAGCGCGACTTGAGAAGATCATCGACAGGCAGAAGGAGGCAATTCAACAATTTAAAAGCCGTGAGCGTGAAAATCACTTCAAAGGAGATCTGCTGTTCGAAAAATATCAAGAGGTCGACCGATTATTAAAAGCGGTGCGACAGGCCCGAAAATCGAAGACGTGGGATGACGTGGGTCGCGTCCTCGGTTCTTTGTCGTTCGTAGAGCAGGTCGATCAGCGCACTGGCACGGTGACAATAAACGTTGAAGGGGTCACAATCGACGTCGCTGTAGACAAGGATGTCCCTCAAAACGCGCAAAAGTACTATGAAAAAGCCAAGGTAATGAAAGCAAAGGCCGAGGGCGCGGAGCGGGCACTGGCGCGCTCAATAACAACAATGGATCAAGAGAGAGCGTCGGCAGGAAAACAACTAGGGTCCGCTAGACTTCGCCCGAAGAAAAAGAAAACTCGTTGGTTCGAGCAGTATCGATGGTTTTTTTCGACTGATGGCTTCTTGGTAATTGGCGGAAGAGATGCGGAAACAAACGAAGAATTGGTGAAGAAATACTTGGAACCGCGAGACCTATTTCTCCACGCCGATGTCCACGGAGCCCCCGCAGTGATCGTGAAATCTCAAGGTAAAGAAATACCAGATCCCACGCTGCGTGAGGCAGCTCAATTTGCTGTGTCGTACTCGTCTATTTGGAAGCAAGGTCTCGACTCCGGTCGATGTTACTGGGTGTATCCAAGCCAGGTTTCGAAAACCCCGGAATCTGGAGAGTACGTGCCCAAAGGGGGTTTTATTATTCGAGGCGAGCGACATTATATGGAATCCCAAGCGCGGCTTGCAATCGGCATCCACGATGACAAGATCGTTGGGGGCCCCGTGTCGGCCATAACCCGTGTGGCGCAACCAGTTGCCGTGCTCGAGCCGGGCAAATACAACCAGAGTGATGTCGCAAAGATGATATCGCGAGAATTTCTCGCTAGAGCACGCGAAGATGAAAAGAAGGGCCTGCGAACTGTTGTTACGGTGAATCAAATAGCCAAGTTTCTCCCTTCTGGCTACTCTGAAATACGCGGGCTTGAAAAAGAACCTAGGGGTGGGGTGTCTCCTGGCGACTCAGCTAAGCTCTAATACGCTATTGAAAAGCAGACAGATAAACATATAAAATGAGGACACCAACACGAGATCGCAAGCGGCTATTTATACGATGAAATGCTTGATCGATACGGCTTTTGAGTTACGAGCAGAGCACCTATATCGATGAATGATGACAGGATTCGCGGGACTGTGTGATCCTGAAAGAGGTATGTGAGCATGGCGAAACCAATCTTTGTGAAATTTGACGTCCCTGACGAAATCGAAAGCAAGGCGTTAGAAGCTCTCGAAAGTGCGCGTGATACGGGTAAAATAAAAAAGGGCACCAACGAGGTTACTAAGGCGATCGAACGGGGCATTGTCCAACTCGTGTTGATTAGCACAGACGTGCAGCCAGAGGAAATAGTAGCCCATATCCCACCACTTTGCGACGAGAAGGGCATATCGTACGTCTATGTAAAAAGACAGACAGATCTCGGCGCTGCTTCCGGGCTAGACGTCGGATCAGCGGCGGCCGCAATTGTCGATGCTGGAAGGAGCAAAGCTCTCGTCGATGAAGTCGTCGAGCAGCTCAAAACGATTCGCTCAGGCTAAACTTAGTAGCCAATCTTGGAGGACGTGCGGTGGCAGAATACAACGATGCAACGCCTGCAGAAATAATCGAAATAGTAGGAAACACGGGGATGCACGGAGAGGCGAAACAGGTTAAGTGCCGTGTCCTTGAAGGCTCCAACAAGGGAAGGATAATCACGCGCAATTGTGTGGGCCCCGTCCAAATCGGCGACATTCTCATGCTTCGCGAGACGGCGCACGAGGCTAAGAAACTCATGACGCGGTGAGATCATGGAAAAGCGGACGTGCTCGTTCTGTGGGGGCGCCATCGAACTTGGAACAGGGAAGATGTTCGTCAAACGTGACGGGACGGTGTACCATTTTTGCTCATCAAAGTGTGAAAAGAACTTCAGATTGGGGCGTCTTGCGCGACGCGTCGCCTGGACAGAGCCTGGTCGATTGGCGCGTAAAAAAGCGTGAAAGAGGTCTAGATGGCGTCCGAGGACCACATTGAACACACTTTCGTAATGATCAAGCCGGACGGGGTTCAAAGAGGGCTTGTGGGCGAGATCGTTGCGCGACTCGAGCAAAAAGGTTTGGAACTGCGAGCGCTAAAACTCAAGAACTTAGATATCGAGACGGCGCGAAAGCACTACGCCGAACATCGGGAGAAGCCTTTTTACGACCACTTGGTTTACTACGTCACTTCGGGCCCAATTATCGTGATGGCAGTCGAGGGATTCAACGCGGTGCGAGCAGTGCGCCAACTCGTTGGAGCGACGAATCCTATTGAAGCGGTGCCCGGCAGCTTGCGGGGGGATTTTTGCCTCGACCCCGTGAGGAACTTAGTTCATGCCGCCGACTCGCCAGAGGCTGCTTCACGCGAGTTGTCGTTGCACTTTGGTGCTGAAGATTATGTGAGCGAAGTGCGGGTCGGGGAGCTCAACGATTAGCTCTCCTCGCACATTGCCATAAAATGCCTCGGATTTTTATAGACCTGGAAAAGTGCGACGGCATAGGAAAATGTGCCCGCGTTTGTCCAAAAGGCGAGCTGATCTACGGAACGGCAATCTTCAATGGCAAGCGAAAATGTATTGTTAAGGATCCGCGTTACTGTCTCGGGTGCACGACTTGCATTGGCAGTTGTCCCAAGCACGCCATCCGCATCGACTTCTCGGCACCCAGAACCTAATGCTCGTCGCAGATCTTGAGAAAGTTCAGCAGAAGGGTATTGCCCGCCTCTGTGTGCGCCACTTCGGGATGCCACTGCACCCCGTAGATAGGTTTAGAAGTGTGTTTCATCGCTTCTATCTCGCATATCGCTGAACGGGCGAGTTTTGTAAAATTATTCGGCAAACGACTGACTTCGTCGGCGTGTGACGCCCACGCAGTTATTGTTGGCCTAATCCCTAGTAGTATGTCGTCAGGCTCGATGATCTCGACTGTAACGTGAGCGTATCCGCCCGACGCGCCTTTGCCGACGGCGCCGCCAAACGTCTCTGCTATCAGCTGATGGCCCAAACAAATCCCTAGAATCGGCAGCTCTAACTCTCGTACGTACTGCTTGCAATTCCCGATGCGGTCCATCGTTGGGCCACCGCTCAAGATTAAGCCATCGGGACTGCGCTGGAGCACCTCGTCGGCGCTAAGCGTATTCTTCACGAGCTCGCATCGGGTGCCGAGGTCCCGAACAGCGCGATGAATCAAATGGGCAAACTGTCCGTAATTATTGATTACTAAAACCGACGTCAAAAGTTCACCGAAGGTCGCGCAAAAAAAGAAAGTTCAAGCTTTCTTCGCGGTGTACACGCGCCACGTGGTTCCGTGAGAATAGCTCCACTTCTCAATGACGATATCGTCGGCATTATCGATCAGCATGCTAATATTCGTACCGACTTCGTTGGGACTCAGGCCTAGTTCTCGCGCTATTGATTTGCTTTTGAAAAAGTGCTTGCCTCGTATAACCCCTTTTTTCAAATAGCACAGTATCTTCGTTTGGTTGTCGTTAGGACCAGACATCTTAATCTCTCATGTACAGTGACTGCTTTTGCTATATATACGCTCTTACTTGGACGTTTTCGAGCATTCCTGCGCCTGCTGCGACCCCATGAGCGAACGGCATCATGCGTAGTTAGACAAAAAGTGCTGTCCTTTCTCAAGGGGAATCGCATCGATCCCGAGGTGGGCGTGAACGAGACGCGCAAACTTCTTTGCAAACCCATGGCACGTGTAGACCACTTCAGGGTTGCACCGGTCAACGAAGCGTAAAAGGTCTTGAAAATCTGCGTGATCTGATAGTGCAAAAGCGTAGTCTACACCTCTAAAGTAGTTGAAACCGCGGCTAGTCGCCCAACCGGAAACTGCAAGCGTGCGCTTTTTCCGACGGAGCGGTCCGTCATACCCTTGGGGGGTTGAGCGCGCCGACGTAATGAGCACAAATGGTTCTCGCGATTCTGCGACTGAAGCTGCGTCAAATAGTCGATCACGAAAGTCGTAACCAAAGCTCTTGAGCGCGTCATTAATCTCGTATATACCGCTGTCGACGAAAGGGGCGTGATCGCGAAGTATGTGTGTGAGCTCTTGCGCCTTTCCGAAAGGATAAGCGAGGACGATTACCGATTCGTCGTTCTCAATGCACGAAGCGACACATTGTCGAATCTGCGTGGCGACTTCATTCGTTTCGGGAAAGACGTACTCCTCACTTCCGAAGGTGGATTCGACGATCAAAACGTCGGCATCGACGGGCTGCGCTCCCTGCGAAAAAAACTTTTGTTTGGTGCAGAAGTCGCCGGTGTAGAGGATACTTTGGTCCCCCTCCAGGAAAAACATGCGCGAGCCGACAACGTGACCCGCGTCAAGTGGCAACACACTTGCGTGGCTCAATATGTCTGCTGTCGCCCGTTTCCTGAGCTTTAGCAGTTTCTGCGTGACATCAGACATGACGACGCTTTTGCCGTGGCAGCGAGTAGGAAGGTGGTCAGAGTGCCCGTGTGAAACCAAATTGATTTCTTCTGGGGAGTACGTTCTCGGGTCGAGTCTGAATTTTGTTCCGTCTGCAAAAGTGACGGATATTCCGTTTTTCTGATAGATCATACAGGCCGCTTGCTCGGGCATCCCCGCAGAATGCGGTTACGGTAAATTACCTTCACCGCTCAGTCCGTGCTGTATTTCCAAATTCATTGCGATGAGAATCTCAAAGATTTCTTTTACTGAACCCGCGTCAATGTTTCGTTCAGTAGCCATATCGACGGCTCTATTCAGCACCCGTTCGTGCTGTTTCTCATCGTCAATCGGGGTGAAGCCATCAGCCCTTTTCGCGTGCAAGACCTGCGACGCCAGGTCTGTGCGTCGCGCTATCAATTCAACGATTTCCGCATCGATTGCTGCTATTTGACCTCGCACTTTTTCTAGCATCCGGCTTGACTTTATATGCCTCGTATTACAAGAAGCTTGGCTCTTCGTCGTTGCTCGACGGTCAATCCGTTTCTATCTGCGCTCCTCTATTCGAAGTCTCAGTCTCAATAATAAATCCCTCGAGCGGTTCCCACGCCTGTTTGACGGTCCGCAAAGATGAGCGATCCACAAGAGCGATATATGCTGGTCCCGTTCCGGAAAGGGTCGCGGCTTGCGCTCCGGCACCTAGCGCGGACAGTATGGGCTCTGGACTGAATCCAAACGCGGCGCAGTATAACACGCCGTTTAACACCATAGCCTTCGCATATTCGCCATTGAGAGCCAAATGATACGCCGAATCGACCCACGGTGCGAGCAGTCTTGCTCGCGAGACGTCCGCCTTCGCTGAAAACGCTTTGCTTCGCGGGATGTATACTAGTACGGTGGCGTTTATTTCAACGCGCTTTAGAAGCACGTCGTTCTCATTGTCAGTGAATACAAGCCCTCCGAAAAATGAGGCACACGCATCATCGAACGCCCCCGTAACGGTAACCCCAGCCCTTCGTGCTGCGAGGACGCCAAGTTTGACGATGTCGAGCGGTTCCAGTTCAACGTCAAGGGCTTCGACTAGTGCGAGCACCGCTGCGTTCGCTGCTGCGCTGCTGCTTTTAAGACCACTTGCGATCGGTATTTCGCTTCTCGTCACAATGTGGACGCCGGATTTTGGGGCGTATCGTTCGACAACCAACCGCCCACACTCTGCGATGAGCGAGGTATCCGCAGAGGGATTATCGGCAATTTCGCACGTGATGCCGCTGTCGACGACCTCAACCTCAGCCTGAGTTTTCAGCCCGATAGCAAAAGCAGATCCTTTGAGCGTTGCGATCGCGTTGATGACGGTGCCGGCCCCGTACGTTGACGCTCGTATCATCCTATGCTCCACTGTTTTACGTAGTATATAGACTTGCGAACGTTAAAACGGCCGCTTTTTTCGCTTGTAGCGCATGGCAACACCGGCGTGACGAACGTTGCGCTAGATACGGTTGATTCTTTGATAAGAACTTATCTCTCATTTTTGCTCTTGTGTAAGACTCGTATGTCACGCAGTTTTGTGACGGGGTAGTTGCCCGTGGGGTCTTTCTCGATGCTCTTGACCATATCCCATATAGTCAAAAGTGCAACGCTTACGCCCGTGAGTGCTTCCATCTCGACTCCTGTCTTACCTTCCGATTTCACCTCAACGGTCGCAGTTATTGCTGTGTCGAGCACGGAATAATCTACTTTGATACTTGTCAGTGGGATCGAATGACAAAGTGGGATAATAGAGGGCGTTTGCTTAGTCGCCAACACAGCGGCAACCGTCGCGGTATTCAGTACATTCCCCTTTTCAATTGAGCCCTGCTTTATTGCGTCAACAGTCTCGGATTTAAGCTCAATGGTCCCTTCAGCTAGCGCGCGCCTATAAGCGACTGGTTTATTAGAGATATCCACTTGCTGTGCCTTACCGTTCTGAATATGCGTAAAGTGCATGCGTTACTCACCAACGAGATAAAACTCTCATGTAGCTTAACAGCGTCCAAATAAAAAAGATTGATGATTGTTGATGAGGTAGAGACGCATCGTTTTCCAACAAGCAAGGCCACGCGCAGACTCGAGCGCACAGCCACTTGCACTGCTTTCAAAGTTCTTGCTCGGCTAAGAACAGATAGTCGTGGCTTTCCCGGTTGGCGGTTTGTCGCCGCGACACCGCCGGTAGGTTATTAGCGTCTGCGTTCTGGCAAGAATCTCAGCAGAGCACTTGACGCGGGCGGGGGCAAAGACGGGGCAAGGTATTTCTCAAGAAACTCCAACGATGGTTTATGCCCATTATCAAGAGATTAGAAGGAAAACACGTGCTCGTTTTGCTGGCGTCAGAATTCGAGGACGCGGAGTTTCGCGATGTTGCAGGACCGCTGATGCTAGAAGGCGCGACTGTCACTGTAGCTAGTACTTCGCGAGACGTCCTCAACGGAAAGCGCGGTGAAGTGGCCGTTATTCCCGATAGGTTNNCCACAGGTGCTCATATCGGCTGGAATCGTGAGGAACAAGACTTTGACATCGCACCCGGCAGTGAGGGCAGAGTTGGAGCAAGCGGGAGCAAACTACACCGGCAGGCCAGTCGAGCGTGATGGCAGCATCACAACAGCAACCGATCCGCGTGCGATCGCGGAGTTCAACACCGCGTTCATTAGAGAGATTGCGTGCTGTGAGCTTTTTGGTCCTTGAACTCCGCGCACGAGTGCACAAAGGTTGCTGAAAGGCCGGGGTACGATAGCGGGTGAACGTGGGAGTACGAGGCAAGGGCCTTCTCGACTTGTATGCCATCGCATCCGTCTAAAATGCCCGTTCCTTTTTGCAGCTTAAACGCAAACTCGAGTTTGTCGCTGAGATCTGTGAGTTCTGAGTAGTGAAATTCGTGTCCTCGAAACCTGGTCCCTTTGCGCCCGATGATGGTGTCGCGAATAGTTGTGCCCGCGACGTAACCGATTACCCGTTTGTGGATCATGTTCGTTTTTGCGGGGATGACGCCGACCATTTTTGAGGTTCGTCCTTTATACTCTAGTGATTCAGTGAGGTACATGAGGCCGCCGCACTCTGCAAAAATTGGCAGCCCCTCTTGAGCGCTTGAGGCGAGAGAATCTCGCATTGAGCGGTTTCGCTCCAGCTCGTGAGCGAACAGTTCCGGATATCCGCCACCCAGATAGACACCGTGAACGTTCGGGATCTCTCTATCGCGTAAAGGACTAAAGAATACAACATCAACGGCGTTTAAGAAAAATAAATCAAACAAGTCGTGATAATAAAAGTTGAAAGTTTCGTCGTACGCCACTCCGATGCGCACCTTGTCTCTGCTTGTCTGCCCCTCGTTCGACGGTGCAAACACTTTAGGCGTAACGCGCGGCATCGGGGGGGCGCTCTCCGCAATTTGAATTACCTTATCGACGTCAACGTGGCTGCGGATCATATCTTCAATGTTTTCCAGCTGTTTTCGAAAAGCATGGTCTCGAACAAGCCCTTCGGAGGCGGGCACGAGTCCTAAGTGGCGCATTGCCAGGTGCATCGAATCGTCACGCGGGATTTGTCCAATCACGTCGATGCGAGTGTAGTGCTCAATAGCCTCTTTCGCTTTGGCTGCGTGCGTCGCACTTCCTATGTTGTTGAGTATGACTCCTTTGATGTCAACTCGTCTGTCAAATGATCGGTAGCCCTGCACTAACGCTGCAGTACTTCTTGTGATGCTCCGTGCGTCAATGACCAAGATGACAGGTGAACGCAGAATCTTGGCGACTTGTGCCGTGCTGCCGATATCACTTAAGCTTTCGAGACCCTCGTAAAGACCTCTAACACCCTCTATGATGCATATATCGGCACCGCGACTCGCGTGCGAAAAAACCTCAACGATAGCTTGCCTGCTCATCAAGTAGCCATCGATGTTGCGGGAAAAGCGCCCCGTGACCTCAGAATGGTAACTCGGGTCAATATAGTCTAAGCCCACTTTGAATGGCTGAACGGCCTGTCCCTCTTTGCTGAGAATGGACATCAGTCCTACGGCGATCGTCGTTTTTCCCGCTGAACTCCTATCAGCTGTGATGAGCACGCGGGGCACGTCGAGATTTCGTTGCTGCATTATCTATGAGTATCTAGCATGTCTTCTGGTGGTTCTCTTGGAACACCGCTCGCAACGTGTCGCCGAGTTCTGACGGGACGACGTGACTGACCCCCAGAGTCTTTGGATGTAGGTCGATCTCGACCGTGACGTGCGTATGACCCAATTGTTTTAGGGGCAGCACCTGCCGAGGTCCGTTAGTGACGGAGAAGATGGTCTTCTTGCTAACGTTCTTCATTGGCACGGCGTGCGGAACGCCGAGCAGGACTACGAAGTCATAATCGCTGTAACAGCTTTCGATTAAGGCTCCGGCATTGACGCCGGTTATTGGGTACTCGTCCAATCCGCCAGTGATGTGATCAATGGCGACGCCACTTTCTTTCAGGTCGTTCAGGATGTTTTCGGCGTGCTTTCGGAGTCGCGGCAAGCCAACGCCTGCGTCGAGATTCGCAAAGGTCTTGAGGTATTCGTTCCCGAGTTCGCCGGCAACGGCTGAGAGCGCGATGAGTATGTCTGCGAATTGATAGGCCGTCTCTTTTTTGGCGTTTAACACGACGACGCCTTTCTTATTGCGCTCTAAGAGCTCTAGCAGTTTCTTTGCAGTTACGTACTTGAGGTCGCCTCGAGACGGCGCTATATACTCCTTGCTTGCCACCCCTGAAATTTTTTCAAGATCTGTCGCCATGATGAGTAGCTCTTTTTGCCGCCGGTATTCCGAGGGATCAAGCACTCCTGCATCAGCGGCTGCTTTGAGCGTCGCAATGGCCCCGTACGTGTTGTCTCGGTATCCAGCGTGAATCTCTACCTCGATCACTGGACACGGCGGGTTTGCATCTAGTACGGCTTGGTGGATGTTCTCACCAATTATCATACTCGCGCAGGAGCCGATAACTCCCAGAAGGCTCGGATTGAAAAGCTCCACAGCACGCCGGATGACTTTCGTGAGAACTTCATCTCCCCCAAATACAAAGTTCGTCTCATCCATCGCCGTCGTGACCACCCGAATTCCATCCTCCTCAAGCAATCTGCTGTGTTTGAAGCAGCATCCTGATGGTCCGTGCATTATGACCGCGTCAGTCTCAAGATCTCTTAGCGTATAGAGCGCGGCAACGATCGAACTCGGTCGAGGATGGATTATCTGCTCCGCGCCTGCGTCAGTTACGGGCACATTGGATGCCATGCTACCTCCACATTTTCACACACGAAATAATGACGTCACGTTCTTTGGTCAGTGCAAGCGCCGCGCGTAGCGCGCTCTCCAAGTCGTTTGACCGGACAACGTTCGCCCGAGACGTGCGCATCTGATCGCCTACGACAACCACATCGTCGAGGGCCGCCTCTTCAGCTAATGGCGCGAGCGCTTCCGGAGCGATCCCGTCGCACACGTTTTTTGCCTCTACTCCTATAATTAGGACAGCTTTGTGACCCGCCTTTTTCAACGTCAACCCGTAACGTATGGCCCGCTTGATCGACGTCACTTCGAGGCCGGAATTTGAATTGTCGACGAGAAGCCTCTTCTTGATTACTGCGGCAGACATCCGCCCCATGACTCCCTTGAAGTGAGCGAGTTTGTGTGCTATTACTTCGGGATCGAGCTTCGAAGAGAGCGCTGCGGTCACAAAACAGAGCAGTGCATCCTGATAACTCGCGAGGTCATAGCATCCCGTGGGCGTGAAGCGCACCTCTCCAGAGACTCGACCACCATCAATTCTTGCTAAATCGCTGTAGGCAATCGTTACTTCACCAGGTTCTATGTTCTCGTATCGCACGGTTGCTCCTTCATCCCCGAAGGTGTTGAGACACCGACCCGGGTCGGCCAAGGATCCCGTCGCCGTTGACATGACGAGGCAGGAATTAGCTTTCGCATTTGATAACATCTGCAGTTTGGCAAACGTCGACGTCTTAGTTCCTTGCGCAATACTGTACTCAGGTGACAACGTAGTAAGGATATTCACGTCGGCAAGACCGGTTCCGCCAAGGGACACCTCGAAGATGCACACCTCTGGATTGAAGTCGAACTCTCTAACTAGGTCCAACGCGGTCAGTATATTTGCGGGGGTGATACTTAATTGCTTTTTGGCGACATATTTCCCGTTTTCGCGGATTTCGAGGCCACGGCTCGTGAGCGTGAGCAACTTGCGGTCAGAAAAAGCGACCCCCAAAAGGGATGCCGTTGTCGTTTTCCCTTTGACTCCCGTCACTTCAAAAACGAGCGCGTCTTGCAAGGTCGTGGTTTGCCGCGCGAGTTGACCCACGGCTTGGTGATGCGTCAGCACCGGAATGCCCAAAGCCCCTGCGCGCGCTGTGAGCACTGTGTGGGCGTGAACGGGTGCGATGACCACGTCAAAAGAGTCGATCG
Source organism: Candidatus Methanoflorens crillii (assembly GCA_003162175.1). Lineage (GTDB taxonomy): Archaea > Halobacteriota > Bog-38 > Methanoflorentales > Methanoflorentaceae > Methanoflorens > Methanoflorens crillii. Next base: position 9,817 of record PMMR01000058.1, on the reverse strand, counting down.
CGTCGGGCGCCGGTGACTCGCGATATATGTCGATCGCGACCGCGTCTGCGCCGATTTCGCGCAACTTTTTACAGATTTGCCGCCCGCCGTGAATCGTGTCTAAAACGGCTACGCTTTTGCCGTTGAAGTCCATCTGGAATTTATGCCTCTTTTAGCCTTTTATATGCCAAATCAGCGATACACGGGTCGATGCCGAGCGGCTCCGCGTAGATGACATCGACGCTTCTGTCGGCAAACGAATGCGTGGTTCGGCGTTGGCCGTCTGAAAGTCCGAGAATCTCAGGGATATCCTTCAACGTGTGAGTCCCGTGAGCGAGAAAGAGCGGAAGTATATAAAGCGTCGTAACGTCGGTTTCTGCAAAGCTTTCGATCCCTTCTGCGACAGTTGGACGATCCATGTTGAGGTAAGCAGTTTTTATGGTTGCCTCAGTCATTCTTTCAGCCAGCATAGCTGCCACAGTCTCCACGGTGCGCTTGTTATAGGTTAGCTTGCTCCCGTGACCCAGCACCAGTACCCCGGAGTTCTCTTGCATGATAGTCCCCCATTATCTGTGTGCGAATTGTTCTTCTGATATTTAATGATACAGTTCAACCTTGCGCGGCCGATCGTGCTTGACGTTTAACTCAATTAGGCAAGCTTTTGTAGTGCGTCGGCTAGCTTCGGGAGGATCGTCATAGGGATACCGACAATCAGTTCTTCTTCGCTCACTTTGGCGTACTTTCGCGAACCAGAGCATCCGAGCGTGAAGTTGATGCTATCTCTCATCAGAGGTGCAGCAACCGCATCGCCACACAGCGATTGAATGCCGGAGAAATCCGCGGTATTTCGTGAGTGTAGTTCGTACACGTTCGCCTGCGCAATCATCATCGCTTGGCGAGGGTTCACCACGACTACCACAACGTCAGGCTCAAAGGGAGTTTCGCCCAGAGGCGCGTAAGCCGTTGCATAGGTTTTGAAATCGACGCCGGGAATCGCCTGCATGGTCTCGGCGGCGTGCTCGACTGAAGAGAAGCGCCCGAGTTTGTAGTAGAATTCGCCCGACTTGATGTTTTCCGGTATCTCGATTATGCCGAGCATTCCTGCGCCGCCTTTACAGGCGTGCTGCTCGACGGTTGCGTAGAATTTCGAACCACCGCGCGCCTTCTGCACCATTTCGCAATGGCGCAGCACCTCGTTTGTGTGATTAAGTCCTTCTGGGATGCCGGATTCAGTTCGAATGAGTTTGACCGCCACGGGTGAGCCTTTCAGTGCTAAAACACTCGTGAGCTTGTCGGACAGTGCAGCGTAGTCTAGACTCATACCATGATCATGAGCGCGCGCACAGTAATAGTTTTCCAGGCACGGGCAGTCGGGAACGTGGCGGCTATTCGTGGGCAATCATGCCTGCTTCGCCATCGCCATCAGAGCCTTGACGCTTTCGGCTTGTATCGTTCCGGTCAATCGATCGCCCTGCGAACAAGCTGCGCCACGGATTCCAATGATATCAGCGCCAACGTGCTTTAATATAGGGACCTCTGGCAGTTTGATGGACCCCGCGAGGGCGACGTGTAGATTTTGCGTGTGCCCCTCTTCGACGAACCGTGTGCAGGCGGCTTCGTCCATGAAATCAAAAATACCCTTCCCATCTTTGACAAAGGTATCGACCATCACGACATCACAGCCTGCACTGCGTGCTATGTCGGGCAGCAGAAAGGGATCGAGCGTTGATGCACGTCGAAAGTCTGCATATCCCGCGAGAACGACCTTCGTCTGCGTGTCGTATTCCTTCACCGTTCTCGTGACGTGTTGCATCAAAAAAATAGCGTCATCTCTGGTTTTGGATCCTTTTAGCCCCACTTTGACATAGTTTGCGCCAGAAACAGCGGCGCCCAGTGCGGCCAGGGAGGCGGAACCGGGAAGGTGTGGAAAATCACCAATCGTTGCGCTCACTTCTATCGAGTGCGGAACAAGGCTTCGAATCCCTCGGATAACCCAAGGAAAGTTAGCTCCGAG
>PMMR01000058.1:0-7682 GCA_003162175.1 Candidatus Methanoflorens crillii | reverse complement strand
ATAAACCCGGGGTACGCTCCATGCTAGGTGAAACATACAGCTTGCCATCGTTTTTCGATCGAGCTGTATTCAGCTATTTTTCAGTCTAGTCTTCAGCATACAGAGTCGTTCGTATGGCAGCTAACCCCGCGGAGGGAAAGAAATGCCAAAATTTGAAGACAAAGTCGATCTATATAACGACAGAGGTCAGAAGGTTGGTTCCAACATACCGCTCGAGGCTCTCAGCCCGTTGGTGAACCCGGCTATCAAGAAGATTATCAACACCACCTTGCGAACGGTGGCCGTTAATCTCGAGGGTATCCAAAACGCGCTGATGACCGGCAAAATGGGCGGCAAGGGCAAACAGATACTCGGTCGCGAGTTGAACCTGGACCTGGTGGGCAACGCCGACGCGCTTGCGAAGAAGATCAAGGACCTTATTATGGTAAGTGCGGGCGACGACACCGTTGTCAAGCCCCTTGGCGGCGGAAAGCAGCTTATGGTTCAAGTACCGACAGCACGCCTTGACGCCGGAGCCACGTATGTCGCAGGAACTACTGCAACAAGCAGCGCACTAACTGAGGCGATTATCGACATGTTCAAGGTGGACATGTTCAATGCGTGTATGGTTAAGGCGGCCATTTGGGGAGAGTATCCACAGACGCTCGACAACGTGGGCGGTATGGTGAAATCCATGCTCGAGACCCCGCAGAAAGATGAAGGCTACGGTTACTCACTGCGAAATGTGGCGGTTAACCACGTTGCAGCCGCAACCGGCAAGCGGACGATGAACGCGTCTGCGCTGTCATCGATATTCGAGCAGGCGGGCGTCTGGGAGATGGGTGACGCCATTGGCTGGAACGAGCGTTTGCAGCTCTGCGGACTCGCGATGCAGGGGTTCAACGCGAATAACGTGCTCTACTCTCTCGTTAAAGAAAACGGGCAAGAGGGTACTATCGGCTCTGTAGTTGCGTCGACCGTTGAAAAGGCAAAAGCAGCCGGTGTCATTAAGGAAGATGCGACCTGGCCTTCTGGCTTTAAGGCCATGAAGACTGACGACGTCGCAGCTTGGAACGGATATTGCGCCGCCGGCACACTCGCCGCGACCATCGTGAACTGTGGTGCGGCCCGAGGGGCGCAAGCGGTTTCGTCAACGCTGTTGTACGCGAACGACCTGATCGAGCACGAAACGGCACTCCCGGGATGTGACTTCGGTAAGGTTATGGGTACAGCGGTCGGGTTCTCGTTCTTCAGCCACTCGATCTACGGCGGAGGCGGCCCCGGTGTGTTCAATGGAAACCACATCGTCACGAGACACTCCAAGGGCTTTGCGATTCCGTGCGTTGCTGCAGCAGTGGCGATTGACGCGGGGACGCAGATGTTCTCAATAGAGGCAACCTCAAAGATCATCGGCATAGTGTACGGCGAGATACCAGAATTCAAAGACCCAATAACTGCTGTTGCCAAAGCAGCGGAGGGAATGTAATACGCAAATTGCGCGGAGGTTTACGATACACAATGGATACGGACGTACCTGACACGAGCATTCCTGTTCAAATAGAGATATTCACCGAGCGACTACTCAGCCCCGAGACGGTTGAGCGGTTAGTCACAGAGTTTGCCAAGATCGAAGGAATCACGCGCTTGATCTTGCACGGGCCCCGGATCGCTTCCGCTGTTCCAACAGGGCCAGCGAAGGGAACACCGAACGTGCACGCAGCGCGCAGACACATTCAAGTGGGACAACAGGACGTAGAGCTCGGGGTGCAGGTCGGTAGGTTTTGGCTTGAACTTGAGGATGAGGACGTGATCGAACAGGTCGAAGAAGCGAGCAGAAGGATTCTTCCGTGTGGCTTCCAAATTAACCGCGGCTTGTATATACGAACGCGTCCGACGCAGACTGATTACGCGAAATGGGGCGTAATCAAGGACACTCGAGTGCTTGGCATGACAGATCCGAAGTCGAAATCGCGGATCTGTGCGATTTATCCCCGTGAGAGGTGACGCATATCGTCAGCCGCGCCACACACATTGTCGATTGCCGCGAATCAATGGGCCTGGGTAAAGGCGGAGGCCTTGCCCAACGAGGCACCATTTCCGAAACAGGGATACCTGACGTCGTCGCGATCGCAATGTCTCCGGGCAGACGGCACATAACGAAGCCCATCTGCGAGATCACGCACGGCCTTCGAAACGAGGGCTTTCAAGTCGGCGTGCTCGTGCTAAACGCCGGAAGCGGCGTTCCGGCCGACGCGCCTGAAAGCGCACGTGGTCTCGGGCCAAAATTTGGCCTTTCGGCAAAGGAGGTTGAACAAATTGCTCGCCACAAGCTTGCAGTTATTCACCTCGGTGGCGTGAAGACTCACATCATTTACAAAGCGCGGAATATCCTGCGCTTCGTCGCCATTCCGGCGATTGTAGTGAGTCAAACGCAGGTTGACTATGAAGATTTCGCCAGGATTGGGATAAAGACGCGCATCGTGATGCCAAGGCCCGAAGACGTTCAAACCGACGGCACTATCGTAGGAATCGTAACCAACGTGACTCGCGGAGAGACTATCACGCGTGATAAGCTCAACGAGGTCATTAAGTGTATCAATCACTATAAACGCGCAGAACGAAGGAGTTGAAAAAGAATGGCACAATTTGTTCCCGGTACTTCAAAGGTAGCGGCAAACAGAAGGAAGGCGCTGGATCCAACGAAGACGCTGGACAAAGTTCGTGACGTTTCAGATGATGATGTGGTAGCAATACTAGGCCACCGCACACCTGGAACAGCGTATGCGTCGACTCACCCGCCACTATCAGAGATGGGAGAGCCCGAGGACCCCATGAGAGAGCTCGTGAAGCCCACGGAGGGCGCGGCAGCAGGCGATCGGATTCGGTACATTCAGTTCACCGACTCAATGTACTTCGCCCCGATGGTTCCGTACGTAAGGTCGTGGATGGCTTCCACGCGATTCAGAGGAGTCGACCCCGGTACACTGTCCGGTCGGCAGATCATCGAAGCCCGAGAGAGAGATCTCGACAAACTCAGCAAGATGCTGCTGGAGAGCGAGGCGTTTGACCCTGCTCGAAGTGGCGTCAGAGGCTGTACTGTCCACGGGCACTCACTGAGACTGGACCAAAACGGCATGATGTTCGACATGCTACAGAGATCGGTAATGAACCCTGACGGCTCCGTCAGTATTGTGAAAGACCAGGTGGGAAGGCCTCTTGACAAGGCAGTGCCTGTCGGGAAGCCAATGTCGGACGCTGACCTGAAGAGCAGAACGACGATCTATCGGGTCGATGGAGAAGCAGCACGAGCTGACAAAGAGCTTATCACCTACATCCAGCGGATTCATACGCTGAGAACGATGTGGGGATTCAAGCCGATGGCATAAGAGAGGTGCAACGATATGGCTACTGAAAAAACACAAAAGATGTTCCTCGAGGCGATGAAGAAGAAATTCGCGGAGGATCCTACTTCGAACAAGACGACCTATAAGCGCGAGGGATGGATTCAGTCCAAGGACAAGCGCGAGTTTCAGGAATGGGGCGCAAAGATCGCCAAGGACCGTGGAATTCCCGCGTACAACGTCAACGTCCACCTTGGCGGTATGACGCTCGGTCAGCGGCAACTTATGCCGTACAACGTCTCTGGGACCGACGTGATGTGTGAAGGCGATGACCTCCACTACGTCAACAACCCCGCAATGCAACAGATGTGGGATGAGATCAGGCGTACGGTTATCGTTGGTCTTGACCAAGCGCACGAGACGCTTACGCGAAGACTCGGCAAGGAGGTCACGCCTGAGACCATTAACGGTTATCTCGAGGCGCTGAACCACACGATGCCCGGTGCGGCCATTGTTCAAGAACACATGGTGGAAACCCACCCTGCGCTCGTTGAAGACTGCTTCGTAAAGGTCTTCACCGGCGACGATGAGCTCGCTGCTGAAATCGACAAGCCGTTCCTTGTTGATATCAACAAGCTTTTCCCCAAGGCGCAAGCTGAACAACTGAAGAAGGCGATTGGCAAGACGCTCTGGCAAGGTGTGCACATACCGACGATCGTGTCGCGCACGTGCGATGGCGGAAACTCGAGCAGATGGTCTGCGATGCAGATCGGCATGTCGTTTATCGCCGCGTACAACATGTGCGCTGGTGAAGCCGCCGTAGCAGACCTCGCGTTTGCGGCAAAGCACGCGAGCCTCGTCGAGATGGCGAACATGCTTCCTGCACGCCGTGCGCGTGGACCTAACGAACCCGGTGGTCTCTCGTTTGGTTTTATGGCCGACATGGTCCAAACAGACCGGATATACCCGGACGACCCCGTCAGGTCATCGCTTGAGGTCGTCGCTGCGGGCTGTATGCTCTACGACCAGATTTGGCTCGGATCGTACATGTCAGGCGGCGTCGGTTTCACGCAATACGCGACTGCCGCGTACACCGACAACATCCTCGACGACTACAGCTACTACGGCAACGACTACGCCAAGAAGTACGGCGCGGATGGAAAGGCACCGGCGACGATGGATGTCGTCAACGACCTCGCGACTGAGGTTACGCTCTACGGTATCGAGCAGTACGAGAAGTACCCGACCACCCTTGAGGACCACTTCGGCGGTTCGCAAAGAGCAACGGTGCTCGCAGCCGCATCCGGTGTGACCGTCGCCCTCGCTACGGGTAACTCAAATGCCGGACTGAGCGGTTGGTACCTCTCGATGCTTCTCCACAAGGACGCGTGGGGCAGACTCGGGTTCTACGGCTACGACCTGCAAGACCAGTGCGGATCCACGAACACGTTCTCCGTCAGGTCTGACGAAGGCGCTCCAGACGAGCTCCGTGGTGCGAACTACCCGAACTACGCCATGAACGTCGGTCACCAGGGNNTTCCAGCCTGCTGGTGAGAGAACGATCGTCTCGCCCGGCCGAAAATTCTAAGCTGCGAAGGAGTGACATCAGTCACTCCTCCTTGTTTTTTTTAGATCTTTTTTTGGCCTTCCGACGATTGTTCGGTGCGGCGGTTATTAACTAATTTTTCTCTAGTATTGGAAGAACAAGAGTTGCAGTGTTACCTAAAGTTCAGCGCTCGCCTTCGAAGAAATGTAATTGTTTATCGCAAACTTTCTAAGCAGTTGCAGCTTGTTGTCGAGCAGACACGTCAGAGCTTTAACGTAGATCTCTTCAATAGTTATGCTGGCTGTCGTTGTGCCATTATGCTGTTTTTGCCTTTATTGGCCACTGTTGGCTCAAGAAACAAATATATAGATCCGCTTTCTTAGAACGACCGTATCGACGCGATTTTAAGCAAGAGCATGAGCACCAATGCATTTTATGAGAACAAAGTTATACTAGTGACCGGCGGGGCCGGCTCAGTAGGAACAGAACTCGTGCGGACTTTGTTGGAATTCAACCCGCGTGATTTGGTGTTGATCGACACTAACGAGGGCGCTGTTTACGATCTCGAGCAAGATCTTCGATCGAGGCGGCTCTCGACTTTTATTGCCGACGTCCGGGACAAAGAAAGGATTGAACCCCTTTTTGAGGGTGTTGATCTCGTTTTTCACCTTGCAGGACTCAAGAATCTTCCGATGTGTGAGTATAATCCGTGTGAAGCGGTCAAAACAAACATCGAGGGAACCAACAACGTCATTGATGCCTGCCTGCGCGGGAACGTTGAGAAGCTAATATTTACTAGCACGGGCAAAGCAGTCAAACCAACCACGGTTTATGGCGCAAGCAAGCTCCTCGCAGAACGCCTGCTAGCACTCGCGAACACCAAGCACCAAGATCAGGGAACGATATTCGCGAGTGTCCGATTTGGCAACGTGCTGGGCTCTCGTGGTTCTGTTCTCCCTCTTTTTAAAAGGCAAATAGCAAAGGGTGGCCCGGTCACTGTTACCCACGAAGATATGGTCAGACCCGGAATCCTCATGTCTGAAGCTCTCAAGCTCATTACGAGGGTTGCAGAATTAGCGCGAGGTGGCGAGGTCTTTATTTTGAAGATGCGACTGTTGCGAATAATGGAACTCGCAAAGGTTATGATCGAAGAACTCGCGCCCAAATACGGATATGACTGCGACGCGATCAAAACCGACGTTATCGGGATAAAGGTAGGTGAAAAACTGAGGGAAGAGCTGATGACGGAGAGTGAACAGCAGCGAGCCTACGAAACAAACGATATGGTCGTCATCGCGCCAGAGCTGAAAGAACTTGCACATATCCGAGAATTCTATCGCGACTCGGCGTCTCGGGGAGACATCACGCCGTACGTGAAGAGTGATCTTGCTTTTGCGAATCGCACAGATATCAAGCGCTTGCTTAAGCATCTAGGTTATCTCTAGCCCCGTCGACTGTTGAGACAAGTAATAGGCGTTTCGCGCGCGAGGGCGAGGTCAACTTCTTAGCGACCTCACTGGCAGTGTGAACCTAAACTAGCGGAGAAAGTATATGGTGCCGCCCTCATGAATTTTTGAATGCATACAACGCAGCGAGCACGACGCCTATAGCTACAAAAACGTAAGTGAGAGTACACCCGACTGTGGCCGCGGGGATTGCAGCATTGTTCACGATAATGCCATCGAAAGCAACAATCTGTCCGACGGCGCCTATTAGATATGGGAATCCAACGGCAGCGACTGAGACGACAGCGAGTAATGCAGCGAACCTTCCGAGGGGAATACTAAACTGAGGAAGTCCTGCGTGCTGGAGCCCCTGCATATCTGCGCTCCATTTTATGTATCGCCTTAACACGGCTTGAACATCTGGGCGCCATGTGTGCCAATTGCGAGCCACTCTCTTTTTTCAACTGGGGGCAAAAAAATCAATGCGGTGCTGATGGGTCGCTATGTTTATCGTGAGCACAGCTTGGATGCGGTACGGGCCGACCGAAATAACTCAAGGTGCTCCAAGATCGCTCAGCACTTGATGGATAGGCAGACTGAGCCCGTGCCGAAGTATTAAGACGTAGAATTTTGGCATCAAACGACCTTTATCTTTTTTAAAAGCGGGAGAACATCGATCGCGGCAAACTGGATGCAAGCGTCTTTTGTTATATTAGCGCCGAGCAAAATCGCCACCAGTTGCGAAATGTTGAGCACCGGAGCGACACGTTCAAGTTTTTTTTCAAATCGCTTTTGGAGGTGGTCGAGGACTGTTTGGCACGCACCACACATAGTCACAATGACATCAGGTTCTTCGGCAAGAATGCTCTCTAGTTTCAGTAAGCCTATCGATCCTGTGTAGTCGCTCGAGCGAACAAAGTGCGAAAAACCCATTCCACAACACAGCGAGCGTTCAGAATAGTCAACGAGCGTGCCAGAGAAACCTGAGCATATATCGTCTAATAATGTCGGGTACTCCCAAAGCCCGCCGATGACTTCTTCGTAGAAGACTTTCGTATAGTGACAGCCGTGATGTGTAGCAATCTTCAAACCTGAAAGAGATAGTCTTGCTCGCTTGATGAGACTCTCTTTCATTGCATAGAGCACCTCAGCAGCGTGATAGACGGTTACGCCTCCTTTGTACTCGTATTTGACCGCTTTGAGTACGTCGTTTATTGCGGCCCGCGTGTTATCATTTTGGAGCTCATTTATGCACTCTTTCAGATTCGCGTATGAGGTGGGGCACGTGCAGACGACATTGGTGTACCCTGAATTGTATGCAAGCGCAAGATTTCTGGCATTGAGACTGAGATTGGCCTCAGGAGGAACCAC
>PMMR01000066.1 GCA_003162175.1 Candidatus Methanoflorens crillii | reverse complement strand
TCAGTATCAACGAGCATTTTTTGAGAATGCCGTACTGTCCCTTTGATCCCGTAACGCTTCTGCAGTTCACGCTCGCGTCGTCTAGCCAGTTCGCCATCTAAGACGTAGTCCGCTACGGCAGCCACATCTGCACCTTGCTCTCGCAGCCGGTCATCAAGTCGGCTAGCTTTCGTAACACCGATCTTGAAGATGTCGGGCCTGAACATTGCGATATATACCGCGTGCTCCTCTCGACACGTTTTTTCGTCCTTCAGACACGTCCCGGTGCAGATTGCGCAGGCATTAAACTCCTGGCAACTGCCGCACACCGGGACTTCTTCACTATCGCACGGACGATATACACCGGCCTGCCACGTGCCGATGCAGGTTCGTCGGCCTATCCCAAGCGAGAGACTGCCTGAGAGCGGCAGCAGCTCCATGGAAGGATACGCGAGTAGCGTCTTTTTTAGAGACGAGAAGCCAATAATCTTCACCACAAATAGGTTTCATTTCAGGTCTTATATATGCGTTAAGCCAGTAACCATCACTATTTAAGTTCAGAAAAAGACTATGGACTATGCTTGTTGAGGTGCTAGAAGAGCCCGTATTTTACGATGGATCACAAATTGACCCATTGTGGGGTTACAAACACTCCGGCATACTCGGGGATTCCATTATCGTTTTTAGAGGCGGCATGGACGTCTCAGAAGAGCGCATGAAAGATTGCGAAGATCTGCGTGGCAAAACTAAGATAACCGGCGATGATGTCCTTCATCTTATTGTTGAGCGTTTCGACAGCCCAGGAAACATATTCATCTCGTACTTGTTGCAGCGCTTGCTGGTCATTTCCGCGCAAGCGGTCCTCAATATGTACGGTATCGAAACCGCAAGAACAGGTGATGATCTTTACATTGCTGACGAGAAACTCACCGTGAGCATTGCGACAGCAAGCATAACTAGCGAAAAAATACACCTGGGGATCAACGTAACGACTATCGGAACCCCCAAAGGCATCGCCATCACTAGCCTGACTTCGTGCGGGATCGAACCGGACGAGAGCCTTTCCATCGGAAGAGATATCGCAGAGATGTTCTCTCGAGAGACCCTGGGAATCCTCAAAGACGTGGTGAAGACCCGCGGGTCCTAACGCTGAGCTTCTCTTTGTGGGCTAAAGGGAGAGATGCGCCATGCGAAAAGAACAAATCATTTATCTAGAGAGGCCCGGCCCTCAGAACACGGAAGATGTGATCGATGCCGTCACGGCCTACATCGCCCGGGGCGGCCTCGAGCGAGTTGTTGTGGCCAGCACTACGGGCTCCACCGCGGTGAAATTTGCAGCTGCGCTCGAAAAAAAAGCAGAACTGGTTGTTGTCACACACCATACGGGCTTCAGTCAAGAGGGCACTCAGCGTTTTGACCCGGAAAAACGGAAAATGCTCGAAAGACAAGGAGTCACGGTACTGACCCAATCTCACGTGCTTTCAGGAATTGAAAGGAGTATTTCTCGAAAGTTCGGCGGCATTTCACGCGTCGAGACCATCGCAGAAGCTCTTCGCTCCCTCCTGGGACACGGACTTAAAGTGTGTGTGGAGATCGCAATCATGGCAGCTGATGCTGGCGCAATACCTATTAAAGACGTTATCGCCGTCGGTGGCACGGGCAGTGGTTCTGACACCGGTGTAGTGATACGTCCCGCGCACATGAACAACTTTTTTGATGCCCGAATCAGAGAGATCATCGTCATGCCACGAGGTGGCGATGCCTGATCGATTTGAAATCACACACAAGGACGTATTCGGGCGCATTGGCAAGCTTGATACGCCACACGGCCACATCGAAACGCCAGCTTTACTCCCGGTTGTAAATCTCAACCTAATGCTCATCCCGCCGAGCGAGATGCGCCAGTTCGGAGCAGAAGCGCTCATGACCAACGCATATATCATCTACCGAAGTTCCCGTTTGCGAGAGGCGGCGCTCTCTATGGGGATTCACAGTTTGCTCGGATTTGACGGGCCGATAATGACTGATTCAGGATCGTTTCAACTCGCCACGTATGGTGACATAGAGATCCATTCAGAAGAGATAGTAGCGTTCCAGCGCGACATAGGGTCGGACATAGGGACTCCAATTGATATCCCGACACCNNCCGACATGCTCTTAGCAGCGCCCATCCAGGGCTCGACCCACCTCGATTTGCGAGAACGGTATGCAGAGCTACTCAGCAAGCTCAGCGCCGACGTCTACCCTATCGGTGCCGTCGTTCCGCTCATGGAATCCTATCGGTATGCTGATCTGAGCAACGTCATTATGGCGTGCAAGAAGGGACTGGCCTTGAATAAGCCCGTTCACCTGTTTGGCGCGGGGCATCCCATGATGTTCGCCCTCGCAGTGGCGTTAGGCTGTGACCTGTTCGACTCAGCCGCTTATGCGCTTTACGCGAGAGATGGGCGCTATATGATGCCAAGCGGCACGCACAAGCTCAAAGATTTGACGTACCTTCCGTGTGCGTGTCCAGTCTGCTCCTCTGGAGATCGGAAGCTGACGGAACGGGAACTTGCCGAACACAATCTTTGGGTTTCATTCAGTGAGCTCAGCACCATCAAACAAGCGATACTCGACGGACAACTCTGGGAACTCGTAGAGAGGCGATGCCGACATCCAGCGCTACTACAAGCCCTGCGAACGATCCAAGAGGGCTCTGCCTCCTTCGAGGCTATCGAACCGTTGAAACATTCTTTCATTTATACTAGCACAGAATCTGCCGCGCGGCCAGAAGTTGCGCGCTACGCGAAAAAGCTCAACAGACTTGACCTGACCGGCCGAGTGCTCATCACGACCAACAGGCAGAAGACACGGACCATGGAACACGAGTTCGATACGACCCTACTCATGAAAGCGCCTTTTGGTCCCTATCCACCAGAACTAGCCGAAACGTATCCTATAGGGCAATCTGAAGTTCCAGATCCAGACTTTGCCTCAATCAAATCCGCTATGAGAAACCTGATCGAGTTCATTAAGTCCAAAAATGTCGAAGCGACCTTCGCCTATGATGAGGAATGGGATCACGACGCGCTCGCCGAATTAAGCTCCTTTGCAACGCTCTTACGCTTATGAGGAGACATGCCGCGACAATTTGAAGTGACACGGCGGGACGGAGCTGCCCGCCTCGGAACGCTCGGGTGGCGAGGTGAAGAGCTTACCACCCCTTCTAGCTTGGAATCCAAAGAGGAGCTTGAGTTCCTACACGCGTTGACGATTCATAACGTTGAGCTCGACGTAGCGGTCATCACAAGTCAGGAAGACCCTAGAGCAGAGCGAATTGATGCCGACGTTGTCATTCTTGGAGGTGCGCCGAGATTTAGCGATGATCCGCGCGGCCTCACCAAAGCGCTCGTAAGAGCTAGAGAATCAACAAATCCTGATTCAGCGCTTTATGTCCCGGCGTTGGCGACCCCGAACAACGTGAGCTTGCTCGTCTATGCGGGGGTGGATCTCGTCGACCCAATCATGGCAGAGGTCAAGGCGCGCGGCGGGTATCTCCTCTCTGCTGAAGGCGAACGCCAGTTTGATGCGACTTCTCGTTCTTATTGTATGTGCGACGCCTGCAGAGGCGTCAACGTAGCCGACCTCCCCCCAGAGCAGAGGGTGGCAGTACTGTCCGCGCACAACAGGCAAGCCCTCAAAGCTGAACTCTATATTGCGCGTGAAAACATCGAGCGCGGGACTCTGCGAGAGCTCGTCGAGGCACGATGCAGAACGGCCCCAATGCTAACAGCGCTGCTGCGGTTGCTGGACGAGGAGCATAGTTACTTTGAGCGCCGATCGCCTATCGTACGGACGGCCACGCTACTCGCGTGTTCACAAGAATCGCTGAATCGGCCAGAAATACTCCGATTCGGCGAACGCGTCATCGAGCGGCTTAATAAGAGAGCAGGAATCCTCCTGCTACTTCCCTGCTCGGCGCGCAAACC
>PMMR01000033.1 GCA_003162175.1 Candidatus Methanoflorens crillii | reverse complement strand
ATAGTGTTAATGCTTCGCGACTTTATCGCCGACGGGTCAGGACTCGCCGACGTGAGCGTGGATTACGTGATGCTTTTTAATATACTGCACGACGAGAGACCTGAGCGCATTCTGAACGAAGCCTATCGCATCCTAAGGCCAAAAGGGAGTGTCGGCATCATTCATTGGAATTATGATAGCGGCACTCCACGGGGGCCGCCGATGGACATCCGACCGAAACCTGAGCAGTGTTATGAGTGGGCACTAAAAGCGGGATTTACCTATCTGAGCAGTCACGACCTTAAGCCCTACCATTATGGGTTCGTTTTTGCAAAACCACAGACGTAAGTGCCCGCGCAAGATGCGTCGCAGACGCCCACGTTTGATGGATCTTCTCCTTAGATGGACTTCCATACCTTTGCGAGAGATTCTCCCCTGACATGAATTGTAAATTCGAGAAAATAGCCAAAAGGCGTCATGCGAGTTTCAAGTCCTTTCGCACAGAGCGCATCCATGATTGATTTGAACACTGCCTCGGCAAACGTTGTGCTCGACTTGCTTTCCGAGAGATGAGCAAATGAGTGGAGAACAACCCTTTTTCGATCTGTCTTTCTCGCCAGCCAGCTGATGTTTTCAACCGCTTTTTTAACGACTCTGTTCCGTTGCGCCTCGTCCTCTTTCTCGACATTTATGAAGATTACAAGTGAGTCCTGGACTGATGCTTCTGTATCTATCGAGATGACGTGATCGACGGTCTTTTCAAACGTTTTATACCAGAAATCGTTCGTATCAAACATCAATAACTTCACTCGGATCACCGCTTGGATAGCGGAGCGCCGTTGCGTGGCAAAACTTCGTGCCCGGCTAGTACGTCAGCCTTGCCGCGCAATGCCCCTCCCAGCGCTCACGTAATTTGAGGCTCAACGAGCACGAAGAGCGTTACACCAAGTGCTCTGGGCATTGTCCAAAGCCTTTGAGGTTGCACAGAGCGCTTCCACGGAAAAGGACGTGCCAAAGTGCCCCACAACAACCCTTCCCCCGCCTACGCACGGCCTTAGTGCTTTCGGTATACTTTTTCTCCGTCATCCCACCCCATATAGGCGGTTTTTCGTTAAAAAAGCAGCAGCTTTGAAACTTTGCTGTCGTTAAGGCAACCCACCGTGAGAGCAGCACTGTGTTGAGGTAGGCGGCAAAAGGTTGTCAGATACAGAGGAAAGAAACAGTTATTTGCAAAGAGCAATGAGTGAAAATGACCGAGAGGATTGTTTTCATGGAACCTTTCGAGGCGTCGGGTCAATCAGCAGCAAGTTCCGGAGGCCTGCAACAGGTGATGCGACAGCATCCCTTGTTCTTCTTCTTCACCACGTGTTGTCCGATTCCCTGAGCGGCGTATTTCGCCGTCTCTCTGGAATAGGTGCCCTAAGCAAAAACGCCAAAATAGCTGATCACTGCGACAAAAAGCGCTAAGATTAGTGACAATTTGAATATTGCCTTGCTCTATTGATCCGTTGTCATCGCGCGCTTTCTGTGTGCCTTGTCTCCTAGATAAACGTTGCTTTTAAGGTCTCTTAAGCGCCGTAGGCATACCCATTGTATACGGTCGGCGCACCGTTTCATTTTAGACACATGCCGTTTGATTTCGGCAGGTATTAATCAGATCGCGATAATCAGCCACGCGATGGTGCGGGTCCAGGCGAAAACAGATCGTCGCTCCTCGCTCGCTTCCCCCGATCAGCAGGCGGCCCCGCGGCAGCGCTGGATCCTATATGAAACCACTATCGTCCTGCTCATTACGTTTGTCCCGCTGTTACTCGCGCCGTTTCTTCCGTCGATCGCAGGGCTGCTCGAACTTATTGCCCTAAGCTTTCCGATCATCTATCTGTTCGCTGAGAAGCTGGCACGACATCGCCCTTGGCGTGAGCTCGGGATAAAGCGTCACGGGTTCATTGCCGATCTTGCGGCGAACTGGCGCCTTTTTCTCGCCGTGGTGATCGTGCTCCAACTTATCCCCGTTACGCTCTACTACCTGTTGCTCCCTGACGCGCTCAGTCACACGTCTGGGCGAGTGCCCCAGTTCAGCAACCTCGGCATCCTCATACCCCTCATTCTGGTGCTCACACTTCGCGAAGAGCTCGTCTTTAGAGGCCTCTTCCAAGAGCGGTTTAGCTGGTTCATCGGCCAGCTTCCTGCCATTGTTGGCGTATCCGTGCTGTTCGCCCTGTCACACCTGTCGAGCGGCGCTCCGGTGATCGTCGGCGTCGACGTGGGCTTTGTGTTCCTCGATAGCGTGGTGTACGGGTTGATATTTTCGCGATCGCGCAACGTGTTTGTGGCCTGGGCTGCGCATGCGGCGGCCGATATCATCGGCCTCGCGTTGCTGCTCACCGCCTCACTGGCTATCGCGTGATGCTTATTTCTGGAAGCGATGAGAACCTGGTTCGAGCCTTAACATTAAATGCCAGTCAATTGTTCGGCAAGCTCACGTTCTTGTCCACATGAATACGTTTTTAAAGTCCAGCAGGATTTAATCCACGCCCATGAAATACAGGCTGCTCGCCGTCTGCGGGATCCTCGCTCCTCTGCTCTATGTGTTCACTGTAGTTCTCGGAGGCATCTTAACCCCTCATTACAGTCACGTATCAAATGCTATTAGCGAGCTGATCGAAGCAGGAGCGCCCTATAAAACGCTGCTTGATCCTCTATTTGATCTCTACAATATCTTGATCGTCATTTTTGCGGTAGGGCTCTATCAGGTGCGGAATGCGCTGCGCAGTTATCGAGCAGGCGCCATCTTGTTAGCGGCCACAGGAGTTGCCGGGTTGCTTATGACGTTGTTTTTCCCCCAAGATCCGAGGGGCACGCCACTGACGTTCGCGGGTCAAATGCACATAGCGTTAGCAGGCGTTGAGTCCGCATTTACGATCGTGCTCGTCTTTTTGATGGGCGTCGCATTTAGACGGGATGAGCACTGGTCGCGATTCTCCACTTACTCCCTCGTAACCGGCGCACTGATCGTCATCACGGGCGTGGCCACAGCCATAGCCACCGCACAAGGCAGCGAGATACTCGGGTTGTTAGAGCGATGCACGATCGGCTTGTTCCTGCTGTGGGTGTTTGTAGTGGCGGTCCGGTTGTACCGGATCGTAGACCATCCGAGCGCGCCCCCTACGGAATAGTTAAGCCCGCAAGCAACTCTTGGATAATTGAAACTTGTACCGATCAGCGCGACAAGAGTAGTAGCCCCAACAGTCGGTTACGCAGGACTGCACGGCGTCGAACATGGCTCGGGGCGCTCGAGCCGTTCCGATCATTTCATCGAAACTTCCGGCTCTCGGACGCATGGCAAAAGAAATCGAAGGGGATTTTGAGATTTCCCAGATTCCCCGGGCACAGCCATACCTTCTGAACCAAGAGGAGAGTAAACGGCAGGATGCATTTTTTACTGAAAGAAGCGCCCCTCACGTCCTTGCGCAGAGTATTGAACAGTACATTACAAAAAAGGCAGGAAGAGAATGGGATGGTCCGGTGATCATCGAAAGGATCCGCCGGGCAATTGTGGCCCAGAAAGACGAGTACTGGAGGCTTAAGCATTAGGTGTATTATTCGCAGCGCGGGGGCGGTTAGAAAGTGCCAAAATTGTCGCAACAAGCACACTCAAGAGGCTCCACGTCCTATATAGTCAATGTCGCACAATGCTATGTTGTCGGTAGAAACGAACGGATCTTTCTCCTAGAATCCTCCCAGCAGACAGCAGTGACTACCTGAACCTGCGCACGCTGAGGCTGCAGTCCAGCAGTAGCTGTAGCCTCTCGTGCACATCAGGCGACAACGTTGCACATTAGCCATTGCGATTACAAAAGAGAGTACCACGATTTCAATGTGGAAGGAGTATTTTCTAGTAGAACAACGCCCCTAGTAAGTTTCTGGAGATGGATGATCATGGCGGATCAACTACCCGCAAAAAGTATCGATATGGTTGGA
>PMMR01000022.1 GCA_003162175.1 Candidatus Methanoflorens crillii | reverse complement strand
AGGTGAAGATATGGCGCAATTTAACAATGTACTGGAAGCCATCGGGCATACGCCCCTGGTGAGGCTGAACAATATAACAGAGGGAATAAAGTCCGAGGTATACGTTAAAGCCGAGTTTGTTAATCCCGGCGGCAGCGTAAAAGACAGAATCGGCCTAAAGATGGTTGAGGCAGCAGAGCGCGATGGCACGCTTAAGCCGGGTGGCACAATTATTGAGGCGACCGCAGGAAACACCGGTGTAGGGCTGGCACTAGTTGCGGCTGTAAAAGGATATCGTTGCATATTTGTTATGCCGGATAAGATGAGCCAGGATAAAATTAATCTGCTTAAGGCTTACGGTGCTGAGGTTGTTATTACGCCTACTTCTGTTGCCGCGGATTCTCCTGAAAGTTACAACGGCGTTGCTGACAGACTAGCTAAGGAAATACCGAATGCCTACAGGCCGAACCAGTTTGAGAACCCGAATAACCCCTTGGCGCATTATCTAACCACCGGGCCTGAGATCTGGGAAGATTCAGAAGGCAGAGTTGAGGTATTTGTTGCGGGAATGGGCACCGGCGGCACTATTTCAGGGACGTCGAAGTACCTTAAAGAAAAGAATCCTGATCTTATTATAGTAGGAGCAGATCCTGAAGGGTCCATACTCTCCGGAGATAGTCCCAAGTCTTTCATGGTCGAAGGCATTGGCGAAGATTTTATCCCCAAGACTTTTAACCGCCAGATCGTTGACGATATGGTTAGGGTGACTGATAAGGAATCGTTTAATACTGCAAGGCGGCTTGCCCGAGAGGAGGGATTGCTGGCGGGCGGATCCGCCGGGACAGCGTTGGCGGCTGCTTTAAAATATGCGCAGCGGCTCCAACAGCCTAAATATATTGTTGTACTTTTGCCGGATACCGGCAGGAACTATATTAACAGGATTTACTCAGACCAGTGGATGCAAGAAAACGGTTTTTGGGAGGGAGCGAAAGTGCAGGCAGTCAATGTCGGGGAAATACTAAGGCAGAAAAAGAATACTCTTCCGTCGTTACTTGCCGTTTCTCCACATGACAAGTTAATACGAGCGGTTTCCCTTATGCAGGAATTTAACATCTCGCAGTTTCCTGTCATCGATCATAATAATATTGTAGGGAGCCTCAATGAGGCGTCGCTTATGCAACTTCTGCATGAAGGTATTGAATTTGACAGACAGGATATCGCAACGGTTATGGGTAAGCCGCTGCCGTCTCTTGAAGAAACAACTGATGTCTCCGAGGCATACAGAGTGCTTTTGTCGGGTGCTACGGGAATTGTGGTAAAAAAGGAAGGCGTTCCTATTGGTCTAATTGCTAGGGCGGATTTAGTTACCTATTGGATATCGCAGAAGAGGGGGGGTCCTGATGAGGTTTGAGACGCGAGCTATTCATGACGGCCAAGAGCCAGATGATTTGACCGGAGCAGTTAATGTTCCTGTATATCAGACCTCTACATATCGTCAGGATGCCATAGGTAAGCATAAAGGATATGAATATTCACGTACAGGCAATCCGACGCGCGCCGCACTGGAAAAGGCGCTGGCTTCAATTGAAGAAGGAAGGTTTGGTCTGGCATTCGCATCGGGAGTTGCGGCCACGATAGCGTTTTTCAGTATCCTAAAACCGGGGGATCATGTTGTGGCTGGTGATGAAATGTACGGTGGCTCTTACAGACTTCTCGAAAGAATAGTCAGCAAATGGGGGGTCACAACCACATATGCAGATGTCGATGATCCAAGCAGTTTCGAGAGAGCGCTTCAGAAAAATACTCGGGCGATCTGGATGGAAACTCCTACGAATCCGCTCTTGAAAATCGTCGATATAAAGAAAGTTGTTTCTATCGCACGTGACAGAAGAATAGCGGTAGCGGTGGATAATACATTCGCGAGCCCTTATTTTCAGAAACCGCTGCTTTTGGGCGCTGATGTTGTGGTGCACAGCACGACAAAATACATAGCCGGACACAGCGATATAGTTGGCGGCGCTGTTATTACAAATAATGAGGCGCTATATGAACAGATCAAGTTTTATCAAAATGCGGCAGGGGCTGTCCCCGGGCCGTTGGACTCCTGGCTGGCGCTACGCGGTATAAAAACCTTGGCTATACGAATGAGAGAGCATGAAAGAAATGCCTTGTATCTTGCGCGCTATCTTTCTACGCATCCGAAGGTGCGAGAGGTTTATTATCCGGGATTGCAAAAGGACGAAAACTTCAATTTGGCTAAAAAGCAAATGAGCGGTTTTGGCGGTATGATTAGTTTTGAGTTAAAAGGCGGGCTTTCCGCTGTGGAGCGGTTTATTTCGAACCTTAAATTGTTTATTCTTGCTGAAAGCCTAGGCGGAGTCGAATCGCTTATCTGTTATCCCGCAAGGATGACGCATGCCTCAATTCCAGAAGAGGAGAGGCTGAGATGCGGCATAAAAGATAATCTTGTAAGGTTATCAGTCGGCATAGAGGATAAAGTGGACTTAAAAGACGATCTTGCTCATGCGCTATCGTTTGCATAAAGAATTAGGAAGAAAACAATGGCAATCTAAGTTGGTATTAATGGGCTCAGCCATATCGGCATGGTTCTGCGGCTACAATAGCGATTATGTAGGTCGAATACGCCAGAAGATGCACCTCATGGCTCATGAGTAGGTAAGAACGCTATCTTTATTTTCTACATTCAGTTGCACGTTTTCATGCACAGATCCCCGGGACGCTCGGTAGACATGGTGAAAAAAGGTCCAGTGAGCACGAGCACGGCCCGGAGGAAGACCTGCAAGCCATTGTGCGCGTGAGGTCTTTAGTCCCTCGTTCTAATCAGCTCCGGATAATCACGATTAGTGGTATAGTATCCGTGTGACGTAGTGAAGAGAGCTATCTTTTCCGGCATCTCTGGGCTGCATCCATCCCACTGAGGGGGGAGCGTAACTCCTACCGATTACAAAAGGTGAATGAATAAAAGAGGGGTTATTAGAGGTTCTTGACTTGCTCAACCATGAGAAAGAAGACCTAGATCAACTGTCTAAAGACGTTTCGTTCCCTGAAACGACGCTGGCCCGTTCTGCTGCGATGACCAATAGACGGGTGAGAGAAATCTTAGAAGAAGTTCTTGAGGGCATTAAGGATGAGTGAATGGATCTATCGATGTTGTAGAACAATTCCACTAAACAAGGATTGAAGCACCGATGCGCACGTGCGACAAAACTTCAGTCTTCTTCACCCCCTCCATTGATCGCACGTTTCGTCGCCGGTTAGTATCTTCTTCGATGGTATGCGGTCTGGGCATATATCGCAGGTTATCTTCCCGTTTAGATTTCGGTGATAGTGAACACGAGTGTTAACAAATATGGGAATAAAAGCTATATCAGTCCCTCTACTGTAAGGATCTCGGCCTTAGACTCACCAAATCTCTCCAGTTCAAGGTGAGGGCATTTGCTGAAATCTCCCTTCAACGAGATTTCTTCTGCATAATCGTTGCACTATCTGTGACTGCGTTCGCTGCAATTACAACCCACCAACATTTTGGATATTTTGGCCATATCTAAACCCTTCCTTCTGCTGCCGGACAAAGTGGTCCCAGTTCCAGGGCTCATCAAGAACCTTAACCTCAACCTGCCGGATGCCACGCAGACCTTCCACCCGGCGCTTTACCTGTTCGGAGAGGTGGCTGGCCAAGGGGCAAGCCTGAGAGGTAAGCACCAAGTCCACCTCCACCGTATCGTCGCCACGTATGATTATATCTTTGATCAGGCCCAGGTCAACGATATCGATGCCCACTTCGGGATCGAGCACGTCCCGTAAAGCTTCCCGAATCTCCTCTTCTCGCTCCATTTGGGCCATAAGCCTCTCAGTCTCCGGTCCCGGCAGGGTTTTTTGCATAGAGCGCAGCCGCCCTTCCAGTCGGTTTTGGCGGTCAAGTAGCCTGCTGACCACGCGCAGCATGGGATCGGGCAGATTGGCATAATTTAGGTCCGTTCCTGTGGCGGGGCATTCGGGCTCGGCAATTCTTCCCGGAACACCGACAACGGTCGCTCCGGCCGGGACCGGTCGAACCACTACTGAGCCTGCGCCGACCTTTGCACCTTTTCCTACGGTTATCGGTCCGAGGACGCTTGAACCTGCGCCTATGACCACACGGTCCCCGATGGTAGGATGGCGCTTCACTTTTTCCAAGCTTGTGCCGCCCAAGACCGTTCCCATGTACATCAGCACGTCATCTCCTACTTCTGCAGTCTCGCCGATCACCACGCCCGAGCCGTGGTCTATGAAGAAACGCTTGCCGATTTTTGCTCCAGGGTGAATCTCGACGCCGGTCAGGAAGCGGGCTATGTGGGAGCTGAGCCGGGCCAAAAAAAAGAGCTTATGAGTCCAGAGGAAGTGGGAGATCCGGTACATCCAGATGGCATGCAAGCCCGGATAGCAAGTGAGGACCTCTAAAGTGTTTTTAGCAGCGGGATCTTTAGCAAAGACGGTCTGGATGTCCTCTCTGATGCTCATCTTCCGGCCACCTCTTAACTCTCGAAGAGCGCTGTGCTCAGGTATCGCTCGCCAGTATCGGGAAGTATTACCACTATCAGCGTGTCTTTGTTTTCAGGTCGTGCGGCTACCTTCAAAGCAGCCCAGGTTGCAGCGCCGCTTGACATTCCTACCACTAATCCTTCCTCTTTGGCCAGTCTGCGGGATGTAGCGAAGGCATCTTCATTTGTTACCGGGATGATCTCATCAATCAGATCGAGCTGTAGAACATCCGGAATAAAGCCTGCACCGATTCCCTGTATCTTGTGAGGTCCTGGCTTTCCGCCCTCCAGAACAGGGGACGCGGCAGGCTCGACGGCAATGGCTTTAAAGCCGCTCTTGCGGGACTTTATTACATCAGCAATGCCCGTGATCGTTCCGCCCGTGCCCACACCTGACACCACTATGTCGACCTTGCCGTCCGTATCACGCCATATTTCCTCGGCAGTAGTCTTCCTGTGGATCTCTGGATTGGAAGGATTCCTAAACTGCTGGGGTATGTAATAGTAGCGCGGGTCCTTGGCCAGCATATCTTCTGCAGTTGCAACTGCCCCTTTCATCCCTAAGGGTCCCGGCGTTAACACCAAGTCCGCCCCCTGGGCTTTGAGAAGCTTGCGCCGTTCAACCGACATCGTCTCAGGCATCACCAGCACTAGCTTATAGCCCTTGGCAGCGCAGACGAAGGCCAGAGCTATGCCGGTATTTCCGCTCGTCGGCTCCAGGATGATGGTATCATCCTTAATATGCCCCGCTTTCTCGGCAGCCTCGATCATGGCCACTCCTATTCGGTCTTTAACGCTTCCTAGGGGGTTGAAGAACTCAAGCTTGGCAACGACGGTTGCATCCAGACCCTTTGTAACTCTATTCAATCTGACCAGAGGCGTATTGCCAACGGTCTTAGTGAGATCTTCGTAGATCTTTCCCATAAATCAACCTCTTTTTTTATGAACGTGCAAGGATCGATTACGGAGGCCTTGCTTCTTAGTCGTATTCTGTACCCTTTTTCGAAAAGATAAAGGTCCTTATAGCGACAATGTTGATTTATCCGGGTGCTGAAGGATCTGAGTATTTATTGTAGTGACCAGGAATCGGCAGCGAAAGGCGACAATATATAAGCCCGATTTGACGTAGCAATCACGTTGAGCTTCGCTAGGGAAACGAATGTAACTTTTTGAGTATATAGATCAACATTTTGACTTTGACGTTATGCGGCTTGTCCTGCCACACGTGCCAAGGATTGTGACGCTATATCTTCTTAGAGCGTACCTGAGCCGCAGAATCAGGACATTAACACCGTTAAG
>PMMR01000042.1 GCA_003162175.1 Candidatus Methanoflorens crillii | reverse complement strand
AACGAAGATGTGCGCGTTGAGTCTGCAGCAACGTTTGAAAAGGGGGTCCTCAAAAAGAGCTTGACACACCTCGACACTCAAGCGCGCAGACAGACGCACGGCGTCCACGTAGCCGCGCTATTTGACGCAACGGGCAAGCTGCTGGCGCAAGCGGTCGACGTTGGAAGACACAGTGCTGTTGATAAGGTCATTGGCATAAACGCAGGCAACGACTTCGCCTACACGTTCCTGCTGTCATCCGGCAGGCAACCGGCAGGAATGGTATTGAAAGCGGCTCGGGCAGGCATACCGTTGATCCTATCGAAAGCAGCACCTATTAGCACTGGTGTCGAGGCAGCAGTTCAAGCCGGGGTGACGCTCATATGTTTTGCGACTGAGCGTCAGTTTGCGGCCTATTCACATCCAGAGAGGCTCGTTTAGCGTTTTAAAGACCCTTTTTTNNGAGGTGTGGATCAAAGTGCGCTGTCGCGAAACTTCTGCGCGCTGAGCGATTAATAGAAATACGCAGGGCGGCTATCCAGACAAATCAGGGCAATCCGCGGCCTACGGCAAAAAAATGACGCTACAGGAACCGCCCGTTAGGAGAAAAAGGCCCAACCTAAATACGAGTGTCAGTTCGGAATTTCACGTTCGGACATAATCACAAATATGCCGACTTGAGACAACAAGTTCTGAAAATGTCCCGCCGTCTTGCCAGTCGCGCAGCTTTTCAAACCGATGAGTCGTTCTATGGCGATGTTTCGCGTTCGGCAAAACGCCTGGAAATCGCTGATAGTAGAAAGGTGGATATTAGGCGTATCGTACCAGTCGCGGGGCAAAAAATCGACTTTCGGCATTTGTCCTTTGGTGAGGATGTACCATCGAATTCTGAAGTAACCAAAATTTGGAAAGCTCACAATCGCCCTATTTCCTACGCGGAGCATTTCCTGAATAACAAGGGTCGGCTTATGAACGACTTGTAGCGTCTGATTTAACACGATGTAATCGAAAGATGCATCATCATAGTCGCCAAGCCCTTCGTCGATATCGCCTTGAAAGACCGTGAGCCCTTTGCGCACACAAGCGGCTATACATCGATCGTCGATTTCAACGCCGCGGATATCGGAGACACCGCTTCGTTGTAGCTTCGTCAGCAAGTCCCCGTTTCCGCAGCCGAGATCAAGTACGCGTGCGCCACGGGGAATCAGATTAACAATGATATCCTGGTCAAATCGTTGCACCGCTACCGCCCGCACACGTTATCGAGAAACCCTGACAGAAGTTCTGTTAGCGGCCCGACCTCGAGCAGGAATGCATCGTGGCCTCGCGATGACTGAACGTCGCAGTACGTAACGTCTTTGCGTTTCCTGCGCAACGTTCTCACAAGCGCTTTCAGCCGCGCCGGGGGGAATAGCCAGTCTGACGAGAATGATATTACCAACATTTTCGATTGGATTGAAGTGAGATCGGGCAGATCAAAATAGTCCATCGCTTTCGTTATGTAAAGATACGAGTTGGCATCGAAACGCTCAACGAATCGGTTCCCCTTGTAGTGCAGGTAACTCTCGACCTCGAAATCTTCTGAAAACTTGTAGCGATACCCATCCGCCCCTTTGAGCGCCCGCCCAAACTTTTCGTGCATCGACTCCTCACTGAGGTACGTAATGTGTCCTATCATCCGAGCGAGCGCAAGGCCTGTGCGCGGCGGCGTGCCGTCATAATAGTCGCCGTTCTGCCAGCACGGGTCTGCCATAATCGCTTGCCGGCCTACCTCATTGAACGCTATTCCTTGTGCGGAGAGTCGATTGGCCGCGGCGAGTATCACGGCCGATCGCACGATTTCAGGATAATCTACGGCCCACTGCAGCGCCTGCATCCCCCCGATGGATCCACCGATAGCCGCCAAGAGGGTTTCAATTCCCAAGCTATCGATCAGGCACTTCTGCGCGCGGACCATGTCGCCGACGGTGATGACCGGAAAGCCAAGCCCATAAGGGCGCCCTGTCGCGGGATCGATACTGCCCGGCCCCGTTGACCCGCTGCACCCTCCGAGGACATTGGAACAGACGATAAAATACCGCTCTGTGTCAAGTGCCTTTCCTGGTCCAATAAAGTCGTACCACCAGCCTTGCTCGCCCTTATCGTTTACAAAACCGGCGTGAGCGCTGCCAGATAAGGCGTGCAGCAGCAGTATTGCATTATCTTTGGCAGCGTTCAGCTGGCCGTATGTTTCATATGCGACCTGAACCGGCGAAAGCGTCCTTCCGCAGTCTAACGTAAGTGCGTCAATCGTGTAATGTTGGGTCCACGGAACGGCGTCTACGACGTACATGCGAGTGCTTGGTCAATATCCTCAATGATGTCAGCGACGTCTTCGATCCCCACAGAAAGCCGTATAAAGTCATCGCTGAGTCCTGCTGCGATGCGCTCTTCGGGGTTCAGTTGCTGATGCGTGGTGCTCGCTGGATGCACCACGAGCGATTTCGCATCACCAATGTTGACGAGATGGCTCAAAAGCTTCACGCTCTCAATGAACGTCACGGCGGCGTTATACCCACCCTTGATGCCGAAGCCGACGAGCGCACTGGCACCGTTTGGCAAGTACTTCTGCGCTAGTCGATGAGAACGGTCGTTCTCTAAACCGGGGTAACTCACCCACGAGACGCGGTCGTGGTCATTCAAGAAGCGAGCGACGGCAAGCGCATTGGCAGAGTGGCGTTCCATTCTCACGTGCAGTGATTCAAGTCCCTGGAGGGTCAGGAATGCATTAAAGGGGCTCAAAGCAGGACCGATGTCGCGTAGCAGATGCACCCGCGCCTTTAGTATGTACGCGAGTTCTCCGAACGCGTCGGCGAACACAAGCCCGTTGTAAGTAGGGTCAGGCGTGGTAAAATCAGGGAATTTCCCGTTCGTCCAGTCGAAGTTTCCCGCATCAACGATGAGCCCCCCGATGGAAGTGCCGTGCCCCCCCATGAACTTAGTGAGACTATTGACGACGATATCCGCACCGAAGTCGATTGGTCGGCTCAGGATGGGCGTAGTAGCAGTGCCATCGACGATGAGGGGGACGCCGTTGTCGTGCGCTATCTGGGCGACGCGCTCGATGTCGAGAACGTCCAAGCTTGGATTGCCAAGCGTTTCTCCAAAAAACGCCTTCGTCTTATCATTCACGTGCTCGTTGTAATTATTCGGATCGGTCGAGTCTACCAAGTGAACTTTGATGCCCATCTTTGCCAGCGTTGACGAGAACAGGGTATAGGTCCCACCATACAGTTGTGATGATGACACGATCTCGTCGCCAGGCTTCGCGATGTTGAGTATTGAGATGGTAGTCGCCGCTTGACCGCTGGCAAGCGCCAGCCCGGCTTTACCGCCTTCCAGCAGGGCAACTCGCTGTTCGAGCACGTCATTCGTTGGGTTCATTATGCGCGTGTAGATATTTCCCAGCTCTTGGAGCCCAAAAAGTTTTGCGGCGTGTTCTGTGCTGTCGAATACGTACGAAGTCGTTTGATAGATCGGAACGGCCCGCGCTTTCGTTGTAGGATCGACCGATTGCCCTCCGTGAACTGCTATTGTTCCAGGTCTTTGCATGATACACCTCTTTAAACTGCAACTATTTTATATAACAATTGTTATAATACAGTGATATAACAATTGTTATACCGTATATACGAGCTGTTATATTGAGCACGTGACCATTAAGGTTTCGGAGAAGGCAAAAATAGCATAGGACGCCATTTTATGTGAAGCTGATGTCCAATGAGCGACTCATGAAAGCACAACGATCGCCCTGCGAAACAGCGGTCTGGAGCATCCTCCCCACCATCCGTTGCGAGGTTTCAAAGGAGCTGGCAAAACTAGGTCTATCGCAAATGATGATTTCGGAGCGTCTCGGCGTCACGCAGCCGGCGGTCAGCCAATACGTGACGAGCAAAAGGGGGACAGCTGTCGCGGTCAGCGATGACGTAAGGGCGCTCATTCAATCGCTAGCTGAAGACGTTGCCGAGGGAAAAGAACTCAACTTGAACGAGCGGATATGTGCAATATGCACACATATCCAGGGCGATGAGAAGTGCACGGCCTTCAGTCGGTAGCCATGAATAGCCACCTAAAACGCCTGAAAGAGGAAAACGACGCCGTCATTTTGGCGCACAACTACCAACGCGACGAAGTTCAAGACGCCGCCGATTACGTGGGCGACTCATTCGAGCTCTCAAAGATCGCGTCTGAGATCAAGTGTGCAGTCATCGTGTTCTGTGGGGTCGACTTCATGGCAGAAAACGCTGCTATCCTCTCCCCAGAAAAGCAGGTATTCCTACCTGTAAAGCAAGCGACGTGCCCGATGTCGCACATGATCACCCGAAACGACGTGCGACAGCTCAAAAAGCGCTACCCGGGTGCACCCGTCGTGTGCTATGTGAACACTTCGGCCGCAGTCAAGGCAGAAAGCGACGTGTGCTGCACGTCGGCAAACGCCGTCAAGATTATTAATGCACTCGATGCAGATCGAATCGTGTTTATTCCCGACCGAAATCTCGGGAACTACCTCGCGACGAAAACCGACAAGGAGATCGTTTCCTGGGACGGCTTCTGTCCGACGCACCAAGTGATTACCTTAGGGGACGTGCTTATCAAACGGGAGGAGGTACCCGACTGCGAGATCGTCGTGCATCCCGAGTGCCGGCCAGAGGTCATAGCAGCAGCTGACTTTGTGTACGGGACCGGCGGCATGCTGCGTCACGCGGCAAAAACTAACGCACGCCACATCGCCATTGGAACCGAAGTGGGCATGCTCCATCGACTCAGGAAGCAGGAACCAACGAAGGAGTTCTCAGCGCTCGCCGAAACAGTGTGTCCGAACATGAAACGCACGCACCTTGAAGATGCTGTCCGCGCGCTCGAGCAGAAGGAATTCCTTGTCACTGTGACCAAGGATGTCCGTACAGGCGCAAAAAAGGCCCTCGACAAGATGCTTGAGATCGGAACTTGAGGTTCGGCACTGTCCGGTGCGGCTTCGTCAAGAACGAAAAGTGCCCTGACATTTTCGCCCATTGATTTTTTGAGGATGCCTAGTTTTCACGGCGCGCCGGACGAGCAAATTTTATATAACGTTAACGCCGTTAATTATTTGGTGTTTGTCGTGAACGACGCTGTCGCTGAGCTTAGAAACAATGAACAGCATGCCAGAAAACTGAGAGACTACCCCCCCAAGTGCCAAACTAGTCTTCAGGGCTCTCGAGCGAAACGGCACAATGACTATCAACGACATCGAAAAGCAGACTTATCTACCCCACAGAACGGTGAGATACGCGGTCAAGAGGCTAAAAGAAGGCGGCATGGTGACCCAACTCTTTTACATAAAGGACGCGCGCCAAAGCCTCTACAGGCTAGCCGAATAGCTAGCCGAATAGCTTGCAGGCCCCATAACCAGATTGCACGAGAGATACAGAGAGGCATGCGGAGGTTGGAATCACTCCCTCAACCGTGGGCCGGTGGTGGAAAACGCGCCGCACGCATCTTAGCACCAGCCATCGTTTTTCTTTCCTTTCTTAGTGCTTCTTCCGCCTAAATGGATTATGGGTACTCCAAGGTCTACTTGGTGCACGTGGCGATCGACTTTCCACTAACGCGCAGGCAGCGTGACACGGCACAGCACTGGGCTGGGATCTTATGGCTGACTTCGGTTGATCTTATAGCTGACCGGTGCGCATTACTCTTCACCATCGCAGGCCGTTTGCTGCGACAATTTGCTAGAAACTGCATCAAGAGCAACAACCAGCATCAATCGCTGCTTCATTCTCGCGTTTGTCGAGCAGTAATTTGATCTTGTTGCACACGTCGCAAAGGTGCACTGACAGGGCCTCGGGGTCGTCTTTGTATTCCTCAAGGTAATCGTCGATCACCTCGAGCACCTCGGTGTCCTGTCCTGCGGTTCCCCGTTTGCTCTTGACGTACAGATTGACGGCAGCGGGAGTAACGCCGAGTATTCGTGCGATCTGTGCCTGACTTATGCCTTCCTCCTTCATCCGCACGGCCATCTCGGCCCGTATCACGGGAAGGACGTACTGCACAATGATCTCACATCGCGGCCTGATCTTCGACGACTTGTCGGTTTCAGTCATGGCTACAGGAGGTCATATTTCTCGGCTATCTCCTTAAAGACATCTGCCACGTACGATGTCTGGTCCCACGTTAAGCCGTATGTGTTGAGCTTCCATGTGCGCGTCGCTCCGGCAAACTCGCCAACCACGCCCCTCTGTTTCAGCTCGTCGCTGAAGAAGAACCCGCGTCGCTTGTGGGTTGTGGCGACCTGGTCGAAACTGCCCGTGGTATCCACCTTCGTCAAGGTGTGCTTGCGCGGGTGTTCACTTAAGCATTTGTTGCCCTTAATGTCAAGGATCGCGTCGATGACGATGTTCGACTTCGCCACGTACTCCTGCCAGTCATTGATGCGTCTCTGGATGGCCGGGAAGGAGGCCATCATGGCGAGGATGTTCGCCCCCATAAGCGTGCAACCGAGCATTTCAACCTCTTTGATGCCAAATTTTCGTCCGGTGACGTCGCCGATCATCTGCGTCGTGCGGAGGACTTGATGAGCATACTCGCTCGTCGTTGCCAACACGCCGCTTGGTGCAGGAGAAGCCATCGACTTATGCCCGCTGCCGACGACGAAATCGACGCCAAGCGCCTTGCCATCGACCGGCTTGATTCCGACGGTGTACGCGCCGTTGTAGAGGATAGGAACGTCGTATTGGTGGGCTGCCTTCGCGGCTCCCGCAATATCGTGCTCGTTTGCAAACGAGTAGTCGAAATGGTCGAGCATCACGAGGACGGGCTTTTTGCCCTGTTCGCGCGTCACTTCCTCGATCTTCTGCGCGACAGCGTCGCCGGTGACGACGTTATCCTTGTTCAGGGGAACCTCTTTGACCACTGCCCGTGCGTTTTCAACCGCCAAGAACTCGGTATAGTGTGCAAGGGCGGAGACGAGAACGATATCCCCTTTCTCTGCGAGTGAGAGGGCGACGGCCTGAAAGGCACGACGTGCCCCCGGTGTGACACGCGCTTCGTCCATGCTGAGGAACTTGGCGAGATCGCTGTGGAACTCAGCGATGGGCGGCTTGGTGATCTTATCGAGTCGAAAAGGCTTGCGGCACTGGTCGCACGTAGAGTAGCCATCGCCGTAGGCGATCAGGGCTTTCATCGCCTCTCCTGTGAGGCGACCTGCCGCTTGGATTGGATGAATGTTAACGTAGTTCTCCTCGACCTCACGGACGGGTATATTATTGATCTTCATTCTCGAAAACTCCTTCCAGCCTCAACAGCGCTTGCTTTGCGCGAGCAACCGATTCGCGCGCCTGGGCTCGCTGTTCCTCGTTAAACTTATGCAGCGGTGCCGTCTCCCTGAGCAGCACTCGAAGATCGGTGAGCGCGAACAGCGCTTCAAAAAGGGTGTCTACCTGTTCACTCATACTTCAACCTCAAAGCTCGTTGTGTGCCACGTACTTTTCGATACTATCTATCCTCTGTGAAACACAATTCTTCTTATGTTTAGGTACGGTACGCCGATTATTGAACGTTCATAAAAGGACAAAATATGCCTACAACTGCACCCTGATTATTGCGGAGGCAAATAGAGTTATGGACGAACGGATCGAGCATGTACGAGATTTGCTGTAGGTCGATTGATCGACGCAACCGAAACCGGGGGGATGTACGATTCGACTTCTTCTGATTCACGCGGATAAAATCAGCTACAAGGCAACGCAACGAACCAAAGTAGCGGAGGACATAGAATCGAAAGAGGACAGCATGAACGACTGTCTTGTCGTTTTTTCAAGTGTGGAAAAGCTTGATGAGCTCAACGCCAATGGTATAGCTGAAGCGGCAAAGAACAGCATCGTTGACGTGCTGGGCAAGCTCAAAGAAAATCGCGTCATGCTCTTCCCGTTTGCGCACCTTACGAGCACCTTAAGCTCTCCCCACGTAGCCTTGGAGATACTCCTGTCGCTAGAGGCTTCGCTGAAGAACGACGGGTTCACCGTGAAGCGAGCACCATTTGGGTGGAACAAGGAATTCGACATCAAGAGTAAGGGACACCCGTTAGCCGTCCTTTCTAAAGTGATCTGCCCGTATGGCAAGATGGAGTGCGATTTCCTATGCCCTTACTGCACGAATCCGATAAAGCTTCAGGACGTTAGTAGCCTACGTGAAACTCTCCCCACGTCGTAGCTGATCTAAGGGCGACGAACGCCGTCAACACGTCCTCATTACGAGCACTTGAGCGATAAATAAAAAAAGGCTAAGCGCGTCCGATAGTGTGTTCACGCGCGACAGGCGCACGCGAGGCGAGGAGTAACATGTATAGCGATAAAGTGATGCTTCATTTCATGAACCCGCACCACATGGGGGAGATCGAGAACCCGAGCGGTGTGGGGGTGGTCGGGAACCCAGTGTGCGGGGACCTCATGCAGATACAGATCAAGGTGGAAGACGGGATTCTCACTGACGTCAAATTCAAGACGTTCGGCTGCGGAGCGGCCATAGCGACGAGCAGNNGTGAAGATGCACTGCTCGAACCTGGCGGCTGATGCCCTGCACGCGGCAATTGAGGATTATCTGAAGAAAGAGGGGCGCGGCGAGTGGCTCAACGGTACGAAAAAAGCCACAAAGAAAAAGACTGGAGCAAAAAAGGGTGCGCGTCGGCGGCGGGCCGCCTAACGCTGCATATCACTACA
>PMMR01000027.1 GCA_003162175.1 Candidatus Methanoflorens crillii | reverse complement strand
TCGCCGTGATTCTTTTCATACGCTCACCTCCAACCTGTTTCTTAAGCTTCTCACCCGCGAAGACGTGGTGCGGGCATACACTTTTGGCCCGGGATACGGCGAGCTGCTTCTTTTTCGAAGTTGCCCGCGCAGCTCAGAGCCCGTAGCCGCCATCGTATCCTCCTGCTCCCATTTCCGGGACGTCGAGGCCGTCTACTTCGGTCTGTGATCCCACCCTCATTCCGACAACTTTTTCTATGAACGTGAAGATCGCAAGTGAGATCGCCGCTGTATAAACGAAGCATGTCGCCACTCCGATGCATTGTGCAGCGAGCTGACTGGGATTTCCGTAGAGAAGGCCGGTTACCGCGCCGGAAACGCCGTTCCAGCCCGCGCCGTACGTGCCATCTGCGAGGAGTCCTAGACTGAGACATCCCCACGCGCCGCACACGCCGTGCACGGCCACCGCTCCGACCGGGTCATCAACTTTTAGCCTTTTGTCAATGAAAAGCGCGGCTTCAACTACGAGAACCCCAGCGACCAATCCGATGAGGACAGCGCTTTGCGAGTTAACGAACGCACAAGGGCCGGTTATTGCAACGAGTCCAGCAAGACACCCGTTGCACATGAAGCTGACATCAGGTTTGTTGCTGCGGACGCGCCACATCCAGAGCGTCGCCGCCACCATGCCCGCACACGATGCAAGCATCGTATTAACGGCGATGACACTGATACGGAGGTCGGTTCCTGCGAGCGTGGAGCCCGGATTAAACCCGAACCATCCGAATGCGAGGATGAGCGTTCCGAGCACGGCCATAGGGATGCTGTGCGGTGGAATGGCGCGGACCTTCCCTTCGACGTACTTGCCGATACGAGGGCCGAGCATCCAAGCGCCGACAAAGCCGATCGTACCACCTACCATGTGCACGACCGTCGAACCCGCAAAGTCGACGTACCCGTTGCCTAAGCCAAAGTTCGTGCCGAGCTGCGAAAGCCATCCACCGCCCCAAACCCAGTTGCCGAAGAGCGGGTAAATGATCGTCCCTATGAAAAGACCGTAGATACAGAATGCCAAGAATTTCCATCGTTCGGCCATGGCTCCCGTCGGAATCGTTGCGGCGGTATCCATAAAGACGACTTCGAAGAGGAATAGCACAAACACGCCAACGTCATAGGCACCGGTCAGCGCAAAACCGTGAGCACCGAGCAGTCCGAACGGATGTCCCAGTAAATTGACCGTCACCTCGCTGCCAAGTCCGGTAAATCCGCCCAAGGTACCAAGCGACTTCAATCCGCCGAACATGATGGCGAATCCGCAGAAATACCACCCGAGCACGCCAAGCCCGTAGATCAATATGTTCATGCCCATCGTGTGAGCCACGTTCTTTGAGCGCGTAAAGCCGGTTTCAACGAGTGCAAACCCCGCCTGCATAAAGAAAACGAGGAAGCCGGCCATGAGCGTCCATACGAAGTTGATGGCCGTTGTATTATGGCCGACAGCATTGGCGAGCTCAGATAATGTCGGTTGGCCAGTGACGTTTGCTGGAACGTTGGCTGAGCCGATGCTGCTGCCCGTTGGGTCGGGCTGACTTCTGTCAGGCAACGCCTGCGTAGCGGCAATTGGCGTTGAGGCGTTCAGCGCTGAGTTTGTAGGCTGTTGGGCCATTCCTGTGATGTAGCCCGATTTTGCCATCATCAAACTCACGAATACGAGTATCAAAAGGCAATTTATTACCAATTTTTTACTTGGTTTCCATGTCATATTGAAACCTCACGTTGTGCGGAAGCCGGTTTTCGGCCTGTTTGACGTAAACGAGCGGGGAGCGCACACGGAGGATCGAGGCGCCCCCCCTGCGCAGTTCCGCGTCTGCGCTTGTTAGTAGGAAGTTATATGTATAGGAAGTAGGTTTCCGGCTTCCTACTAACAAAATGCCTAAAGCGATTATCATATTTAAATTTTGCGAAGCAAGCAAAACAAAATCAAGCGACATTGCCGGCTGGTCAGCGGCGTAACGAAACTGCCATCCCATGTTCAAGCTGATCGGCCTATCCTCGTGACAGCTGAAGAAAAAGTAGCTAAGCGATCACTACTTATTGTTCCACTTCAAAGTGTTCGACACCAATCCAAGGCCGGAGGAGACTAATCATTGAAGCCTGACGAAATCAATATGCGCGGGAAGATTGCTGTCGCCCTGGGCCTCGTGGAGGAATGCAAGGAGTTTGCAGCCTTGATTCCCGAGGTAAGGACCAACCTCGTGTACGCTCGACCCAATTCTAGAAGCAGAGATGATGTATTAGGAATAGACGGACGCATAACCGTCGTGAGCGGCGTACCTCACGCTGCAGGCAAGCCCAGATTCGGCGCGTCGAGCCACATGGCCCGACTGATGGTAGAGCTGGGCAAAACCGATTCGGCGTTTAGGGCAGGCGTGAACTTCGCCAACAATCCATCTTTGACGAAATGGCTCGAGGAGTATTGCAAAGCAAAAGGGTGGGTTTTCAGCGTGATCGACCGCAGTAAAGAACCGGAAGAAATCAAGGAAGCGGAAGGCGCATCCATGCCCTGGAAAGTTCAGCAAGCAATAGATGCCGCCGGTGGCCAGGTTCCCAAGATCTTCTACGAAACGGGTGCCATCGGTAAAGAGCCCGTGTCGGTGCTTGTCGGACGGGATCCTATAGAAGTCGCAGAGCAGATCTGTGAAATCGCGAGACGCTACCATGAGCGATAAGATCGGAAAGATAGACCTCGACACCTTCACCTCCTTTCTGCTCCCGCGGCTCGGAAACAAGGATGACTCGGTAATCGTGCCACCGAGAACAGGGATCGATGCCGGAGTTATCGACATCGGCAACGACAGGGTACTCATAATAGCGGAGGACCCGATCTTCGCTATCCCGAACCAGCCCCTGGAGATGTTTGGATGGTATACCGTCCATATAGGTGCGAGCGACGTGGCGGTCATGGGCGTCAAGCCCAGATACATGACATATTCACTCTTGATGCCTACCGAGACGAACGAAGAGGACTTCCACACCATCGTGGATGCCATCCATAGAGCTGCCGTGGAGCTTGGGATAGCGATCGTCGGTGGGCATACGGGGTACTACCCAGGGTTTGTATCACCCACCATAGGTGGAGTCACCGTCTTTGCCATCGCAGACAAGCACGGTTATGTCACGCCAGCCGGCGCGAAGGCGGGCGACGACGTGATTCTGACCAAGGGGCCGGCAATAGAGACAGCGGGAATCCTCGCCGTGATCAGGGAAACGGAGCTCTTAGAGAATTATCCGCCGCCTCTGGTTGAGAAAGCTAAGGCCCTCTGCATGCAAATGACCGTGGTAAAAGACGCCCTGTTAGCTATGGAATCCGGAGGCGTAACTGCCATGCACGACGCGACTGAGGGCGGCGTTATCGGCGGGCTCTTCGAGATAGCCAGCGCTAGCGGAACAGGGATGGAGATACATGAGGAGGCGTTTGTCTATCCAGAAGAGGTAAGGATGGTCTGTGAGGCATTTGGCATTGATCCCTTGGCAGCGATCGCCGAGGGCTCGCTGCTGATCACGGCAAGGCCGGACCATTCAAAGGCCATTCTCCACAAACTAAGTGCCAGTGGCATCGAGGCATCCGTTATAGGAAAGGTGAAGCGGGACCCGAAGATAAAAACAATCAAGCGGCTGGACGGGACACTCGTTCCCTTGGCAATCCAAACCCAAGATCCTTTCTGGCCAGTGTTTTTTGGCGCGTTGTGATAGCTCATTTAGAGCTTGGGCTGCATAACCGCTGACACTTTGTCGCCTAAAGTACAAATGAGCAGCCAGAGGGCAGCCTTTAGAATCTAAGTGCA
This sequence comes from Candidatus Methanoflorens crillii, assembly GCA_003162175.1. Lineage (GTDB taxonomy): Archaea > Halobacteriota > Bog-38 > Methanoflorentales > Methanoflorentaceae > Methanoflorens > Methanoflorens crillii. The sequence goes on along the minus strand of PMMR01000027.1, from coordinate 1,986 downwards.
CAAAGCCCCGTTTGCACGCGTGAGGGTTTTTTTGCATCATTGTTGTCTGTTAGCGAAGCGCAAGCTAACAAACCCAATGAATGCTCGCGCCCGCTAAGCGCCAGCACTGATAGGCCCGTGCTGTACGCGCTCATGCTGCGGGGCAGTATGAAGCATCGAATGCGGTAGGGAAAACTCGCAGCGGGCGCAATCTTGTGGAAAAGACGGACGCGGAATCATAATCACGCACCGGCAAGAAGGGTTGAAAATTCGGGGTTACAAATTTGGCTTTAATTGGACCCAGGGTAGGTATCCAGCAAAACTAAGTACAACCCTTCTTGCACGAACCGGTGCGAACCCCACCAAGAGTGTGCTTCAGGCAGATTGGTGGGGTTGCATATTTGCAACCATTTTCCATAAGAGCTTGGTAAGCGGTAATACTTGTCTTCATACGCGCGATTCGCGTGTCTCTGCTGAGAAAGCCCCGGCTCACTGATCTGTGAGCGCTTCAACGCACGAAACAATTCTTGCCGCCATCTCAAGGTTTATTGGGCGCGCCGCTGATGACCCCTTCACCACCATGTCAAGGAGGTAGACCATGCCTAGCAAGATATCCCCAAAAACAAGTGTCCTGGTCCTCCTCATCTTGGGTACATTGGTACACGCTCTGTGCAGTGACCTTCACGACCCGGAAGACCCGGCGGAGCTCATAAGGGGCTTCGGCACAACTCGGCTCATCGAAACAGCGGCACTGATGATGAGGACCATGCTAACTATAGGCAACGTCTTAGAAAAAACCGTCGCTCGTGTTAAGCGTTTTAGGACTGGACCGAAAGCACGGAACACGACTAACTGCAAGTGCCTCTGCGCGCCTCGTGCACTGCATCTGTAGGGATTGGCACCGAACGGTGCAGATGGCGCGTTCAATGCTGCGCATTTGGACGCATTCGAGAGTTGATGATAAGTAGGGCATTGTGATGGAGGAACGCCTCGCCTGTCAGCTACGTGCGCATCTTTTGCGTGGGCGGTCCTCCCTATCTTCTTTATTGCTTCGTTTATTGAACCGCAACTGATGGCGAAATCAGGGGAAGAGAAGCCGAAGTCAGACTTGCACGCATTGCACGGCTCGGAAACTCGCGACATGCAGACGTGTAGTCGACATCTTGCTTGTTGACTAGGTCAACGACGCATCAGTAGACGAGGAGTAACCCGTATGAGTTTAAGTTCGTGTGGGTGATCATTCCGTACACATTACCCTCGCATGGAATTACCTCTATTGGCAAGTCAATCTTCCTTACCGTCGCAAACACGTCGACCCCGACTGCTTCCATTGAGGTTCGAACCCTCTCGGCGTGCCTGCAAGCCCTCTTCAGCGAGAGGTCCACAACGCCCTCTGACTGCTCAGCTACGCACTCGTCGCAGTAAACACACGGGTACGCCGCAAAGGCCAGGGCTTTGTAATAACCTTGATAGAACGCGTGTTGCTCGAGTTCGTACACCGTGTCGCCGATCCAACTTATCAGCCCTTTGAGAAACGGATGCCAATCTTCAGGTATACTCTTGGGGTCGATATCTCCCATTCCGGGTATTCCCTTGAAGTGCACGATATACGCTTTTGAATACTCTTTGAGAAGGTCTCTCGTCTCGGAAGGGCTTGGGACGTATGGGGGACAGCCGAGGTGCTTTGCGAAGCCCTTGCAACCAAATTTACAGCGCCATCTTACCCATTCGCTCACCACAATTTCACGCGGGTCAATCTCATAGATTTGAGCGTTGTTTTTCTTAGCTAACGCCTTAAGTTCATTTTCTAACGCTTTATCGTCCATGTGTATCCCTTTGAAGCTATTCAAAAGAAATTTCGCGATCGTGAGGCCGCACGGTCATACTTTTGATAATATGCGCGCAATCCTTCATTCTCTTTGCTATTTCCTCAAATCGTTCCTTTTTGCTATGGTTCTGAGCAATGCGTGAGGTATCTGCCATGGTTGCGATAAGCTGTTCAGACAT
>PMMR01000051.1 GCA_003162175.1 Candidatus Methanoflorens crillii | reverse complement strand
GTGAGTCCCCCAATACACCTGGGCGGCAATACCTTCCTGATAGACTCCGCGCCAGCTCGCAACGATCGGCAATGGAAGTTCATACGTAAAATTGAGCGACGATAAGGCGTTCAGCAAGTTGCCGATGCCGGTGCTTTGAATCAGCATCAGCGGTTTGGCTCCTGCGAGAAACGCACCGGCGCAGATTCCGATGCCATCTTCCTCCCTTGTAAGCGGAACCTCAAAAAAGCGCTTGCTTATGAGAGGCAGTAAGTTCTTCAACCTGTCGCATGGCAGCGTGGCTACAAGGTCAATGTCGTTTTGCTCGAAGAGCTTGACCGTTTCCTCTTCTGGAGTCATCATCGTCCCCCCTCCGTCAGTGCTTGTTGCAATTCGCCAAGGTCCGCGTCGGAGGTTGCCAAGCGAATGTCGGGCTTAATCGGGTAGCAGTCTTTGTCGTCTTTTAGATTTTGCACGCCACCCCCCGTCACATTAAGAAGCACCACATCAGAATCATCAATGCCTCCGTGTGCTACCGCTTGTATCAACGACGCTGCAGCAACTGCTGCTGCTGGTACAATGTCTGTGCCTTCAAGCTCTTCAAAGAGACGTGCGGCGCGTCGCGCCTCGACGTTTGGCACGGCATACATCTGGCCTTTCGTGCTCTTCAGAGCGTCAAACACCCCGCCTTTGACCGAATATGCGGGATTTCTGTTCGATAAGACATCAGCGTGAATTTTTTCGATAGATTTCTTGGCGTCGGGCATGTCGATCGATGGTTCGATGGTCCTTCTATTCGCGTTCCAGGCATTGACCATCGGTGCAAACGGCAAGTTCTGGGACAAATGCAATTTCGGAAGCGGGCCGTTCAAAAACCTGCCGTCCTGTTTGAGACGCAACGAGGCCTCCCAAGCTGCAATTCCACCCGTTCCACTGCCAACTGCTTGAAAATAATGATCTGGTGCTCGTCCGATGGTAACGGCAGCTTCCAGCATTACCGTGCCCATACCGTCGCGCCGTGCGACGTTCGTAGCTCCCCCTTCTTGCGTAAGTCCCGGTAATGCTGCGAGCCGGTCACCCAGCGCAATAGCGTCTGAATAATCATTTCCACGTTGTAGTACAACGAGGGTAATATTCTCAGAAGGCGGCTCGGGGAGCCACAACTTTCCTACGGCGCTTTCCAACCCGACGAGAACCAGCTTAAGATCAGTAGTAGTCGTGGACACTGTGTGCGCAAAAGCGCGTGCGGTGTTGCCAACTGAAGAGACGACCAGTGTTTTTACCTTGTTCTCGATAGCCCGTTGCACGGTCGGTGGCGACTCAAGCTCTTTAAAGCTGCACGTCTCCAAGAACGCGTTTTTTTCAGGCCAGTATCCGTTGAAACTGATGAATAGGTCGCTCAGTCCAAGCTCTCGCGCAAACGCCTCGCTCTTGTACGTAACAGATCGGCCGCGAGTTGGCAATTTGTCTACGGTTGGCAGCCACGCAGAAAACCGCCACATACTTTCTTCCGCAGTAACTGCCAATCGATGGTCCGGGTAAACCGTGCGCAAAAGCGCGTGATCGCAACCGCAACGCAAGGCGTAACCCGCGCCAGAAACGTCAGCGTGACATCCCAAGCAGATAATTTTATAATGTTTCGGCGCCGAGTTATTTAAGTCCACAAATACATTTTAGCTTCTATTTTTATTTAAGTTTACCTCGTTGTTGTAGCATTGTACAAAAAATGGCTATTATTTGGTATATATAGGCAATCTTTTTCTATTTTTGCATAATTATATATAGAATTATTCATAAAAAATAGTTTGATTGCCGTGAGTAAAGAAAAAGAATCAGAAGAAGAAGTTTTCAGTCCTGAATCACCCACTTTTGAGTTTTTGTACAAAAAGGACAATCTGATTAAGTGCCTCCAATGTGGGCGATGTACCGCGGGATGCCCAGCTGCAAAAGTATTCGAGGACTACAGCCCCCGTGAAATCGTTCGACGTGCGCAAGAGTGCTCAGCGGAGGAGCTTGCGAAAGACCCCCTTATCTGGCTTTGTGGTCAGTGTTACACTTGCAATTCTCGGTGTCCTCGAAATAACACTCCCGCTTCCATCATACTCAATGCGAGAAACAGAGCGTTCAAAGAAGGGTACGCACCGGATGAGATCTACAAAAAAGCTTCTGTGCTATTTCAATCGTTAGAACGTAACGGCGTGACCGTTTCACCTGCATTGTTCGAGCACGACCTTGGCTTGTTGAGCAAACTTGTCGATCATAATAAGCTCACAACGCTGAGAGCTGAGCTGGGACTGCCCCCTCTAAACGCTCGAGACATCCCAGTCCCGCCTAAAGCGCTCAACGAGATTAGGACCATCTTGAAATTAACCTGCAAAGGGGGGCTTTTCAACGACCACTGATCCGCTAGTTTTAACGTCCTCCAGGCTGCCTCAACGCTTGTACTTGTTCAAGAGTTGTGTCGCAGGGACGTTCTACCCCGGCATAGAACGATCGTTCAGGTTCATACTGAATTCTTTGAACGTTGACTACTTCGATGATCCGAACCAATCGTCGTGCACCGGATTTGCGGGGCACTGCGGGGTGGTTCCTCCTGAGGCCAATCTCAGTCTCAATGCCAGAAATCTTGCGCTTGCATACAATTCAGGGTACACCAATGTCGTCTGCACGTGCCCCACCTCATACGCGAATCTAAAGGAGTGTATTGGTGAACTTAACGACAACAAAACGCGGGCAGCGATAAACGACGTGTTGAAAACAGTGAACTACGAGTACAAAGGAGGCGTAACGGTCTATCACGCTGCTGAGGTGCTTTACAGTCTGAAAGAGATCCTCGCAGAGCGGGCGAAATTCTCCCTTTCTAAGGTTAACATAGCAACGCATCACGGGTGCCATTATACGAAAGTATTTTACGACGAGGTAACTGGCGGGTTGTGGGAATACCCTACGTTGCTGGATGAAATATGTGCGGCGTTCTCAGCGACACTCGTTGATTATTCTGAACGATCCTCCTGTTGTGGTCTTGGTTTTTCGCACCTTATCGACGTCGACGAGTATACAGAGTCAACAAGCTTTAGAAAGCTCGAGAGCGTACTCGCTGAAGAGCCCGACCTAATCGTGACAATGTGTGCTGGCTGCCAATTAATTCTCGATAGATTTCAGCGCCAGTTCGAAGAACGATTAAATCGCGTCGTACCTGTGTTAAACGTCTCACAACTCGTAGCATTATTACTCGGAGCCGACAAGTCAAGAGACGCATGCCTTCAATTTTCGACGATCGATATAGCCCCACTTATTGAAAAGATGGAGGCCGTTTGACGTGTCGAAATTCGGAGTCTTCTTATGTCGATGCGATGGAAACATCTCAAACGCAATCGATATTGATAGGTTAGATAAGGATTTCAAACGCACCACCGTTGTAGACTCTGATCAACACCTCTGTTCGCTACAAGGCCAGCAGAAGATCAAGAAATCCATTCGCAAACACAACCTCGATGGCGTTGTGGTTGCTGCTTGCTCGCCTAACAATCACGGTCAGACCTTCAAGGGCTGTATGCGCGATGCAGGCCTTAATCCGTATCTTCTTGAAATCACAAATATTAGGGAACAATGTTCGTGGGTCACCGATGACAGAAAGAGCGCTACCAACAAAGCGCGCGACCTTATCAATGCTTCGCTACAACGGCTCGAGCACGCGGAGTCCCTTTCTGAGTTTCGTGTTGACGTTACCAACGCCACTCTCGTCGTAGGCGGTGGCATCGCAGGAATCACCGCAGCGCTCGCCTTGGCAGAAAACGGCGTAAAAACGTATCTGGTTGAAAAGGAGCCCTCTATTGGGGGCAATACGGTACGAATCGGAAAAGTATTCTCGCCACACAAGATGGTGGAAGAGTGTGCGATGTGCTCCCTCAGCCCGTTAATGAACGATGTTTACGAGAATCACAAAATCGAGCTCCTAACTGGCGCTGAAATTGCCAACATAAACGGAACTGCTGGTCACTTTAACGTCGACGTCAAAATCAAACCACAAAGCGTTAGTGAACGATGTACGAGCTGCGGGGAGTGTGCGACCGTTTGTCCAATCGAAGTGCCAGATTGGTGGAACGCCAACACACGAACAAGAAAAGCTATCTACAAACCTTTTCCACAGGCCGTACCTGATAGGTATACGATCGATGCAGAGCACTGCGTCAATTGTGGTAAGTGCGCCAAGGTGTGCAAGTCCGACGCAATCGAGCTCGAAGCCAAACCTTCTCTTAGGAAAATAGAAGTCGGCGCGATCGTCGTGGCAACAGGCCATGATGAGTTCGATCCAAGTTTGCGGCCTGAATATGGCTATGGTCGTTTTAAAGACGTTGTTACTCAGTTAGAACTCGCTCGGATAATTGGCGTAAATGGGCCCACGAACGGTGAACTCCTAAGACCCTCAGACGGCAAAACGCCAAAGCGAATCGTGATGATACAATGCGTCGGGTCGAGGGACGAAAAGCCGCACGGATTGCCGTATTGCTCGTCCGTTTGTTGCATGGTCGCCCTCAAACACGCTAACTACATCACTGACTATTTTCCGGGGACTGACATAACCGTGCTTTATACCGACATCCGAGCTCCTGGAATCTATGAAAATTATTATAGGCACGTGCAAGAGAAAGGTGTAAAATTTATCCGCGGACGCGCGAGTGACGTGAAGCGTAAAGGGGGCAAATTGTACGTAAGCGCTGAAGATACGTTGCGTGGACAATGCCTCGAACTCGATGCGGACTTGGTAGTCCTTTCGACGGGTATTAAGCCATCTCAGGGGACCGTTCACGTTGGAGAGACACTCGGCATCGAACTCGGTGATGACTTGTTCGTGAAGGAAAAACACCCAAAACTTGAAGGCGCTAGTACAAACACTAAAGGGATCTATGTATGCGGCACCGCCCAAGGTCCCAAAGATATCACCTATAGCGTTTTACAAGCAGATGCAGCCGCTCTCGAAGCGCTATCGCTTGTTGGTCAGGACTACGTATCAGTAGAACCGCTTTCAGCCTTCGTTAAGGATAGCTGCAATGGTTGCGGTATGTGTGTACGGCAGTGCAAGAACAATGCCATAAAGATGGTTGATCGCAGAGCGACGGTCGATCCGATGCTCTGCACCGGTGGCGGCGCGTGTGTACACGTTTGCCCTACTGCGGCCCTTGATTTGCACGGGTGTACGGAAGCCCAACTTGAAGCTTCCATACGCGGGATCCTTGCAGGTAAGCGCGAAAAAGAGATACGGAACATAGCGTTCCTAGACACAAAAATTGGGTACGCAGCAGCTGACAATATTGGCGCAGCACGGCTCCGCTACCCCCCTTCTATTCGGATCATAAGCGTGCCATCAGTGTTGCGACTCGCGCCTCAACACATAGAGCTGGCGTTCCAATTGGGCGCTGATGGCGTTTTTATCGGACAAGGGTTCGAAGCCGAGAGTTGCGGTGAAAACTTCGAAAGTGTCGAAACGCGGCTCAACGATTTGAGCAAGGAAGTTGTACAGCGTGGGATTGATCCCGCGCGACTAAAGATTTACCGCGTTTACATCCCGCACTTTGTGGGCTTGCACAAGCGTCTTATGCAGTTTGATGACAAGATCAAAGAAACTGGAGAGCTGGAAAAAGAGCTCGCAGCGCCGTAGGCCGAAGCCATAAGATTTTATGCCACAATCAAACGTGCCCTTAAGGAGCATAGAAGAGATTAACGCCAAGATAACAGCCGGAGAGGTCACCGTTTGTACTGCTTATGAGTTTTGCAATATGGTACGGGCTCACGACGACGTCAATGAAGTGGACGTTGTTACCTGCGGCACGAAGGGCATCATGAGCGGAACATATGCCACCCTATCCTTTCGCGCCACGGCTCCAAATGTTTTCGAGACGGCCCAACTGGCCTGGCTCAATGATGTCCCCGCTTTCGTTGGACCGTGTCCTAACGAAAGGCTGGGATTGCTTGATTTGATTGTCTACGGGACTGCGGTTAGCCGGAGCGACACCAAATATGGAGGGGGCCACCTTTTTCGAGATATTGTGAAAGGGAACGATATCGACTTTGAAGTGCTAACAACGATGGGGCAACGCATAAAGGGACAAACTAACCTTCAAGATATGCAATTTGCAAGGCTCTCAGCTACTCGCAACGTATTTAAGAATTATAATGCGTTTGTTAACCCTAACGACGGTTGCGTCAAGTCCATTTTTTCTGTTACGTGTCTCGAAGGGCCGTATAAGGAAGCTACCTTCTCTGGATGTGGGGAGCTCAATCCTTTGGAGAAAGACCCTCAGCTCGAAACTATCGGAGTTGGCACGAAAGCCCTGTTCAATGGTGCTATTGGCTTCGTGACAGGGACGGGAACACGTAGCTCTGCTCAGAAGCCCAACCTTTCAGGATATGCACCTCTGGAGGGCATGGATCCTAGATATGTGGGTGGCTTTAACACGTCCGCAGGGCCTGACGTGTTCTGTTCGTGGGCGATCCCTATTCCGATTCTTAATACGTCTCTACTTGAGAGCGTAAGCCGGACAGATGATCGAATCCCCCTGCCAATTGTTGATGTGAATGGGCGTGCGCCACTTGGTCATGCACGATACGGTGACGTCTGGCGGCGCGAATATGGCCGGATACGTTTCTCAAACAACGAGTGCGTGAGTTGTGAAGAATGTCAAGTCGCTGAGAATTGTCCAACCGCCGCATTCACACCGAACAAAGGAATTGATCGCAAAGAATGCGTGCGGTGCGGCGCTTGCTTATCATCTTGTCCGCATGGCGCCCTAAAAGGTGATCTGGGTGCGATTGATCTAAATGGGCTACAAATTCCAGTCACGCTGAGGCAATCAGATCGATCAAATGCAGACAAACTGACGCGAGAGCTCAAAAAGAAGATCGAGCACGGTGCATTCTTGCTCAGCACGCCAGTGCAACGTATCAAGCTATAGTAGTATATGGATTCTGCGAGTTTGCTTTTCTTGCGCCTCGAATGGTATTGACGCCCAGCCCGAGATCGACATAGCTTTACAAATCCAGAGAGCTTTGCGAAAAGAGAGCCGCAACAGTTACAAAAAGCAAGCGATAACAAGTAGCATTGAATAGAAATAATATAGGGTTAGAGCATACTCAATATGAAGGGGGCCATAGGGTAGCCTGGATATCCTTGGGGACTGGGGGTCCTCAGACCCGAGTTCAAATCTCGGTGGCCCCACTAGTTTATCCGCGAGCAACGTAGAGAGTCACAAAAGCTAATAAATAGCCCGCGCAACACATAGGAATATAGAATAATTTAGAGACTGCCAGTAGCTTTTTATGTGCATTTAAAAGTGCCCCCTACTAAGATTGAGCATTCCAGACGCAACATATTTTGCTAATTCATTGGATCATAGACTGTCTGTTTAGGAGCAAATAACGTGTCCATTGGGATTACAACATACGGCGCATATATACCCCGATACCGGATCACAGTTGAAGAAATTGCGCGAGTGTGGGGGGATAATGCCAATGACATCAAAAAGGGACTGCGCGTTCTTGAAAAATCAGTCCCCGACCGAGATGAAGACACGGCTACGATCGCAGTCGAAGCTGCTCGCTCCGCCCTTCGGCGATCTGGCTTGGCAGGAGCCGACATCGGAGCTATATACGTCGGCAGCGAATCTCACCCTTACGCGGTCAAGCCGACGGCGACGATTGTCGCTGAAGCGATCAGGGCGACGCCGGAGCTGATGGCTGCTGACTATGAGTTCGCGTGCAAAGCGGGGACTGCTGCTTTGCAGACGTGCCTAGGACTGGTCGCTGCTGACTACATCAAATATGGCATGGCGATAGGTGCTGACACCGCTCAGGGAGCACCCGCAGATGCTCTTGAATACACAGCAGCAGCAGGCGGCGCGGCTTACGTCGTTGGAAAGAACCACGTCATTGCTGAAATTGAGGACACATATTCATTCACGACTGATACCTTCGACTTTTGGAGGCGGGAAGGCCAACAATATCCGAAGCACGGAGGGAGATTCACAGGAGAGCCAGGATATTTCAAACACGTCTTAGCAGGGGCAAGAGGATTACTTCACAAGACACATAGCAAGCCTGAAGACTTCGACTTCGCCGTATTTCATCAACCGAATGGCAAATTTCCTCGCACCGTTGCTTCCACACTTGGTTTTTCACCGCAACAGGTAAAACAAGGTCTTGTGGTCGAAAAACTGGGGAACGCGTACGCCGGGTCATCACTCATAGGACTGGCATCGGTGCTAGATGTTGCGGAACCGGGCAGCCGCATCTTTATGACCTCCTTTGGGTCAGGCGCAGGCAGCGATTCGTTCACATTTCGCGTGACAGAAGAGATCGGTACGATGCAAGGTCAGGCCCCAACTGTTGCTGAGTTGCTTGCTGCACCAATTTATCTAGATTATGCAATTTACGCCAAACACAAAAACAAGATCATACTCTAAGGGAGGCCAAACGCCGCGAGACGGCGATTCACAATGAGAGACGTAGCTATCGTCGGCATAGGATGCACAAAGTTCGGCGAGATGTGGGACAAAAGCTTCCGCGACCTTTTCATCGAAGCGGGCTTGATGGCCCTTGAGGATGCTGGGATGAGCGGAGCTGACGTGGAAGCACTTTACGGGGGGAACATGAGCTCAGGAGTATTCATCGAGCAAGAGCACGTCGGAGCGCTTATCGCCGATTACTCCGGCCTCATTTCCAACAGCGTGCCGAGCACCCGAGTGGAAGCTGCGTGCGCCTCAGGTGGCCTCGCGCTGCGAAGTGGCATTATTGCGGTCGCTTCTGAGTACCACGACATTGTCATCTCAGCAGGCATCGAAAAGATGACAGACGTTGGCCCCGAGAAGGCGATGGACGCGCTCGCTGCTGCCTCTGACCGGGAATGGGAGGCCGCACTAGGCGCCACGTTTCCGGGACTCTACGCTATGATGGCCCGAGCACATATGGACGAGTTTGGTACCACACGTGAGCAGCTCGCGCAAGTTGCCGTCAAGAATCACTACCACGGTTCAATGAACCCCAAAGCCCAGTTCCGGAATACAATCACAATTGACGCGGTTATCAGCTCACCCCTCGTCGCAGATCCTCTTCGACTTTTTGATTGCAGTCCAATAACGGATGGGGCGGCTGCAGTTATTCTGGTTCCTGCTGAAAGGGCGCGAGAATTCACCGATACTCCGATCTACGTGAAAGCGGCTGCCCAAGCCAGCGATACGATCTCTTTGCACGATCGACGAAGTCTAACGAGCATCGACGCGACCAGAATTGCCGCAGATAGGGCCTTCAAGACCGCAAGGCTACAACGGTCAAACATCGATGTCGCTGAGGTGCATGACTGCTTTACAATCGCTGAGATAATGGCGATTGAAGACCTCGCTTTCTTTGAAAAAGGCCGAGGAGGGCCCGCGACGCTTGCAGGCGAGACTGCAATCGGCGGCAAGATCCCTATAAACACAAGCGGGGGGCTGAAGGCATGCGGGCACCCAGTAGGGGCAACGGGAATAAAGCAAGCAGTAGAGATCGTCGAGCAGCTGAGAGGCACTGCCGGAAAAAGGCAGGTTGAGGGGGCTGAAGTAGGCCTGACCCACAATGTCGGCGGAACGGGTGGCACCGTAGTTGTGCATATCCTAGCGAGGTGATTCGATGAACGTCCCACGTTTTTGGAGAAGAATACCCAACCGGTATAACCTCATCGGCACAAAATGTGAGAACTGTAATACCTGCTACTTCCCCCCGCGGTCCGTGTGCCCCCCTTGCAGACGTAAGGGTGTGATTCGCGAATATCAGTTTGAAGGCAGCGGAAAAGTGATAACCCACACCACGATATATTCAGCTCCTGAAGGTTTCAGCAAGATGACGCCGTACGTTCTGGCAATTGTAGAACTCGACGAGGGGCCGCGACTTACGGCGCAGATCGTTTGCGATCCGTCTGAAGTCAAGATCGGAATGCGCGTTAAGTCTGTTTTTAGAAAGCTCGGAGAGGACGGACCGGACGGCGTGATCTACTACGGGACGAAGTTCATTCCAGCGTAACGCGTTCAACCATCGGCGGTCGCTTATTTTAGCTCTTTTTTTAAAAATGCCTTAGATGCACGGATGATAACGCCGCAAAAAAACGCGCCATGATTCGCGAGCTGGCGGGCTACGCGACGAAGATCGTGCGTAATCTGACGGCATCGCACACGCAGCGGCGGGCTGACGTCACCGCCCAAGCGTCGCGTGTGCCTTCGCAAGATGTCTTGCAGCGTGTGCTGCTATAAGAGAGAGCTCACCCGCAAGCACGGCACAGCAGACGATTTCAGCAAATTTCTTAGCATGAGCTCCCGGAGGCGTCCCTCCGCCTGCGACGTCCATTATCGACAAACACTCGTGCTGCGTTTTGATCGAGGTTCCCCCACCCACTGTACCAACTGGCAGAGAGGGCATGCTTACGGATGCATACAATTCGTCTCCGCGTACAGAGAAGCTAGTAATTGCCGTCGACGCGTCGACAACGTGAGCCGGGTCCTGACCAGTTGCAATAAAAATAGCCGCTATGGCGTTTGCTGCGTGTGCGTTGAAGCCCAGCGATCCGGCTTTGGCAGATCCAAGCATATTCTTTCGATAATGAACATCTGCCATGCCTTCCGGCGTTGTCTTCAGTACGTCGTGAATAATGCTTCGAGGGATAAAGGTTTCAGCAACTACGTTTTTGCCTCGGCCTTCGATCAAGTTGATCGCAGCGGGTTTCTTATCTGTGCACATATTGCCTGAAAGGGCGACCAGCCGAATGTCGAGCTCATCAACGATGATGTCGGCAAGTCTGTCAGTTGCAATGGTGACCATGTTCATCCCAAGTGCGTCTTTAGTGTCAAACGCACACCGTAAGAAAACGTTGTCCGCGACAACGTAAGGGTCTATTCGTACAAGTTCCCCGTGTTTCGTGGTCTCCCTCGTTGCTTTCTTAAGCTTAGTAAAGTTCTCTGGCTCCTTGACCCATTCAACAACGCGCTGCGCTTCGATAACATCGGCCACCGCAAAAACTGGAGCGCGAGTCATTTCGTCGTTGAAAATCCGAACAATGGCACCCCCAGCAGAAGTAATTGCCTTGCACCCCCGATTCACAGATGCTACCAGAGCACCTTCCGTCGTAGCCAGGGGAATGTAGAACTCTCCATTCGCGTATTCTCCCTTCACTGCCAGAGGGCCAGCAATACCGACTGGCACCTGCACGGCTCCAATCATGTTTTCGATGTTGCGTTTCGAGGAGGACTCAGCGTCAATAGCATACTCGCCAAGTGCATCCAATGCCGCTCCTGTCAATCTTTCGATCGCTTTGCGCCTGATTTCAACTGCCTCTGACTCAGGAAGATCTATTTGATGGAGCCCCAACTTTTTCGTTGCGACCTTATCAATGAGCGTATTGTCATCCCTCACGCAAAGCCCCCAACAGTTTAGTGCGGGTGTTTGACTCGCACGCTTATTTCCCAGTCGCTGACGACCGAGCCCAAGAGTTTGTTTTTTCGCCTTTAGCTCTTCTCAGCGACGATATACCACGACTTAAATTATTTATAGAGTAACCTGGTATATAAAGATGGATTCTAATGCCTCAGTGGCTAAGCCTGGTATAGCGCGTCCTTGGTAAGTTTCTTGAATTGAACACAGAGAGGACGAGGTCGCGGATTCAAATTCCGCCTGAGGCTTTATCTTATCTGACTCTGCCACGAACATGTTCATAGGCGTTGACCACGGAACCCAAGCTGTTCGCTTTGCTACGTTAGATAAACGAAAGCTCGAGCTTCCACGAGAAAATATAGCCGAGTCTTCTATCGCGCACGATATAGAGGAGGGGCTAAATCTTAAACTTGAGTTCGTTAAACTCATCGGGCTCACGTACTCGATGGGCGATGGTATCACGAAGATCACGGACATCAGAAAAGTACGTAACAGAGGGCTCAAGGCGGTCGGGGGGGCTGGACGTTACATCGGAGGAGGTACCGCCGTCTATGATGCAATTCATAAGTCAAATACGCCTGCGATTGTATTGCCCGGAATCCACGACGAATCAAACGTCGATTTTCGAATGAAGTTCTTTTCCCACGGAGCTTCACCAGAAAAGGTAGGACTAGCGTACTATGTCTCTAAGTATCACAAAGACCGAGACTTCATCTTATGCGACGTAAGCTCTAATACCGTGTCTCTCGCGGTCGCAGAATCGCGTATCTTAGGAGCAATTGATGCCGCAATATTTGCACCAGGAGTTGCGCAAGGGCCTTTAGATCTTCAAGCTATACGGGACGTAGATAGCGGATTGATGACCGCCAACGAGGCTTTTTCTCGCGGCGGCCTCGTGAAACGCGGCCTTGGAGAGCATGATCTCATCGCAACGCTGGCACTGTATGCGGCGATGGAGATCAACGCACTGCAGGTCCTATTGCGAGACTATTCAGCACAGGGATCGATATTTTTGGCAGGGTCTGCAGCTGCGAAAGTGAAAGCATTAGTAGACGAGCACTTGAGCACGTCTTCTATCGTTCTTGACCCCTGGAGTGCAGCAACGGGATGCGCCGCTATCGCTAAAGATGTATGGGAAGGCTCTGTCGATATTATGGGCATCCCGGTCGACTTCCAATAGTGTGCAACCTCCACACGCTTGGCGGGGCTGTCGGACTGCGAACCACGCGACGACCCGATCCAACTTCAACTTACGTGATAGCCACGTTCAGCATAGGATCTACCAAACGCGCGTTTGAGACTAAACAAGGCTTCGAAAGGATTAAATCAGATTGAACGATTAATGATGAACAACGGAGGCCAACAAGTGAAAGAGGTACGCATACACGGCAGGGGCGGGCAGGGCTCTGTTACCGCTGCCGAACTACTCGCTGTCGCAGCGTTCGAGGACGGAAAATACAGTCAAGCATTCCCATTTTTTGGCGTTGAGAGACGTGGTGCCCCAGTTACTGCATTTACGCGCCTGAGTGATAAGAAAATTCGTCTGAGAAGTCAGATCTACGAACCTGATTACGTTATCGTTCAAGACGCAACATTAATTGCGGCGATTGATGTTACTTCTGGCCTGAAGCCTGAAGGTATGGTGATTGTGAATTCCGAAAAGTCGCCTGAAGAGACAGGACTCGACGCAGGAATAGAAGTGAGGACAATAGACGCCACGGGAATAGCCCTTGAAATCATAGGTCGACCTATCGTTAATACAACTCTGCTGGGCGCGTTTGCAGGTGCTACGGGTGAGATCAGTATCGAGTCGATCAAGAGATCGGTCTTAGCCCGATTCCCTGGGAAAGTCGGAGAACTCAATGTCCGAGCAGCAGAAAAGGCCTACCAGATTATGGCCGCAACTGAGCGAAAGCCCCACGCAAAGGCAGGAGCTCGCGAGAAGAGGGAGACGCACGAAATACACGAAAAGATCGGAACGGCAGCAATTGGAAAGCCTGGAACCTCAGAAATCACAAAAACTGGCGATTGGAGGGTATTTTATCCCGAGCTCGACATGGAGCAATGCACCCGCTGCGGCAAATGCCTCGAGAACTGTCCTGACGCTGCCATCATTGAGCGGACGTTAAGCGGACATGAAGCCGATGCGGCGCGAAAGAAAGCAGAAGAGCTCGAGAAGGCGGGCAAGATTAAGAAGGCCGCTGTCAAGAAGGCCCACATCCGATATGAACTGGATCCGACGTATTGTAAAGGGTGCGGAATATGTGCTAATGAGTGCCCGATCAAGGGTATCAAAATGAAACTGGAGGAGAAGTAGCATGAGAGAGATAATGGAAGGATCTCACGCGATTGCACTTGCAGTAAAGGCGGCACGGCCAAACGTAGTAGCGGCTTATCCGATAACCCCGCAGACGCACATCGTGGAAGATATTTCTCAATTAATAGCGGACGGGGACCTCGATGCGCAATATGTGAAAGTAGAGTCTGAACATTCCGCAATGTCTGTATGCCTTGGCGCGAGCGCTACTGGCGCGCGAACGTATACTGCGACAACCTCGCAAGGCCTAGCTCTGATGCACGAAGTGCTCTTTAACGCGGCAGGCATGCGATTGCCGATTGTTATGACCGTAGCAAACAGGGCACTCTCAGCACCCCTCAGCATATGGAATGACCATCAAGATTCCATTTCAGAGCGCGATTCAGGCTGGATTCAAATCTATGCAGAAGATAACACTGAAGCGAGCGATCTGACGATTCAAGCGTATAGAATTGCGGAAGACAGCCGAATTCAAGTTCCGGTGATGGTCTGCATGGACGGCTACACGCTGACTCACACCTACGAACCTGTCGAACTCCTCGAGCAGGACCTTGTCGATGATTTTTTGCCGCCTTACCGGCCTACGGATTTCCTGAACGTGTCAGATCCAAAGTCTTTCGGCATGTTTGCCGATCCTAATTACTACACCGAGTTCCGGTATCAGAATCACCGAGCGCTGGAAGCGGCTAAGGCTGTAATACCGGAAATATCGAGCGAATTCGGTGAGGTGTTTGACAGGGATTACGGCGGCCTTATAGAGGAGTACAGGTGTGATGATGCCGAGTATGTGCTTATGGCGATGGGATCTGTAGTCGGCACTTTGAAAGACACGGTTGACGATCTGCGCGACGACGGCGTTCGAGTTGGCGCTATTAAACTGCGTTCGTACCGCCCATTTCCGGTCGACGAGATACGACGTGCTTTGGCTGGCTTGGAAGCCGTTGGCATTTTAGACAAAAATATCTCACTTGGTTTCGAAGGGGCACTTTTCACCGATGTCAAAGCGAGCCTTTATCACGATGACAACGCTCCTAAGGCGTTCGGCTTCATCGCTGGTCTCGGGGGCAGGGACATCCCAAAACGAACGTTTGTAAAGATGTTTGACTACATTCGCGAAGACAAGAAGAGTTCCAACAGCGAATTTTTCGACCTGAACACACAGATTTTGGATTTCCAAGAGGTCTAGACATGCAAGCAAAAGAAGAAGAGCGACCGACAGACTTGTTAGCGTCGGGTCATAGGGCGTGCGCAGGATGCGGCGCGGCGCTCACGATACAAGCAGTTCTGAGAGCAACAGGAGCAAACGTGTTCGTTGCAAACTCAACCGGCTGCATGGAAATCATTTCCTCGCAATATCCGCAATCCGCTTGGAAAGTCCCGTGGATCCACTCGCTTTTTGAAAACGCAGCAGCAGTCGCCTCGGGGATTGAAGTGGCGCTTAAGGCGCTCGGCAGAGACGAAGAGGGCAAAGTGGTCGTGATTGCAGGCGATGGAGGAACCGTCGATATAGGCCTGCAGGCTATTTCTGGAATGCTCGAACGGGGTCACGACGTCTGCTACATTTGCTACGACAACGAAGCGTATATGAACACGGGAAACCAGCGCAGTGGCTCCACGCCGTTCGATGCCTCCACCACTACGAGTCCATTCGGCAAGAAATCGTTCGGAAATGATCGGCCGAAAAAGAACATGCCGGCCATAGCGGCAGCCCACGGCATAGCCTATGTCGCAACAACGTCTGTCGCTTATCCGAGGGACTTAGCAAAGAAAGTGCAAAAGGGTATTGCTGTCCGCGGCCCGGCGTATTTGCAGATTCATGCTCCTTGCAACGTTGGATGGGGCTTCGACAGCGCAAAAACGATAGAGATCGCACGACTCGCCGTGGAAACCGGACTTTGGATGATGTACGAAATCGTGGATGGTGAACTCGTCAACGTGATGAAGGTACCTCGTCAACAGCCCGTTGAAGAGTATCTCAAGCAGCAGAGACGATTTGCTCACCTTTTCAAGATGCCCGGGGGCGAAGCCCAAATCAAATTAATTCAAGACTACGCGAACTATAACTTAGAGCGCTACAAGGCAGCGTCTCCCGTTGGAACTCGCGAAATTCAGACGTAATTGTGGCACGATTACGTGACACGATTACGATACACGCGCACGATACGACACGCGTTGTTGTGCCATCGTTTCACTCTAAGAACGATCTATCCAATCGAAGATAGACGTTTCCGCGCGTGGCTCATTAGGAGCGCTCAAGGTGCGAGAGAGCCTCATAAAGCACGTCAAAATCCGCTTCTACTTCAGTGGGCGGGCTTAATGATCTTATGACAGTTTCAGGATCCTTTAAGAGATGACCAGTTGCAATGCAAACCACAATCTCATCCCGCTCGATCGTGCCTTGCCTAGCCAACTTTCTTAGTCCTGCGATAGAAGCTGCACTTGCTGGCTCGACTCCGATGCCTTCCAACCGTGCTAAGTCTTTTTGAGCTTTGAGTATCTCTTGATCGGTTACTGATTCTGCGACGCCGTTAGATTGTCTTATCGCTTGCAGGGCTTTGGGGGCATTTATCGGGTTGCCAATCCTGATTGCGGTTGCGACAGTTTCGGGTTCGATCACCGGTTCTATCTCAGCCAAGCCGCGTCGAAAAGCATCCACGATCGGAGCAGACCTACTTGCTTGTATCCCTGTCATCATCGGCACGTCCTCAATGATGTCGAGTTCTCGGAATTCCTTGTATCCTTTATAGATTGCGCTGACATTGCCTGCGTTGCCCACGGGAACGATTACTCGGTCAGGTGATTTCTCGCTGCCGTACGCAACAAGCTGATCAACCGTTTCAAATGCGATCGTTTTTTGCCCTTCTAGCCTGTATGGGTTCACTGAATTTAGAAGGTAGAATCCTTTTTCCGAACAGAGCCGTTGAACCAACAGCAGAGCATCATCGAAGTTGCCCCTGACAGATAGTACTTTTGCACCGTGCATGAGTGCCTGGGCAACCTTTCCCAACGCTACGTGACCTTGAGGCAAAAGAACGACTGCTTCCATGCCCGCTTTTGCTGCGTAAATCGCCATAGATGCAGAGGTATTCCCTGTCGAAGCGCACGCTACGGTCTTGGTCCCAAGTTCCGCTGCTCGGGAAACACCTACGGTCATACCCCTGTCCTTGAACGAGCCTGTAGGATTCATCCCCTCGTGTTTGACGTACAGCTCCTTGACGCCACACTCTTCTTCAAGCCTTTTGCATCGGTATAGGGGCGTCCCCCCCTCCATTAGCGAGATGGGAACTCCGGAAATGGGAAGGAGTTCGCGATATTTCCACACATGCGGCGGAACAGCCGAGAGATCTTCCAAACTGAATTGAACTTTCGAGAAGTCGTACCTGATTTCAAGGAGACCGTCGCAACTGCACGTATTCGCGACGGTTGAGAGGTCATGCTTCTTGCCGCAGTCAATACATTCTAAGTGCATATGGTCAACCTGCCCTCCCGATCGCTTTGAGTTTCTCGTGTACGAGTTTCGTAGCCTCGTTCACGGCGTCGTTGATCTTGTCTGCGTGAGGGCCGCCTCCTGACGCCCGCTCAGGCCGTCCGCCTCCACTTCCACCGAGTAAGCTACACGCCTCTTTTATTATAATAGCCGCGTTCAAGCCTTTTTTCGCTACATCCGTGCGCATCATAATAACAATATTTGCTTGGCCTGCGCGTACGCCTCCGAGGATAACCACAGCGTTGTCGTTCAGCAGCTCCTGTGAGGTACGCAGAAGCTCTTTCATATTGGCGTCGATTATCTTGCTTAAGATTTTAATGCCGTTTATTTCCTCGACAATCGTAACGGTTGGCGCAAGCACGCTTGTCTCTACATTGGGAACCGTATCTAAAGGAACTGCAACATTAGCAAGCCTCTTGAATGCTGCATCTAACGACGAGAGCACATTCCTAAGCGTATTAAGATCGCCGGCATTCACAGCATCTTGCGCTTTTTTGATCGACGGACTCTCGGACATCAAAAAAGACGTGAACTTCGCCTTCAGCGCCCCCAACTCTTCATTTTCCTTGCCTAGTTCTTTCCATTCCTCAAAGAAACGACTTGTGGTGGACGGAAGTTGCTCCGGGGGGACTCGCAGAGTTTTTGAGGACTTGCTTACGATAGCATCGCGCTCCTGATCGTACAGTATCGCCGCTATGCCGGCAGCAAATTCAAATCGCTCGACCCCATCTTGTATTCGCTCCGTCTTCATGATTCGCAACGGTCCAACTTTGCCCGTACTCGTCATGTGGGTTCCCGCGCACGCCTGAACGTCGGCACCCACGTGCACTATTCGAATGACCGCTCCCGGAGGCACTCCGCCCTGGTAGAGTGCGAACCCGTACGCCTGTTCTGCTTCGTTTCGGTCCATCCATTTCTGTTCCACGGAAATGTCATCCATGATCACGCGGTTAGCCCTTCGCTCAATTTCTTTCCGTTCGTCATCGGTCACCTTCTTGTAGTGCGAAACGTCAAGGCGCGAGCTGTCTACTCCTTTCTGCGCCCCTTCCTGCCAAATATGATTGCCAAGAACGTCCCGTATAGACGCGAGTAGAATATGCGTCGCAGTATGATGTCGAGCAAGCGATTGTCTTCGGTCGATATCGATTTCACCTCGCACGTTCTCGCCTATGACAAAAGGCGTAACGTCCTCGACTTCGTGAACAATAACGTGGTCTACGAGGCGCGCGGCTAGCACTCGAACTTTCGTTCCCACGCCTGTGGTGATATGGCCCGTGTCTTCCGGCTGTCCCCCACCGCCGGGATAGAAAAGCGTTCTATCAAGGATTACCCCCCCCTTAGACAGACCAATGACTTGCGCTTGAAAGGTCACTTGTTCTGGTTCATCATAAAACAAGCGATGAGTGGCAGGCAGGTCGAGGACACCTTCCGTGGCCGGTGCAACGCGAACTTCGACACGCTCGTGCGTGTCAGCAACTATGGAGTAAAAATCGTCGGGCAACTCGACGTTCGTTCCGATCTTGTTACCCACCGCTGCAACAATTTCAGGGGGCACTCCGTGAGAGTCATACAGCTTCACAAGCTCTTCCCTAGGGAAACTTTGCCCCCGATAGCGCTGCGCCAAGCTAGCAACAAGTCTCTTGCCCTTATCTATAGTGCTGCCATATTTTGCAGTCTCATGCCGTATCATATCAACGATTGTTTCCTCTCGAGCTTCGTACAACGTAAAAGCGCTCAAATTCTCTATTTGTTTCCTGATAACGTCTTCCAACCCGATCTCGCAGTTCAACCCCTGTAACGAGCGGAGCGCCTTTCGTATCACGAGTCGAGCGAGGTATCCAGCTTTGACATTTGAAGGAACGATACCGTCGCCCAGCATAAACACTAAACATCTTGAATGATCTGCAATCGTGTATACAGTTTCAATTGGCTCCACGATCCTCATTAGTTCGTCAACAGCAATGCCGATGCTGGTCGCGACTCTTTTCCGTAGGTCGCGGAGATTGGAAGCGTTCAGGTCAACTAAACCAGAAAGTCTGGCATTTTGCGCGAGAATATTCGCGTAATGAGGGTCTTCAAGCGAATGCTCAAGTCCACTACCCTCTATTAGGTAATTGACAATGTCTGGCATTACCGCGTCGTATATGGTTGGCATTCCATTTGCAGCCCACACCATGCGCTCCAAGCCATAACCTGTGTCGACGATCGAATTTTCCATCGGCTCGTAGCGCTCACCTTTGATCATCATTCCCGTTTTTGACCGCTGCATGTCCATAAAAACGAGTGTTGCAAGCTCCAAGCCGCCAACGAGCACTTCCAGAGAGACGCCCGCGTTACCGCCGCCTGCCCAGGGGCGCTCCTTGTAAGTAATGGCCGCAGGGTCGGCTCCAAGCTCGTGCAGCAAACTGTCACAATACTCCACAGTTTCATTACTCCAATAGATTTGGCAGCCTGGATAATTGAATGCGTGATGCGCCATCATTTCAAAATTCGTTAAGTGCCTGCCGCTTTTTCCAACTGCGTCGATGTCTTTTAATCGAACGCAGGGTTGCGATATTGTGAGTGGATTAGCCGGCGGGGGCACCTTTCCTGACGTTACGAGCGGCTGAAAATCGTATATCGAGGCGTTTACCAACAGCACATCTTCCCTCCAGCGCGCAATTACCGGATACGGGGAGATGCGTGTATGCCCGCGACGCTCAAAGAAGGACAGATAGAATTCCCGCAAATCATTGAGCCCACGCTTTTTCAAAACCGGAGCGCCGATAAACGTATAAGGCGCGCACGGAGCGTCGCCACACGTATTTTGCTCGGCTCGCGCCCAAAAACGACTGCCGCAGTTGCTGCAGTATCTCGATTCGAAGTTATTGCTCAGATATTCAAGAGCGCCAAGGCTTAACTGCTTATTCGACATATAACACACGTCACGCGACAATCTCAGTATAAAAAGACCAGATTGACCTTCTCTAAATAACTGGGTCGGAAAGTATTAAAGAGTTGCGCAGCGTAATAAGACCGTATGAGTGAAGAGGCAGGCACCGAAGGCGCTCAAGACGTCATAAAGAGGCTAAAGAAGCTAGTTGAGGCGCAGTGTGGGCCCATCTTCATTTCTAAGATGAAGCTCAGGGAGCTTGCAGATTTGTACCGCACATACAAACGGGAGTACGGCCAAGGGTTTGCAACTGAAGAGATTCAAAACAGGATTAAATCACATTTACGGTAGTCTGCACATAAGTTTTATCTGGTTAGGTGTGCATGGCTCAAGCAAGAGAGTTGATTTGAGTGGACATTGAAAAGCTGCATCGCGGAACCGAATTGGTAAAAAGAGGTTTCGCCAAAATGCAAAAAGGCGGGGTCATAATGGATGTGACCACGGCAGAGCAAGCGATCATCGCTGAGAAGGCCGGAGCTGTTGCGGTAATGGCGCTCCACGCGGTTCCCGCAGATATTCGCAAGGCTGGCGGCGTAGCACGAATGGCAGACCCCTTAATAGTCGCTCAGATTATCGATGCAGTCTCGATACCGGTCATGGCCAAGACAAGGATTGGACATTTCGTCGAAGCCGAAATCTTGGAAGCGCTCGGAGTTGATATGATTGATGAGTCCGAAGTCTTGACCCCTGCTGATGAGCAATTTCACATTGAAAAGCTACGTTTTACCACGCCGTTTGTGTGCGGCGCACGGGACCTCGGAGAAGCTCTAAGGAGAATCAATGAAGGCGCAGCTATGATCCGCACGAAAGGCGAAGCGGGAACTGGCGATGTATCGGAAGCAGTGCGACATATGCACGCAATTATGAGTAAGATCAGAGAACTCAAAGGCAAATCTGAGCAAGAAATCGGCCTCGTTGCGCGCGAAATTGAGGCGCCCGCTGACCTAACAGCCGAGACAGCTGAAATGCAGAGATTGCCCGTAGTCAACTTCGCTGCCGGCGGAATCGCTACGCCAGCTGACGCGGCGCTTATGATGCGCATGGGCGCCGATGGGGTGTTCGTTGGTTCAGGAATCTTCAAATCAGAACAGCCTGAAGTGATGGCTAAGGCTATTGTTGAAGCGGTCAACAACTTTGACGATCCAAGAGCACTCGCGGAGATCTCTAAGGGTCTTGGGCTACCTATGAAAGGATTGTCCGTAGGTCAGATACCGAAAGAAGAGATTCTGCAGACGCGTGGGTGGTAAGAGTTTTCGTCCAGCACGAGCATTCGCTAAAGAGAACTCACGAATTCCTGAACTTGCTTTTTGACTTCAGCTAAAATATCCAAGTAGTCTTTCACCGAAACGGTGAGTGGTATAAGTTCCCCAAGAGATGCCGTGCTAGGCCATTGGGCAGGGGCCGGTGTATTTAGCACGAGATAGTCTTGGTTTTCAATGTTAGCAGATTCTAATACCTTCTCGAGCGCGTAAACTGAGCGGTTCTCAAACAAGGGGATCGCATATTCTTCAATCGTCGGGAACGCTTCACCTTCGGGCGTGTAGTTCAAGTACATCGTTGCATCGATTAGCCGATACGCCGGGAACGCGTCCTCGCTGCTAACGTCAAGATAAACGGCATCGTCCCATTCCGGTGAGCCAAAAAGTTCACGATGTATCCACGCGAGATCAGTTCTTCGATTCAATGACTTTGCGATATCGACGCATTTCAGCAGTATGACGCTCAGCGTTTCGTTAGAATCGAGATCATCTTTCACTTCATTGATCTTTGTCGCCAAACTCGGGTCATCAATGACGGCCTCGTTTGGCGTAATTGCTTCACTATAGCTGAGGGCGGTGAGTTCATTGTGAATCTCGGCCGCTTGACTGGCACTAGCTGTGGCTGCTGCGATGTTGACGTTGCCTTTAATTATCGTGGTAGTCTTTGGAGGTAGTTTTGGAACCGGGAAGTCCGCCGGTTCTTCCTGTCCACCTTGCACTTCCGACGTCTGCGCATAGGCGAGGTCTTGGTGAGCCTCCTCAGAAAGTGGTATCGGGGTCGTCGCTTCTCGGTATGCTTCTGCTACAGTCACTTCTTCAAAGCTTTCCTCTTCGCTTGCGCCTTGGTTGACAGCGCTTCCGGCTGCTTGTGCCGTTGAGCTCCGCCGACGGGCTCTCAGTACTAGGGCTACGGCAATAATGATTATCAAAATAGCCAACCCAATTGCAATTATGATCCCAGTACTTTGAGAGATTTGTAAGCTGCTGGGCACGGAGACTTGTAGGATTGGCATTGTGTCACCTCAAAAACTACTGATGGTTATAGATGGATGCTCATAGATAAATCCTCTGGTGCGTTGCGCAACGCAGCTGCAATGCATAGCCGTTCGGGTTACCGAAGCTTAGCGGTGGGAGCTTGCTCAGGCAAGTCAACTGTGCGCGATCGTTTAAGCAGCATTAGGTCAAAAACTGGAGGCGCCCAAAAAGAATGGCCGGGTGCTTAGAATGGGCGACATATATGGCGCTGATTATCAAAAAAGCTGACACTGTTCTGATGATGCACATTTTTTGTGCCCTTTGCGCTGCATTCTGTCGGGTAGAGGCTTCAACGAACTCAGTTTCCGTGTTTTCGGCGTAGTCGCACGCTCACTACAGTGGACGCACCAGAGCCCGGGACTAGACCTCAATGCGCTCTTCTCGCTCCTAGTGCAGAAGCGCATAGCACGTGCGTCGATTTGGCGAGCAAGGCTATGGAGAAACCTGTGACGCGAGATGGAAACGTTTTTAGAGTAGAAGAGCTAATCGAAGGGGTGGCTTGTCTTCTGAGCTGGGAGGTGCACGATGGCATTTAAAGATTCGCTTATATCAGCGTTGTTGGTTGTCGCAGTTATCATCATACTAATCCTCTTTTTGCTCCTCGGCTGGTGGATTGGGAGTCTATTACTGCCTATGCTTGTATTTGGCGGCTGGCTGCACATCGTTGATATCATCATTAAGACGATCGTAGGCTTGATCATAATTGGGGTTGTAATTGTAGTCGTCGGCTACATAGCTT
Organism: Candidatus Methanoflorens crillii; assembly: GCA_003162175.1. Lineage (GTDB taxonomy): Archaea > Halobacteriota > Bog-38 > Methanoflorentales > Methanoflorentaceae > Methanoflorens > Methanoflorens crillii. The sequence continues at coordinate 60,369 of PMMR01000051.1, read as the reverse complement.
TGAAACTCATATAAGGGGTTCAANNCTGTTTCTCGCGTAGCGCCCGCTCCCACCCCATTTTCAATATGTTGACGTCAATCTTGAACGGCAGACCTTGCAACGCTTGAATTCGTTCCGGCGAGATCGGTACAGGCAGATTAGGCGGAACGGCTTTATTCTTAGATACGGCAAATACGGACCCCCATACGTCCATCATTTCCAAGCTTTCGATAAAAGCGCCTTTGGCAACTCCTTCCTTGTACGTCTCGTCTCCAACGAACATGTTCAGATCAAAAGGTTCGTAAAGTTGCATGTCAGCGGCGTAGTTTTGATATAAGTCCCACATGAGTTTCTCAACCTTTCGTTCCGGGTCGCGCACGTTCAAGCCGATGACCTTCCTCGCTTCACGTCTGTTTATAAAGTGCGTGTGCGTGTACAATTTCTCGGTTATTATTTCTACGATCTGGGTGACCTTGGCCTCGTTTTTTTCACCCCGCATATGAATCTTGAGCAAATTTGTAGCCAACATTCGGATACGCGTGTGTTGCCGGTAAACATTTCCCAGCGCAAGCGGATGGACTTGCTTTGAGAGTTCATTGAAGACATCAATGATGTGGTCCTGCTCGCTGATCTTAGCAACTTCGCGAGCTAGGGTGATGTATGCGGTGACGTCCTCGACACTAATGCCAAGAGGGATAGCTGGATTTAACGGATCGCGAGGATTGAATGGGTTTACTGTAGTCGGATCGACCGAGCTAAGCGTTCCGCCTGTCCCCATCAATATTTCGTCGGCACCAAGACAAATCAGTGTTCCCGCGCTATGACAATGATAAGGCACGAGTGCCGAGAACTTGGTCGCGAACTCTCGAATGAAGTTGACCATTGGCCACGGGACGTCAGCGTCTCCTCCGCGAGTATAGATGAACAAGTCCAAATGATCGATCTCGCCTAAACGATCTAGATGGTCATAAACGAAACGCAAGTGCTCTTGCGACACTTGGCTAACCATCCCAGGGATATTAGCATTCGTTGGACGGTCGCCGGTAACGTAGCAGATCATCTCGCTGCCCCGCAAGTCTTGTAGTTCCTGAATAATGTCGAGTCGTTGCTTGGTTAGCTCCGAAGCCTCCGTGAGATAGCGCATATTTCACCCTATCGGGACTTTCGTATATATACATGTCATGCTATTTCGGGCTGTTTCGAGCGCCACAAACGACTGTCGCACTCACGCCTCGTGGAGAAGCGGCGCTAGAAGAACTAGAGTGCCTCACTTTAGTTGTGCCAGAACCTGCGCGTCAGTGTGTACTGCCGCTCGTGCCTCAAGATATCACGGTAAAAGCCTTCCTCATCTCGGCGCGCTTTTCGGATGACTCTTGATGCGGCTTCGGGGCCCAAGCCGCGCGACGCTAATGCGATGACTCCTTTCTTTCCGTGAGAAAGAACCAAGTTAGCATTTCTATAGACGCGCCTTGTCCGCGCCTTCTCGTCCGGAGTTTTTGCTTTTTCGGACTTGCTAACGATCACTACATCCTCATCTTCCCACGGCTTCAGTGCTGCAATCAACTTGGAGCTGCATAGTGGACATTGTGGCTGCTCAGGCACGCTCGCCACGTATCGTTTCGATCTCCATTTCTTGCACGTGAGACAAAAAAGGATTACGCGATCATTCATGATTCTGTTTTTAAGCGCCATGAGAATCGACCTGTCTGCGTTGTCGGTTACCAGCAGATCTCGTGCGCCAAAATGCCGTTGTCTGCTCAGAGGACTCAGTTTCGACGTGACTACTTGAATGTCGCCGTCTTGAATTTCGCTGAGAAAATGGCTGGTGCGCTCCAGATCAAGCTTGTCGTGCACGATATCGCGTATCGCCTCCTCGTAAACGGGAGTGTCCTTCAGAAGATCCATCAGCTTGTTGATACTGAAGTACTTCGATTCCGCGTCCCTGTCGATCACGCCGAACTTGCGCGCTACGTGCACTAGCTTCCACTTAAGCAGCATGCTGTTTTTCAAAGTCATTTCAATCAACGGCTTAAGAAACTCTGGCTTTAGCTGTCGGACTAGGTCTGCGATGAGTTCCGCGCTCAGCGCGTTCGGGAGTTGAAGCTGTATCCAATATGGATTGACCTCCAAAGCAACGCTGCTTCCCAAGCGAGCCGCGAGCAGCGAACTGATGACGCGGCCCAATGTCTCGTTAATCCTGTGGCCAAAGCATGCGTGTATAAGTGCGGTCTTCCCGTCGACTTCCACCACAAGCACATTATGCGTCGGAATAACGAATTTCTTCTGTCGCCGCATCAGGTTCACAACGCGTTGCACCGTGTGAGGATCCGTACAGTACTCCTTAAGAAGGCTATGAGTTACATCCTCACTTGAATTCGCTATCCGCCCGCGTAGTTTCCCAACGTCCGAAGCAACTTCGTAAGGCACTGGTATTTGCTCGCCCACCCAGCTAGGGATCTCGCCGGTCGCGCTGTCCATGGGCTCGACCTTCACGCGCTGCTCGTCAATCTCCAAAATCCGCCACATCTCTCCCCTCGTAACAAACACGGCACCAGGCTCAGCAAAAGCAATCACGAAGCTTTCATCAAGAGTTCCTATCCATTTCCCGTTTATCGTGTCATAAATACTGTAGGTCTTTTCATCGGGAATCATCGAAAGATTTTCGTAGCAGTACCGGCGCGTTTTTCCCATCATTTTGATGAGTGGTTCCGTGTCTTCGCGTTCAACTTTCAGCAGCCGTTGCTGTTGCAGCAGCTTAACCACCTCGACGAACTTTTCGAGCGTCAGGTCTCGATACGGAAATGCCTTTTTTATGATTCGCAGCGCAAGTTTAGCGGGCTTAGCTCCGTTCAAGGTCATGAAACAGAGCTGGTTTGCAAGAACGTCCAACGCTTGGTAATCAGCGTTCAAAGGTTCAATCGCGTTGTTTTTCGCTCGACGCGTTATCACCCAAGACTCCATGATGTCGTCCGGGTGCGTCGCGATGATGGTGCCCTCAGATCTCTCGCCGACTCGGTGTCCCGCCCGTCCCACGCGTTGAAGCAATCGCGTCACTTCGCGGGGAGAATTATATTGTATGACGTGCTCGACGTCTCCTATGTCGATGCCCAGTTCCATCGACGAGGTACAGATCAAACCTCTTTTCTTGCCGGCTTTGAATTCGTTTTCTGCCTCAATGCGTGCCTCTCTCGATAGCGACCCGTGATGCACGCCAACGTCACTGCCGCGAAAAAGAGATCCAAGCACCTCAGCTGCTTGTCGCGTATTTACAAAGATCAGTGTGGACTTATGCCTGTCGACGATGTCGCGCACGATGCGAGCGTGACTCGCGAGTTCTGGCGCAATCATTCTTATTTTCGCGGCCGTGTTATCCTCACCGGTTACCTGCGGCTGTGTGACTGCAAAATCCAACATTTTTGCCCGAGAGACCTCGACGACCGAGAACGGTCTTCCGGTCCCGGCGAGGAAGTGGCCGATCTCCTGCGGCCTGCCGACGGTCGCGGACAGGCCGATCCTTTGGAACTCGCCCACTAAGTCCGTCAAACGCTCAAGGCCGATTGCCAGTTGGGCCCCTCGCTTTGAGCTCGCAAGGTCGTGNNGGCGTCGTGATCAAGACGTCAGGAGGCTCGAGACTCTGTCGCCGTCTTTCTGATTTCGTCGTGTCGCCGTGCCGAACGCCGATCGAGATTTGTAGCTGACTGCCCCACCAGTTCAGCCTCGCCAGCATGTCCCTGTTTAACGCTCGAAGCGGCGTGATGTAGAGGACACTTATTCCGTGGCGGTCCTCAAAGTCCAGCAGCTTGCTAAATACTGGCAGCATCGCTGCTTCCGTCTTTCCCGTTCCTGTGGGAGCGACAAGAAGTAGGTTTTTGCCCTCCANNGGCTTTCCGTAGGCTCTTCGGGACTGCTGCTAGCAAACATAAGGACACGCTTAATGATGCGAATACTGCTTAAAATAGCCGTCACAAAAAAACGACAAAAATCTTGCTTTTCGTGCTTGATTAGTAATTGTCTTGAACGGACTTAAAGATATTTACGTAAGCAATTCCGATTTAGGAGGTGCTTTGCCCCTCCGCGTAAGCGGCGCCCTCAATGCGTCTATGTGAGCGTAGGGAGATAGATTATGGCGACGGAAGGAGCTCTAAGAAATGATGAGCGGCGGCCTGACTAAAACAGAGCTCATCTCGATAGCATTAGAAAAGCTCCAGAGGCAGCGAAACATTTGCCGGTATTGGCTGCGGAACGCGTAGCCTGTCAATCGCAGCCTCGAAAAAAGCGCGGGCGTTATTCTCGAAAATCTGGGATGCAAAATCAAAAAAGTGTCTCATGGACGGATCGCAACCGCCAAAGTGGCAGTCACTTCGCTTCTGCGCCATCATTCGCCATCTGAGGCAAAAAAAGGCAAAAAAAGCAGCACCCCAACCATCTATCGGGCAGGTTGGGGTTGGTTTACATTTAACGTCTGTTGTCTTCTAGCAGCGTCCCGCGAACGACGGGATTATGTCCGTTCCGCAAATCTTTATGGCTTCTTCAACATCCGGACCTGTTGGGCTGCCAATTATGACCTGCGTCACTCCGGTGTCGAGCAACGCCTCGATCTTCTTGTTGCAGGTATCTGCGTCGCCCGCTATAACGAAGGCGTCGATCATGTTATCGTCCACTAACGGCCCGACTTCACCCCACTTACCTGCTCCGATAGCTGCACCGATGGCTTTAGCCGTACCGAGTGGAATACCGTGTCGCTCGAGCACAGGCGGCGGAGAGCCCATCGTAATAAACGCAGCAACCATCTTGGCTGATTTGCGTGCCTTCGCCAAATCAGGCCCGACAGAAAACGCCGTGTATGCGCCCACGTCGAAGTCGCTCATCGACCTTCCGCTCTTTCCAACTCCCTCTTCGATGTTTGGCACTGCCGCGACGTAATCTTTCTCGTTGGAAGCGTTGATAAGCACCCCGTCAGCAATTTCGCCAGCAGTTTTAAGCATGCCAGGACCTTGCGCGCCCATGTAGAAAGGCACCTTGTCCTTCTGTGGTCCCGTAAAGTCAAGCTTTGCGCCGGTCACTTTTATCGTCTCGCCATCAATATCAACGCTGTTACCGGCCAACAGCTTGTAAACGACTTCTTTAGCCTCCCTAATTGCACTCAGGGGCTTCTTGATATCCCAGTTGCCATTCCAGATTGCGGGCGCTGGGAACCCAAATCCCATTTTGTCAAATGTCGCTTTGTCACCGGGACCCATACCCAAGTTAACGCGGCCGCCTGATACTTCGTCAATCGTCGCTATCGCATTAGCCGTTAACAATGGGTTTCTCGTGAAAGGATTTGTGATACCGGTGCCGGGCCGTATAGTCGACGTCTTCAGNNCCGTTGTCTTCTGCCAACTTCACCCTATCCGCGCACTGATTCGGCGGCATATTCGGCACAAATTCTATACCAAAATTTATTTCCCTAGCCATTTTTTCACCAACCATAAACTCAGTAGGTTTATGTAACCCCTCAAATANNGTCACGAATTCAGTGACGAAGTGCCCCACACACGACTTACCACATCAAGTTTGAGTTCGGAGCCGATGTCATAAAAAGTCCTTATCAAATGCAGCGCGCAACATGATTTTGCGTGCCTCAGGAAAGATGGCCGAGTACGCTGGGCGAAAGATCTATAGAATCGGGCCTGATCCCATTTTTTAAGTACGCAATCTCTAAAGATGACGCAGAGAGCCTGCGCGAACTGAAGCCGCGTTCTGCTACACCTGCAGATCACTAGATCACAGAAGCTCCCAGGACCTGAATCAAATAGGTTCCTGAAAGGATCGCAATAAGTCCGAGCCCCTTAAGAGCGAGATCCATCCTCGTGAGCTCTTCTCTCAGCACCCGCGGAAAGCGATAGGACAATACCGTCGCGAAAAGTAGCACGAAGAGAGGCTGTGTCGCACCAACAGAACTTATCAACGTTATTGGCCCGTGCGCTATCGCGTAGCTGTAGGCAAAAACAGAAACGTATGCCACTGCCTGTTCGGCAACGAGAATGACTCCAATTTTCCAGTTCGTAGTCTTGTAGGTCGTGACAAGAGAGCCCCGCAAGGGCCTGAAAGAGAGCAACTGAAAGAAGGCTATGAACCCAGCGATTTGCACCCATATGAAAACAGTGTAAAAGTCCTGGGTAGAGAACAAGTATTTCAAAGCCACGCTGTATACAGCCAACAAGAAGGACGAGAGGATCATAAGATAAAGAGCAAGGGAGATACGAATTCCTTTGCCGAGTCGAACCGCGAAAAGTGTCCCTCCAAGAACCAAAAGCCCGAATGCTACGTATTCTTGCGGGTTGAGCGTTTCGCGAAGCAAGATGCTGGAGAGAATCAACACAAATACAGGCGTAAGCTGAAGAAGAGGTATCACCCTCGACACCTCTTCCACTGAGAGTGCTTTGAAATAAGGCAATGTGTAGTAGATGCGAACGAAACCGATAACAATGGTGAATAGGAGCACCCCGAATGGCAGCGCCGTCAGTGTGAAGAAAGGAAGAATGACGAGCGGCATTAGGCTAGTGGCGCTAATTACTAACACATATACGAGCGGCGGAATTCGATAGTCGGAAATCAAAATCTTGTCAATGATGTTTACGCCAGAAATCAATAATGACGACAACAATGCAAAATAGAGCCATTCCACTGCCATTGCGCTGCCTGCAGCCTCGTAGTTGACGTTAAGCTACTTACAGTTTACGAGTTCGAGTAGCGTCTATTGCATACAACCACGCAATTGGCTCACCTTGCGCAAAAAGCTGCAGCTGGAATCCCGAATAGCGGGTTGCGCGATCCAAAAGGGAAGCGCTCGCTTGCTTGTTATTTAGTCACGAGCTCGGTGCTCATTCTTTTTTCTGGATGACTGAGTCCTTCGTGACGTTCGGTGGCTTGGCGCGATGCCTCTCAATTGCTCAACGGTTCCCAGATAGGTGCCGTCCAAGAGGTACGCTTGTGCTTTTTCAAGCGCGATAGCTCGATTTGAGAAAAGCGGCCCTAGCAGCGTTTCGTAAGAGGCTTCGTTGAATGCGATTCCACCGACAAGCTCGTTAAAGGCAGGCATAATTATGACGCGCGGATTAACATAGTCGTCGATTTCTGGATATCGTTCTCGAAATACGCTCTCAACAAAGCGGGTCCGGATCCAAACTGGCTTCGAACTGACGTGACCAAGCGGATCAGCCATGCGCACGATTGGATGATTATGCCCCATAATCACGTAGTCGCAATGTAGCAGGTCTGTCGAAGGCCACGTGTGGCCGTGTACAAGCCCCGCGCCGTGGATGCTGCAACCCTTTGAAGGATGGATTTCGATTCGGAAGCGTGAGTCGCGCGGGAGCCAGTATTCGATGCCTGCGTCGTGATTTCCCGGAAGAATGTCGACCGGCACGCATTCAGCTAACGATCGCAAAAAATGCGGGATATCGTGGCGTTCGAGCGCTGAGGTTTTGGAAATTGTATGCTTTACGTCTCCCAAAAGTACGACACGTTGAGCATTGGTGGTAGCCAAATATCGGAGGGCCCGGTCAATCCGTCGGTCAACCTGCGACGGAATATTTATGCCGCTGAGCGCAAGTTCGTGTTCAATTCCGATATGTAGATCAGCCAACACGAGCGTGCTACCCACAGTCAGTGCGGGTTCATTGACCAGGGGCTGTGGTTCGCTCACTGTAGAGTGGCTGCTGCTTGTAGGAGTCATGCGATTCCGGGCTTTTTAAATGCGCTGCACTCGACGACGTCCGTGACTCGCTGTCTCACTGCTGTCAGAGAAAAACCAAAGGTTGCACCGCGACAAAGCCAAGATGGGACTAGCCAACAGCTGCGCAGATTTTTTTAGGTCCTAAGCCTGAAATGAAGTGCGCAGAGCGATGCTCGTTAGGCCGTTATTCTGGCCGACGGTCACCCAGACAGTATCTTGTCCGTTAGCGAATATAATCAAACCGCCAGTTTCGGACGCGCTTGTGANNTGGTAGGTTATAACTTGCCCGACAAATCGGACATTGGAATACGACGTTCTGGTCGCATTAGGATATTCTGGGACATTTAGTGGTTCTTTACCAGTTTGCAGTGTTTTATTTTGCGTGAGATTTTCTATGTTGACCGTGCATCCTGAGCACGCCAATGTGAGACCGGTGACGATGAGGATGGTCAAAACTGTCTTGAACAGTTTCATCAACCCAGCATTACTGCAGTTTCAAATAAACCTTGTGGTAATTGCGCGATCTGCGTCGTAATGCTGTCGCCGCCCTCAAATTGTGGGGCTGCGCTCTAAGGACGATGATTCGTGCCACGGCGGCCCGTCCGGCGGATGAACGGCATATGCAAAAGCTTTACCTTAGCAGTTGAGTATATAGTGTGAGGTTGACCATGTTATCTACGATTCCTATAGATCTAAGTGAGATTGACACGAAAAACGTTGATAAAGAGATCTTGCGAGCTAGCATCATTGCTGAGCTTGACGCAATCAATCTTTATGAACAGATGGCTTCCCTGACCAAAAGTGAAGCTATTAAAGCTAACCTACTAGACGTTGCAAGAGAAGAAAAAACCCACGTTGGCGAGTTCCACGCTCTTCTCTTACAGATAGATAGCGAACAAGTTGATGAGCTAGCGCACGGCAAACGCGAAGTTGAAGAATTGGCAGAGAAATAACCCCAAGATAGCCGGCTGCTATTCAAGAGCAAGCAAGACATCAAGCGTGGCTAGCACGCAGACACAAGCCGTCAGACGGGATCGTTCAACAACGAGAACCTTTGAATCTGGTCTACCTGTTTGACCGGTTCAATCGTAAAGCGGCAAATATGGTAAACGGGAATCTAGTGGCACTGCTTGCACTTCCAATATTGGCAGCAATTTTGGCTATTTACCTGCTCAGAGTAGGCGACAACGTCGGACATCTTTTCATCCTGATGGGTGGTGGCTTCTGTGTCATAGCGTTGCTGCCATATGTATTCAACACGCCCAGTGACATCGGGACGATACTACTCATTCTTGGTCTTGGATGCGTGGCCTGGGGCATAACACTGAGAAAAAGGAGGTTCCGTTGGAAAAAACAGCGCTCTTAGGCCCAAAGGCATCTCCCGCATGGTGGGCGCAGGCTACTTCTCAGCCCTCTGGAGGCAACTGCCGTATGACATCTAATAGCTCTCTTACCAGAGTGCATCAGCTTTTGTATCTCCGAGCGTCTCTGAGTCGTTGAGCTAAGCAACGTCAAAAATTTTTGGAGTGCAAGCTTCGCTCATCTAGCGCGAAACGACCGTGCGAGTGGAGATCGCACGAGGATCTGCGGGAGGATGCGGCTTTCGGGGAAGTCAAGTAAGATTTATATCGGCTTTCCGGCAAATACAGAACGGGCGACAAATTTAGAGGCTTCGCATCGGTGGACGTGCCGCCAAACCCAGGAATTTTAATGGAACAACTCTTAAAACGTGCTCGAGAATGCGCGCAAGCTCTCAAGAAGCAGGACGAGATTAAGATCGTTTCTCACGTTGACGCGGACGGTCTTGCTGCTGCCAGCATCATCTGCCGCGCGCTCAACAAGATGGAAATAAGCAACGAAATTAAAATCGTTAAAAAATTGGATCTCCCCGTTATGCAGAGTGTTTCCGGCGCAGACGCAGTGATATTCACCGACTTAGGAAGCGGGAGTCTCGATCTAATGGACGATTTGGGACCAGTATGCATAGTCGCTGACCATCACCAGCCAGCAGGAAGCTCCGAGATGGCGTTTCACCTCAACCCCCACCTTTTTGGGTTTAACGGCGCTACCGACCTAAGTGGATCTGGGGCCACTTATTTGATCGCCAGAGCCCTCGGCGACAATGTGGAGCTTTCAGATTTAGCCGTTGTAGGTGCCGTCGGCGACCTACAGCACGTTAGAGAGGGGCGGCTGAGAAGTGTGAACAGGCTGATACTCGATGAAGCCGAAAAAAACGCAGTAGTGAGAGCAGAAAAGGACTTGCAGGCTTTTGGCCGACAAACGCGACCCGTTCATAAGCTCCTCGAATATGCGTCCAGCCCTTTTATCCCAGGAATAACGGGAAACAGTGCGCAAATCCTGGAGCTCTTGGCTAGCTTGAACATTGAGCTTAAAGAGAAGGGCGAATGGAAAAAATGGGTAGACCTTAGCAGCGCCGAAAGGCGCAGTATCATTTCTGCCCTCATCCAAAGGTGCTTGACCGCAGGCATGCCCCCAGTAAGGGTACAGAACCTGGTTGGAGAGGTGTACACCCTTTTAAAAGAGGAACCCGGGACGGTACTTCGGGATGCATCCGAATATGCTACCCTACTTAACGCCACCGCGCGATACAGTTTCGAGAAGATCGGAGTGGACGTCTGTCTAGGTGACCGAGGGGGCAGCTACAGAAAAGCAAATGAGCTCCTGTTGATGCACAGAGAGAATCTGGTTCGAGGGCTCAATTACGTCAAGCAAACAGGCGTGACGACGCTCTCGAACTTGCAGTATTTCCACGCAGGCGACCATATACTCGAAACGATCGTTGGAATCGTCGCTGGAATGTGTAAGAATTTAGAAGGCGTGGACAGACACTTGCCGATCGTAGGTTTGGCGAACTCGGACGAGGGGGTCAAAGTATCCGCGAGGGGGACCCAAAGTCTCGTTGAACGCCACTTAAACCTTGCACGAGCTATGAGTGAAGCAGCTCATTCAGTCGGCGGCGTCGGAGGCGGTCACGACATTGCGGCTGGAGCTACAATTCCTGAAGGGACCGAAGCAGAGTTTCTGAAAAATCTGAACACACTGGTCGCACAACAGGTGTCGTAGCGTGCTTACAAGGAGAGCAGATTATGATTCATATCGCGAATATCTGTCAACCCCGAAATCGCATGTGTCTGTATTTCCACGCCACTTTCTCTGACGGCGGCCATAGAGTTTATTCCGCCTATTATTGCTACGCCGATATGGCCCCTGCTAACGGGCATTTCCAACAGATCTGAGTTGGGCTCTCCAACCTCCAGTACTCCCTTAAACTCAGCCTCCATCAAATCCGACAGCAGATTCTCAAGGTGGTTCTTCGCTGCCATAGGCACTTCTCGGACGCTTGCAAGCACCTTGCCAGATCCCGTATTGATCATTTCTAACACCGACGTCAATTCTTGCGACATCAGCACGTCGAGAGGGTCCAGTGTCGTCGCGTCGTACCGCAGGATTTCTGTAAATCTAACGGGTATTTTTTCAGTCACTTGCACGATGCCACCGCAAACGGGCTTAACTGGGATGCCTGCTTTTAGGAGTACACCGTCAATGGTGATGCTGCAGATGGTAAGGATGCCACTGAAACCTTTCTGAATTGAAACGCCATTAAAACTCTCACCGCCCTCAATTATTCGCACGTAGGGGCCGACATTGAGCCCCGCGGCGTACACGAGCTTAAAAATGCCCAACACGCGTTCCAAATCGTCCTTGGCTACCACTGCGGTATTGAATGCCACCGCCCCTGTAGCGGTCCTTGCGTCAAAAGTAATACCATAAATGAGCTCTTCAATTCTTGACGACATGAATTTCAGCGTCACTCAGCACACCTGCTCGATTTACCTCTGCCTTTAGCGAGCAAACAAGCCCTCAACCGTGTATTTTCCATCGTTGCGTGCGATTGGATTGATTTTTCGTATTTCTTCGGTCGGGAAACCCGCTTGCCCTGAGTTGTAGCGACGCCACACATCTGGCCACGGGATGAAATATGCCGTCTTGGATTTGCCAGATCCCATCCTCAGTTCTACGGCCAGATACCCTATTCTGCCAGATCTTTTAATAAATTCCTGCATCTTAGCGACCTGATGGTCGCCCTTCTTATCTACCGAAAAATGCTGTGAGAAGTACAACGCCGCGGCACCTTTGCTGGTCGAGATGCTCTTGCATTCAATGCCGAGGTAGAGTTCACGATCTGATGAATCCACTAGAACATCAAGCATTTGTTGCGAAAAGCGGTGTTGCTTCATCCTATATGCAATAGCGTCGATGCCACGCTCCAGGAAAAAGACGTTAAAGGACTTAACGAGCTCTCTTTCAAAATTGCTCATTGATCGCACTTTCATCGTACTACTATAAAGGATATCCGTCAAGGATATCCGTCAACACTCGTACAAGCGAATGGAGGGACAACGCAGACGGCCTTTGCTCTCTGTGCCAGACTAACCGATGACGAACTTACTCTGCTCGCGCTTGAAAAAGCCTTCTTCCTCTAGTTTTTTTAGATTGCGCAAAATCAGCTCAGAATCAACGTTGAGCCGCCGCAGCAATTCAGTTTCGGTCATGTCTGCGTGAGCCACGATCAGAGCAAGGATCTGGCCGCGTAATTGCCTGTTAGAGTGCTTGAACGGGGCTTGTCTCNNCCATAGTCCATGAGCGCATAGTACCACGTGCGCGGGTTTGATCGATCAAGAGTACACTCTACGAAAGGGTAGATTTCCGCGTCCTTCACGCCTTCCGCATCGGCGAAAAAAAAGTGGATAAACACTGCTCTAATGTTTGTTTCGATGAACACCTCTGGCGCGTCAAATGCGAAAGCGCGGATGGCGCAGGCCGTGGTCCGTCCAACGCCTGGTAATTCCACTAAAGCCGCGTAGTCAGACGGCAGCATTCCGTCGAATTTCGTATCAACGATTTGAGCTGTACGTTTCAGCGCAAGCGCTCGCTTGTTATACCCTAAACCGTGCCACATTTCTAGAACGTTTTGTAGTCGAGCGCGCGAGAGCGCAGCAAAATTCGGAAAGTCACGCAAAAACGACTCATATTTCGCAACAACCCTCTCAACTTGGGTCTGTTGCAGCATTAGTTCTGAAACCAGTATCTTGTACGGGTCGCGGGTAAGCCTCCACGGCAGTATTCGACCCTGCGTCCGATAATGTTGATAAATCAGTTCTCGAAAACGCTCGATCCCCGAAGCGCTCAAGTCGCAGTTTTTTCGCACTTGATTCATTTCGCTGCCTTTGACCATGTTAACGATAGAGGTCCACCGTGTTTGGGGGGTGCCTTTTCTCTGTCAAGAGGGTTCGGACTCGATTTTATTCGATGAAAATCTTTAGGGTGTGTGCGCCGTCAAAATCTGTGTCGACAAGCGCCTTTCTGCCTTCGCATCTGAAGCGCTCAAAAAATGCACGGGCGGAAGGATAATATGGGGCTTTCCTTTTAGCGAACGCCCCAGACTACGAGTTGGTCATCCCCGCGCTAAAACAGTTAGACTACAAAACCATTACAGCGGCAGACACCACGGTGGTCCATACGCCGCCTTCGCCGACGACTTCAGACGTTGCAATGTTAAAGGTCTCTTTGGGCTTCGAATCAGTCCACGTCTCGTACATGCTCGAAGCGAGTTTTTCGGCGTAGACGCCTGAACTTTCTGTAGTTTCACCGAAAGCGTGATGTTCCGATATATAGCCAAATTCGTTTGGATTCTTAGGAATTGCGCAACCTAAAGACGCCGAGACTCTCCTATTCGGCTCGTTCGATGCGTGTCTCGACATAACGCAAAAAACAATCTCTCCAGGACGCAGCTCGTTGAGTCCTTTGTCCTTCACAATAATCTCGCAATTTGGCGGAAGTATTGAACTAACCGCAACAAGATTATATTTCTCAATGCCCGCGTCCCTCAAAGCCATTTCGAAGCTTTCCAAGTTCTCTTTGTGTGTTCCAACGCCGGCAGTAAAAAAGATTTTTTTTGGCACTAACCTCATCTTGACTATCACGCCCCTCTCTTGCACATACAGCAAAACATATCTCACTGTAAGTGTTTTTAACCTTTATGCAAAGGACGGTAATCGAAGTAGTGGCGTTAATTATTTCTGTCGCGTTTTTCGCCGTGTTGTTGCTCTCCGTCACGCTATCCGGAGCCGGACCGCTCGGGTATATATTGGTAATAATCATATTTATCATAATTGTCAGCGTCGCAGGGATTAGAATTGCCACCTACGAATAGAACGCTGCTGACAAAGTATTGCTGAAGATGCTTTTGTACCGATGACGAGCACTCGATCCACGTAAGCGTACGGCGTACCCATGACAACCAAAACAGAACATATCACGATGGACACAACAGGCGGTGTTCAAATAATCGACATAACAGGCGAGGTTCGCAAGCTGCTTACAACGAGCGACTTACAAGAAGGGTTGGCCACAGTTTTTGTTCCCGGTTCTACAGCGACCGTGACGACCATCGAATATGAGCCAGGCCTCGTCGCGGATATGACGAAAGCACTCGACCGCATCGCTCCAAAAAACAGTCGCTATGAACACGACCAGAGATGGCACGATGGAAACGGACATTCTCATATCAGGGCATCGTTTCTGAAGCCAAGCGTGACGATTCCATTCTCGCACAACACGTTAATGCTGGGCACGTGGCAGCAGCTCGTGTTCATCGAACTCGATGTCCGGCCTCGCAACCGAACGATCATAGTCCAATTTATTGGCGACTAAACAAGCTTAGGTCGAAGACAAGCTGAGCGGCTCTTTCGATTCCTTCAGCCACTATAAAGGCTTCCTCCAGGTCAGCCCCGACCGCAACTAGCCCGTGATGCTCCAAAAGCACACCCCTAAACCCCTTAATTCCACTCGATACGGCTTCCGCTAGCTCACCGGTGCCCGGTCGCGCGTACGGAATCAACGGTACGCGACCCAAAAGCTGTTTCCCTTCGACGTCAGGTGATTGCAAGTCATCCCCCAAACAGGACAGTGCCGTGGCGAATCGCGAATGAGCGTGCACAATTGCTTTAGAGTCTGTCACATTGTAGATTGCAAGATGCATCGGCATTTCGCTCGATGGCGATCTGCCCGCGAGATGGTCGCCTTTCATCGTCACCACGGATACATCTTCGGCTCGAACTCGATAGCTGGGAACCTTCGTTGGCGAGATGTATACCACGTCATCGACCCTCGCACTTAGGTTGCCACTCAACGCCGATGTGAGGCCCCGCTTAAACAGCCACCCCATACATTTCACGATTTCGTGTTTCAAGAGTGTACCCTCAATTTCCGGTGATTATTACAGAGCGTGAATCCGTTGTTAAGTGTTATGCTGCAGCACATTAACAAATCGCGTTTACTGGACCAAATGACCAATCCTGAGCAGTTGCACCGCGATCACTATAAGCGCCCCCAACCCCACCATCTTGACCACTGATATTGCATAGCTCTGCCTCGAAATGTACGCCGAATAGATTCCTAAGGCAACCAGGCTTATCAAGCTTAAGCCGACCGAAGCAACAACCGAACCCACTGAAAAGATCCACGGTGCTAACGGGATTAAGCTTCCAATAAAGCTGGCCCCCCCTGATGATACGGCGTCCCTTGCGATCTTTCGCCGGCTTTGAGATTCGACGTACGTGTTGTTCAGCTTCCGCAGAAGCGATTTCTCGGCCATAGCAAGCTTGCCGTGCTCAATTGTGCTCTCTGCAAGATAGGACCCCAGACCGTTGGTCAGCGCGAGGGCGATCGCCCCTCCAAAAGCGGCGCTAACGATAATCGCGTTGGAAGCGCCCACTACTGAAACGCCCATAATGATTCCAAGAGTGGCAAGAAGTCCGTCGATGGATCCAAGGATTATATAGCGCCCTTCCTCGATATTGAAGCTCATTAACGTAATAGTGTTTTGGTAGCTTCCCTGCAGAGCTCAGCAAAAGAGAAAAACCGACTGAAGCTCATCCACGATCGTGAAGCGTTTCTTCTTCTTCGACGATTTTTTTCCCCGCGATGATCTCATCGACGCTGTGAACGACGCCCCCTAAATTCTCAATAGTCTGCAGAACCAAGTCGTAGTCAACGTCGGTGCCCTCAACCGTGATTTTTACATTTTCAGTCTGTTGATCGACCTCGTAGAGGCTCAAATTGACTCCTTCGACGTCCCGTATATCTCCTATCGCGCTTGCCACCTCGAGGTTAGTAGGTTCGTGAGGCTTCAATACGTCGAGCACTATTCGCTTGATCTGGGACATTTCTCTGCTGATCGCGGTAGTAGGTAATCAGACTTATTGTTTATAATGCTATTTGTGATTTGAAACCAGCCAACGCAACGAATCACGCCACTTAGAGATGCGGGGGGCCCTGCATTGCAGCACTATAACGCGATCCTCGTGCACAAATGTAACCACGAGCGCGTTGCTCGCGGTTGACACGTTGTCGATATCATTGACCCCTATAAGATATGCACCGGACGTAAAATACGGCTTAATGTAAAAGCATTGCTCATAGAGCCTCATCGTTGCTGGCCTCTTGAGCGTGGTTAGCAAGCGATTTGTTTCTACATCTTTCACCTGCAGCAGAAGGGCAGTCGGTGTCGCAAGAATTGGTCGCCGCTTTGCTACTTTGTAGACATTTCTTCTGCTAACGACTGAGCCAAGGTAGCGCCGACGCACGATAGCTCGAGCTTGCGACAAGAGCGATGCCGCCGTGAAGCTCACCAAAAGCACCGTAAACACCGCGGTGAGCACAATAACATACAGCAAGCCAGGCATCAGTTGAAACATCAGCACGTTTGAAACCCCCTAACCGCTTGCCTCAGCGTTGTTCGTCTTGAATGTGCACACGCATTAGCGGCTAACCCTGCCGAAGCTCAGAAGCTGTTGAAATTCAGTCCTGCAAACCGTTAAGCGACAAAGCTCGCGGCAAATCTTCACTTCATTTGCGTGCGCCGTTGCGGTTAAACTTTTCTATTCGGTGACGCATTACCGTGTATGCTCGAATTGCGGCGCAATATAGCGCATTTACTGCTCGGCACGTTCCTTGCGTTTTTGGTCGTTTCACTGCCGCACGAGCTCGTACTTTTCGGCAACGCAGTGCTCATTGGTGGGTTGNNATCGCTGTCCTGCTCTTCGCACCGCTTTATGCCGCTCTCAGCATACTCGTGCTTGCTGTCGGTGACAGCCTGGCAACGATTGCCGGTCATTACGCAGGCAAACACGCACTTTTCAAGAAGAAGACACTGGAAGGTACCCTTACATTTTTTATCTGTACTCTTGCGATACTGGTTTTTTTTGTTGCACCAACGAGAGCTTTACTAGTTGCATTGGTTGCGTCTGCCACTGAACTGATTACGCCCCCCTCTGTGGATGATAACCTCACCATTCCGTTTGTAACGGGGCTGCTTCTCAGTCTGTAAAACTTCCGCAAAGCCCGCAAGCTCGACCACTATGCAGGCGGATAACAACCAGTTTCACTTTCAAAGCCATGTCCCGACGAGAAGCTCGAAGTCACGGTGTTAAATAAGACAGAAGGTACGCTTTTATTGAGAGGCGTCGTGCCGGTTTTCAGCAGCACGCATCGCAAACTGTTCTGGGAATATTTTCTTAAGCGCTGCTAGTACGCGAAACATTTTGGGATCGAGCGTGTCCTCTGGATTATCTAGAAAAAGGCCTAGTGTGACTGTATACGCGATGTCTCGTATCAAATTCTCCGAGATATTCAAAGCTCCCTTCTCCGAAAGCTCTGAGAGGATAGCAGAGACGTCAAAAGCACTGTCCATTATATAATCAGCACCGACGCTGTTGACACGTTTGGCAACGTTGTCCATTTGTGCGCCTAGAATAGCCTTTGGATCATCTACCGCGGGGATGCCGAGACTCCTATAAACGAGGTCACTCTGGTCCTGAACCAGAAGATACAGATGCTCGCAATAAGTGCCTGTTTCTGGTTGATTTGTGCAATCCTCGTCGCAGAGAACCTGACAGTGAGGGAGCATGCCTCGTGCCCGATATGCATCCATTCGATACTTGTCACACATGAACATTGCTATCGTGATTTATGTAATTCCTAATATAAATTTCAGCCTGGATAGTTGGCCAGCTGCCCCATGATAGATTCGCTTCAGTTGTGCACCGCCATATGCTTCGCCAGGATGATCTACTCCTGTTTTGTACAGACNNTAGCCGGCACGTTTATTCCTCGTGAAACAATGCCAGACTACCTGCAGACCGTGGCCAAACTGCTTCCGCTACGTACTTGAACTACGGTCTACGAGACGCAATGATCCTAGGAGAGGCCCCACGCGCCTTGTGACATGTCAATATTACTGGCCGCTGGCGCCGTATTCTTTAAGATCGGCTCGCTTATCCCCGATTAGCGACAACGAGTGTTGTTGAGAGTCAGCACGCCCGTAGCGAGGCGCAGAACCCTAAAAAAGCCAAAAAAGAAAGATGCAGGAGCGTTTTACGCTCTTGCATAGCACGGTACTGCTTGCCATCTAGTCGTTTTTTCGTCGGTCTAGTAAATAAAGCCGGAGAGGTTTCTTGACTTACGCCGCCTCCGGTTTAACGACCAGATTGCTGACTGCGTACGAATCTTGGACCGGGTAGTTCTTCATCGTGACGCTGTAGAACCTCAAGAACTTCTTGTCGATGTCGTTCATCACCACTGGGTCCGTCGTGCCGTTAGTGGCGTCGACCCAGATCGTCCGCTTGTTGCCCTTGCTCACAACTTCTCCGTCGATCACGACGACGTCGCCGCCTTTGATCGTGTACGCTGTGTCTTTGAACGCCTTTTCAATGCCTGCAGGGTCAGTTGTGGGATCCATGGCCTTTGGGTCGTAGTTGTATATCGCGACGTCAGCGTCAGCGCCGACCCCGAGATGGCCCTTCATATCGCCAAGTCCTAGCGCTCGCGCAGGACCTGCGCGCGTCATCTTGGCAATATCGTAGAAGTCAAAGACGCGAGAGATCCCGCCGATGGCTGTCCGATCAGGNNCGCCTGAAAGGTCCTGCATTGGGGTGATCGGTCGTAATGAACGCCTGCATTGGGTCGTCGATCAGCAGCGCCAGCTCGAGCCCAATCGCCCACTGGATGCCACACACGTGAATCTTCGGGCTGTAGACATAGGGCACAACGCCCGCTGCGGTTTCGAGTTCGATGTCGTCGTTACACCATTTGAGATGGTTCGTGTTGTGGAGGTAGAACTCCATTGGACCATCAGCCGTCATCGTGGTCGTCTCGTCAAGCGTGACGAAACCCACGTCGACCGTCATATTCTTGTTCTTGTTTATGCGGTCAGCGACCTTTTGGGCCTCTGTTTCAAAGTCTTTCCACGTGGTGCCCCCATACGCGTGGAACTGCATGTGGGCAAAGTTGATTACTTGGTCTCGGGTTTGTGCGTTCTTTGGCAGGACTCCCTCAAGGAGCTTGATCGAATCAAGAGTGGTCGTGTAGTTGCCGGGATGTCCTAGGTTATTACAGTGGAGGTGAATCGACGTCGGTAGGTTCAAAGCCTCATTCGCTTCGGCAAGCCCGGTGATGATCTCAGATGGCATCACATCGAAATACGGGACGGGATCAGCGACGTTAACACAGTTCATGCCCCATCCCCACGCCTCTGAGCCACCGGGATTCACAAGCTTGATGCAATATCCTTTCGTCGCTTTGAGCATCCAGGCAACGAAGGCGTTGAGTTTGTCCTGCTCACCTCGTTTGATGTACTCCATCACGAGCCAGTTGTTGCCGAGTAGCGTGTAAGCCGACTGATCGATCAGCGGCGTGTCTGACATCTCTTCGTGCGTGTGCCGAGCCATAAGCGGTGGCATTGCCGCTTCGTTCACTTGGGTGTAGCCCATGCGGGAATACACGTAGCCGGTCTCAAACGTAGACGGTACCGAGAATCCGCCACCCGATCGCGTCATTTTGGTTAGCTTCTTCGTGTGGAACAGCTTGTCCTCGGGCCTCATTATACGGCCAACGTTTATTTTGGGACCGGCGACATGGGCATGTATGTCTATCCCGCCTGCCATCACCACTTTGCCGCGAGCATCGATGACTTTGGCTTCAGGAGAAACTTTGTCCACTATCTTGTCGTCGCGAATGGCAATGTCCATGACATCGCCGTTCACGCCATTTTTAGGATCGTAGACGTATCCGTTTTTGACTAATATTTCACTCAAGTTCTCTCACACTCCTTCCAGCCGCTGGGGCGGGATCAGAACTCGTCATCCGCCACGACACCTACCTGCCCAGCTTCACCGACCTGCTTCAACGGATTTGGTCCAAGTTTCTTGATGGTGTTGACCATGTCCTGCACCACTTCAGCCCAAATGGCGCCTTCTGAAGCGGATATAAAGGTCATGCGCAGGCGCTCACGGTCGTAACCGTACTCTTCGATAAGCTTTCTCAGCAGCGCAACACGACGTCGCGACTTGAAGTTGCCAGCAAGGTAGTGACAGTCACCGACGTGGCAACCAGACACAAGCACGCCATCTGCTCCGACGCTCAGGGCCTTCAGCACGAATGCGGGATCGAGTCTGCCCGTACACATAATACGTATGACTCGCACGTTCGTCGGGTACTGCGTTCTCGAGGTACCGGCAAGGTCAGCCCCGGCGTAGGTGCACCAGTTACAGAGTATACCTAAGATGTTTGGTTCAAATTCTTCGGCCATGACTCTCACCACCCCTGAGCAAACGCTTCTATTTCGCTCATAATCTGCTCATTCGTGAAGTGTTGCATCTTTATGGCGCCGCTCGGACATGCTGAGCCGCACGTTCCGCAACCCTTGCACTTCGCCTCATTGACGTTCGCAAGAAGCTTGCCATCAACTTCGTTGAGCTCCGTTGCACCGTACGGGCACACACCGATGCACGTGGCGCAGCCTCCGCAGTGTTCCTGGTCTACAATGGCGTAGATCGGTTCAAGGGTGACTGACCCTCTGTGGATCGGGATTGATGCTGCTGCCGCTGCTGCCGCTGCGTGAGCAACGACGTCAGGAATATCTCGAGGTCCTTGACACATCCCGGCTAAGAACACCCCATCAGTTGTCGTTGACATGGGGTTGAGCTTCGGGTGCGCCTCAAGCAGCCAGCCGTCGGGACTGTTTGAAAGCGTCAGAAGCGTCTTTAGCTTCTGTGTGCTCTCAGCGGGCACCACGGCATTTGCCAACACTACCAGGTCAACCTCCATCTCGACGGGTGTGCCTAGGAGCGTGTCCTCAGCCGTGACTGTAAGGTTCTTCGTGACAGGATCTTCGGTGATCCTCGCGACGCGACCCCGAATGAACTTGCCGCCTTCGTTCTGAATGCGGTAGTAGAACTCCTCGTACGCCTTTCCGAAGGATCGTATGTCCATGTAGAACAGGTATGGCACGCAGCCAGGGATCTTCTCGATCAACTGGTGAGCGTGCTTTAAGCTGTACATGCAGCACACACGCGAGCAGTACGGCTTCGCACCGTCCTCTTCATCCTGATCACGCGAGCCTGCGCAGAGCACGAAGCCAACGCTCTTAGGCTTCTGTCCGTCAGAAGGTCTAACGATGTTACCACCTGTCGGACCAGATGCGCTGATCAACCGTTCCATCTCAATCCCAGTCACAACGTTGTCGAAGACCTTGTAACCCCATTCTTCCTTGCGCTCAACGTCGTACATGTCGAACCCGGTGGCGACGATAATTGAGCCCACCTTGACCGTTACGAGCTCGTCGGGCTTGTCGAAGTCGATTGCCTCGAGATCACCGCACGCTTCCTCGCCTTTGCAGAGGTCACACTTGATACAGCTGTCCATATCAATGGTGAACTTGAGCGGCACTGCCTGTGGGAACGGCACATAGGCCGCCTTTCGAGGCATTAAGCCCAGTTCAAACTCGTTTGGCCGTGAAACAGGACATACCTCTTGGCATTTGCCACAGCCGTTACACTTGTCTTCATACACATATCGCGACTTCTGGCGAATGGTAACGTCGAAGTTTCCGATGTAACCGCTTACGTCTTCGACCTCCGAATAGGTCATCAGCTCAATATTTGGATTACGCTCAACGTCGACCATTTTGGGTGTAAGGATACACTGCGAGCAGTCGAGTGTCGGGAACGTCTTGTCAAGACGGGACATATTGCCGCCGATGGACGGCTCCTTCTCCACTAAATACGTCTTTATTCCCGCATCGCCAAGCTCCAGTGAGGCTTGGATGCCGGCGATTCCTGCGCCGATAACGAGTGCGGCCTTTTCAACCGGAACAGTCTTTGGAGTGAGGGGCTCCAGCATTGATGCCCGCGCGACCTCCATTCTGACCACATCTTTTGCCTTCTGCATTGCCTTTTCCGGCTCTTCCATGTGTACCCACGTGTCCTGCTCCCGGATGTTCGCCATCGAAAACAGGAATGAGTTCACCCCGCCCTCTTCGGTCGCTTTCCTAAACGTAGGCTCGTGCAGCCTTGGTGAGCACGCCGCCACGACAGTCCCGTTGAGATTGTTCTCCTTTATACTGTCTCTAATCATGGCTTGGCCGGGCGTTGAACACATGTACGTATAATCCTCGGCGTGTGCGACGTTCGGCAGGGTCTTCGCGTACTCGGCTAGTTCCTTAACGTCTATGACGCCCGCGATGTTAGTACCACAGTGACATATGAATACGCCAATTCTCTTCTCTTCGTCCATTTTTGTGCCTCCTTCCTCACAGTATCTTTGCGAGCAGTGGCTCAACACTTATCTCGTGGGCATCAAGGCCCAGCTCGTCAGGGTTCATGCCCTGTGCCAATCCGAGAAGCTGGTTGTAGTGGAGAACCGGTAGGTCGTACACGTCTCCAAACTTCTCCTTAATCTCGACCTGCCCACGATCTAACTGAAGGTGACAGAACGGGCAGACATCCACTATGACGTCTGCATTTGCTTGAGTCATGTTGTAGAGCTTTTCGTTTGCGATATCAAGTGCGAGGTCCATCTTGTACGATCGAACTCCTCCTCCAGCCCCACAGCACATCATCTTTTCCTTATAATCGATCGACGTGGCGCCTAGCGCCTCAACCAACTCGTCGAAGAAGCGCGGTCGCTCACTCGAGCCAAACGTTCTGTCGAACTTTGGCTTAAGCAAGTGACATCCGTAGTGAATGGCCACATTCACTCCAGTCAGTGGCACTTCAACGGACTCTTTCACTTTCTCCGGTCCGACATCGTTGTACAAGATGTCGATAAGGTGTCGTACCTCTACTGACCCTTGAAACTCGTAGTCAATGTTTGCAAGAATTGAGTTGACCTTTTCCCTCATCACAGGATCGGATTTGAGCCGGTGATTCGCCTCAAAAAGCGACTTGTAACAGCCGTTACATATGAGGGCAATATCTTTGCCTTCCTTTTCGGATAGACAAATGTTTCGCGCTCCGAGCGCAAGCCACGCATTCACATCCATCGACCCGAATGCACCGGGCGCGGGGCAGCACGACGCTCCCTTGAAATCGCGTAGTTCAATATCGAACTTCCTTGAAGTCTTCACTGCTGATGCTTCAATGCCGGGATATCGGTTAGGAGCGATGCAGCCTAAGAAGAAATTGTACTCCTTCATTGACTTTCCGCCTCCATCTCCTCTCTGATTTTAAGCAGTCCTGTAACCTCGAGTATCTTATTAATGTCTTTAATGTACTCCGGGTACGTGTGTGTCGTTGGGGGGTTCTCGGGCAGTCCCACTTTGACGCGATTTTTCATATTGGCCTCATTGTTCGGCACTCCGTGACCCGTCTTGCTGATCGCGCCCATGATCTTTATCATGCTCATCGGCACTTTCTTCTCCCGTGTCGCGATATTGCGGAGCGCGATGATGGCATCCGTCGCCATTATTCTCCGCGGACAGCGGTCGGAGCACGTGTAACACGTCGTGCACAGCCACAGGTCTGGATCGTCGAGGACGTCCCTCATGCCGAGATTGGCCTTTCTCATTACGGTTCTTACCCGAAGCCCGCTTCTCTGGCCCATCGGACAGCTTGCAGTGCACGTTCCGCACTGATAGCACATTTGTGCGTTCTTGCCGCCAAGGGCTATGACCTCTTTGATGAGATCGGGGTCAAATTGAGTTTTTCCAAGCTGATAGTGCTTTGGATCTCTCATACCTTCGCTAGCCATGTTTTATGTCCCCATCTTTTCGATCGTCGGAGTCTTGAGCTCCATCATCTTGCCAGCCGTCTTCTTGTAAAGCTCCGTCTCCGTGCCTTCGATGTGTATCACGTCACGCTTGACCTCGATCGTGTTGGCAACCGGACAAACGTTCACGCAGGCACCGCAGAGCGTGCAGAAATCATCATTCACTTCAAGCTTTGTTGCTATCTCTCCGGGCTCTTTTTGAGGCGGCAAATAGAGTGCGTTGCACGGACAGATCTCCACACACGCTGAACATCCTGACGGGCAGTTTTCCGTCTTTATATTAATAGACCCTTCAAAGATCTTCTTGATGTCAATCGTGTTCTCGATGGGGCACGTCTTTGCACACCACGTGCAGTACATGCACTCATCTTTGTTGATTGTGACCTCGCCTAGGAGCTTCGCCTCAGTGATCGTCCGATCGACCTTGATTGAATCTGTCGGGCAGATCTCTTCGCAAATCTTGCACCCGTCGCACTTTGAAGATTCAAACTTCACTTCTCCACTCGCTTCGACGTTGAGCGGAGTCGCCTCTTTGTGCTCCACTGTCAGCGCATCACAGATCTCACCGCAAAGGCCGCAGTAGGTGCACTTGTTCTCGCTTCCCGGGTCCTCGTCGAGTTGCATATCGGCGGTGTACGTGATGGCTTGCTGTCGCTCAGTGACCTCCGGCACGTTTCGCTCTATGGCGTTGTCGCGCGGACACATCTCTTCGCATACCTTGCATCTCACGCACGTGTCGAGGTTTATTTCGGCTACTTTCACGTAGTGTGGGAAGCCCTGCTGGTCAATGAGATCGGTCTTCGGCTCACCATTTTCGGTGAGCTTTAGCGCAGTAAATGGACACAACTCCACGCATACGCCGCAGTATGAACACTTTTTCTGGTCGAAGACCATCTCGGGGACTTCCATCTCTTTAAATCCCACGGCTCCGACTGGACCTTTCTCAATCGCCTCTTCTGGGCATACCTCTTTACAAATGCCGCAGCCAGTACATCGCTCCATATCAAGGGCGAGGTTGAGGGCCTGTACCAGCGTCTTTTGTTCTATGATCGATTTTCGTCCTTCCGTTCTCTTAGAGTATATCGGAAACAAAGCCAAAGCTCATTCCCTCCTTTTATCCCTGTGTTAGCAGGATGCAGTCTCGTGGACAAGCCTGAAGGCAAACGCCACACGCTTCGCAGACATCCTCGTCTAGGGTTATCGATTTGCCACCCTGCACTTTGTACGTCTTCTTGGCCGTCGCAGGCTCATCAACGACAAGTTCAAGCGCGTTAACAGGACACGCCACGACGCAGTTGTTGCAGCCAGTGCAAGTTTTTTCTATATGTAACGCAAATGTCACTTATTTCACCAGCCTCATGTCAACTAACAAGTCAGCTATTCGCAAGTAGGTTCAAAATATTTGATATAAAAGGCTTATTATTTAGTTCAACTATTGAAGCCATTTGGTTGTTCTTCAAACCTACCCATTACTTCTTTTGGCGCACGCAAACAGCGCCAGCCGTTCCTCGTGCACCAGCATTGATATATTATTTAGTATGATTATATATTATTTACTTTAATAAAACAAATTCATTTTTGGGCGAATGCCAAACAAACGCGTTCACCCAATTCTCTCTGCGTAATATTCACAAAATATTCTCTAAATTATATACAATTATATATATCTCTCTCGTAGATGATAAAGTTGCTGCAAGGCCCGCCGCGTCAGTAGACATTGCGCCAAGGAGCTTCTGAGCGGTCTAAGCCGGCACCGCGTGCGCACGAACGTACAACGAAGCGGAACGTCGGTCGGACTCGAGGAGTCGATAGAGGAGATATCTCCCCACGTCCCTCAAATCGATCATAACAAGTTTATATATTAGTAATTTCATATAAAGTACTAGTTAAAAGTGATAGCAGTTTCTGCGCCTCTGTAGGGAATATTTTTGAATTGAACTTCATTAGTAACTTCACTCAAAATATTTTATATAGAGGAAGCCGAAATACAAATGGGTCAAGAGTGTGAGGCAATTTTGCATTTCTCCGAGAGGTCATGATATATTTGACCTCATCATTGACTCTCACTGCTTTTCCGGAATTCAGACACGAGGTGACTCATAAATGGGAGATAAGGTAAAGGTCCAAGAGGACTGGCTAGCCGTTTGTTCTGGTTGCGAGATAGCCGTTCTCGACCTGCACGAAGCGCTTCTAGACGTACTACAAGCAATAGAGTTTGTTCGCATACCAGTTTTGATGGACATTAAGGACTTTGATCAACACACTACAGTCGGCATACTGACTGGTGGCATTCGCAATGAAGACAACTTGCACGTCGCACAGAAAGTCCGAGAGACCTCAGACATCATAGTTGCGCTCGGCAGTTGCGCGGCGTTCGGTGGCGTACCAGGTTTGAACAACATCAACGCGATGTCAGACATCAAACAAGCAGTTAAAACGTCGACGTCCACAGCTCCTGATCAAGAGATCCCGACATCAAAGGAACTGCCAAAGCTCTTTGAGACGCTTAGACCTGTCTCGGACGTTATCAAAGTTGACTATTTCATCCCCGGATGTCCGCCAGATGCTTTCCTCATCGCGGAGGTTCTTACCGCACTTCTAAAGGGCGAAGAACCTCAATTAAGCAATAAAAACGTTTGTGAGGACTGTCCCCGAGAGAGGAAGGAGAAGAGGATAGAGGACATAAAGAGACCAATTGAAGCAAATGGAACACCCACTGAGTGTCTGCTTAACCAAGGATTTATGTGCATGGGGCCCGCGACGCGCAGCGGATGCGGCGCGCAATGCCCGCAGGTCAATGCGACGTGCACAGGGTGCTACGGCCCAACAGACGCTTCGTATGAACAAGGTGCGGCGATGCTCAATGTGGTCGCATCAGCATACGGTTTAGATGAGGACTCCTCAGTCGACTTAGACGAGATGGTAAAGGACGTCTATGATCCAGTAGGCACCTTCTATCGCTATACACTGCCTGTATCAATGATTAAGGCAAAGGTCACTGAAAACAAGAGGTAATACATATGGGGAAGACGATCACAGTTGAACCTGTATCGAGAGTTGAGGGTCACGCAAAAGTTACTGTCAATCTCAACGATGCAGGACAGGTCGACGATGCGCACGTACACGTTGTCGAGATGCGTGGCTTTGAAAAACTCCTACAAGGGAGACCTATAGAAGACGCCCAGAGAATCGTGACGGCCATCTGTGGCATCTGTCCAGTCAGCCACCACCTCGCCTCAGCGAAAGCAGCTGACAACACATTTGGCGTTGAGATTCCACGTCCCGCTGCGCTACTCCGGGAGCTTATGCACATGGGACAGATGATACACAGCCACACGCTCCATTTCTTCTACCTTGCGGCGCCGGACCTTATATTCACGCCCGATGGCGATCCAAAGAAGCGGAACGTCTTTGGAGTGATTGAAGCAAATCCTGAGCTTGCAACACAAGCAGTCCTCAACAGAAAACGAGGCCAGGAGATGATACGGGCTATTGGTGGAAGAGCCGCACCTATCAC
The DNA here is from genome assembly GCA_003162175.1 of Candidatus Methanoflorens crillii. GTDB lineage: Archaea > Halobacteriota > Bog-38 > Methanoflorentales > Methanoflorentaceae > Methanoflorens > Methanoflorens crillii. Next base: position 33,025 of record PMMR01000051.1, on the reverse strand, counting down.
CGCAAAGCCTGGCGGGCTCACCAAGGGGATTACTGAGGAGCAACGTCAGAAGATGCTCAAGGACGCCCAGGACTCGATTGAATTCACAAAACTTGGTTTAGAAGTGGCTGCTCCACTATTTGAGCAGTATCTGGATGTCATAAAAATTCTCGGAGTCGTCAATACCCCGATGATGGGCTTAGTCAAGGACGGAAACCTCGAGATGTACGACGGAACGCTTCGCATGATGGATGCAGACGGCTCTATCATTAAGGAGTTTGACCCCACCAAGTACGCGGACTACATTCAGGAGAATTACCAAGAATGGTCGTACCTGAAATTCCCGTATTGGAAGGAGAAGGGCTGGCCTGATGGCATCTATCGTGTTGCGCCCCTGGCCCGTATAAACGTGTGTGACCAGATTTCAACACCGCTAGCCAACGATATGCTCACGGACTTCAGAGCCGCTTTTGGGAGGATGCCACAGCAGACGTTACTCTATCACTACGCAAGGCTTATTGAGCTGATGTACGCTAGCGAACATGCTGTTGAACTCCTAAACGATCCAGACATAACCAGCACCGACGTTTGGGCAAAGCCCGAAGTACGCGCGGCGACTGGCGTTGGTGTTCTCGAAGCGCCGAGAGGGACGCTCATCCACGAGTACACTACAAACGATGAGGGCTTCATAACGAAGGCCAACATGATCGTTTCGACCGGTCACAACCAAGGAGCGATGGATTTAGGGGTTCGCGAGGCTGCGAAACTCCTGATAAAGGACGGCGAACCACAGGAAGGATTACTCAATCGGCTTGAAATGGTCATCCGTGCTTACGACCCGTGCTTCTCGTGTGCAACCCACACGATTGACGGACGTTGGCCAGTCAAACTTCAACTTGTGGGACCCGACGGAAGGACCAGAACGTACACCAACTACTAGATAAAATTAGAACCGATAAGGCATTTTTGCCTTATCTCCCACTTCTTTTTTGATTTTTTTTAATTTCTCTTGGATTTTGCTGTGTCAACACTATCGGCAAGCTACGGCACCTATACCCATGATGGTATCCTGAGCAAAATCCCACACCACGACCTTCTCCGAGTTATTTGTAATCTCAAGCTTTCTCGTTCCGGTAATTTCGCCTATTTTAGCCGCTTCCATGCCGGCCGCTTCGAAGATGCTTACGACCTCTTGCACGTTCTGTGGTTGAACGGTTAACACGAACCCCATTCCTGGATACATGCGCAGCCATAGATGCATGTCCATGCCATCGGGGATCGGAATCCGATCCAGTTCTACTACAGCGCCCGCTTCAGAAACTTCGAGCAACATACCGAGTGTGCCGAGCAAACCTGGATTGCTGATGTCTTTTCCCGCCGACACTAGGTGTTGTTGCCCGAGGCGAGGCATGGTCTGCAGCTGTCTGCGGAGCATCTCGGGATGCTTCATCGTCGTCGTGTCCCAACAGAGACTGCACGATGGGTGAACCCTCCCGTCTAAGTCGACGGCAGCGAGGACGTCCTGTCCTTCTTGGGCCTTGCAGCTGTAAATGATTGAGTCAGTCTTTGCGGTGCCAATGATGGCCACGTCGAGCGCGTTATAAGTAGTGTCGGGGTGCACGTGCCCACCGACGACCGGCACGTCGAATTTTTTTGTGGCTTCGCTCATGCCCGCCAAGACGCGGTTGCAAACTTCAGCCGAACTCGCCGAGAATACGTCGACCATCGCCAGCGGCGTGCCCCCCATAGCTAAAATGTCGTGAATATTTACGAGGACTGCACAGTACCCCGCCCACTCAGGGTCCGCGTCCATGAGCTTGGACCAGATGCCATCAGCGGCTATAAGCAGGGACTCGTCGCCTCGCTCGATTACCGCGGCATCCTCCCCAAAGTTTCCTGTGCTGAGGTCCTCGTCAAACCACTTCACAAGCGAACCGATCGAGCGCTTCCGTGTGATGCCTTCAAAGTCACGAAGCGACTGAGCCAATTCGTCCAGTTTCATGTCGTTCACAAAACATTAATAGGCATAGGGGGTTCTTATATCCTTATACCGCCCCTATCTCTTGATTTCTGCGCTTGATTCTATGGACCTCGTTGAAAAATACCGCCCGCGGACTCTCTCAGAAGTGAGAGGCAACCACAAAGCCGTCGAAGAGCTCCGCAAATGGGCGCTTAACTGGCCCGCGGAGAAAACGGCAGCCTTGTTATACGGTAAGCCCGGCATCGGCAAAACGTCCTCTGCAGTCGCGTTGGCTAATGACATGGGGTGGCAGGTGCTCGAGCTTAATGCCAGTGACAAGCGAACTCAAGGAGCTATTAACGTGACGGCAGGAGCGGCGTCTCGAAACGCGTCACTTCAAAATGCTCAGAAGCTAATACTGCTTGACGAAATTGACAACCTACACGGCAATTCTGATCGCGGCGGGGCAAAAGCAGTAACAGAGCTCGTAAAAAAAACGCGCGAACCGGTGATTCTGACGGCCAACGACCTGTACGGAGTCTCCTCGACGCTACGCGGACACTGCAAACTCGTCGCTTTTTTTGCCATCAAGGAGGAAAGTGCACAAAAGGCGCTGGTGGATATCTGGCACAACGAGAAGAGAGATGTTTTACGCGCCCACGAAGCCGTTGCTGACTTGATGACCCGGCTCGAGCAGCCTGAGCGGGCTTCACGAGATGCGGCAGACCTGGAGGCGATCAGCGCCGATCTTGAGATTCTCACACAACTCGGCTTTGACCTCGATAAGCCAACGATTTACGAAGCTCAGGAAGCCGTTGCTGACTTGATGACCCGGCTCGAGCAGCCTGAGCGGGCTTCACGAGATGCGGCAGACCTGGAGGCGATCAGCGCCGATCTAGCCGTTCTCACAGATTCGGAACTCGAGCTAGAGACGCTAGGGGAGACGCTCACGGACATTGACCGATCGCTGAGTGCCGTCGACATGGTCTCCATTCAACAGATCGTGAAGAACGCGAGAGGAGATCTGAGGTCGGCGATAACCGACTTTCAAGCATACTTCGGAGGGACGCAGATGGAAACCGCATCTCGCGATCGCGCCCACACCCCATTTGACCTAATGAGAAGCATTTTTAGCGACCCCGACGCAATCAAGCCCCTTATTATCTCGTACGGGGTCGATGAGACGCCTGAAGATCTTATCCACTGGGTAGACGAAAACCTGCCGCGTTCTTTGAAAGATGGCGCCCTCGCGCGCGCATTTCAGGTACTGCGTAGAGCTGATGTTTACCTCGGACGAACGCGAAAGAGACAAAACTACGGCCTATGGAGATACGCCGCCGAACTGATGACCTCGGGAATAAACGTCGTGAGCCGCCAAAACCGGGGACGACGCCATGCCGCGGGCAAATATTCCCCCCCGACGAATTGGATGCGCCTCGGGCAGACACGGTCTAAACGCGCTTTAAGAGACGCGGTGGCAACTAAAATCGGCACCGCAAACCACATCTCAGTGAGCAAAGCGCGGCAAGACGCTATTCCACTCTACAAAGCGCTGACAGAGAGAGACCCGGCAGGTATAGCGGCAGCACTGATTCTCACTGCTGACGAGCTTGCGTTCCTGATGAACGTCAAAAAGGATGCTTCAGCGGTAAAAACCGCGTTACAAAAAGCACAACGATTAAGCAGTGAAAAGACGCCCGTACGTCACCCGATTTCAGAGCACAAGGTGCCGGTTAGTTTCGACGCGCCTCGTTCTCCATCTGAAGATCAGGGTGATTCACCAGCGCAAGTGCACGTTAAGCGCGACGGTGAGCAACGCGTGGACAAGCATGACAACACACGCAAACCGGACTCACGTCGCGAGCAAAAATACCTCGACGAGTACTAAGCTACTCGTTTTAAGGCGTAGGCGTCATTCGTTCGTTAAATCGCTTCAGAATTTGCACCATAACACCGTTATGCACGAGTGCTTCCTTTATGCGGTGCTGTGCACGCTTCTTCGCGTACGCATCCTCGACGAAGTCGATGCCGTCGTATTCGACCCGCGTAAGTATGAGCCCCGAAGCGGGCGCTGACCGAATCCCTTCGACGTGGCTTCCCTCCAACATGTTACTAAACCACGCAACGCTTTGCTGTCCGTTCCCCACAAGAGCCAGCCCGGTAACGAGTTTTCTCATCATGTTCCACACGAAACTATTGGCGGCGATTTCAACAACGATAAAGTTGCCCGACCTGCGCACGCGCGAAGAAAAGACGTTCCGCACGGTCGGCCGCCGTTTCTCGAGACTGAAATTGTGAAAATCGTGCACGCCGTGCAAAAGATCCGCGGCCTCACGCATAGCGTGAACATCGAACTGCCCATTGCACAAAATGTATTGGTATTCGCGCATACGAGCATCCCGTCGGGCATCGAACGTAAGGGGCACATCCGCGCGCGCCCACGTCCATACCCCTACCGGTAGATAAGTATTGATATGACGAGGGAGGGCCAACTCACGAGCATCAGTTTCAAACGCTACCACCGCATCGAGAGCGTGAACTCCTTTATCTGTTCTGCCAGAGGCCGTGAAATGAGCGGCACGAGGTTCGTCAAAGAGTCGCGCACGGCGCAAAGCTTCGACAACCGCCGCTTGTACGGTCGCGCGGCCTGGTTGTGCCTGAAAACCTGCGTACTCAGTTCCCACATACGCAAGCCGCAAGGCAACTCTTGGTTTTTCCATGGGTAGCGTCAATCTTATGGCAATCGCAATTTAAAGCTTTCAGCCGTTTATGGGGGCTGTCTCAATAACTGCTCCTCGCTTGCGGCTTTCGCCCGCCAATGTTGGTTATGTTAAACAGCTCATGTCGTCGTGCCTATGGCCACAGGGAACGCAATAACTTATTTACCAGATACTCGTGATTAGCATAAAAGATGCACGACCGTCAAGCTAGAACCCACGTCTTCCCGTAAAACGATCATGAAAGCGATTCTCGCATTTGAAAATGGCGTCGCAGTGGTGGGAAAACAGTTTGGAACGAAGCGCGCCACGACGGGCGAGCTCGTTTTCGCCACCCCGTACACGGGCTACGTGGAGGCACTGACCGATCCCTCATACAACGGCCAAATCTTGCTGTTCACCTATCCTTTGGTCGGAAATTACGGCGTAAACTATGATGACTGCCAGTCAGCACGCATACAGGCCGAAGGATTCGTCATCAGAGAGCTGTGTGAACACCCCACTAACGACCAGACACTCGATGCATTCCTAAACGCTTACGAAATTCCCGGCATATGGGACATTGACACTCGGATGATCACCATCATGATCCGTGACGAAGGCGCAATGCGGGCAAGCCTCGTGCCAAGCGCGAAAGGGTCGCGCGCCGACATTCGCAAGGCTATTGACCTTGCACGCCGCGCTCCAGACATCGCCAACATTGACCTAGTATCAGAGGTTACCTGCGCAAATGCCTACCGTATTCCCGGCAAGGGCAAGCGTTTCGTTCTCATGGATTTTGGCGTCAAGCAAAACACAATTAAGAATCTGCGATATCGCGACATCGACCTCGTCGTCGTGCCTTCAGACACGCCGGGAAAAAGGATAGCAGACTACGAACCTGACGCGATACTGCTTTCCAATGGCCCGGGGGATCCCGCACAAGCCAAGAACGGGATTCGCGTTGTCCGCGAGCTTGCAGGACGACTACCCATCTTCGGGATATGTCTCGGACATCAGCTGATCGCCCTTGCACTTGATGGAGAGACGTATAAACTCAAATTTGGACATCGAGGCGCGAACCAACCCGTTTTGGACCTTCGCACGAAGCGCGTATACATCACGGCACAAAATCACGGGTACGCGGTTCGCTACGACCAACGCGATAAAATGACCGTAACACAGGTAAACGCCAACGATAACACCGTCGAAGGCATTGCAAACGACTACCTGCATATAATGAGCGTGCAGTATCACCCTGAAGCATCCCCGGGTCCCCACGACCTTGAGAAATCGTTTTTCGACCAGATTACCGATGTCGCGGGTCACAACATGTGACGGCATCATCACCGTAGTGTACCGCCAAGAAGTATGCCAAAAAGAGCAGACATAGAGAAGGTGTTACTCATCGGCTCCGGTCCTATTGTGATCGGGCAAGCGGCCGAGTTCGACTTCAGCGGCAGCCAAGCCTGCACCTCTTTACGAGAGGAGGGGGTAACGGTCACCCTGGTGAACTCGAACCCCGCAACGATAATGACCGACCCGAACATGGCGGACGCGGTGTACATTGAACCGCTGAAGCCCGACATCGTAGCTGCAATCGTGCGAAAGGAACGGCCTGATGGAATAATCGCGGGTCTTGGGGGTCAAACGGGCCTCAATATCACTGCCGAACTGGCAGAGATGGGCGTCTTGGCAGACTATAACGTCAAACCTCTAGGAACGCCACTCGAGACCATTTATATGGCCGAGGACCGGGAACGGTTCCGGACGACGATGGAAGGCATCGGAGAGAGAGTCCCCAAAAGCCACGCCGTCTATGACTCGAATGACTGCCAATGGCTCGCAGCGGAACTCGGCTTGCCCGCAATCGTCCGATCCGCGTACACCCTCGGGGGGGGTGGCAGCGGCATAGCCAGAAATGAGGAGCAATTGAAGGCCATCATCGAGAACGGGATAAAAAAGTCGCGCATTGGCCAAGTCTTGGTAGAAGAAAGCGTTCTCGGATGGAAGGAATTCGAATACGAGGTGATGCGCGATTCCGGAGATACCTGCATCACCATCTGCAACATGGAAAACATCGACCCTATGGGCGTGCACACGGGCGAATCGATCGTCGTGACGCCGTCGCAAACCCTTTCCGATGTTGAACACCAGATGCTGCGAAGCGCTTCGATACGAATTATTCGTGCCCTGCGGATCGAGGGCGGGTGCAACATACAGTTCGCCCTGAAGAACGGAGAGTACCGCGTTATCGAGGTAAATCCGCGGGTGTCACGTTCATCCGCGCTTGCATCAAAAGCGACGGGGTATCCCATCGCGCGCGTCTCAGCAAAGATCGCAATCGGGATGCAACTATACGAAATCCCCAACCGAGTTACCAACGAAACGCCCGCCTCGTTTGAGCCAGCCATAGATTATACGGTCGTCAAAATACCGAGATGGCCGTTTGACAAGTTCACGCGCGCAGATAACACCCTAGGAACGGCCATGAAAAGCACGGGCGAAGTCATGGCGATTGGTCGAACGCTCGAGGAGTCGCTCCAGAAAGCGATCCGATCGCTCGATTTGGATGTCGCGGTTTCCATCGCCGAAGATCCCATTGATTTGCTGTCCACCCCCACGGACAAGCGACTATTTCAGATCCACAGCGCCCTAAAGAAAGGGCACGCTATCGCCGAAATAGCGCAACGCACGGATATTGACCCATTTTTCATACGTAAGATTAAGAATATCGTTGACTTTGAGGCTCACCTCGAAGGGAAGTACCTGAACGGACACGCTAAGCAGATGAGCGCTGAAGATCTGCGACGAGCAAAGCGCCTCGGATTCACCGACCAGCAGATTGCTGACCTAACCGGTTTTGAACGAACGAAGGTCACAGACCTCAGACATCACAAAACGCACAACGTAACGGCGACGTACAAGATGGTCGATACGTGCGCCGCTGAGTTTCGAGCGCAAACGCCATACTACTATTCCACTTACGAAGTGCAGAACGAGGTTGTCCCTACAGACCGAACGAAAGTGCTCATCATAGGGGCAGGCCCCATCAGAATAGGACAAGGGATTGAATTCGATTACTGTACGGTCCATGCGGTGCTCTCGCTACGAGAGGAACACATAGAAGCGCATATCATAAACAACAATCCCGAGACGGTTTCGACCGACTATGACACGTCAGACAAGCTCTTCTTTGAACCTCTAACGCTGGAAGATGTGATGAATATTATTGAAAAAGAAGAACCGTATGGCGTTCTTGTGCAATTCGGGGGCCAAACATCGGTAAACCTCGCAATCCCTCTTGAAAGCGAGATCAAGCGAAGGGGACTTTCAACGAAGATCCTCGGCACGTCCCCCGATTCTATCGACATTGCAGAAGATCGAGATCGGTTTTCCAGACTGTTGCAACAGCTCGCCATTCCGCAACCGGAAAGCGGTTCCGCGACCTCGCGCGAGGGAGCAACGAAAATCGCGCGCGAGATAGGTTATCCGCTTCTCGTACGACCTTCATACGTGCTCGGGGGCCGCGCCATGGAGATCGTCTACGACGAATCTGAGCTGGGCCGTTATATTGACGAAGCGGTGAAGGTATCCAGACAACACCCGGTACTGATCGACAGGTTCTTGCAGCACGCAGTTGAGATCGACGTCGACGCGGTTAGTGACGGAGACCAGGTCCTCGTGCCCGCAATAATGGAACATATCGAAGAGGCAGGGATTCACTCCGGCGACTCGGCGGTCGTCATCCCAGCTCAATCAATTGACGCTGAGACGCAGGAAATCATCAAGAACTATGTGAGGAGGATTGCCCGTGCGCTGAACGTCGTTGGGCTCATCAACCTTCAACTGGCGATAAAAGACGGGACGGTTTACGTCCTAGAAGCAAATCCACGCTCAAGCAGAACGATTCCCTATGTCTCAAAAGCCACAGGCGTGCCATTGGCAAAGATCGCCGCCAAAGTGATTATGGGACAGCGGTTGCGCGACCTTTATCCGACAGAGCCCACGATCGGGCACGTTGCCGTGAAAGAAGTGGTGCTCCCGTTTGACAAACTCCCCGGAGTAGATCCGATATTAGGCCCCGAAATGAAAAGTACGGGAGAGGTCATGGGCATAGACTATGACTTCGGAAGAGCATTTTACAAGGCAGCCCTTGCGAGCGAGAATGAACTACCACTTTCGGGGACGGTGTTCATCTCGGTACGAGACGAGGACAAGCCTGAATTATGCGGCATTGCAAAATCACTACACAAAGTCGGATTCAGGCTGCTGGCAACGGTCGGGACAGCAAACTTCCTTAGAGATGGCGACGTGCCAGTAACTAGGGTGCCCAAACTCACCGACAGCCCCGAACTGCTTGACATGATGCGCAGCGGGGGGATACAACTAATAATCAACACCCCTACGTGGAAGCAGTCCAGGCTTGATGGAGAGGTGCTGCGGCGCGCAGCCGTAGATCACAATGTGCCGTACATAACAAGTGTCCAGGGAGCCCGAGCTTCTGCGGATGCCATCCACACGATGCTCGAGCATTGCGATAAGCCACGAGCTCAGAACCTTACGATCAGGCCTTTGAATAGTTATATTAACGATTTATGGCCGGAAAGCTAATTACGTGCACGACGCGCCGCTCGCAGTGGTTGACCCGGGTCGCGTGTGTTTAAAGCCGCCGTTCCTTGAGCAGCGTGCGTGCTGTTTTTTGTACCTAGCCGCTCATGCGCGAGAGCAATAGCCACGAAAGCAGCGAACTGTCCCGCACATTGCTTCGCGTTAGAGGACCGCAATATCAAGCGTGGCGGAAACGAGAGAGATCACAAGGTGCAGCGTCGACAAAAACGCTTTTAAGCTCGCGCGTGTAACTGTGGAGCGACACTATGCAGCGAAGGTTTGAAGTCGTACGAGCCAACAGCGCACTCCAAAATCTATGGACGCGACGGGCAATAGCATTCGTCATCGACTCGTTAATTTTGCTCGTTGTATTCGTGGTGTTAAGCGCCGTGCTAGCACTTGTTTTGTTTTTGCCTTTATTAGTATTGAACGTGAACGCTTATGGCGGATTATTTTCGGGATTTTCAGCCATATTTGGTCTCATCATCGTGTGGGGCTACTATGTCGCACTCGAAGGATCAACAGGCGCGACAATCGGTAAGCGCTTTATGGACGTAAAAGTGAGGTCACTTGCGGGCAGCATGAGCTATACAAAGGCTTTTGTGAGAAGTTTCACCAAAGCCTGGCTTCCGGCTTTCGCGCTCCTATTCGCACTCGATCTGATCGTTGGCTTCGCGACTCAAGGTGACCCGAGACAGCGGTTCTCAGATACGGTCGCCAACACCGCCGTAATACACGCGCGCGCTTGAGGGAGCCGATTAAAAACACGCGTGCACCTGTAAAACCCTTGCCAGTTCATCAAGGTGACTAAGATGAGTAAAGTCGTGCTTTCATATTCTGGAGGTCTTGACACTTCTGTCTGCATTCCGATCTTGAGAGAGCAGTACCAATATGATGAGATAGTAACGGTTACGGTTGACGTCGGCCAACCCGAGAGCGACCTGAGAAAAGCAGAAGCGCGGGCTGGAAAGCTGAGCGACAAGCACTACACCGTCGACGCGAAGAACGAGTTCGTAGAGAACTACTTGTTTCCGCTGATCAAGGCAAACGGCAACTACGAAGGATATACCCTGGGACAGGCCATTGCCCGACCACTCATCGCAAAGAAAGTGCTCGAAATCGCTGAGAGAGAGCACGTCTCAGCGATCGCACACGGCTGCACCGGAAAGGGCAATGACCAACTTCGATTCGAAGCGGTGTTCCGAGCATCAAAATACAAAATTCACGCGCCAATGCGTGAGCTCAATCTCACGCGTTCCGAGGAGATCGAATATGCGCTCGAACACAATCTTGACGTCCAGATTACTTTTGAGAAGCCGTACAGCGTAGATGAAAACCTATGGTCGCGTTCCATCGAGGGGGGACGTCTCGAAGATCCCTCACGTATCCCGCCGGAGGACATCTATAAGTGGACAACGGCGCCGACGAAAACGCGAGGGAAGCTCCTGTTGAGCCTCGATTTCGCAAAAGGCATCCCAGTCGCATTAGACGGCGCACAAGTGAGCGGACTCCAGCTCATCAGAAAGCTCAACGAAGTGGCGGGGAAATTCGGTGTCGGTCGAACCGACCTCATAGAGGACCGTGTTCTTGGCCTCAAAGCGCGAGAGATCTACGAACATCCAGCTGCGACAGTTATTCTGACGGCTCACGAAGAGTTGGAAGCACTGGTCCTGACTCGGCAGGAACGCAAGTTCAAGGCGCACGTTGAAGCGGCGTGGGCTGAGCTGATCTATCAAGGCTTGCTTGACGAACCGCTGACCGCCGCACTAGACGCGTTCATCAACAAAACGCAAGAGCGGGTCACCGGGTCGGCCACGCTGCTACTGCATAATGGGACTGCAACCGCCGTCGCTCGAAGTTCGCCCAAGGCGCTATATTCGGAGGCACTCGTTTCATTTAACGACAAGTCGCTAGATCAGCGCGACGCTGAGGGATACTCTAAATACCACGGTTTTCAAAGCCGCGCATACAACAAGTTTGTCAAAGATTAAAGGAGAGGCAGACACAGGCAAGTCAGGCACTACTGACGAACCTTTTCAGCACGAAGAGGACTTTAAGCAGTTGCTCAGTGACGCCATAGAGCGATACCGGAGCGTGCTAGAAGAGCTTGCGGAGTTTTAGTGGTGGTGGTGTACTTGACGGTGCAGCAGATTCGAAGCATACACCACGAGATGATTGAGGTGATTGAAGGCGAGCGCTACGCTTGTCTTCACCCCGGCATTCGCGATAATCTAATTTCAAGCTGCCTTGATCGTCCTCGAACGCAAATTCACGGCTACACGCCTTACCCCAGCACATTCTTGAAAGCAGCTTCCCTGATCGAATGTATCATCAGTACGCATGCATTGATTAAGGGCACGAAAAGAACCGGTTTCCTAGCGTGCGATCTCTTCCTAGAGCAAAATGGTTACTATATAGATGCCAAAGCACCGATAAAGAGTTTCGTGTTAGCTATTGCGCGAAACGAACTTGAGCTACCGGCGATTGCTGATTGGCTCAAATCACATGCCCTACGTAAGTGACGCGATCACCGCCACGCTTCAAGTCTGCGGCACGCTTCTCAAGCTCCATCGTAGCATGTCTGCGCATAATTCTCGCATGGATCGCCCCTTGCCTACCTGAGAAGTGTGAAAAGTCACGACCGCATCGGCCGCCGATCGCGCCGCGACGACACGTCCTCGCACCTTAGGTAACCGATCGCGTTCGCCTCGACGGGGTCGGCGAAGAACTTGCTGTGGGTGTTTGTGACGGACTTGGTGTAGGTCTGAGCGTCCGGGCTGGCGACGACGATGGTTGTGGGGTTGGTGTTGCGGTTGGTCTTGGCGTTGGGGTTGGTGTTGCGGTTGGTCGTGGCGTTGCGGTTGGTCTTGGCGTTGGGGTTGGTGTTGCTGTTGGTCGTGGCGTTGCGGTTGGTCTTGGCGTTGGGGTTGGTGTTGGCGTTGGTGCCGCGATAACGAGCAACACGCCTTCCGCTTGTGAGCCCGCATAATCGGCGTTGCCTTTGTATTCTGCGAGAATTTGGTGTTCTCCCAGCGCAAGTCCCGAGACGTCGCTGACAGACAGGTTGTACGTTGCAAAACCAAAGTAGGTGGAGCTTTGCCCAAGAGGCTGGCCGTCGAGATACCAGTAAACGACCTGATTGTCAAGGCCCTGCCCGTTCGTTATGTTCAACACGCAGGAAAGCGAGGTGTTGTAGCCCACCATTACCTCAACCGATCTGACGACTAGTAAAGAGTTGGCGAGAGGTGCCGTGTTAGTATCATTGCTCTGCCCACCCCCTAAACAACCACACGAAGACAGCATTATCGCAACAATCAAAACCGCAAGAATCCCTTGTTGCCGCATAAGCTCACGACTCACTGTGTCGTGGTGCAAACTTCCGCCTGCCGACCTTCGCCTGAAAACCACTCAAATGAGCAATTCTTGACTATTTATAAGTTGCGTTAGCTGGCCGAGCAGCCTTTGCGTCGTAGATCGGAGGCCGGATCCGCATTCGCGATTCGTGGCCTCAAAAAAAGGAGAACGATGACTGCCAAGCACAGTCAGCGGTCAATCACAGTTCCACTTCTCAGTACATCTCTGGACTTCCGCCGCCAAGTTCAGGCTGTTCTGTACTCGCAGCGATGACATCGTCAATCCTCAAAATCATGTTGGCAGTCTCCATCGCAGATTCGACCGCGTTTAGTTTTACGCGGAGCGGATCAACAACATTGAGAGCTAGCATGTCCCTCACCTCACCGTCCAGTGATATACCGGCATTTCGATCGCCCGATTCGTGGGCACTGCGAAGCTCCACAATCTTGTCTAGTGGATCTCCACCGGCATTTTCAATGAGCGTTTTTGGAATGATCTCCATCGCATTCGCAAAGGCGCGGACGGACAGTTGTTCACGCCCGCCAAAAGTCGTCGCGTAGTCGCGCAGAGTCATTGCAAGTTCAATCTCTGGAGCGCCACCGCCTGCTAGTACTTGGTTCTTCTCAAGGGTCAATGAGACGACTTTCAGGGCGTCGTTTACCGCCCGATCCATCTCGTCGACAACGTGTTCGATGCTACCGCGGAGCAAAATAGATACCGCTTTGGGGTTTTGGGTTTTTTCGACAAAAATCATCTCATTGTCGCCGACTTTTCGTTCTTGCACTAAACCGGCATAGCCGAGTTGGCCAATATCCTCCAGCGTGTCGGTGATCTTGCCCCCAGTCGCCTTTTCGAGGCGTTTCATATCGCTTTTCTTGACCCGTCGTCCCGCCAAGATGCCCGCTTTCGCAAGATAATGCTGGACGAGATCGTCAATCCCTTTCTGGCAAAAAACGACGTTTGCCCCGCTTGCAATCACCTTGTCGGCGATCGATTCAAGCCTCCGCTCTTCTTCATCCCAGAACGACTGCATCTGTGCTGGATCGTTGATCTCAATCTTCGCGTCGATCTCCGTCTTTTCGATCTCCAAGCCAACGTTAAGAAGTGCTATCTTGGCATCTTTCACCGTCGTGGGCATAAGCGGGTGCACTTTTTCTTTGTCGATGATGAGGCCGTGCACGAGTTTTGAATCATCGACCGATGCACCATAGCGGCGCACCACACTGATGTCGTCGGGGTCGACGGTTTTCTTGCCGTCGACGCCCTCAGCGACGAGCTGCACCGCTTCGACAACAATATCAGCTATCTCGCCGAGCATCATCTCAGCGCCCTTTCCCGTTATGGCCGTCATCGCAACGTGTTTAAGCGTCGCATCATCGCCTTCAAAAGCCATTTGAGTAAGGACGTCTGTCGCCTTGCGCGCGGCCAAGTTGAACCCCGCAGCGATTATCGTAGGGTGGACATCTTCACTCAAAAGCTCCTCTGCTTCTCGCAAAAGTTCACCAACGAGCACAACTGCGGTTGTGGTCCCGTCGCCGACTTCGTCGTCCTGGGCCTTGGCGACCTCAACTACCATCTTTGCAGCGGGATGTTCAATATCCATCTCTTTTAGGATGGTTGCTCCGTCGTTGGTGATGACAACATCGCCGATACTATCGACGAGCATTTTGTCCATCCCCTTAGGGCCAAGAGTCGTACGTACTGCATTTGCTACGGCGCGCGCAGCTTCGATATTCATGCTTTGGGCTTCCTCGCCTCGCGTCCGAGTGGCACCCTCTTTGAGAATCAAAATCGGCTGTCCGCCGGCATTAACAAGTTGTCCTGTGGATCGTCCTGCCATATTCTTCCTCCTGTAAACGTGAAATGACGTGATTACATTGCGTACAGTTCTATATAAAATTGATGGCAAGCTGCACGTCCACCGGGATATTACCAGTGCTCAGCTGCCCGGCTGTGTAAAAAAGGATTCTGCACTTTGGTATCGCGCGCACGACTACTCGGCGTCAATGCGCTTCAATTCGTCGATAGTTGCGTTAGGATGGCCGCGCAGATATTCCGCTATTCTGTGCTTGTGGATTAGTCTGCAAGCGATACACGTCCAGATAACGTCGCCTCGAGAACTCAGTATCCACTTACCGAGCTGAGAGTCCTCACACGGGTACTTCGGGCAATAACAAAATACGCACACTTGTCCTTTGAAATGACAGGGATAATGGGGACACTCTTCGCCTTTCGGCAAGCCCTCAGGCTCTTTCAACCGCTCGCGTTTCTTGCGGTCCTCAGAAAACTCTTCTTCCTCGGCGTTTTTCATTTTTCGTGTGATGATAGCCGTCGTTAAGCAACACCTCAGGCGGCCACCCCGAGCAGTGCCTTGATTTAGGCGCCAGCCTCGTTTCTGATGCTGCCACAGCCGTATGAGTTCGCTTTCACCAATTCAACTATTGATTTATATTATAACATTTATGAGTATTTAGAGGTTTAAATTATGCCTATTGGAGATGTAGAACTTAAAGAACTTAGGAAAGACATGGGATTCTCACCCGCGCTTCTGAAGCTCATTTATGAGTCGCATCCGAAGATGTTTGACATCATATATGAGATGGACAAAACGCTTCTCAGCGATGGAGCGATTTCGGCAAAAACAAAGAGACTAATCGCCCTCGCAGTGGTTTCCTCAATGGGCTGTGAAGCCTGTGCAACCGCGCAGATGCGGGCCGCAATGAACATGGGCGCTTCGCGTGAAGAGGTCCTCGACACGCTGGGGGTCCTCGTGGTCACGGCAGGCATGCCAGCTGTCGCGACAGCCCGTGAAGCGCTTAGGAAATGCTGCGAACTTCCTGAAGAAGATTGGGGCGGAGAATAAATCCGGTAACGCCGCGAGCTTCCAAGTAAATACCTTGATGCTTGGTGTGCGCGTTCGATGGGGACACATCAAGCAAACATTTTAATATTAATGTTTTCATAATAATATACGCAAGTCTTTTTGGGATGCTTTGCGAAGCGTCCAGCCGCTTTTTTGGGGTTTCTGAACAAACGAGCGAAACTACGCGGACCACATCACAAGGCAGCGCAAAGCGCTTGCTACAATTTATCCGGTCGATGACTGAGGAGAGTGACAAAAGCACGACTCATGAAAAAACCTTTAGAGCAGTGGGGGTTCTGAGCTTACCCACGGTCGATTTTACGGAGAGAATTGCCTGAGAGAGAAGGATAATCCCTTTTTTATCAATAATGAAACCGACAACCTTTAACAAATGGGAAAACAGAGTCGTTACGGGTAAAGTGGATGACTCTACCACGACTGAACTTTATTTGAACATTCATAACGCACGTAGTGGTGTTGACTATGTCCGATGAAATGAGAACTGCAGAAGTAGCAGGTAGTAAAGTCCTTTGGGATCCGTCACAGATGCGCAAGATCCAGGAACACCCATGCTTTTCCGAAAAAGCGTGCCACACATTCGGGCGGTGTCACGTTCCGGTAGCACCCAAATGCAATATCCAGTGTAATTACTGTATTCGTGACTTTGACTGTGTGAACGAGAGCCGCCCCGGTGTCACAACAAGAGTACTCAATCCTGATGAAGCTATGGAATTGGTTAAAGAAGCTCTTGACAAATATGAGTATATTAAAGTCATAGGGATCGCCGGGCCGGGCGAGCCGCTCGCAAATGAAGAGACTTTTGAAACGCTTCGCCGCCTTGACGAGCAGTACCCCAATGTTATCAAGTGCCTCAGTACGAACGGACTGTTGCTCCCCGATAAGATCGACCTGCTCCAGAAATATGATGTGGGTAATATCACCGTCACCCTTAACGCCATTGACCCGGAGATCGGCGCAAAGATCTACCAGTTTGTTAATTACAAGGGCAAACGCTATACGGGGATCGAAGGTGCAAAAATCCTCCTCTCCCAGCAGTTAAAGGGCATTGAAGAGGCGGTAAAGCGGCATATGATCGTTAAAATTAATACGGTCTATATTCCGGGCATCAACGACCAACATATTCCAGAGATTGCGAAAAAGGTAGCCGAAATGGGTGTGTATACATTCAACGTTATCCCTCTCATTGCACAATACAAGTTTGCGAATATTACGCCGCCAACAATGGAGATGAAGCGCAAGATGCAGGACGAGTGTACGAAATACATACGACAGATGCGCCATTGCAAGCGGTGCCGGGCAGATGCAATCGGCAAACTCGGAGAGGATGTTCAGTCCTGCCTGTACGAAATACAGTGACACTTTTCTGAAGACTACAGCACAAGTATCAGCAAGACGTGAGCAAGGTATCAAGAACTTCTTCGATGCCTCGGTGACGGCTAGTAGCGAAACAGGGATTCGTACCCGTTTTCTTTTTTAAAGCCTGCGGAGCGGAACTTTTTTTGCTAGAAAAGTTAATCACTCCGCGCATCATTTGTGTGAGCGGTGTCGTCCATGTTTGCTCAAATAGATATTAGTCCTATTATTGCACTGGCGATTTTTGTCGTCGTGGTGGTCGCCATTTATCTGCTCACTGGGCTTCGCGTGATCTACCAATACGAACGAGGGGTGAAGTTCACCTTCGGATCGTTCAGAACCGTCTACTCCCCTGGATTGCGCTACGTATTCCCAGCGTTTCAATCGCTCAAGAAAGTGGACTTGCGCGTGAACACCTTAGACATTCCGCGGCAGGAAGTCATTACGAAAGACAATGTCTCGTGCAAGATCAACGCGGTGATCTTCTACAAAGTCGTCCAGGCAGATAAGGCGGTCATCGAGATAAACAACTACGGGTACGCGATAAACCAACTCGCACAGTCGAGTCTGCGGGACGTCGTAGGAACCTCTGAGCTTGACACAGTCCTCGCTCGACGTGACGAGCTCGGCGAAACAATCCGCAAGTTTGTCGACGAGTTTACCATGCCGTGGGGGATTCACGTATTATCAGTCGAGCTGAAGGATGTGGAGCTCGCTGAGGAAATGAAGCGATCGATGGCCGCCCAAGCTGAAGCAGAACGCGACAGACGCGCGCGTATCACGCTTGCAGAAGGTGAAGCGATGGCAGCAGATCGTCTATTGGAAGCTGCTCAGACGATCGAAAAGTCACCTGCCGCTTTGCAGCTTCGGCTCTATCAGGCGATGGTCCAAATCGGTGAAGAGAACAACACCATCATCGTGCTTCCCGTTCCGATAGAAATCCTCAGCGTGTTTGGAAAGCAAAAGAAAGACTGACGATGTCAGTGACTCTAACGCCATAGGACCAGCTTTGTCTGCAAGTTTCCTCGACCAGCACCGGGAAAGCAGCTGGTGCCGCTTATTCCCCATTTAAGCGCTTTCAAGCTGAAAAAATGTTAAAAGAAGTCCCATGAAACCTTTTTTTAAAAAAGAAGAGCCTAGCAGCTTTGCTTTTCGCGAATAGAAAACTATTAATTGTGGAATCGGCGCTTATTTACTTTATGAGATCAAGAGTCGCTATCCTCATTGCTGCAGCGATAATCGCAAGTGTTCTAGCTGCCGGCTGCACGTCCAGCACGCAGAATCAAAGTACCTCGCAACCTGCTAGCGGCACAACCCACGATCCAGTGCTCCAAGCCGTCATTAACGATGATCTGCAAGCGTATAACAACGCCAGCTGGGTTCGAACGTTGAACCAATCAACCCAATGGGTCAATGCCACGACCGCTATGGTGACCTACAGAGTAAGCAATCCGAATGAAAGCCTCACGTACACAGCACAGTACACGAAGTTTGCCTCCGCGTCTGATGCAAGTAATTATGTCAACTCCATCGATCAAGGATATAACGCCACAACTGCTGCGGAGCTTGTTAATTTCCCAGCTCTGACAACTGCAAGCTCAACTAATACACATCAGAGCTATCTAAGTGTTGCAAACAGCCTGCCCAGCACCACCTCGTATATAAAAATGCAGGGCAGCCAGCCGACGTCTCCTGCAAGTTACATCATCCAAGTTAGCGACGTCGTGATAACGTTTAATGGGACACTTCAACAAGTCATTTGACCGCTGAAAGACGCTTCGCTCACGATGCAGCAGAGCAGCTCAGCGCTCACGTTAGACGGGGCACTTGCGAAATGCGTCGGCACACAGGCGATAGTCGTTTCACACATCGTTCGATGGGGGCGAAACGACTCGCACCAAGCTGTCGAGCAACATTAACACAGCGTTGCTTATTGCCTCATCAGGATAACGCAGATCCAAGCGACTATCGCGTCGGACAAGCTGTTTTATCTCCTGAAAAAGAAATTTGTGCGCTTTGCTTAATTCCTCGGGGGGTACATCTTCGAGGCTCGGACGGGAATATAGGTTCCCGAACTGGTCCGCAAATTGCTGAGCAAGTTGCATCACCGCATCTGCTGACAGGAAGTCGAGATGCTGCTCAAATATGCGGATGACCATCGTTTCCATTTTTCGACCTCGGCGCAGACCCACGAATAGGGTAGATCCGCACCCACAATCGTTGTGGCCAACGGTTTTGCAACGATAGGTAATAAGATCGACGCCATGCACGCTTCAAATTGTGCTGACGAGCGGTAGCATCGGCTGGCCGCTTGCGCTGCGGCGCAACCATCTTATGACAACAATCGTCGACCCACACAGCCTTGCGCCTACTCCGGCGCGCCTATCGACCCTGGCGTACGTGGGTGTGTGGATCGTAATTGCCCAAGCCTTCATTCTCCGGAGACTCTTGAAGTATCCGATTACAAAGTTCTTCGTGTCACGCTGACCGAACAGGATTTCTCGTCCTCGCGTCTTCCTCCCCAATGCATCGTGGCAGTTGCGGTTCGTGGCTCCGTTTTTTTCCGTTAAGAACAGGCTCTCACAAGCATTTCTTACGACGATTGAGAGCCGCTCTGCAGGCGAATCGGTTCAGAGTGAGATCCTCGGCATAAACGCGAGCGTGACCGCGGTGGCGCAGGCCATTCCGCCAGTTGTTGCCGGGTATCTCGCGGCGCAGATTGTCGCCCAGGCCCCGATCTACGTCGCTTCACTTTTCATCGTTCTGTCTGGAGTTATATTCTGGCTCTTTTTTAAGCGAAACTATTGAATTACAAAGGAGGTCTTGTACGTGGGCGTTCCTTCTTTGCCACGGCGAGGGCAAAGCTATTGACGCACCTCGTACGATGATCAAGAAAGGGTGATGAAATGGCAAACCGCGACATAAACAGAAAAGAGCGCTTCATCGCAGACTCGTACGAGCCGTTAAACATAGTGGCGGTGAGTCAAGGCGATGAGCGCGTCGTACTGTCTGCTCAGGATTTTGAGAAGCTACTCGCTTGCAGGGATATCGTACTGTTTGCATTGGGTAGCAAGAGGGACATTCCCTACAGTCTTGTCGAGAACGTCATGTCAAGCTTCGGCTGATTCGGTCTGTCTCAACCGCAAACACGGTTCTATGAACCGGCACATTACCACCCAAAACACGGGCACAAATCGGTATCTTTAAATCGTGTGTGTAAGCCAACAACTGTAATAACACTGAGGATACGCCGGCCTTTGCTCTATTGTCGAGCCGATTTACTTATACGAGCGCGTTATGGATAATGTAAAGTTCTGCAAGAACTGTGGCGCGAGAAATCAACCATACGCCGCATTTTGCGCAGATTGCGGCGAGTCGTTCATCCCCCCTGCAACGTCAGCGCCCGAGCCACCTGCCCCACCTCAGCCGGAAGAGCCTTTGGGCGATGAGGGGAGGGGCAAGTACGCGGGATTGAGTGGTGCAGCTCCCCCACCTCAGCGGGAAGAGCCTTTGGGCCAGCGATCGTACCCCTCTCCGCCCAAGGAACCATCTCGGGGGTTTAGGAAGCGTTACATCCTTTACGGCGTGCTAGTCCTTTTATTGTTTTCTCTCGTAGCGGGCGCGATATCTGCGTCTCAACAAATAGCGAACCGATCCGTAGCTTCCCCGTCCACTCAAGCGTCGGTCGCCGCGACCACGCCGATCCCGCAAGCGTCAGCTTCCGTAGCAGCGACAGTGGCACCAAGTGCGTCACCCACGACGCAGCCAGCGTCTTCGAGCCTACCCGATTACACGAGCAGATTGAATACCGCTGGTCTAGGTGCAGGACTTACCACGGTTTCACCATTTGAGCGCACCACGGCAAATGGTAGGCAAGCCTACGTGGGTACGCTCACGGAGAACGGAAAGACGTATAACGCGCAAGTTTATCCCATGAACTCTTATTCAGAGGCGCTTGCCTTCAAGAACCAGCTGATAAGCGGCTACACATCGCAAGGGTACACCGCGTATACCCCCGGGACCGCCGATGCTAGTCTAAATTTGTGGTACGGTCTTTCCGGACAAACTCTTGTCGGCGTTTCAGCACTACCAACCTCGCAAATTGACACACCGATAACCTTGGTAATGACTGCTACGGTTTAGCAGTAAGTAGATCGCCACCGTGTCGAGGAACTGCGACATCAAATACCAGCCGAACGTAAGAACGTCCTCACTGAAGTTCTAAAGCGCTTTTCCCGCAGCTTCCGTACGCTTTGCCAGATCCATGAGAGTGTTTTTTAAGTCCACAAATTCGCTTACGCTCACTTCGCTATTTCTTTGCCTTTTCTTTTTCCGTGGCAAACTGGCTATCTTCACTTCAGGAGTTTATTCATTTTGACGATCGAATCCCTTATGTGCCTCTTGTGCGAGACGAGCGTGCAGCCGAAAAGGGGCGTATGGCCGCGTAGTCTTACGCCTTATTACCAAATCGGTTATAGTGGGTGAGATCCTCGACGTCGCGGCGCACCCTTAGATATTTGGCTGGAGCAGAGACAGGGTACCCCAGGCGACAGGCGTAGGCAATCTTCGCGTTTTTGGGAATGTTGAGAACTCGCTTTACCTCATTCTCTATTGAGTCTGCGCTGAAGACACTCATTATCATAAAGCCGATCCCTAAGGACTGCGCCATAAGCCACATGTTCTCCATAACACAGCCGAGGCTCATAATGCCCAACACATCACCCTCGGAAGCAGGAGCTCTTTTCTTTGGATCGTAGATCACGATCAGAAGCATCGGACTACCTCGAATGGTCCGGTTCAGGGACGAAATCTCGCGAACGGCCTCGTCCACCTTAGCAGGATCCGTCCAGGTCGGCGGAAACATGGTGCCGATGATTCCGACCTTCTTTTGACGTAACTCCTCTTCCGAAAACGAGAGCTGCTGATAGTTCTCCTGAATGAACTCCTCGGAGATATGAGATTCAATCTTACCCAACGTTTCCAGAAGCTTCGTATCATCGACGACGAGTATTTCAAAGTTCTGCATGTTGTGGGCGGTAGGCGACCATCGCGCTGCCTCCAAAATCTGCCTCAGATCCTGCTCCTCTACGGGGCGTTGCGGATCGAAGGGAGCCCTTGCTGAGTGCCTTTCCTGAATAAGTTTTAAGACGTCTTGCATCATGGCCTCCCGTCAGTCACCCATTCTTAACACCGCCCTAAAATGTACTTTGGCGGTCATCATCTTCTCGTATGCCAATCCCGCTTGCTCTAACGGAAAAACTTCTATCATCGGCAGAGCCCCGGAAATAACACTAAAATTCAACACGTCTTCTGACAAATATTTTGCCGGTCTGACGGTCCATCCTTTGATCGAACGCCGTTCGCCCAACAACTGCCAGGCAAAGGCTTGTATCGGTTCGCTAGGATAGGCGACTAATATCAACTCACCCTCAAAACCAAGCCCATTTACGGCGTCCGAGATCACTTTACCGTTGGGCGCGGTAGCCAGAATAACTCGTGCGCCGCCAAGTTTTTGGAGCTCCATCGCCGGATTTGAAGACTCAGTATCAATATAGACGTGGGCACCGAGCGTATAGGCCAACTCTTGTTTTTCCGTGCCGCGCGATAGTGCTACCGTTTTAAAACCAAGCTTTCGAGCGAACTGAACCGCCAAATGGCCAAGGCCTCCGAGGCCTAGTATCGCGACCAGATCGCCGGCCTTCGCACCGCTGTAACGCAAGGCACTAAAACTTGTCCTACCGGCACACATTAGAGGCGCCGCTTCTAGTGAATTGAGCTCGGGGGGTATCATTGACAATGCTTGTATTGGTACGACCATGTATTCTGCAAAGCCGCCATCAAATGAGACCCCTGTGGTTAAGAAGCTCGTACACGCACTGGGGTCCCCCATTCGGCACGCTTCACACTCGAGACATGGCCCTCCGTACCACCCCACTCCCACTCGCTGACCAATCTCCCAGTAAGAAACATTCGAACCGAGTTTGTCAATTGTCCCGATAACTTCGTGTCCTGGGACTCGGGGATATTTGATATCAGGAAAGGTCCCCTCTTTTACTACGGCTTCTCCGTGGCAAACGCCGCAGGCTTGGACTTTGACGCGTACTTCATTCTCCTTGGGCTCTGGGATTTCCTTTTGCACCAATTCGAAATCAGCACCTGGCTTGCTAATTTGAACGGCCCTCATTGATGACATAAACAATCACATCCTTTTCACGCTATTGTTCTGTCATGATACTTGCCTTTTTGCGGCCACGGGTATTGCGACCGTGAAACGCGCCGAAATAGTGGAATACTATTAAACGGGAACAAAGTGAACGCCAGAAGCAGCAAGTCACACCATTTTGTAGATAATGTATTCAGCAAAGGAGGTTTGGGAAATAGCGCGCGTAGTAGATGGTATCAACGTTGATCAGAGGAGGGCCACGGTCCGCTCAATCAGGCGCGACCCGGCCAAAGCTAAAGAGACTTGGAAGGCGACAACGATGTGGAAAGAGGGAAGCTACGTGCAGACACGGATTCGGGACCCCTGTGCCTCCGGCTCTGCGAATGCGCTCGTGCCGAACGCAAAAGCTACACGCAAACGTTAGATAGCACGCCGTTCGCAAAAAAAAAGTGCGGCATCGGCTAACGGTGAAGTGCTACCCCCCGATACAGGCTAATTGAAATCCTCTGATGAATACTTGGTGGCGGCGAACCAACAATAAGCTTGATTAGAGCTGTGACACTCAAGCTAGCAGGAGCCAACGTCCTGCAGAGATGTTGATCTAAGCCATCTTCGTGCCGGCGTCGTAGGAGGCGCTCTGGTTGAAGACCTCGACCGGTGTGAAGGTCCAGACGCCCTGAAGAGTCAGACCACTCTGCTTGATCTTCTCGGACATCTTGTCGAACAACGGTCCAGAGGTGACTAAGTCCCCCACCTTGCATTTTACCTCGTAGGACTTAATGCCGTCGAGGACCAGGATCGAGGCCAGCTTGTTGTCCCTCTTCATCGC
This sequence comes from Candidatus Methanoflorens crillii, assembly GCA_003162175.1. Lineage (GTDB taxonomy): Archaea > Halobacteriota > Bog-38 > Methanoflorentales > Methanoflorentaceae > Methanoflorens > Methanoflorens crillii. The sequence continues at coordinate 9,196 of PMMR01000051.1, read as the reverse complement.
TTCCAGGTTCTTTCCGGTCTTCTTCATCAAGATGGCGCCGACAATCATCATCTCGTTCGATGGTGCCCCGATGCTTCCCGCCTGGATTGCGTGCGGAGCCCCGTCCGCACCGACGGTTGCCAAGATCTTCGGGTTTTTCTCGTTGTTGATCGCGTTGAGTACTTCATCAGGTATTTTAACCACGGTTTTCACCTAATCGCAAAGAGTTCGTTGACCATACATAAATATTGCCTGAGTGGCAACGCATCACTTGGTTCAAAGAAATTGCACAGGAGTCCTACCACCAGAAATAACGACCGTTTTGACGCTATTTCTGACGTCAGAAAAAACCGATCAAGCTATTATGTAGCGTGGTTCATGTAAAAAAACAAGAAAGTGAGAGAGAACGAGACGGGGCGTGCCGGCCAAAGCAAACAACCCCGACCCGTGCAGATTCTCAACAAAGGTTTGTTGACTGTCTCCCGATTTAAAGCTTGGGATTCCTTTGTTGTTTTTTTGCCGTCGCTCGTTCTTCGGAGGCGAGAATGAACGAAACAGACCAAAAAATTCTTGAAAAACCCGAGCTTGACCCTTGGAGCCGCTCCGGTAGGCGCCACGCTTCTGACCTCAATGACGACCTAGATGCGTGTGCTGGTAGCATCGACCAATACGACGGGGGCAAGTATGATTGAGAAAGGGGTGGTCTTAACAGGCAGCGACGCGGAGTTATTGAGCCGTGCGCTTGCGGAAGTGAAAACAAAACTCTATGAGGAGTCCGAGGCTAGATTGGACGATACCCAAGCGCTAGACGCACTCGTTTCGTGTTTCAGAAATGCGGAGAGAGAAGGACAGGAGAAAGAAGGACATCTCGCGTATCATCACCTCCTAAGCAAGCGCCTTGTTCTCGGCACGCTTATCGATAGGCAAGGTCGCGCGGATGGAAAGTGACGCCCGCAGGATGTTTCGGCGCTCAAGCCCCACTTCGCAGATTCCCGCTTGCGCGAGAGAAGTTTCCAGGTGTTTCAGACAGGTTGCTGAATATCGCCTGAAACGCGTAGAAAACGTCGGTATATTCGAAGATGTCGTGTTTTGCTGCTAAATGGCTACCCTTGAATTTGGGCAAAGCGAACTCCCATGTCAAATGCTTTTTGACAGTCTTTTGGAAACTCTTCTTTTCGTCTTTTTGCTTTCTCTGCAACGTTAAATGATGTTGACTCATACTTGGAATAATCGTCAAATTGATAGGTATCGGTAACTAACAGCGATTCCGATTCCCCGAAGATCCTCGTCATTACCATTTCAACAATAGCGAGAGACTGGCCATAGCCCATTAGTTTCATCTGGTCTTCTTTCGCACCCATAGTGTAAATTAAACCCGTCTTGATCTTTTTCGTAAAAAGCGTTGAGTGGTTTGCATCATACACCAAGTACGGAAATATCAGCCGTTCCATGAAGGATCTCATCTCGCCGGTAGCTGTTCCAAGGTAGATAGGAGAACCCAAGATAATGGCATCGGCCCCCTCAGCTTTTTTGAGAATTGGTGTCAAATCATCCTTTACGGCACACCTACCATAGCTCTCGCCATTTTTCAATTTGCAGGCAAAACAGCTTATGCAGCCTTTAAAATTGAGTTTATAAAGATGGACAAGTTCAGTCTCTGCCCGCTGTGAAGCTGCTCCTTCAAGCGCATTATTTAATAGGGTTGCGGTGTTGCATTTGGTTCGCGGACTTCCGTTTATTGCTAATACTTTCATAAGATTGCATCTCCCTTGTATCGATTTGACCTTTTGTTCATACGAACACGTATCTGCACATTGACTCAAACTCATACGCCATGTGTACCGACTATTACAGTCCGACAACGTAATTGAGGGGCTTACTAGTCTATTATTTTAGGTCGGAGCTACCTCCTGTCGCCAACTATTTTCTCCATGTCCGGTCCCGACTTTTCCAAGTCGGCAAGCGTCATCACCGGCGTCATCTCAACATCAGCCTCCCAATCGAGCCACGGCGGCTCGGTCACTAAGGCCATTTTGTCAATGCTCGGCATATCCAGCACGAAATATATTGTTCGCTGTCCGTGAGAGGGCGTAAAGTACAGCTCCTCTGGCTTCACGTCGTCGACATACTTCATTAGTTGTTTGAATAACGTTCCACTCTTTATCAGTGGGTTGGCGATTTCGGCCGGTATTGTACATCTAACCATAAAACGCATGTCATAACCTCGTGTCAGGATTACAGTGCGCAGCCAATAAACTTTCGTCGCGGAAAACTCGGAGGGTTCACTTATGCCCGACGATGAGCAATAAAGGCCGGCTCGTCGTTAATGAGGTGGTAACGTCGGCGGGGGGGTATCGAGCACGGCACACGCGTTCCTCTTGACAATTCGACAGCGCACAGCAGATATACCTATTTTTGCCTTAGGAGCTCACTACGTTCTCTTTCTTTCAAGCGATGCTGTGCCCTGGTTATTTCGGTCTCGGCATCGGCAATCGTGACTATCATTAGTTGTTCCCTGGACGTAGGTATCAACTGTACGGGAGTGATTTGATTTACCCGTTAATGACGGGCTGTCGAGGGTGCGAGAAGTATAACGGTTGTAAACGCGGGGGCGACAATAAGCGCGTTACTTATTGTGAATAGTTCGCCGTCCGCGCCGCTTGGCATACTGACAGTTCCGTGGTACCAGGCCAGCCAAATCGTTATTTGCCCGCGCAACGTTCGCGATAGCACGCAAGCAACCGCTTGATGATATCGTCAAACGTCTCGCCGCGTTTGCCCATAGCATCTATCTCGGCTTTTGTCTTGACGTGTACCGATATCGTCGCGCGATCTTCACGTTTCATATTTTTTACGAATCGGGGCGCATCGTTTCGCGCAACCGACCGCCGCAATCGTTATCTGCCGATGCTTCGCACTCCGTAACCGGCTTCACTACCTGGGATAGATACGCGCAAACCACGTCGGCGGCATCGTTCGGCATATCAAATAGGTCGAGGTACAAATCAGTGACGCGCCAAAATTCTTTCCTGTCGCTTACGACATCGTATTCGAGCGCGTCCACGTCAATGGAGCCGAGCCGCATTTTATCGAGTACGCGTCCGTTTGGTGTCCGCTTCTCTATCACCGCGCGCAACGTGACTGCGCCGTGCCGGATCCGCCTTTGTGGGCCGTTTTCCTGTTTTACGAAGTGAACACGATATTCGCTATCCGCAGTCATTTCGCTACCCCCCTACACCCCAGTTTTCAGTCACGCGTAGTAACGGTAGCACGATATATAAACGTTACTAAGGTTGTGACAATAGTAACTATACGAAGTCTTGGCAAGAAAAATATTTTCGTCGGAAACGAATGGCAGCGCGGCGTTGGGCGCGGAGCCGCTGTACTATTCAGCCGTCGAGGTCGATTGCCTGCAAATATACGAGTTATGGAGTGAGAAGTAATGTGCCGCTCGTTTCAGTTGAGGTTGCTCTGTCGTCCAGTATATGGCGACCCTTCACGAAACCGTGTTACGGGCATACGCGACGGCAAACGTGACTGCGGCCAGCAGATCAAGGTTCGCTGCTGGGACAGCATCGATGCGCGAGCTGCGACATCAACCCGACTTCCCCTTGAAATCCTCGAAAAGGTCGCCGGGGAGATTATAGCGCAAAGTGCCCGGCATTGTCAGCGTCACTCATGACATTGCCCCCAAACCACCCTCAACGATCGAGGTCTATAACATCTGTTGATTATTTAGAGGTGAAAAAGCCCTGATCCTATAGAAAGGAGAGATGATGCGTGAAAAGAGATATTATCCGAATCAATGAAGAAAAATGCACTGGTTGTGGCAGTTGCGTTACTGGATGTCCTGAAGGTGCCTTGCAGGTAATTGACGAGAAGGCCAGACTTATAAGTGATTTATTCTGTGATGGCTTAGGGGCCTGCATTGGGGATTGCCCGGAAGGTGCTATAGAAATTGAAACACGAGAAGGCGAACCGTATGATGAACGCAAGGTTATGGAAAATATCGAAAAAGCAGGACCTAATGTCATAAAAGCCCACCTGCAGCATCTTCAGGAACACGGCCAGGAGGATCTTGTAAAGGAAGCTATTGACTTTTTAAAGGAAAATAACATTGAAATTCCTGATTACGAAGCGTTACCATTGGTCGACGGTTGTCCCGGTTCAATGCCGCGGGATTTACGTAAATCGGGCAATCATACGCATGAGCCGGTGACCTTATCTTCAGAACTCGGAAGTTGGCCCATACAGTTACAGCTTTTAAACCCCAATGCACCGTACCTGAAAAATGCTGACCTTTTGGTGGCGGCCGATTGCGCTCCATTTGCCTATGCCAATTTCCATCGACGATTCTTAAATCATAAGGTTTTGATAATTTTCTGTCCCAAACTTGATAAAACCATAGAGGAATACGTGGACAAATTATCTGAAATCTTCCAGAAACAGGATATAAAATCTATTTCCGTTGTGCATATGGAAGTTCCCTGCTGCTCAGGTATCGAGATTATAGTCCAAAGGGCACTGGAAAAAGCCCAAAAAAACATAATAATTAGGGATTACACGATTTCCATAAATGGAGAAATAGTATAGCGCTGTAAATAAAAGTCTGGATGGAACTTTTTTCTAAAAGGTTGTACTCCTGGACTGGGATTTAAACCAAGACGAGCAGCTACTTAACAGGATTTCGAAGCCCTGCGACCGCGCCTGAGGTGACTAAGCAGCAGTCAACAATATATGACCGAGCATATGCGGAGGCCACAAAAACCGTAAAAAAACGCATGCTCAGGGCCAATGCCGGGACAGCCCTAGGGGAAATGCTGCGCGTTGCCTCAACCTAACTATTTTCAAAAGGGCCGTATAAACTGTTATAGTTAAGAATTACAGATTCATCAAGTAGTTGTGGTGATTATGAGTTTCTTTTCTCAAGAAATCGAAACCATGGATCGGGGTGAACTGGACGCCCTGGTTGATGAGCGCATACGTTACACCGTGCAGTTCGCTGCGGAAAATTCTCCCTTTTATCGCAAATGGTTCCGTACAAACAAGATTGACCCCACAACCATTAGGGAACACGAAGACCTGCGCGATTTACCGGTCATATCTGGTAAAGACGTCAGAGAGAGACAGCCCCCAGATACAAAGGAATTTGAGTTCAAGTGCGTAGACTGGCCGGAGGTGTTCACTGTCCACGAAACCAGCGGCACCAGCGGCAACCCCAAATCGTTCTTTTTGACCTGGGAGGACTGGAACCGTTATGCAGAGAAGTATGCCCGAGCATTTGTCTCTCAAAACTTCACGTCCGGGGACCGGGTGGTGGTCTGCGCCTCTTACGGCATGAATGTGGGTGCTAACACCATGACCTTGGCCGCCCAGAAGATAGACATGACCATCATTCCCGTGGGGCACTGCACCTTCCCGGTAAACATAATAACCAAGTATCATCCAACCGGGATTGTGGGTAGCGTCTTTAAGCTGCTTCGTTTGGCTAGAAGGATGGAATCAGAGGGATTGGACCCACAGGAATCCAGTATTAAACGTCTGCTAGCTGGTGGAGAGAGCTTTGCTGACGAATCACGGGCGTTCCTAGAAGAAGTCTGGCGTGTGCCGGTTTATAACACGTATGGCAGCACCGAGGGGACCATGTGCGGGGAGTGTCATGAGAAGGTGGGTTTACACGTGCCCGAGGACCTGGTGCACCTGGACGTTTACGACCCTGCTGTCAACAACTTTGTGGAAGACGGAGAATGTGGTAGGATAGTTTTAACGACTCTGTTACCCCCGGGGGCAAGACGGGGACACTACTATTGAATTACGATACGGAAGATACCACCGCGGTGGTATCCCGGGATCAGTGTCCCTGTGGCCGCACCCACCTCCGGATCATGCTCCCTGAAAGGGAAGCCGAAACGGTGTGGGTGGCAGGTTCACCCTTTAACCGGGTAGATGTGGAAAGGGGCGTATTCCAGCGGGAAAACATGGACTACCTAACGGGGGAGTATGGGGCTTCTCTTTATGGCGATGCTGAGGAAACCACTCTCCGGGTCAGTATGGAATGTTTGGATACTAGTGCCTGTGAAAAGGAGCTAGTTAAAGAGAATTTCCTCAAAAGTTTCCTGCGGTACCGGCCACTCCTGACTGAAGCTCACCAAGATGGGAGCTTTAATATCCTCTTCAACTTTAGTGAACCAGGCGGCCTGGAACTTTACCGGATCAAGGGCCGGCCAAAGCGTTTGGTGGACCGTCGCTGAGAGTAAATAAAAAGCGAATGGGTGTTCCTGAAGACTTAGACATTACCAGACTTAAAGGGACACTTCCACACCTTCTGGAATGGACCTCCCTTGACTTCCCAGACGTTAAAGCACGGAAATGAAATAAGCGGGAAGAGCGGCCTCCCAAGAGGAGGCTGCCCCCACTTCCATCGATTTCGGGTTTGCCCGGCAGGAGTCATGCCCCCCTGAACACCGGACCGGTGGGGCGCCTACACCAATGACACGAGCTGGACAACGATGTCGGTCTTTCTGGGCTTAATTGCTACCGTCGTACCCGTCTATCTCACCGGTGGCCTCAGCAGCACCGTGGACTATGACGGCAGCAACATATCAAAATAGCAACTTGTTAGCATGATAGTGGCAGCGTTTGAAAGTGGGAGCGTGAGGATAGCCAAGGACGTGAAGGAAGCGCAGAACCTCATACAAAATTAAGCGTCTATGAACTGAGGAGGAGCGAGAGCGAACCCGTCAGTTATGGCGCCATGACTAGAGGGACCTTTGACGATTTAGCAACGTCCCTAGGCTTGTCATTATTCAGTGCGGTTACGTGTGGCGCCTCAAGTCAGGTTTTAATATGGTAACGTCCTATGTGCAAAAGAAAAACTGAAAACAAAGAGGAGGTTGAAAAACGTGACGAATATTAAGAAAATAACGTTAGTCAAGACCTTCGGACGCCATAAAGCTGGCGACGGGTTGCAGCTTGAGGAAAAGGAAGCAACAACACTCGTTGATGCGGGTTTTGCCGTGTTTAGCGAAAAATAGCACAGCTAAGAAAAAGGAACCCAAGACAGTGGGGGGCGGATTCGAACCGGCGACCTACGTCATTTCAAGACGGGCGATTCGACGTTTTTTTATTGACGGTCTCGACCACGTCTCGTATCTCGTCGTAGTTCAGGTGTCCGGATACGTGGATTTGTGTATAAGGATGTGCCCAAAGTGCGTCAGCCAGTTCTCAACTTTCTTTAAAACGAGTTCTATTAATGTCGAACGGCTCGCCCCCCACATCGATCAGCTCTTTTAGCTCAAAAAAGTCATATCGTCGTCCAGTACGTTGAATCCTCGTGGTCAAGCGCTAGGTTTGAGCTTGGATTCTGCCGTCTGGTCACGATCCGCGTCACGCGTAGTAGACTGTGAGATAAATGTTAATGCCGAGAACGATGGCGATCAGCCATACGCCAAGAGCAGCACGCATGGCGTTTTTGCGTTTCACGACGGGCCGGATGATGCGTCCGACTTCGAGGTTGACGTAGATGAAGATCGCGATCAGCACAAGCCCCAAAATGTGATGGATAATGAGCTCAGGGTACAGGAACGGAATTGGCGGAACATTTTCGACGTAGCCGAGGAGCGAGGGCAGCATTATCGCGAATATCGTAATGATTTGGACGACAACGGTTCCTCGAACGATAGTGCAGTGTCGTATTACCTTTCCCCTGCCCGCAAAATAAACAGCAGCTAGGACGAGCGCGATAAGCACAAGCTGAACAACAAGATTTGCTGTGGCCAGCGTTCGTATATCAATCGCCATATAGCCCCTTTATTTTCTTGTCTCCCCCCTATGAAAGCGTTGCGTTTCGACATCTTGTCTCGCCTGCGAGGCAAACTCCACTTAAAAAAGCTATCTCGCCTCTGAATTGAAATTAAGAGCGGCTAGTGTGGACTAATAATGATTCCGCGGGCAAACTTGATAAAACGAGCAATTCATATCAGAGCTCTTGTTTACCCTAAAAAAACCTCTGCTGGAGAAGGAAAAATGAAAAAATACAACATATTGGCGCTCGTTGCTCTGGCGGGTGTAATGGTAATGGTCGCCGGATGCACCTCGTCCTCCAATACGAACCCGGCCCCGGTTACGAGCACCGCAAGTCAAAATAACGTTTCGATTCAGAATTACGCCTTTAGCCCGTCGACGCTCACGATTCAAAAAGGGGCGAATGTGACGTGGAAAAATGATGATTCGGTCCAACATACGGTTGTTTCCGATTCACCGGCATTCTCATCGCCACTCCTCAACACTGGCGACACATACACATTTCAGTTTAACAGCACCGGGACGTATCCCTACCACTGTTCCATCCACACGTACATGAAAGGAACGATTACGGTTGTTTAGAGCGCTCAAAAAAAGGTCGAGAGTCAAAGAGAGAGTTTGCTGCTAGTCGCAAGAAAAACAAAACGAGGCAAAGTAGGTCGCCAACAAACACGTGAGCGCGTCAGCCGATTTGCGAAGGCCGTCTTGTTCAGTACGTTATCACACCTAGCCTTGCGCGCAAAGGATTGAAGTGGAGAGGCGAGTCAAATGGCGGAACCGCTAGATCTCCTCGCTGTCTACTACCTAGCAAAGCGATATACGAAACGGACTTACGGCGCAGCCTACAACCGCTACGACGACGGCCTTGAGCAAATGCAGCGAGTAAGAGACATGGCGAGAAAAGCGCGAGAACGCCGCGAAGGCCCATCTGTTTTTGGTTTAGGTGAAAGACAAACCCGAATTACTTGCTATCGAAACAATCGCCAGAGCCACGGAAAAATTCGTCTCCGTAATTGCCGAGGACAACAAAAAGCTTCTACTACGCCGACGAAGATGGTTTCATGGAAGGTCAGATCAGTAACAAAGATCAGATCAACGTCAATTATCGTCATTCAAGTTCCTCTAATACTGTCGTAGCCGTGGGAACCTGACAAAGAAAAAGCGACCCGTAAGCATCAAATTTTTTAATCTATATTAGGAGAGAGTTTTATGAATCGATCTTATGAATACAAAAAGTTGTGTTTAGTCTTTTTAACGGGCCCGCTGATTTCCTGTAGATCAGGATGTACAAAATGCGTCGTTTAAATCAAATTCAACCCAAAGGCTACCCGATTGCAACCGATGTTCAAACAACGCTCCAGAGGACAATCGCGCCGGGCGCAACACCTTCGACAGCGATTGCTCTTCGTGAGGT
>PMMR01000064.1 GCA_003162175.1 Candidatus Methanoflorens crillii | reverse complement strand
AACGGCGGTCACTGTTACCGCCGCCAACGTGAAAGGAGGTGAATGACATGGCAAAGTATCTAACCATTTGGCGTGCCAACCCGAGCGCACCGTGGCCGATAGACCCTGCTGCCGCTACGCAGTTAAATGAGATGATGTTCGCAAGGATTGACGAATGGCTAAAGAGTGGCATCATACTTGAGCTTGGCTATTTTCCAAACGGTCTCTCAGGATACGTAATTAGCAGCGGCGAAGCCAAAGACTTGTTCATGACGGATTTCGCGCAATACCCGTGGATTGAGACGGAAGTGCACGAAATCATAGACTACGAAACAGGAAAGGAGATTTCAAGGCAGGTTCTCAAAGCCCGAGCAGAGCAGATGGCAGCGATGAAGCGGTAATCCCGCTTGAAAGTAAGGGAGCGTTCGCGCTTCCTTTTCTTCTTTTTTGAACAGCACGAAGCAAGTCCAGAGCAGTTCTTATTAGAAAAATAAGCAGCTAAAACGGCAACACGTCCTGCCCTGACGTGATGATGGGGAGAGAAAGCTAAGGAAGTATACTTGCGTGGCTATTGGCCCGCTCTTTTTCTATGATTGGCCTATCACGGTGACAAGCGTCTGTTACAACAACATTTATTTCCTTAGAGTGCCTTTTTATGTGTTTTTAGAAAAAACGGCGGTCACTGTTACCGCCGACAACGTGAAAGGAGGTGAAAAAACATGACAAAATTCTTCATTAAGTGGTGGTTAGACACCGCGAAATTCCCCGATACACCGCAAGATGTTATGAAGCTCAGGGTGAAGCTGTACGAAGCGGTAAAGGCTGAACTGAGCGCAGGAAGGTTTACTGAGTGGGGACAGTTTGGCAACGGAAGGGAAGGGTACGCGATTAGCGATGCGAGCGCAGAAGACATTTACGCTGCCCTGCTCAAGTATACGCCGGTTATCGCGTGGAAGGTGTTCCCAGTGCTCAACGTAGACCAGTCGATGGAAGCTGCAAAGAAGGCAGCTGCGGCGATGCAGGCATAGTGACCTGCATCTCTTTTTTTTCAAACTGTTAAAAACAGCGGTCGCTACTACCGCCGCTCACGTGAGACTTTCAAGCAGTGCCTTCTTGGCAGTCGTTCTTATAGAACCTCCACCTATGCATAAAGCGAATGGAAAAAGAACGAGCGGGAAATGAAGAGCTGCGTTTTTATAAGGCGCTGACGACTATACAAAGGCTCAGTATATCCGCGAAAGACTCGATCTCCCACGAAAGAAGTTCATAGCTGTGTACGACCGGCTTCATGAGCAACTACACACGGAGTTAGTGGAGAAGGTGGAGGAGTTCAATGAAAAATATGGGCCGACAGGCGTTTGGTTTCGTTACTTCGGTTCGCAATCCGAATCATGATGATTAAGTGCAAGGCGCCTGCAGTGCACATATTATGCTAGCCGCTGAACACTACCAAGACCTTTTTGCCAATTTTGCATTGCCGAGACGGGAGCTGCTGGAGATTCACCGCAGCAAAATCTCACTCCACTTTGCAAAAGCCGCCTACCGCTACCCAACGATTCGGTTGCCCTATACGCTCTCAAAGCTTGCAGGATTGCCAACGCATATCTATCAGACGGTGCACGATGGGGCGCTTGCCTTTCTTGTGGTTGTTTCACCGCGATCTGACATGGGGGAAACAAGCGCCGATCGACGCGCGTATTTACACGGCGAAAATCGCCGATTCGAATTCGGCCGAGCCCATCATTTCTTTTCCCAATCGGGCGCGGGAATTAAGGCTGAAGCCGATCACAACAACGTGACGAGTTGTGCAACTTTTTGAACACACCCTAGACTGAAAACGGAACTGCGGGTGCTGTCCTGACTCGAACCTGTAAAAAAAGGAGGGGGTGGCACAACCCCCCTAACCAACGCTCATTTCGCTTGAGGGAACGCGAGCACGATGCTGCTGCAGACGATTACGGCAGAAGCATGTCCCGCGCCAGCGGGATGCTGCCAAGTATCGGCTTCAGCGTAGGCACCTCCGTATGGACCGTCAGAAAATACGTCCCCCACCGTAGTGTGAAAGGTTGTAGTGGCAGTCTTCGCGTGTAGGTTATTGCCATACACAATAGAAGACGTTTCGTTCCCATTGTTCACACCCCAGCGTGCTTGTGCGTAAGTGCCCTGGTTGCCCTTCGCTTGGATGACGTAGAGCACCGTCACGGTGACCGTGCACGGCATGTTTTCGACGGTGTTCCAGGTCGCGCCTTTTGGGAGCCTAAGCTGCCACCACATTCCCACTGTCGCGTAGCTCACACCGGCTTGCGTTTGCGTCGTGCGTATCGACGAGTAAGCGGTGCCGCCGCTAGTCGTCTCGAAGTGCGTTATGTTCCCCTCCGAAGAAGCAAAGAAACCTGCGAAATTTTGATTGAACTGCCATGGTGCGTACCTATACGTCGCTCCTGGTTTGTAGTTCACCACTGCGATGGACGACTGCAAAGGTGCCGCGGCGGCTTTCTGCGTTGTCACGACGCCTGCCGCGCTCAGCACGGACACGGCCATTATGGCGATAAGGAATAATGCTAAATATTTTTTCATGATGTCACATACCTTTCGAATTGGCGGTGGCGATGCTACCACCGTTTATTAAAACAGTCAACTTTACGCTGCGTTTACATAAGCGTTGCGTTATTTGGCGCGGCGCTGTTTACAATGGGCGCTTCCGGTGAGAGCCTCCAGGCATGGCAGCTCACGTGGATTAACAGCACGTCCGCAAACTTACTAGAGACAATTCGAGGGTCGGACTACTCGGTGCTCAATAAAACCACAAACGTGACCGATGCCTGGGTGGAGACAATTATGCTGTTTCCAACGACACAAGACGCGACAAATTACGTTAACGCTACGAACATGACAAATTACAGCCTTGCAAGCACCGTATATAGCGCAGGGGCCTATCAGAATGTAACAGGGCATGCACCGCAGATTGACAGAAATTACGTGTGGAACGAAGGGAATCCGTCCAATATCTCAGAGTATAGGTTCCACGAGATTACGCAACTCGGCGTGCGCTATCAACTCCAGAACGGGCTTAAAATACGCTCTAAATCGAAAAAAGAAATAATGAGCTAGGCGCTAAGGAATAGGTAAAAGAAACACGCTAAGTTATCCTGGTTCGGGCCAGCTTGTGAAAAAAAGAGAGTGGGAGTGCCAAACTCCCAATAGTTGCTCACCTTTGGAACGCGAGCACGACGCTATAGCCGACGATTGCGGCAGAAGCCTGTCCTGCGCCAAGGGACAAAGTCTCAACTTGAACGCCAGCACCGCCTTGGTGCGTGCCGTGAGTGGCTATATTATCGATATTAAATAAGTCTCCAACTGTGCCGTAAAACGTCGTTGCTATTCTGGCGCTCTTGACGTGTAGGTTAGTGCCATTAACAAGAGAGTACTTGGTATTTGGTGAATAATACAGACCCCAGGCCGCGTAAGCGTTAGTGTCCTGGTTGCCCCTCTCCTCGATGACGTAGAACCCCGTCACAGTGACCTTGCACGGCATGTTTTTGACGGTGGTCCATGTCACGCCACTCGGGAGATTGAGCTGCCAGTACATTCCCACTCCTGAGTAGCCGTCACCGGCTTGCGTTTGCGTCGTGTGTATCGATGAGTAAGCGGTGCCGACGCCCGTTGTCTCAGAGTGCTGTATGTTTATCCCAGAATAACTATCGAACCCCGCGTACTGATAGTTGAACTGCCACGGCGCATACCAATACGTCGCTCCTGGTTTGTAGTTCACTACGACGGCCGGCGGCGAGGTTGCCGCGGCGGTCTTCTGCGTCGTTACGATACCGGTCGCGCTCAATACCGAGACGGGGGGTTGCGCGGCAGCCGTCTGCGTTGTCACGACGCCTGCAGCACTCAATACCGAAACGGCCATTATGGCGATAAGGAGAAATGCGATATGCTTTTTCACGATGTTACCTCCATTTCGAATTGATGGTGGCGATGACGCCGCCTTTTATTAAAACCAACTAGTTTGCGCCGGCTTTGCTATAAAGGTTTTTGTAATTGATTCGTGTTAGAGAAATGAGATCATTTTGTATTTGCGCATGATTGCCTCTTGCAATACTCTTAGAAACGCATAAGAACGCTCATGCGATGCGATAAAGGCTTCGATTTGTGTGTGACAGCAGAAACGGTGCTACGGTGTTGAAGCTATTGAAGTGGTTAAAAAATGGATACGTTCGAACGATCGCACGTCCATTCGATACCTTCTCTTTCCCACCGCCTTCGTAGATTTCGAGCACAGAAATCGCACGCTTTTCTGCATCGTGTGTGCACATCACCTGCTGCAGCACGTCAATGATCTGGCGGAGAGGTGGCTCAGCAGCCTCTTCTGCGTCTCGGCGCCCCCGCGGCCGAGTGAGGACCGATGTGACAAACGCAGCGAGGGTCCGGGCAAGCTGTTCTTTTAACTCAAGCGCAAACGTCCGCAAATACGATCCGTCAAGCCGTTCGGCCCTGCCGAGGCAGTAGCTGCAGGCTGCCCCGTATATTACGACATACCTTAGTTGGGTGTCTCGCCGGGCCCTATCGGCGCTTTCTATTAGCTCTTCGGGCGGTATTGTATGAATGTATGCAGCAAAGAGGTTGTAGATGGCCTGTTTCTTGTCGCTGGTATCGGTTTGAGGGTGGATTGCTTGCACAACAGGATCATTGTCGCCGGCAAGATAACCTAACTGCAAGAACGCGATGAAAGTACGTATAATATTTGAAATGCAAATTGAGTTTCTTTATTTAACCGCCTAGCTGTTACGTGGTTTCTCATTTTGTAGTTTCAAGCTCAATTTAGCCTCCTTTTCAGAACTAACTTGAAACGTGGAGATTCTTTGCCCGTATTGCCCGTAATAACAAGTCGAAATCAAAAAGTAACATACTAGCCTATTGTCGTGAGGCGCTGGCAAATTATGAAAAAAATATTCACAACGAAGACCTCACTTCAATCATCTAATCCTACTTTTTCATATCCGATCATTCGCTTGCCAAGAGAGCTTAAAGAACTGGCCGGCCGAATTGCAAATGTCTATAAAACAGAGATTGACGGCGTTCAAGGATTTTTTATTGCACTTCAATCAGACAAATTAGACAAATTTGTCGAGAATAAAGAATGTGTGGATACCTCTATTTTAGCCTCAGCTTGCCAAAAACCCAGTCCAGAAGTTCTACAACCACAATTGAGCCCTACTACGGCTTCGGGTTCCACCATCGTGCACGAGCCACTGCCTGATACCCCGATAGGATTCCGACCAGGAGGCCTAAAACGAGTCCGAGGGTGACACCGGTTGACGACGCAAAATACATGAAGAAATATGTGCCAAATATCGCGGTACCTACCGCCGTACCGATGGCGCTAAAGATCATACCCATCTGTCTCCTGCTCCCGGCAAGGATCCCGGCGACGACGCCAGCGATGAGTCCAACGAATGCGCCGATGCGAGCGCCGTCGACTATCCCTAACGTACCACCAAAAGTAACGCCGTAACGGGTAAATGCGATCCACGCGGCGGCCGCCCCCAAGACGCTGTAAAATATCGTGTGAAACGCGGCTGACCAGCGTCGAGGATGTAGTAGCAGTCCAATGAGCGCGCCTAGGACCCCGCCGATGATGCCCCCGACGTACAGCCCGGCGAGGGCGCCGAATATCCAATAACCGAAGACGCTCGCAATCCAGCTCAGGATCACCGTCACGAAGAGGTAGAGTATGAGTTCAAAGATGCCGCCGAGAATCGCGCCCAGCACGAGACCTGCCACTAGACCGAGTATAACCGCAATAAAGGCCCCACCGAGGGTGCTGCGTGCCATGCGACCTTCCCACCTCGCTTAGCGCTCGTATGGGTTTTTAAGCATTTCGCTTTGGTCATATGGTGTTGCGTTTGAGAGACAGCGAGTGAGTTAGGTCGCGCAATTAGTGGTATGGATCTTTCTTTCGCAATGTCGGTGGCTATGGCCTTCTGCTGCAACTTCACATTCGCGATCGTGTGCGTATTTCTTAGAGTGAAGGCTATCCGTCGTCACCTGACCAGGCATTTCCATTATTGGGTGCTTATCAAGCTTCTCATCAAAGGCCGCAGCGACGATGCACGTTGCCGGCCCGGCAGAGAGACGAAGACGGTAAAATGGAATGCAATGGATGTTGGATTGACGCTTATCATAGCATCATCACAAGAGCTATTTAGTCTAACAGCCCGCCCTTAGACAAATCGCACATAGTGACATAATCAACGCGCCAACACACATGACGAACTGAAACGATCGGAGGTGCGCGGGTTGTCTGTGATTCAAATTCAAAACTTGACAAAGTATTACGGGAAAACCTTGGCTCTCGATAGCGTGGATCTTGAGGTTGAACAAGGTGAGGTGTTCGGTTTTATCGGTCCGAATGGCGCCGGAAAGACCACGACCTTGCGGATCCTGCTCGGGTTGCTCCGCAAGAATGCCGGGAAGGTCAGTGTACTCGGGGGTGATCCGTGGCGCGACGCGGTGGCGCTCCACCGCCGACTGGCCTACGTGCCTGGTGATGTGAACCTGTGGCCGAGCCTTTCTGGTGGCGAGGTTATTGACCTCTTGGCCAGGTTGCGTGGGGGCTTCGACCAATCGCGGCGCGATGAACTTGTGAAACGCTTCGCGCTTGACCCAACCAGGCAGTGTCGCACCTACTCGAAGGGCAACCGACAGAAGGTTGCCCTGATCGCCGCCCTCGCCTCTGACGTTGAACTCTTCATCCTCGATGAGCCGACGTCGGGCTTGGATCCCTTGATGGAGGCGACTTTCCGCGAGTGCGTCGCGGAAATCAAGCGGGCCGGCAAGACCGTCCTGCTATCGAGCCACATCCTCGCCGAAGTTGAGGCGCTCTGTGACCGGATTAGCATCATCAAGGAAGGCAAGATCGTTGAGACCGGGACGCTCACCGAACTGCGCCACCTCACCCGCACCTCGGTATCGGTCAAGACCCGTCGACAGATCACCGGACTCAGCACGTTTCAGGGCGTACACAACCTTACTGTCGACGGCGCCAGCACCAGATTTAGCGTGGACGCTGATGCGATCAACCCCGTCATGCAGTACCTAACAAAATTCGACGTCATGGCACTTACGAGCACTCTGCCTACGCTAGAGGATCTATTCCTGCGCCACTACGAACTCCAGACAGGGGAAAGCGCGCAATGACGGTGGGCGAGTTTAGTGGCACGGGCGCACTCATTCGTTTGATCCTGCGGCGCGACCGGCTTCTGCTGCCGATCTGGATCGCGCTGCCGCCCCTCTTCGCGATTCTCGTAGTCGCTGCGTTCGTGAGTCTTTATCCCACCGCTGCGTCGCAACAGATGCTCGCCGCTCAGATCGTGAACAGTCCAGGATTCGTCGCGCTGCTCGGTCCCGTATCCTCTCCGACCATCGGCGGGCTGAGCGCGTGGCGGTCGGGCCTCTTCGCTGCGGTGATCGTTGCCGGGGCGAACGCGCTTACCGTCATCCGGCACACCCGCGCCGACGAGGAGACCGGACGGTACGAGCTACTGGGCTCGGGTGCAGTGGGCAGACGCGCGCCGTTGTCGGCGAGTTTGGTCGTGACGCTGGGCGCCGACCTGGTGATCGCCGCCCTCGTCACTGCGGGACTGGTAGCTTTTGGGCTTCCCGTCGTCGGGTCACTCGCACTGGGACTGTCGTTCGCGGCGATCGGGTGGACGTTTGCAGCGCTTGCGGGCGTGGCGGCGCAGCTGGCCGAGAGCTCAGGGGTTGCGAGGGGCATCGTAGGGGCGATCTTCGTTCTGTTCTACTTGTTGCGCGCCGTTGGCGATGCGAACGAGCAGAGCGGGCAGTCTTGGCTCTCATGGATGTCGCCGATCGGGTGGATGCGCCTCGTCCAACCATTCGCCAACGAACGGTGGGGGGTGTTTGCGCTCTTCCTCGGCGCGTTCATTGTGCTGATCTTAGTGGCCTACGCGCTCGCGTCACGGAGGGACATTGGCGCCGGCATTCTTAGCCCGCGGCTTGGCCCGGCGAGGGCGTCGCAATGGCTCCGCGGCCCACTAGCTCTAGCGTGGAGGCTGCACCGGCGCACGCTGCTTGCCTGGGCCGCGCTGTTTGCGGTGTACGGCATAATGATTGGCTATCTTGCGACTACTTCTGCCTACCTGCTGGCGGCCAATCCGCAGCTTGCAAACTTGTTCGCCCATTTTGGCGGTGCCTCGGCATACACTGACGCCCTTTTCACCCTCTCCCTGACGTTTCTCGGTTGGGTCGCCGCCGCATACGCGATCACGGCCACGCTGCGGCTGCAGTCCGAGGAGGTCGAGGGGCGGGCCGATCACGTGCTCACCACCGCGGTCAGTCGGCTGCGGTGGGCGGCGAGCGACCTCGCCCTCGTGGTCATCGGCTCGGCGGTCCTGCTCGCGGCATTCGGCCTCCCGGCCGGGCTGGCCTACGGGCTGAGCACCGGCAACGTGGGCTACGAACTCCCCCGCGTGCTGGTCGCGACGCTCGCGTACCTGCCCGCCGTCTGGGTGGTGGCAGGGATCGCGATGGCGCTGTACGGTCTCGTACCTCGGGTGTCGTTCGTGAGCTGGGGGGCGCTGGGCGCGTTCGTACTAGTCGAGCTGATCGGAGAGACGTTGCAGGTGAGCCAGTCGGTATTGAACATCTCGCCATTCAACCACGTGCCGAAGGTTCTCGTCAGTGGGGTGTCCTTGATGCCCTTGGTTTCGCTCACCCTCTTGGCATTGGTGCTCGTCATCGCTGGGCTCGTCGGATTCCAGCGTCGCAGCATCGGCTGACCGAAGTTCATGGTGCCTGTCGGATCATCGCCAGTGCTAGTGTACTTCGATCTTGGCACGGCTGAGGATGAGATCTTTGCAAAGGTGCGACATTACGACCCGAATCGAGTGATTCTCCCACAATATGTTGCGCAGCAATCCGCAATGATCGTCGTGATGATGCGTCAGAATAATATAACTGATTTGAGACAGTTCCACACCGGCTTCGTTCAGTCTTGTGCGGAACAAATCTCAATCGTCTTCGTAGCCCGTGTCGATAAGGACATAATGATCGCCGGCCTTTATTAAAAAGCAGTTTGTCACACTTAGTTTTAGCGGGATAAAATTCATAATTCTCCCAATGCAATGCGCCTCAATCGGCCTGTCTCATGGCCCACGGGACCCACAATACCGTCAGTATCATCCCAGCCACGACGAGCGAGAGCAGGAAAACTGCTATGTTTTGGACAATGCCAAAACTGGTCGCATAATAGAATAACCATAGTGCCAAGAAGAGAAGCCACCCGAAGGCCACGACGATAGAGACGTATACCCTTTTGAGGCTTGGTCGTTGTGCCCGTGGTTTTTTCTGTCGCTCCTGTGCTGCTGGCGGTGTTTCTGTCATTTGTTTTCACCTCCTATGAAGTAAGACGCTTGGTAGGTGGTAGCGCCGAACTTAAAGGTGCTGCTTGACGTAACAGTTAGTCACCAGAAGAAGCCGCCGCTGCGGTGAGCTTTTGGAGCGCACCTGGACTGACAGAGAAACGGGAGCCGGCCTGACAGCAAAGAAAAAAGACGACTCGCTAGACAAGCGAACGGAGGATCACATCGTAAATGCAGTGATTAGCGCGGAGCACGGGTTCGCCAAACAACGAGACGGTTTGAGGTAGGCCAGACAGGCGACGCCCTGCTCCTGCTAATGTGCAGCCAGACTCGGCGTATAATGCGATGCACCAGTAGATTAAAACAGTTCCGATTCGATTTTTTACTTCTTTTGGAAATTGGAGTCGAAATAAAGGTTCTTTAATGCGATAAAACGGTTATTTTTTCGTGAGCGCAGCATTCTGCGGCTATTTGCGAGGACCCTTCGCGCCGCAAACGCCTCCACTGGAACCGATAAGTGAGAAATGCTTAAAATGCCGCTATACGGAATCTCCTTGTTCTATTTGCCATTGTCGGCTGTCGCAGGGGTTGCACTGCGCCTCGATCGCGGCTGCCTACCGCCAGGAAACTCTCGACTGCTCGCGCGACGGCGCACCTTACCCGCGCTGGCAACGTGCGTCACGTGCGAGAGGAGGGCGTGGTCGTATCCGACCCTTTTTTAGCTGAAAGCCAGCCTCAAAAAAATCACTGCCACGCCGAGGAGCAGCAGAAGCACGACAATCACGACTGCCAGCCACTGCCGCTGCCGTCCGCTCCACGAGGCGATGCGGTCCGTGACTCTCTGCCGCCATGGCAGGGGCATCGGGCCCGCTTCTATACGAGTGCCAGCGTGGACCGTTACGGGCACGCCCTCAGCGTTTGCGCGCTTAATGTGCTCATCTTTGCACGGCTCGCAGCACGGAATGGTTATAGCGCCATCAGGCAAGTTCAAGATAACGGTATACAATGCCGTGGTTTCGCAGTTGGGGCTTACCGGCTTTTCGCACGAGCCCTGTGCTTCGACCTGCGCATCAGTGTCTGCCTCATTGAGCGTATCGGGTGCAGTTTCACTCATTCCCTCTCTCCGTGTCCACAACTGAGCGACAACGCAAGTAGTCGCTATTCGGATATCTAGTCTCGCACGGTCTGCGGTAACCGCGTGAGGTCAGCGTTTGCCGTTTACGATGGCTCAGGGCGCGATCCGCTACGACGTAGCAACGCAGCGATGACCGCATCGGGTCAAACGCAGGAAACGACGCTATGGAGCTCTGCGCCGGGAGTCACAGCTCGCTGCGGGCAATCAGCGAAACTCTTAAATATGATAATATCTCATAATATATCTAAAGATATATCGGAGGATTAAATGAACTACAAAACGTACCAAAACCCGTGTGGACCATGGCACCAAATGCAGCATTTGCACAAGGCTTGGTCCAACCACCCGAGACGACACGGACACTTGAAATATCTCGTCATGCTCGCCGTAAAGGATCAGCCTCTCAACGGCTATGAAATCATCAAAGCTATCGAAAATAAGTACGGCCGCGCCCCGGGTCCCGCAGTGGTCTACCCGACGCTTCAGCTACTCGTGGATCAGGGCTACGTGAATTCGAGCGAACACGAAAACAAGAAGGTGTACGCGCTTACCGATGAGGGCAAAAAATGCCTTGAAGAAAACCGTGAGCGGATCGATCAGCTCTTCACAAGCGTGGGGCAACCCAAGTGGAACTCACTTCCTGGAATCGGCAAACGCGTTGCTTCGCTCGCGGGCACCATTTTTTCAAACTGCACCTACCTCGACGACGCGAAGACTAAGCAAATTGAGGACCTGCTCGACGAGACGCGAAAGCGCGTCGGCGACATCATCTTCGAAAATCAAGCGGATTAAGGAGGTCCATTCTTTTGTCAATGCCACAGCCAATGCCACAGCCATTTCCTTTGCCACACACGAGCGCAAGGACAATGCGCCTTCAGTAGACGCACCGACAGCGAGAAGCATGAATCGAGTGTTAGTGCCTAAAGCGGCTGCCTGATGTCATAGCATCAAGGCAGCGGCTTTTGCGTTAAGCAGCTCACACAGCCGTTCACGCTAATAGCCCTAGCGCGAGCGGGGGGAACGTGCCCCGCCCGGCTAATGAGCCCCAGATTTCATCGGCGTCAAAACGTCTTGGAAGGGCCACCGGTTTTTAACGAATAGAATCACAGCGAGCGCTAGGGATGTCAGTGCGATGCCGAGCAATTCGCTTTGCACGAACGCGGCAGGCGGCTCAGGAAGTAGTACCACAGAGCCGTGGGCAATGATCAACTCGTACGTGAAGCCAAACGTAGTCGCTGAAACCGGATAGAACAGAGGCACGCCAGCGCCGGTGAACAGGTCGAGCAACAGGTGTGAAAGCAGGAAGAAAGTCGCGATTAGTGCCACGTTGTATAAAACTTCATTCTTTGCCCTAAAGCGCGCGTACAACGCAAGGCTGATAGTGGGCACGAGGATGAAGACGTTGTGCAAAAGCAAACGGTGGAAGGGCGGCAGCAAGTGATCTATATCTGGCAACACAGCTAGGGGACACAGCAGAAGGATGTAGTTTCGGTACTTCTTGTCCCAAAACAGCCATAATAGCGAAGTGGCAACGATGAGGTGAGTAATCGGGTCCGGCATTGTATTTTTTAACGCTGCTTCTCGCAGTGGTTTATTGGGACGCAGCAATTCGTTTGGGGCTGCCGGTTTAAATACTTCCTCGTGGGCTGCGCTGCGGCGAAGCGTTGAGTCGCTGGCGCCGCCCCCCTCATCATTCAGGCATGCGTTTTACCCGCACGCTGTCATGGAGACGGCTTCAAAATCCGCGCGCCGACGCGGAGGTCACACCGCCCGCGTCCGCGTGAATGTTGCTCGGGCCGCTTCGATCACCTATGACGTCGCACGGCCTCCTCCATCCATTCTCGCGCGTGCAATTCATTGGTGAGGAGCCTCACATCATTGCCCTCAATCTCAGCCATGCAGGCCCCGAAAACCACCATTATGTCGTCAATGTGTGCATGCGGGTGCAGAGGATCGACAAAGAAGACCACGATGTGGCAGCGATCNNGTCTCGCAGCGTTCTGCAGGCGTTTTCGACTTCTTCACCCGTACGGCCAGTTGTCAAGACACGATTAAACCTACAAAGTTCATCCTCGTACTGAATTGCAAAATCGGTCATGCGCTGTTTCATCTCGTCGTGGGCGATAAGTGCGATCGTTTGGTTCTCAAACCGAGTGTAAAACGCCGCGTCGCGGGCACGGCGAGGTATAGTCACTTCGTCGTATACGTTTCCGTTTCTTCGTGCCGCGACAGGCCACGCGCCGTCGGGTTCGCGTGATCCCAGTCGTAACTTGAGTGGCGATTTTGGCGCCTTTTGGGGGTTTCTTTTGGCATCTCGTACAGCTTCGTTCCTGAACCAGTCTGTCACTGAACCAGCGTTCACGAGGCGCTTAACGTCCCAAAGGTCGCTGAGTCGATTCAGCGCACGATACTCAGGGCTCAGCCAGTGGGTCGTAATCGGGCTCAAGAACGACCATACGATGCTGCACTGGCGCTCCACAATCGCGTTTGCAAGAATTGTGACGCCGCACTTCTTTCGATCAGGGAGAACGGTGACGCCGCACTCCTGCAATAGGAACTCGCGAACGTCGTCCCGCATCGTATACAACCGTTCAGTCTGCGACGCCTCTGGATTAGCTTTTCCCATCACGACGCGGTTGAATGTGCCGCCCGTGAAAAGAAAATGAAACTCTTTCAACGTTTCTCGATCTTCGCCGTCATCATACAGTTCGTGGAATACGTGAACGAGATCGTTGTTCTTCTGGATGCTATCGTAGCCCGCAAGAACCGCGATAAGTGTCTTGAGTCCTCCACGATTATCTTCCATCATTCACCTCAAAATAGCCGCACGCACTTCTCTGCCGACGACGGGCACGACTTAGGCGCCTAACATGTCAGCTTTATTTTTCCACGCCCCGGGCTGCCAATGTGCAGCATCCTGTTGGGTGTTAACAGGCTGCCTCATTCGCAAACTCATGAGTCATGATGCGGAGTCGGCTTCAGTCTTTCGCGTCGATCATGGTTAAATAGTTAAGTTTGTGAAGAATACAAGAGCTGATAGAGATCCATGTTGAAAAGGAACCGTCCGAGGGTAGAAAACACGAATGAGAACTACGCCAAGTGCTTGTGCTACACAGAACGCTGTCCGACGTACAATCGAAGCAGTCTTAATGGCGGACTGTTCTGCGCACGAGGTCGAAGCGACGAGACCCTCGAAAAAAAGGGCTGTGTGTGCCCCTCTTGTCCGGTTTGGGCCGAATGTAAGCTGAATGGTGTATTTTTTTGCGTGTACGGCGCCGCTCAGTAACTTTTCCCGGAGTCAAAGGGGACCATGAAGGTCGCAGGTATTACCCTCACCCGCCCGCGAAAATCAAAATGCTGCTTTTTCAACCAGTTCAACCGCAGCTCGGATGAAGACCGGGCACCGCTCCATCGCGACTTGATGCGTTTTCGCATCAGCAAACTGTTTTGGGTCTGACAAGTTGCACCCGAGCAGATCCGTACATGCTACCGAACCATGGAGCGTCTTAAATTCTTGTAGAAATTCACGGACCCTTGCGTAGGTTTTTTCTTTCGCTGCAGTATCCTCCGGTCGTATGCCGCCGTACCGTAGTCCGATCAGCATGATCGCCGCTGAGAGAGAGCCGCAGATATTATCCGTGCGACCCATCCCGGCACCAAATCCCTGTGAGATCCTGCGTGCCATATCCCGGTCAAGCCCGAAGTCCGCTGCAAAGACCGAGAGAATAGACTGCGTACAGTTGAAACCTTGCTGAAAAAGCGCAACTGCGTCTTCTGCCTTTGTCATAGCCCACAGTCACGTGGGAGTGGTAATAATTCTATTGCTCTATTATGTGACAACAAAAACGGCCGTAGAATGCTTCAGACGCAGTAAGAGACGCCCTTTTTTCCCGTCAAACCTATATGCTCAATACTAGACATCTGCGCCGACGATGAGCATCAAAACCTGTCATAGTGTCAAAAAGGGGCCGGAGCCACAGAAATGACCCCGGCAGTTTGTTACACCACTGCCCGCAAGGAGAAACGTTCGTGGTGTCGTGGAAGCAGAGAAGCGACAGACGACATAAGTGTTTCTCCCTGCTGGCATTGCCGGCTTGCAAGATAGTTTACGAGCACTTTCGCCACGAAACGCCGTCCAAAGAAGATCCGACAGGTGCCAGCAAAGCCATAGTATGTTAAACAAGAGACAGCAAACACGATCCAGAAAAGCTTTTAATGTCGTCGCCCGAAGTGCGTGAAGAATGGGGCGGCTAATTGTCGACGTCGCACACGAACAAAAAAAACCGCCAAAAGCGTGGACACAACGAGCACGTAGCTACGTGTGAATTGTTCTGTCACCCACAAAGTACAGCGCCGCAACGAGAACGGCAGTCGCAACCAAGGTGACCGCAAAGTCTTGTAAGTCGGTTGGCTGATAGGCGAAGACGATGATCTCCCGTATCATCGCCGTGAGAGCTGCGCCGAGAAGTAGCCCCAAACTAATGGATCTGGTCTTCATATAGCCGACGACCGTCATCAGCAGCTCGAGCGCGATTATCGCGGCGATAAGAGAGCTTAGTCCGAGTACCGGGCTACCGGTCAAGTAGCCACGGATGTTGTCGACTTCTGAAGCGAGTGCAAGGCCAGCAACGACAACGAGCAATACCCCGACTGCGCCGTACAGTATCAGCTCAGCGCTCTCAAAAACCCACACCATCCTCTCGGGCGCTCTTCTCTGGGGTGGTTCAGCATCCATTACGTCGTGACAGGAACGCTATTACACTTCAACGTTCCTAATCGTGTCTGAAATGAATTCCTGCGGAAAGCAGTTGAATGGGAAAACCGGTAGACAAAAAACGTCAATTTGTTCCACAAGCTCGATCGCTTTCGCGTCGTTGAAGACTGAAGGATATGCCCGGCTAAGCTTCGCCCACCCCCAGAGCGGCGCTAACAACGGTCCTTCGACGCCGTGTAGATCTACCCTCACGGCAGCCGCTTCCTCGAATGGTCGCAGAATGTCTCGCGCGCGATTAGAGTTATAGCGTCATGCCTCCACGGACTGGTTGCGGCGAACAGGCTTGATCATTGACTGATAAAAATCTGCGTCGCTAGTCCCCTCTATTGCAGAGGGCACAACGCGTTTGTTTCTAATAAGAAAAAAAAGAAGGGGGGGCTCAGGTTTAGTCTATCGAGGTCGCCATCAGCACGACAACAAAGTTGCTGGTAGTGTCTTGACTGATGTACGCCACGTAGCTGTTATCCGAGTTGTACCCGATCCAAGTGGTGCTGTTGCTCTGAATCGCTGTATAGCCCTCCTGCTGCGCGGCGACCGTAGTTGCACTAAACAGGCTAGCGGTGTCCGTCGCCGATTTGGTCAGTTCTATGACCGCGCCATAAACGTATTTGCCATCCGTAATCGATCCTGAGTACTGGTCGTTCCCTGTAGTATTGCTCACGCTCTTGTTGAAGGGAATAATTACAGTGTAGCCTTGTCTTTGCATGTAGTTCGTAAAGAACGAACTCAAATCAGTGGAATTAGGTAGCGCAGTGGGAGCGATGACCTTTACGGACGCTGCGGCAGTCGTGTTCGCTGTCGTGGTCGAAGTCGACGCGCTAGGGCTTGGAGTCGGACTTGCGGTCTGAGAGGTACACCCTGCAGCAAATACCGTGGCAAGCACGGCGGCTGCAATCAACAAAACAGTGACTTGTTTTTTCACAAAAAACCTCCTTGTGCATCACAGCTTTCAACGATAAAAGATTTTTGATTTTATAGCCGAATGCTCAGCTTCTCGCTCACCTTATGCACGCATCAGTCGCGGATGCCTCAAGACTTTTTGACAGCGCGAGCGACGCCGCCTTTTCATGTCGCTATATCTTTTGCGTTGTTATTTGATTCGATCTGCGTGGCGTAATGGTGAGCAACTCGTTGACTCTCACATCGGGGTGCGCCACGGCACCCGCAACATAAGATAGTCTCGCGTGCCGCATCGATCCGCTTGGAGAAGTAGATGATCGGCTTTTTTTGCGCTGCAAAAGAATAATACAGAGGTCGACATTTATGTATCGATAGTGATGAAGGCGTTACTCCTATTGGGGTGTCCCGAGGTTCCGGTGCAAACCGGCCTCGCGCTATACATCGGGAACACATTGAAAGCGCAGGGGTTTGAGGTGATATGTGCGGGAACGCCGAGCGCGGTTAACTTAATGAAAGTCGCTGATCCCAAGAAAGCGTACATTGAAACGTACATCAACATCGACAAGTGCATCGACCAGATCGCCGAGGGAACATTCGACGTCGACCTCACGTTTGGCTTCATTCACAAGGACTCGGGCCTGCAATATCTGGCGACGATTGCTGCGCTGTCACGCAGCACCCCCGTAGCCGTTGTTTTTGGACGAGAGGCAGAGCCGCTCAGCAAAGAGGTTGGCGAATCGCTGGACGGGGTGCACGTTGTCTGGGCGAAGGCCGTCCATAACCCGCTTCCACTTAAGAAGAAGCTGGACAAGATAGGCGAATGGGCCACGCTTGTGCGAGATCAAAGCTGAATAGCGACACGTCACGTGGAGCGCGTCACTTCGTTGTCACCTCCGGAGTGTGCCGCGAAACGAGAACGAGCGCAACGTTTATACCGTCGCAGATCACGGCGAGACGTTACATCGTGGGAGTACGTAAGCAACCGGGGGAAGAAGAATGACAAGCACGGTATATTTTGCGCGCCTGAAGGCGGGGAGCGTCGATGAAAGCGCGGTCACTCGAGTGAGCAAGCTCTTTGATGAAGCGCAATTTGGCGCGTTGATCGAAGCTGACGCGCTAACTGCTATAAAGCTTCACGTCGGCGAACGCGGGAACGATTCACACCTTCGCCCGGAGTTCGTTAGGCAAGTCGTCGAGCGGGTAAAAGCGAGCGGCGGAAAGCCGTTTGTTACCGACACAAATACGCTCTATTCTGGAAGTCGGCACAACGCGGTTGACCACCTCGCCACAGCGCTCGAGCACGGCTTCGACTACGCAGTCTTGGGGGCGCCCTTCATCATCTCTGACGGTCTCGTCAGCGACCACTACCAGGACGTTCGAATCGACAAGAAGCACTTCGAAACGGTCAAAATTGCAGGTGACGTTGTCTCGGCCCAGAGCATGATCGTAATGACGCACTTCAAGGCACACGCAATGGCAGGATTCGGGGGCGCGATAAAGAATCTGGCGATGGGATGCGCTCCGAGCGCGGGAAAGATGGACATACACAAAGGTATGAGTCCGGTCGTCAACGAGGAGGGGTGCTCGGCGTGCGGGGTATGCGTCGAGACATGCCCGCGCTCTGCCATCACGATTGAAGGAGGAGTGTCGCGCATCAATCGCGATCTGTGCGTAGGCTGCGGCGAGTGCATGATGGCGTGCACAACCTCCTCCATTGGATTCGACTGGCAGAATGATCTCCCACAGTTTATGGAGATGCTGACCGAATACGCCTTTGGCGCGACCGTGGGTAAGCCGGGCGTGGGGTACTTGAATTTCCTTTTGCAGATTACGCCTGATTGCGATTGTGTTCCCTGGAGTGACGCGCCGATAGTGCCCGACGTCGGGATTCTCGCCTCCACCGATCCCGTAGCCATTGACGCTGCGAGCTTGGACTTGGTGAATCAGCAGCAAGGCTTACCAGGCACTCGCCTTGTCAACAATCTGCAGCCTGGGCAGGACAAGTTCAAAGGCGTCTGGAGCGAGACACAAGGATCGATACAGATCACGTATGGGGAAGAGATTGGACTCGGAACAAGCTCGTATGAGCTCGTGGAACTTTGATAGCCGATAATTCGAGCAACAGCCGGTCTGTCCTGCGAACGTGTAGATCCAGCCGCATCATCCACTTCGGACAACGTGCTAGATTCTCGAAGATGCGAGTTTGGAGCTTGTTTTTGCCTACTTAAGCCGTCTATCAGCCAAGAAAGCTCACGCTTCAAACTATTTGTGGGGAAAGACAGAAGTCCTCTCACGCGAAGCTTGCAGAGGGAGGTGGTTTGATGCCGAAGTACATTCTTTTGTCCAAGCTCACTACTGAAGGCAGGAAGACGGTACGGGAGCGACCCAATCGCATCGAGGAAGTCGACCGAGAGATGGAAGCGATGCAAGTCAAGGTCATAT
This sequence comes from Candidatus Methanoflorens crillii, assembly GCA_003162175.1. Taxonomy (GTDB): domain Archaea; phylum Halobacteriota; class Bog-38; order Methanoflorentales; family Methanoflorentaceae; genus Methanoflorens; species Methanoflorens crillii. Next base: position 54,404 of record PMMR01000064.1, on the reverse strand, counting down.
CTCAGCACGCCGTTGTGGGGCCGTACGACTTTGTGAACCTTGTGGAAGCGCCCGATAACGAGACCATAATAAAAGCCTCAGTCGAGCTCGGAGCCCGCGGAACCGTCCAGATAATCAGCATGCCTGCGATACCTATTGAAGAATTCATCAAAGCAATAAAGAAGTAGTAAGATTCAGTCGATATATAGCCCCGAAAGCTCTTTGTCGCAAGCTTGATTGGAGCTGGCGCGTGCTGTCGAAAATCATTCCTCTTAGAGCGCCCTCGTGCGGTGATGCTATTAGCTCCCGACTCAGCGCGCATTAGGGTCACAAAATCGTTTCGTGATAAGACTACACGTGTTCGACGTCGCCGGACTCTAACGTGTCAGTAATCATCCGGAGGATGATGTCGGGCACGGTGCGGTTGCGCCAGTTCATCTCTTTGATTTTGTCGATTTCGATCCATTTCGCGCCGGTTACGCCTTGTCCCACGTGTGGAAATCCGCTCAAATACTCTGCTTCGAAACAAATGAGCAGCACCTGTTTGTCCCACTCGGTGTTGGGGTCATACGAAACGTACGCCTTTATCTGCCGAGAGATGGCGACTTTCACGTGCGTTTCCTCGTAACATTCACGCGCAGCGCAATCTTCCAGGCCCTCGCCGAGTTCCAGCTTGCCTCCAGGGAGTATCCATCGACCCGCCCAGTAACCGCTTTCTTGCTCTACCATCAGCACGAGGTTGCTCCGTATCGTGCACGCCAAGCAACTAGTCACGTAGCTGCCAATCATCATTGACAGTGAGTCAGAAGTGGTTTATTAAGTTACTCAAATGACCTCACACGAGTCTGACTCGTGGCCAAGCGATCCGGCGGCCGGGGAACCGCAGGACGTAGGACTGCGGCAACCGGTCGATGCATATATATTCATATTCGGATCAACACCCTAAATTGAAATAAGGATGAGTCTAGAAGACATCGAAGTTGACGAAGCCGTTGCCACCTATATCAAAGAGCAACGTAAGGATTTTAGAGTTACGACGACGTGTTCGGGCGCCCTTATCCTTCCTATATCTATAAGCCCGCCTAAAGAGACTGATATCTCCATCCGCGTCGGTAACAACACGCTCTACGTCTCTATCTACCAGGCGCGCTGGATCAGACGGATCGATCGGCGTATGCTTTATTACGTAAATCTGAAGGAATAGCCGTGCAGCTGCCACGAAGCCGCTGTCGACGGCGTCCTTGTTCATTTTGCGCGTTTTTGCAGGCGCGCTAGAGGCCCATGCCTTCAGTCGTGTGCACCGCGCGGCGCATCTCTTCTTGTAACGCGGGCGGCACGCCTTTGATCTCGATGTCCAAGAAGCCGCGAACGATGGCAGAGGTGGCATCGTCTTCGCTGAGCCCCCGCGTCATGAGGTAGGTTATCTCCTCCTCTGCGATTTTTCCGACAGCCGCTTCGTGCGACATGTCAACGCCGGGCACCGCTCCGTCGAGCTCGGGCACCGCAAAAATCCTGCCGTGGTCCCCCAGAAGCAGTCCACGGCACTCGAGATGTCCTTTCACATCAGGGTGGAGTCCGGTCAGATTTCCACGTGAGATGATCTCGCCGCCGTTCGTGATCGTTCGTGCGATGACGTCTGCCTTGCACTGCGCTGCTTCCAGGATCACTCGTGCACCGACGTCCATGTGCGAACCGTCTGCCGCGTAGAGCAGTGAGTATGACAACGCGGTGGCGTTCTCGCCGACGCAGCGGAACACGGGGTACATCTGCAGGCTTTTAACGGGCTTCAGGCAGACGTAGTTGCTGATAAACGTAGCATCTTTCTCGATGATGGAGCCGCTCCTCGGGCGAACGGCTACTTCAGGGCCCCAGTTATGTATCATCGTGAAGGAGCAAGTGGCGCCCTCCTTGATGAAGAACTCAGAAACTCCGACGTGAATGCCGTGGGAGAGTTCGTCTGCGGTTCTGCAGCCCGTTATTATGTGCAGTTCCGAGCCCTTCTCAGCAATGATGATGTTGTGCACGTTTTGTGACAGGCTCTCTTGGGCCAGAAACATGCACGCCTGAATTGGCAGGATAGTCTTCGCGCCCGCCTTTGCCCTAATGAAGTAGCCGTTGCTGAACTCAAGAGCCGCCTGAGCCGTGTACTTGTCTGCGTCAACCGCCACGGCTTTCCACCAGTAGTCCTTGAGCCAGTCGTACTTGTCGAGCGCTTCGGTCACGCTGAGCACTTCGACGTTCGGTGCCGATGTCTTGGAGTAGACGACGCTCGTATCGAGCTGAAAAAACGAGCCCGATCGCTCATCCTCACTCGCATCGACTCCGACGCCGAGCGACTGGTTCTGGTAATTTGTGGGCAGCATCTTAAGCGTCTGCACTTTCTCGTGGGCCGGGGCCTTCGACGTGTAACTCTCAAGCGGTATGTCGGGACCGTAAGCCGCCTTCTTCTCGCGAGCCTTTTCGGCGCGTTCAGTCAGCTCATCTACCTTGGACATTTTACACACTCCTCATAACCGAGCTCGCAGATATCGTTGAGGAGTTCACCCGGGTTGCCGGAACACGCGATCTGACCGTCAACGAGAACGTGCGCCTTGTCAGCCTGCACGATCTTCAAGATGCCTCCGGCGTGCGTGATGATGAGCCCCGCCTTATGTCGCTCGCGCGAGCGCTTGTCTCTGTCGAGCAGCTTGTTTATCGTTTCTCCAACGAGCGCAATATTTTCGAGATCGACGCCCGAATCTGGCTCGTCGAGCAGCACAAGGTCGGGGTTTTGCGCGAGGAGCTGCAACAACTCCGTGCGCTTCACCTCCCCGCCCGAGAAGCCGAGATTGACGTCGCGCGTGAGAAAATCTGGCGGAATATGGATGGTCTCGGCGACTTCTTCGATCTTAAAGGCGCTGTTGCCGTGTTGCGCGGCAATCTCCGTCAAGTCCTTCAGCTTCACCCCGTGGATGGCCGGTGGGTGTTGAAACGAGAGCCCAATCCCGAGGCGTGCCCGCTCGTTAATGGGCAGATGGGTGATGTCTTCCTTCTTGAACAGGATCCGCCCCTCGGTTACGCGGTAGCCGGGAAATCCCATAATGGTAAGCACAAGCGTGGTCTTCCCTGAGCCGTTTTGACCGAAAAGCGCATGAGTCTCTCCTTCGTTGATGCTGAGGTCCAGTCCCTTTAGTATGCTCTTGCCATCAACGGCTACGTGCAAGTTTTGTATATCGAGCATTTTTTCATTCCACCGTTGCTTCGTTCTGCAAACGCGCAGTCTCTCGTCACGATCCGTCCTTGTGCGTGTCGTAGGCGGGGTTCAACGCGTCTTTGTACACGTCGCCACCGTCTATGACGACATCAGGCCAGATAGAGACGCCCGAGTGCACCGTAACGAAATCGTTCACGGTGACGCGCGGACCGATAACGGTGTTGTTCTCAAGAACACAGTGGTCCCCTATCCTCGTACCGTTGTCGACGACGGAACCCGAGACGGACGTGTGAGAGCCGATCTTTACATTATTGTAGATGATGCCCGAGAGCACTGACGTATCATCGGCGATGTCGCAGTCGGAGCCGATGGTCGTGTAGGGGCTGATCAGCACGTTGTCGCCAACGGTTGTGTTCGCGCCGATCACCACGGGACCAACGATGGCGGAGTTTGAGCCAATAGAAACGTCGGTTCCGATTGTCGCGGGGCCGTTCAAGCGCGCGTTTTTGATATTGAAGTGCCCGGCGATCTCGGTTCCGCGCAGATTGTCGAGCAGCCACCTCGACGCTTGCCGGTACGCCGTCGCGTTTCCGATGTCGTTCCAGTGGCCGCGTGCCATCCACGCCGACATGGGTTCGGGTGAGCTCAACAGCTTCGGGAAGAGATCCTTGGCAAAGTCAAATCGCTGCTTGGGGATGTGGCTGAAGATTTCCGGATCGCACATGTAGATCCCCGTGCTTGCGAGGTTGCTGAATATCTCGCCTGAGCTCGGCTTTTCCCTGAACCGATGGACGCGATTGTTAACGTCGATGTCGAGGATGCCGTATTCCCGTGGGTCATCGATGGACATCACCCCTACCGTGAGCATGCTATCGTTCTTTCGGTGGAATTGATAAAACTCGCGAAGGTTGAAGTCCATCACGTGATCCCCCCCGACGACGAGAAACGGTCCGCCGTCAAGAGAGTTCTCGGCGTTCTTAACGCCCCCTGCCGTGCCGAGCTTCTTTCTCTCACGAATATAGTGTATCTCCACCCCAAATTTTGCACCGTCTTCGAGGTACTCCTTAATATTGCGCCCCAGGTACCCAAGTGTGATGACGATGTCATTGAAGCCGTTTGCTGAAAGATGGTCGACGAGGTGGCCGACGGACGGTTTGTTAAGAAGGGGGATGCTCGGCTTCGGTCGTTCGAAGGTCAACGGTCTGAGCCTCGTCCCGGCGCCACCGCACATAATGCACGCTTTCATCGATGTCCCTCACATTCTTTGCTTCGTCTCTCGAGTTTGAGAACGCACCCTCGGCGTCGTCAGTTTCACAATAGAGATGTGTTTATGAGGTCTTAAAATATTGCCTTTATGAATGGCATCGATTAAAAGACGCCGTTTTCATTGATATTATCGATTATGGAATCACGCGCGTTGAGCTCGGCAATCGAATCGACGTAGCGTTCGAGGTGAACGATAAAATCCTCAAGCTTGTCGAATGGAACGATGAAGCACCCACCCTCACTAAGAAGCGCGTCGTCTATCCAGCTCACGATGACGGGCACACTGCTCGCGGAAAACGCTCGGTCAAACTCGCCGCAACGCGCGAGGTGTTTTCGCGCTTGGGCCCTGATGGATGAGCTGCGGAGCCGAGCTTTACCGTATCGCTTAGCATCGATGAGCACAGTGGTATCGAAGCGGTGAGCGACCACGTCGATTTCGTGGCGCCTTCCGGCTGCTACGAAGACCTTCCTGAAATCCGTTGAGAAGCCGGCGCACTCGAGTACGTCGCGAACTTGTTCCTCAAATTCCTGCCAGGTAGGCGCATTGTCCGCGTCATCATCCGCTTCGTGCTCGCCGAAGAGCGCAAGCAACATGGGTTACTCCGTGTCTTCCCCCTCGTCGTCCCGGTGCTCGTCTTCAATGTCTTTCGCGGCGTTCCGCAAGCTCGTGGCCATCTCATTTTTCAGAATTGCGATCTCCTTGTCGACATCTACCGTTGGCTTTCGCACGTCCTTGCGCGATTTGACCGGCACCTTGGTCGGTCGTGGCGTCTCTTGGGCGCGGGTGTCGGGTTTGCCCTCTAGGTCAGCAAGCTGTTCGACGGCCGCTTTGAGCGCTTGTTTGGTGAACGAGAGGAGCGTATCGTTAAACGTGCCGCGTGATCGCCCCCCCTCTTTTTGCAAGAGTTCATATGTGACGAGCATGCGAAGCTCTTTGATATCACTCTTGAGCTCGCGAACCTCTTTGATGAGCGTGTCGATTTTCTCATCACGTGCAGCGGGCATTACGTATCCGTCCCGGCAAGCACGCTGAAGACATCCTCCGGCTCGTACCTGAGCTGAATCTCTCGCGTTCGCCCGCGCGTCCCTCTCCCTGTGAAATCAGTATTAATGAGTCGAATTGAATCAAGCTTTGAGATAATGTCGTAAAATCGCGTGTAGCCGAGATGCGTCTCTTCGTTGAACTTCTTGTAGAGGTCTCCGGCCTTTATCTTTGCCTCCTGCTCTGCGATCAGTTTGAGAAGGTCTCGTTCCTCCTCGCGCAACGAGTGTATGGAGTACGTGAGGTGCACGAGGCGCGATTTTTCGTGTGAGTGAACCACATCATCTGCGGCGATATATTTCCGTGCGCTTATCTCCGCCCGCAGTCCTGTTTTTCTTAAAAGGTCGATCCCGACCCGCAAGTCACTTGACTCCTCCACCAGATCAATGACCATATTGAGCACGTCGTCCGGCACCACGTTTGCATAGAATCCGTGCCGCACGCGGTCTTCCAATATGTCGCGCACCTCGTCACGGTTGTACAGCGGGAAGTATATCTCCTCAGGAAGAAAGACCGACATCACGCGTGGATCGAGCGCTTTCGACATCTCCACGGACAGGTCGCTTGATATTGCGATGACTCCCACCTTAACCTCCGCTGACACCTCGTGAGCCCGGAGGAGCGCATACAAGACTTTGTTTACCGTGTTCTCATAGAACAGATAGTTGATATCATCAAGCGCGACAATGAGCACCTTCTCCTGATCGATGAGATATTTGGTGATCTTCTTGAAGACGCGCTTGAATGAAACCCCGGAGTCGGGCGGCGTATACTTGAAGAGTTTCTTGTAGATCTCTGAGAATATCGCAAACCGAGTCGAATCGATCTGACAGTTTACGTATACCGGCACGACGCTGTCGGTGTAGTTTTCGATCTCTTCGAATACCTTCAGCACGGCCGTGGTCTTTCCGGTGCCGTGAGGCCCAGAACACAGACAGTTGATTGGCCGCGCACCCCGCAGCGCTGGTCGGGCGGCGATCTTGAGCGCGCGCATCTGCGTATCTCGATGAGAGAAGTGCTCTGGAATGTAGTCTAATTCAAAATAGCGCTCATCCTTGAAGAGCGTCTGATCCCACTGCAGCAAATCCTTTGACGGTAGTTTTTGAGGCACGCCACTCGTTAAATGGTCACGTTGCATGCTATTTAACGTTATCTTGCCCAACGTGGGGGTATTCTCCGCTCCGGACGAATGGCGCCAATTGAGAAGCTCCAAAGGCGTAAAAATTCCTTTCACGGGCGTTGTGAGATAGTGTGCGGACGAGGAGAACAGAATGTCCTCTTCGGGCCTTTAGCGAGTCAGGCCAAGGATCATAACAGACGTGAGTACCATTACTTTCACGGCGCTTTTGCCGTGCGCTTATCCGTTATAGCTACGTCGGCATATTCGGTGAAAATTCATGGTAAGTGAGACTTTTCGTGGGCTTATCGAACGTGCGGATTTCTATGCAAAGCGGGAAAAGTTCCGCTCGGGTCACGAACGCCGTGACGATCTGGAAGGGACCGAACGCCCCGTACTCGTTCATCCATAACCGCCATCGCGTTTCGGTTTTCGACCGTTAATCTCCTACGTCGCGTTTTCTTGCCGCGTGATCCACTTCTCAGGCTGGGCTACCTCATCGAGCGTCGGCAGATCGTGCGGAGAGCGCCACACTCTGTTAACGAAGTCGATCCCCCGACTCGCTGCGATGTGCGAAACGAATCGCTCTCCAAGAACGTACTGCTCCATCTTCAAGCCGAGTCCCGTTGCGCGCTCAAAGAGCATCTCTCTCCCACTTTTGCGCCTTCTACGAAGTTCAAACTCACGCTTCATGTACTCGTACGTGGCGAGCATCTCTTTGCCGATCCTGTCCATGACAAAATCTGAATAGCCCTCGATGACGCTCATCAGGGCTTGAATCTGATTGATGAGTCCTATCTGCTCGCGGGAGAGGGCCGCGTGCATAAGCGAGAGCTGTCTCCGCTGCGCGTAATGGCTCGCGACGGCGCGGGCCCGCGACTGAAGCCCTTCTGATGTGAGCCCGTCGTTGGTTGCCTCTAAGTACCGTTTGAGAAGCTGGTTTAGGTGATCCTTGAGCCATGGCACTGACTCGAAGACGATGGCGTGGGTGACTTCGTGTATGGCGATCCACCGTCGAAAGTCATCTCTTGAAAACGACAGTTGGCGCTCGACCATTTCGATGTTAGGCTCCACAAAATAGATCTGCCCACTCACAATTTCGCGGCCGAAAAGGCTCGGGTCGTACTGGCCGAGCACTTTCTTCGCAAGGTACCCAAGGAGAAGTCCGAGACTGACCGTCGAGATGACCTGATTCGACTTGTATACGCCTTTGCTTATAAGCGAACCCCGTTCTTGCGTCCCGAGCGCTTTTTCTAGCGGGGCGAGCTGATCTTTAAACGCTGTGATGTTCGTACTGATCCAGTCATATCGGTCAAAGACCCGTACGTCGCGGACACTCGGGGCGTGAAGCCCTGTTAACTCGATGATTTGAGGCGTTGGCTCGCTCACGAAGGTTTCATAGGTCGGCAGAAGCCGTCGTTTCTCTTCGTAGGTCCGCCTTTCAGCGTCGCCGACGTTTGCAGCGTTTTGTGCGACCTGCTTCCAGTCGATGGGGCCTGCTGGCGAGCGCAAGAACTGGAGACCGGTGTTTAGCACCAGTTTGGGAATATCCACCATATTTATCCACTCATTGTGATCCGAGACGTGTTACAGACGCCGTTTATGAGGCGGCATTGTGCGTCAAAGACGCGGTTGCGGTGTGGGAGTACACACGGTGCCCACAGAGCTGGACGCCTCTACATGAAGTCGACCAGACCCATCTGTTTTGAGGCATCGCTCTCAAACAGAGAGTTGACCGACATCTCAAGGAGCATAAGCCGTTGACGCGTGTATTTGGAGACGCCATATTCACTGGCAATCTGGATGGAGCGTGCCATATACTTTGTCACCGTGCCTTCGTGAACGGTGAGCACTATCTTCCCCCCGCATTTTGGACAGTTGCCGCTAATGGGGGGCCGTCGCACCTTGTAATTGCATTTCACGCATCGCACCTTCTGGCGTGAGAATGCGCGGAGATTGCCAATCATGTCGGGAAGGAAATGCGTCTTGATAACGCGCTCCGCGACGTCGCGCTGGTCTACCGCCCGTATGCGACGAGCGAGCTCAAGCTGGCTCTCCATCTTATCCATCATCGATTCGAGCACCTTGTAGGTGCTGTTGAGGGGACCGAGCGAGATCGACGAGGATTGATGAGTAAACTCAAAGCCGGTGTACTCGGCGTCGGTGCCCAACCGGGACGCCACGGTCGCAATGTGCACGCGCTTCGGGTCCTCAAAGCCCAGCGTGGCGTGGTAGAACTCGAGCGGGTACCGGTCGCCTATGTCGAGGTTGTGCGCCTCGGCGTCGATCTCCTTCGGGTCGATTCGTGTGGTCAATACCAGTGGGGCGTCCATTTTGCCCCCGCGACGATCAGGGAGATACGACAACGAGAAGTTCAAGAGCCCGTCGAGAAGAAGCATGACGCAGTCTTCATCACCGTCACAGTTTCGTCGCTTTGCCGCGTGGAAGAACGGGTGAGCGAAGCCTGCCGAAGCAGGGGTAAACCCAATGACGCGACCTAGTACGCCGGCGCTTGTATGCGGCGCTAGTCCGATCACCAACGAACCGATGAGGTCCTCTTTCGTTTTTGCTTCATAATAAGGGGGCTGTTTGTAGTACTTCACGAGCAGATCGTCGATGAAGTTAGACACGCGGACAAGCCACTCTCCGCAGTCATGGGAGAGGATGATGTCTTGTGGCGCAAGTTCGACGACGTCGTCATCGTCCATCACGTCATATCCCAAGTCGCGAAGCTTGCTCGTCGGAACTGAGATCTCGCGTGGCGTGAAGTGTGTCGTGGGAAGGTCGGTCAAATCGTATCTGCAGGTCCCGTCCTTGAACACAAAGATTTCGTGTTTTGCGCGCAACACGCCTTTTTCGATGGGCTCAGGTGTCTTATTCTTAGATATCAAGCCTAGTACACCTTTAAATCTGTCAAACCGTGCCGTTTCGTCAAGTCGAGTGAGCGCCTGCTGGTAGACCTTTCGCAGGTCGACGGACTGGATTCGATGGCTCACTCCCTGTCTGTTACACTTTGGGCACGTGGTCGCGTTCCGCAGATCGCGCGAACACGACGGACAGAACGTGACGGGCTCTGTGAAAGCGCCGCATTCGCAGCGCGTTTGGTAGGTTTCGTTCAAGCACGTCGGACAGCGGCGGACGCCCACGTCAACGTCGATGATGCCAAGGTACTGCACGTCGATCTCCGACGCGCGTTCGGCGGCCGCTTTTGAAGAACCCGCCGCCCTTCGAAGGGAGCGGTCGCGCCCGCCCGCATTACCGATTGGGAAGAGCACGTGCGGGGGAGGTTTCATCTCCCGGGCTTTTGATTTTTCGGGTCGCCCCATCCGTCCTCCGATCCTCGAAGGCGCCCGTTTTCTGATTTCGATCCCGCTCAGGAGTGTTACCGCGTCAATCGTAGATTTGATGCGCGGGCTTTTCAGTGAAAACCAGTCCTTGCTAAGTGACTCACTGAGCCCGAGACTAGTGATGAATGCAGCTGCGTCGTCAATCACCACGTTGCCCTCAGCAACGACGTGAGGGACGAGGAGCGCTTCTAGCAGCTCCTTTGTCTTGGGGTCGTCCGGCACGATGAGTTCGACCGGCGTGTCAGATCCGTCAGCGGCGTCGACTGACGGGGTCCCCTCCGCTACTCTGCCCGTTTGGCTGACGACCTCGGCAAGCTGCGCGAGCGCATTGAGCGTTACGTCGTGCCACAAATAGGTAAACTTGGGGTGCAGCGGGATATCGAAGTGCCGTGAAAGTTGCAGCGCGCGGGACGCGGTGAGCACACTCACATCAATGCGGGGCACGGCCTCGTTCAAGCGCTTTGCCGCCTCCTCAAGATCTTGTGTCCACCATTCGTGCACGTAGGGTGAAGGGATCAGTGGGTGGTTATTGCCGAGGAAGTCTCCATAGTTTACGAGAATCTCTCCGATGTCGAGTATCTCGTCGATGTCGTTTTGATGCTCAAGCGCCGCTTCGTAAGAGTCGATGCGGACGACGGTTCCGTTATAGAGTTTTACGGTCGGCCCTTCGATTGAATCAACTGACGAAATCCCGGCAGCCTTGCCTGGCCGTTCCATCTTCAGTTGCGTTCCTGGGGCCAAGAATTCGCCAAGCACTACCATCGTCGCAGGGTTGATTCCTGCGGAAGCAAAGCCTGTGTTGCGCGCTCGTCCGTATCGGAGCCGAAAGCCTCCCTTGCGCGAAGGATACGAGAACACCGGTCGGCCGGCGATGATATCTTCCATGTACGTCCAGCTGGGGGCAATTTTGGTCTCGCCTGCGCGCTTTTTAGTGACTTTTGAGCTCCTTTCCCCCTCCTCTGCTTCTTCTTCGGCCACCTTAGCGTGAATAATTTTGTCTAACCACTCCCAGCCGTCGAGCCCGAGCTGCGACACGTACTTCTTCAGCTTCGGCGCTTTCTGAGCCAGCCCCTCTGCCAAAACGAGTGCCATGCCGCCGCGAACCGCGTTCGTCTTTACCCTGTCAAGATTTCGATAGCCTGAAATCTCCTCCTGTTCCGTTCCTTCACCGTTGACACAGATGGGACAATTCGTCACGATAGTTCTGATCTCACTGGCCGAGGGCGTATATTGCAGGTTTACGAGCGTTTTGTACAGCGGGATCTCTTCTACATATCGCTCAACCTCCTCGTCCCGCGGCACGTATGGGCCGATGCCGACGGCGCGCCGCACGTAGTCGGCGACTAACACGGAAAGCGCTTGAGCCGTCCCGCCAGCGCTTCTGATGGGGCCGGAATAAAAAACTTGCAGATAATCGGTTCGATCGTCGTTCCTCCCTAATTCCACCCGTGCGATGCCCTCGATGGGGGCGGCGACGACCCCCTCCGTCAACATCGCGACTGCAGTTCTCACAGCCTTTTCCACCACTTCGACTTTGCTCTCGTACGAGCCGAATTCGTCATTTGCAAAGCTTAGGCCAATCGCGAGTGCCGCCTCTTCGCGGGACATTGTTTTGTCAAGCTGCCGTATCCGCTGCGCGAGTCCCGGGATGCCGATGAGGTTCTCAACGCGCTCAGCAAGGTCACGAGCAGGTAGGATTTCGGGAGAAAGAGAAGGATCCTCGCCGTTTTTCCGCGCTTCAGACGCGATAGTGAAACAGGTCTCGAGCTCAGATTCTAGCTGTTCAAAGTAGTGATTAATATCCTTGATCATCGAATCATCTTGGCGCTTCGCGCAGCGACGGCAACTGCCTCTTAGAGATGTTGTTGTTGCTCCAAGTTAACCTTTCTCTTGTTCGCGCTTATGCTGAAATCGCGTAAGAAAAGCACTGCGCGCGCGGCGTCGGTGCGGTCTAGCGGCGATTAGAAATAGAGCTAAATACTTTTAGGCGTATCTTTTGGTGGTTCAAATGGCAAGTATTAACATATTTAAGCTCCACGATATCTACATTTTTAAGCAGTACCTCGGCGATCCTGGGCTTTTTAAGCAGTTGGGCGATTACTACAACGGTCCCAACTATCGGTTTGAGATCCCCCCAGCAGATCTCGCGAAGGTTCAGGACATCTTGCAGGCAGCGAGTTATGACATTAATGTGGTGGAAGACCTCACCGAGTTCCGCGTGACGATAGGGCGATTCCAGAAGCACAAAGAGATTCTGAAAAACAGCGTTGAGTTTGAGGAAGTCGGGGACGACAAGATTTTCCTGATGAAGGACGCGGAAGCGGTTAAAATGGCGCTGAGCCAAGGCGCTACAAAATACGAAGGAGACTTATTTAGCTGATCGTTCCGCAAGCGCGTTGGATAGGCAAAGAGCTGCGCTTCCCAGCCCCATGCAAAAAGGCGACAGGCCAGATCCTTGGTGAGGTCGCCGCACAGATTCGCTGGTTTAATCTCCTGTGTCAGTTGCTTTAGTGCAACCATTGTATAACGTCTACTGACGCTGTTCGTTCTTTTGCTTGCAAGCACGAGCTCTCGCAAGCGCATTTGCGCGACTCTGAGGTCTGGCCCGTGGCATTGCGGCCTATCACGCGCGTTATCTAACTTGTGGCGCAGCGACACGAGATCTGATCAAAGAGCAAAGCGCACGTATAATATACTTCCAAGCTTATCGCAGTCATGATGGTGCGACAGGCACAGGACGGAATCTCTGCGTGAACAGGGGGTTGATATGGTATGAATTCTACGACAGATCTAAGCGCGAGCGATGCCGCGCAGCTGCGGGTGTGCATGGTGACTCCATTTCCCCCGCGCGCCGACGGAATCGCAACATACTCATCTGAGCTGATTAACGCCATGGAAAGTTTTGGTCACACGGTCTACGTGATCAGTCATACTGATGAGAACGTGGGCGGGCACGAAGCGCAGCCAAACGTGTTTGGGATTATCGATATTTCAAAGCCCGACTGGGAACGCGTCATTTTTAGGCAGATAATGGATCTGAAACCAGACGTCGTCCACATTCAACACGAATACGGGCTATACGCCAATGCGGGAGACTATGGGATAAGCATCATCGATTTACTCTTCCTGCTTTTCGTCTCACGAGTTCCGACTGTGATCACGTATCACTCGGTCTACAGCACGCTAAGTCGCGAAGAGGCAATCTTTACTAGTCTAAGCCTCGATACGGTCGATGCGGGCATCGTGCACGAAGAGTTCCAGAAGATCTTCTTGCCGGCGAACCTCGGTAGGATTCCGAACAACGTCTTCGTCATCCCACACGGAGCAAAAACTACGATCGCGGAAACGGTCCCCGACGCACGCGAAGTCAAGCGGACGTCCGGATACGAAGGCAAGAAAGTCGTCTTGTGTATCGGGTGGTGGGAACCAAACAAGCGGTTTGAAGACGTGGTCACTATATGGCCCAACGTGATCGAACAAGTGAAAAACGCCGTCCTGATCATTGCAGGAGACGCACGACCAGGGTCGCCCAGCGGCCTCTACTACAAGCCTAAGCTGCTCACGGCCATTCAAGAATCTCCGGCTAAAGATCACATACGGGTCATCACCGGTGCGTTTACGCCAAGAGAATACGACTCACTACTCAGCCTAGCCGACATGGTTGTCCTGCCTTATGATCGCGCCTCGCAAAGCGGGAATCTTGCACACGCGTTCGCGTTGGGAAAACCTGCCGTGGTGACGGCGGTTGAAGGCCTCAAGGCTGAAGTCGAAGCGAGTCAAGCGGGCGCTTCCGTCCCGCTGGGATCGCTCGAGGATCTAAAGGCTGCTTTGCTCTTACTTCTCCGAAACAACGAACTGAGAGAGCTTTTCTCGAAGCGAGCGCTTGAGTATGTCCAGAAAAAGATAGGGTGGTCAATCGTCGCAAAGAAACATATCCTTCTGTACGAAATTGCTATGCAGAAGGAAAGAATGAAAGTCACTCCTGCGTCAGGACTTGACGTAAGTCGCGGCTAGGGCCGTTGATCTTGAGCCGCGCGCCGTTAAGACGAAGAAAAAGTCAATGGAGGCCGAAAACCTCGAAGTAGCTGTTTCGCGCGGGCTGACGAAAAATATATACTCTATCTTACTGTAATAAGGCGTAATCGCCGCCGAACCAGATGTGCTGAGGTTTTATGCCAATTTCACTTGATGATATAACGATAACGAGTTTTCCTAAGCTGTTTGACCAGATCATAGAAGACAAACAAAAGGTCGGGTTGAAGCCGATCCAGAATAACCCACCAGATCTGCTAGAGCGAGCAAAGCTCTATGGAACGCAGTTTAGAAACGGATCGTGGAACTGGGCATCAAACATCTGGAACCGAAGCGCTGCAGGCAGCGTCGTAGTCGAGCGTGAAGAGGACATGCGGGTGGAGCACCGAATGTTGATGCTTCGCGTGCTGGAGCATATTCTTGATCAGCCGCTGATTCAGGCAGATGCAACGCTCGGGCAAAAGGGCTCAAAAGGAGAAATGAAATGTCGGCTCTACTGCGACGCGCAATTCCCTGACGTCGCGTACCGCTGGCAAGCGGTCAATTTCCCTGGCGATCCGGACGCACAGCCCGACGCGCAGCTTTTTATGATCCCGCACTACCTTGAGAATCCGAACGTGCCCGGCAAAAATGAGATGCTGAAGGTCATCCGCTTCCCCTTCCACAACTACACCATTGTCGCTGCATCGTCGTACATGGGAGAAGCGAAGAAGGGATTCCTTTCGCACTGGATTTATGAAATCTACAAGAGAGGGGGGACCGGCGAGCACGCTTCGCTCAAGGAGTTTACAATCAAGCGCGTTGACGGCACCAGCAAGGACATCGTGATGTCGGTGTGGGGACTGACGGGCAGCGGAAAATCCACGCACGGTCACTACGTCTATGACGACAAGATCGCGCAGATCTACATCGACAAGTTTGGCATCAATCCACTTGAGTTTATTTCTAATCAACTCATTCGAAATGACGACGTTGTCGCGGTTTTCGAAGACCGTGTCGTCAGTCCAGAGCGCGGCTGCTGGACCAAAACAGAGGACGTTGACGTTACGCAGCACGCCATCTACAACGCCGGAATGTCACCGAACGCGCTTCACGAAAACACGGAATGGGACGAGCATGGCGACGTGAGTTTCCGTGGAGAAATACTTCAGTATCACGGAAAATTGAATCAAAACGCGCGGAGCATCATCTTCTTGGAGGACACCGGCTACTTCGACGGAAATGTCGACTCATCCGCACCGCTCAACATGGCGGTGTTCATCAGCCCCGGATATATCTCGGATTATGCGTGGGTGAAGCTGAACGATCCTGCGTTTGCCGCAAAGGTACTTGCAGATGGCAGAACGATCGGCCACCCCGCGCAAGGTCGAGAAGGCGTCGGCGGCGAGAAGTATGAATCGAGGTATTGTCTGCCGTTCACGATGGGCGTCGGGAACGCCGCCCATGTCCACCGATTCTATAATTTTATGAAGGAGAGGGCTGAAACCGACAATCCCATCGAATCGTATCTCATCAACACGACCGGACGCGTCGGCGCTAGGTATGTCTGGGTCGATACGCACCTTGGCGACGAACCCACGTGGCTCGCAAAGACGCTTTTTGAAGAACTGGACGGCAAAAAAAAGCCGGTGGGTGGGACCGGGCCTACCATCGAAGAGACGCAACTGTTCTTGATCCAAGCCACGCGCGGTGCAGTTGACTATGAGCCGCACCCGCTGTGGGGCGACAAAATGCTTGTGCCAGCACGGATAGAAGGGCTGCCACAAGAGCGCTTAAAGGAACTCGATCCGTTCACGTACAGGACTGCCGAAGAGATGGAGGCGCTACTCAGGCAGCAGATTGCACAGAGCAAATACTACTTGAAAGCCCAATGCGCGCGGCTTAACAAGCGGGTATTGAATGCAATGGACTTCTAGAGGCCGCCGCCCGACCCAAAAGACCTTGTGCAACACCAAAGCGGTAAGCATCCTCGCTATTCTCGTCAGATCCTTGCCTTAAAATCATCAATACTTTGGAGCTCTCGCACAAAAATGATCGTGTCAGGCCGATCAATCGGCCGCTGTAGAATCGCTGCAGCCTCTATTTAGCATTTCCATATTTTCACAGCCTTCTTCGACTAACTGATCCAAGCAGCTACGCAAATAACAACTCTATTTCCATTTTTCAGATTTGACGTTGGAGTGTGCTGATTCGGTTTTTGAGTTAAACCCAATCACAAGTTTTATTGCTTGGTTACGATATTTTAAACAGAGTTTATGACCGATACAAAGTTGTGTAAGTCTTGTGGAATAACCGTAAGCCCTACCGCGAGTTTCTGCAGAGAATGCGGAGCCGCTTTGGCCTTAGAGCCTGGAGTCGATCAGAGCGCACCGACCCCAAAGGAGCAAGTCAACGAAGGTATTACCCTATACCAACAGGGTGACTATCAAGGCGCCCTAAGCAAGTTCGAGAAGGCGACGGAAGCCGATCCGACTCTCGCAGCGGCGTGGAGTGACAAAGGCTGTGCCTTGGGGCGTCTTGGCGAGCGCGACGCTGCTTTGAAGGCTTTCAGCAAGGCCCTTGAGATCGACCCGGACAATCGAGAAGCTCGCGAAGGCAAGGATCTGTGTCTGCGCATGCTTAGCTCTTCTCAAGAAGCGAGCTGAGAACCACCGCTGGGCTGGACGTTAGTCGCACGACATTAATCCGGGCTGGGCGAACTTGGCGCGTTGTCTGCTACTATTTCGTTCGGCGTCTGACTAGCTGATTACGCTCCCAATACCTAGGCCAAACGCGGGTCTATAAGACCTCTGCCTAGTTTCGATCTCTGTCCCAGATGTGGACTAAGATCTTCACGGTAAGCCCCAAGCTTTTGATTTATCTAGTTGTTTTCGTGGCATCTCGCGGTGGCGCGCTCGCCTTTTGTAATTGCCGGTTTCGGCGAAGTCAGCGTAATTCAAAAGGTTTACATCTTCAAAAACTACTTTTGATAAGCGGATCGCTTTGTCGAAAAAGCGGGTCGTTTGACGGGGCAGGCAGCAGTGAGGCTCTTTGACAGCAAACCAGATATTGCAAAAATGCTCGCCAACGGCGACGTCGAAAACTTAGCGCGTACGATAGAAAACGGTGGCCAATATTTCGACCACGACGAGAATACGCGCAAGGAAGCTGTCGACGCACTTGGTAGTCTAGCAGATCATAGAGCGATCGATCCTCTGATTGGCGCTTTGCACGACGAAGATGAGCGTGTGCGCGTGAGCGCCGTTGCCGCTCTGAAGAAGCACCAAGCGTCTTATCCCCTCGTCAACGCACTGCAGGTTAGGGACAGCGACGTGCGTAGAGCCGCCGCCGAAGCGCTCGGGGAACTCGTCAACCCCCTTGCCATTTTACCGCTCACAAAGGTTTTAGATGATGAGGACGCGCGTGTGCGGACCGCCTCTGTCGAAGCATTGGTAAAGCTTGGCGAATCGTCAACGGACCCCCTCATCAGTACACTCGGGGGGGCTAGTAACAAGGCCCGTAGAGCCGCTGCCGAAGCCCTCGGCCAGCTCGGCAATAACCGCGCGGTCCTTCCGCTTATTGCCGCCCTTAAGGATCAGGACTGGCATGTCAGTTTCGCAGCGGCGTGTGCACTCAAGCAGTTCAACGATCTGCGTTCGCTAGAGCCGTTCATCGCAGCGCTGGGAGACGAAGAGACGGACGTTCGACGGGTTGCCGCCGAAGCCCTCGGCCAGCTCGGCGACTCCCGCGCCGTCGAGCCGCTTGTCCGCGTGCTATACGCCGAAAACAGCGACGTTCGACGGGTTGCCGCCGAAGCCCTCGGCCAGCTCGGCGACTCCCGCGCGGTGCTCCCACTTGTCGTAGCGCTGTCTGATAAATTCTGGAACGTCCGCGAGGCTGCAGCTTGGGCACTCGGCCAACTTGGCAACCCGCAAGCGGTAGAGCCCCTCATAAAATGCCTCGAAGATCCGTACGACGACGTGCGCGAAGTTGCCGCTTGGGCACTCGGGCACTTGGGCGACCATCGAGCATTGAACAGTCTTAACGAAGCGCTGAACGATGATAGTGAGCGCGTGCAAAAAGCCGCCGCTCAGGCTATCAAGGCTCTAGCTAACAAATCCTCTCGTGGCAAACACACGATCACCATAGCTTGAACCGGCCTCGATTCAGACTTCGCCGCTCACTCTTTTCAGGAATGGATCCCCTGAAAAAGCTGATTGCAAGTGATCCGCCTGATGACAGAGCAGCGACTGGCTGCTCGCTTTCTGGAAACGGCCATAGCGCGTACCCATGAGTTTCGTGCTTGGCGGGCTATCTGAATCGGCGCACACAGATACAGCAAAGCCATTTGAAAAGCGCATCGGTTTTTTATATAAGTCAAAATTATAAAAAAACTATTTTAATCGTCGCGGCCGCGACAGGCAGCATTTCCCGAGGCAGGATAAGATGCGCTCTTGCGTGTCGCGATCCGTCCAACAACAATTGAGCGTCTTATCTATCCGCTGTCACAGACGCGTAATTCGTTTCGATACAAACCTTAAACTTGGGCGTAAACTCCACGAATCCCGCGCGCGACTAGTTCCCTCACTTGCTATCTTCCTTACTGCGACGTATCGAAAATCGTTCGAGTTCACCTCCGAGCAGATAACAAGACGGCACGTTCGCGCTTAGTTTGCGCTCAATACGCGGCGTCTTGACAGGAGATAGGAGGCTGCTACGAGATAAGCGAAGACGAGCGTGATTGCCGCACCTAAAATACCAATCCGTGGGATCAAGACCACGTCGAAGCCGACGAGCACAATGAGTGCGATAATGCTGCTGAGGGTGTTCACTGTGGCTCCGCGCGTACCTTGAGAAGCCATGAGCCAGCTAAGGGCTTGATAAAAAAAGGCCATTGTTGCAGCAATGGCAAAAAAGAGTGCAATTTCCCAGCTGAATGGATACTGGCGCCCATAAAGAAAGAAGACTATCCATTCTAATAGCAGCACTGATGGCGCCAGCGCGGCAGCGAGGTACGGCATTGCCTTGTTTACGCGACGCAGAATGGCCAGCTTATCGTCGCTTTTGGATGCATACGGGAAAAAAGCGGCGTTAATGACCATCCAAAGCAAGACGGCTACAGTTATTGATGGCAGGAAATACGCATTGTAAATTCCCACATCTGCGGTCGTCGTAAACTTATTGAGGAGTATTCTGTCGACGCCCATGAAGGTGGCTGCAACACCTCCTGGAAGGGCAAGAAGAGAATAATGCACGATTTTTTTCGCCCAGGACCGCTCAAATCGAAGCTTTATGTAGTCTTTGAGGTAAACGACCAAAATGAAGCCGATTACCGCGTAAGATAGGTAATACGAGTACGCTGCCAATTCCCACGACGTCAGGTTCTTGCTGATCAATGCGAGAAACGCCGCAAGTAGTATGACTGATTGAGCGGCAGTGAGAAGTGCATACGCTCTCATTTTGAAGAAGACTCTGAGAGAATTTGTGGTTAACTGATAGAACGTGGAAGTGACGGCGAGAAAAAGAGCGAAAAAGAATACCTCTGCTGTCACTCCAAACAAGTATGATAACGGCGCAGAAAAAAGTACGAAGATACACGCCGAGGCTACAGTCACCACCGCTATTAGAATGTACGCAGTGGAAATGATGGTGACCTGTACACGATGATCCTGTACCTCCGAACCATACTTTATCATCGGCGTGGAAGCTGCTATCATTGAGATGGCGAGAATAGTGCCCACTGTCGTGACAAGTCCAAGAATCCCAAAATTACCGGGTCCCAAAGCCCGCGCTGCAATGATACTGAAGGCGAGCGTGAATAGGGATCCGACCACTGTCCCAATCCCCACGTACGAGGTACTCAAGACGAACGACCGCGCTTGATCATCCATCTTCTCCTTAAAAATCAGCTCGTACAGGACACTGAGCAAACGTAAACCAAGTTCCTTGACCGTCACGGGCTAAACCTACGTGGAAGTAATTGCGAATTTATATATAAGTTCCATTGATACGGTCCCCACTTGTAGTCTCGATCTATTGAGCTGGATCTCGGAGATCTGTCTCTCGCAGTGGTATAGAGTCCGCGAGCTTGCTTTTACTAATAGGTGGGAAGTCTTCCTGCGAAAGCGGGGGATGAAAGTTGTTCTTATCACAAGCAACACTATATAGTCACAAAAAACCAAACATAACTATGAAATATCAACTGAGCAAAGGGGCTTATTCAGTGTATGCGCTTCAATACCACTTTGTTCAGTGTGTGAAATACAGACGAGATGCACTCGTTGAACCCGAGATAGTGGCGTTCCTCACTGGCAAAATACACAAAATAAGTGAGACGTTCGACGTTGAAGTGTTGAACGTAGAAGCAGACACCGATCACTTCCATATGCTATTCAAGGGAAAACCAACACTTGCTATCCCACGATATATCAACACGCTCAAAACCATAACGTCGCGTGAAATCAAGCGGAATTTTCCCGACGTCAAAGACGTGCTGAGGAAAGACGCATTTTGGTCTGGGTCATACTTCTTGGCATCAACCGGACAAGTAACGCTTGACATGCTGAATAATTACATCGAGAATCATGAGGAAAAACGCCGAAACGTTCCTCACGTTGAAAATCAAACAGTTTTGTCAGTTCAAAAAATGCAAACAAGGAATGCATAAATCACGATACAATACCGGAAACGCATCGCGGTTTGTTGGATCTCTAACCTACATTACGGAGCTAAAAGATAAGAAAGTAATAGAAATCAACGAACGGAATACCACAAAGCGTCACAATATGCCTGTGTGGAAAAGAGGGATGATATGTGATTGTGGAAATTCGACCGATAGAGACCGAAACAGCGCGGTCAACAGCGTGGTTCGATCTCTTGCGCAAAATGCTTTGTGGACAAGCTATCGGAAATTTGCTGATAATCTGCTAAAAACAGAGCTATCAGTAGATGGACATTCGCAGGAAGCACGGTCCAAAAGGCCGGTGTCTTCATTAATGACTCGCGTTTAAAGTATCACTGGGGAATCGTATATAGCTCCTGCTTTGAGATTTGTGCACGTCAGCGACACCCACCTGGGATATCGTCAATACGGTTTAAGCGAGCGTCTCGACGATTGGAGCAGCGCCACTCGTGAAAGCATTGATTACGCCATACAGAACCGGGTAGACTGTGTCGTTCACAGCGGCGATTTGTTCAACTCAAACAAAGTTGATCACACTTCGTTGATTCACGCCATAGAGATGCTAAGAGCGTTGAAGGACGCTGATATCCCCTTTTTTGTTATTGACGGCAATCACGACAGAAGAAAAGGCTCTCAAACGCACACCGCCCTCGATGTGTTGCAACGCTTAGATCTGTGCCATTACTTAGCGCCGGCTGGAAGAACGCTCGAAGGTGCGATAGGTGAGGTTAACGGGACGTCGATCGTCGGGCTCGGCTATCACGGTGCCTACCTCAGGTCTAAGCTAGGCGATTTTTATGAACAAATGCCCGAAGGGCGCAACGTCGTGCTGCTCCACGCTGGCATAACGCAATACGCGGAAGGAGGGCACCCGGAGATCGCCCCGCCTGAGCTCGCAATATTACGGCCCAAGACCGCGTACCTCGCGCTCGGGCACTATCACAACAAGTTTCGCCTCGATGACTGGATATTCAATCCTGGCAGTCCGGAGTACTACCGCTTTTCCGACTACGGTATCGAGCGTTGCTTTTACGACGTCACCATGAAAAACGGGAGCCCAGAGGTTCGTGAAATCGACGTGCGCGGCGTTAGGCGAATGGTGAGCATTTCCGCGGACTATCCGGGTGACGATTATTCGGTGCGCGGAGCTGTGCAAGCGCTACTCGATGAAGCCGAGCTCGAGGCTCCGATTTCGGGTTCGCTATTGCGCGTGATTCTTAACGGGGAGGCGCAGTCTCCTCCTAACCTCTCTGAGCTTAAGCAGTTCGTAGACGAGCGTTACGCGCCCTTGTACAGCACTGTTCTCGACAACACCCTCAGCACCGACGGCGAACTCATCGAGACTCCAGGAAGCCTTGACGACCTGGAAATGAACATGTTCGCAAGCAGTTTTGCGCGGTACAACGAGCAAGCGCGAGACGTTGCGGGTTTCGCGCGCACGCTTCTTCGCGAAATACTCGAAAGCCAACTTACGAACACGGACGATGCTGAGTCCATCGTACAGCACGTTTCACGCTTTAGGAGGGACCACGTATGAAACTGGAAAGCCTCCGCCTCGTGAACATCAGAGCGTTCGAAGACTCGGGAGAGATCCAGTTTCAAAACGGCACGATCT
This sequence comes from Candidatus Methanoflorens crillii, assembly GCA_003162175.1. GTDB lineage: Archaea > Halobacteriota > Bog-38 > Methanoflorentales > Methanoflorentaceae > Methanoflorens > Methanoflorens crillii. Next base: position 32,152 of record PMMR01000064.1, on the reverse strand, counting down.
CCATATACGGCGAAAACGGCGCTGGCAAGAGCACCATCGTGACGAGCATTGGCAGGACGATTTTTGGCTGGGACGACGGTGTTAAGCAGGCAACGATAGACTACGCGGGAGAACGGCACAGGCAAGGAGTAACCGAGTACCTTTTGCGAAAAGGAGCGGCAGAAGGGTCTATAGACGCAACGTTCTCGCACAAGGGACACGTGTACCGCGTGCGACACGTCCTGTCGCGAACGACTCAGAGTTGGGAGCTGTACATTGACGGAGAGAAGACCGATCTGTACGGAAAGCAAGAGATACACGAACGCATTCGCGACGAGCTCGGCATGGCAGAAATTCGTACGTCGTCGGCCGACAGTCTGTTCAGCGACGTTATTTGCGTGTTACAGGGGCAGGTTATCAATGAATTTGAGTTCACGTCTCAGAAACGAAAAGACCATTTCGACAAGGTTCTCGGTCTTTACAGTTATCGACAGGCCTACAGTGACTCCGTTCACGTAAAAAACAACTTCAAAAGCAAGATAGCGCGCGCTGAGTCGGAAGCACGCGTGCTTCAAGCTGAAATAGCGCACCTGAGCGGACTCGTTAACCGATTGCGAGAGTACGAACGTGAGCTGAAAAACCTTCGGCAGTCAATCGGTGCAGTCGAAGCCAAGTTGTCTGCGGTCGAAAATCAGAAGCAAGCGTATGAATCGCTTCGCGCGGAACTCGAAAACCTCAAACGGGACCTCAGCACGGCAGACGTCAAAGCGGGCGACGTGGCGACGGCAGTTGAGACGGCAAATCGCGAGGTGCACAACTGTCGCGAAGCGCAGAATGTCGTCGAGGAACGCCGGCCGTCGTTCTTGCGATATCAACACATTGCCGGGCAGCTTGACGAGGTACGGGCGCTGGCGCGGCAGGTGGCTAGCGAAGCGACGCGCCTGTCCGAACTCCGTGTCGCGCACGCAAGCATCACAAGCGCCAAGGCAAATGCGCTCAAAGAGCTTCAGCAATTTGATGAGGCGTCAGATCGAGTGACGCAACTGTCACCAATCGCTGCAGAACACACGCAGCTCAGCGAAGCCCTCTCACAGCTCAAGCTTGATCAGCAACGCTACCAGGCAGGTTTGGAGCGTATCAAAGCGACTACAGAACTGATACGAACAAAGCGTCTGGCAACAAAGGAGCTGGAAACGGAACTTGAAGAGTACGGCACACTCAAAGGGCGCGCTGAAAGGCTTGAAACGTTGCTGCGTGAATTCGACGAGTTAGCACGAAAGGTCGGTGAGCTAGACGGACACAAGAAGCAGATGGAAAAGGATCTCGATAGCCTCCTCAAAGGGGTCTGTCCGTACACGAGCGATCGCTGTGAATCGATTGAGGAACGTGGTCATCGGCATGAGCACGAACTTGAAGCCATTCGAGCGGAACTTACGCTGCTTCAGTTGAAACGCAATGAGAGAGCATCTGCTATTAATGAGGCGCGTGGAGCCGCACGGCAACTGCAACTGCTCGACGGCAAGCGGCGTGAACTGGAACTGAAACTGGAAGAGATAGATACACTACGTCGAGAACTGGCAGGCGAACGTGATTCGGTCCAAGCGATTGGTGATAACATGGCTCGCATGAAGTCTCTTGAAGAGCGCATCGGGGCGTTGAAAGCGAGCGCCGAAGAGTATCACTCACTCGTATACACGCTTAAGAAATCAGATCGGTCAGTCCTAGTCAGCGGGCTCGCTGAGCTCAGTCGAAGAGACGAAGCATTACAGAGCGACATAGGGGGAGCTGAAGGTACTATCGCGCACTTGACTGGACAAGGCGGGGATGAGGCGCTTGTGTTGCGACTTGAACACGAATTGCGCGAGCTTCAGAAAGACTACGATAGCTACGTGGCGTCCGTCAGTTTGGCGGCGAATCTTGACGAGGCCATAGAACGACGCGACAGCTGTGCCCGAGACTTGGTAGCATTAGAAGAGCGCCGGCAGAAACTTGCCGTTGACATAGAAGCCGCATCAAAGCTTTATGACGCCGCCGAACACCTGCGAATTGAAAAAGATAGCCTAGAAACGAGGCAACGGCTTAATGAGATGCGTGGGATTGCCTCGCAACTTAGTAGACAAATTGAAGATCTGAAACCCCACGAAGCGGATCTCGTGGTTAAGCGGGAAGACCTGATGGCACTTGACGTTGAGCTCAACGAGATTGCTGCTGACGGCAAGTTCTTTGATGAAATCAGAGATAGTTTCAAAAACTTGAGCGCGATGAGGCCGCTTTATACAAAAAAGGTGAGCCAGCAAGCTGCCCGTCACTGGAGGCAACTGGTGAATGACGAGTCGCAACTTCATTGGCAAGAGGACTACCTCGTTTTCAAAGCAGATGGCGGCAACGTGATCTCATTGTATGAAATGAGTGGCGGCGAGAAGGTCTCAGCGTGTTTGGCCGTGCGCCTCGCAATGCAAGAGACATTAAGCGGCTTGGGTTTGTTCATCTTGGACGAACCAACGATCCATCTTGACGAAGAGAGATGCGATAGCCTCGCTCAGCAAATCGGTGCGATCAAGGGGTTGAACCAGATTATTGTTATAAGCCACGATGACACCTTTCACGCGTACACGCAGCAGCAGATAACAATACGGAAAGACCCCAGCAGTCACGCGAGTGTAGTTGAGCTCTAGTCACATTTTGCCCACAAAGGCCCGGGCTAAACGGGGGCGAGACGCGAGACAGTGAGTTCGGTTGCCGTAAATTGACAACTCTCTAAAAAAAGCGCTGTTGATTGAATCGTTACAAATCAATCGACTAAGGCGTTGCATCAAATGGTCGTGATTGACGCTAGGAAAGAGCATTGGACAGGAATCCTATCCAACACTCCCCTATGGTTGCAGCGACGCGAAGATTTAGGTGATGCCGCAGGTGCACTCGAGCACTTCTTCAAACCGCTCGTTCACCATCTCCCAGTTCACGATGTTCCAAAATGCATCGACGAATTTCGGCCGCTCGTTCTTATAGTCGAGATAGTAGGCGTGCTCCCAGACGTCAAGAACCATGACGATGCGGGAGTTTGGATAGACGTTGACGTTGTGCTTCTCTATCTGCATTATGATAGGCCGGTTTGTTTGCATATCGAGCACCAACGCCGCCCATCCTGACCCTTCGGTGGTTGCCGCGGCTTTGCTAAACTCCGCCTTGAACCGGTCAAAGCTGCCAAACTCGCTGTTTATTGCATCCGCCAACTTTCCCTTAGGGACTCCGCCGCCGCCCTTGCCGGCAGGCGCCATCGTCGGCCAAAAAAGCTTGTGGAGCACGTGGCCACCGATGTTGAACGACAGCTCCTTCAGCGTAGCCTTGACGTCTACGTCTGCGTTGCTCTTTCGTGCAGCACCGAGCTTCTCAAAAGTCGCGTTCGCGCCGTTTACGTACGTGAGGTGGTGTTTGTCGTGGTGAATCCTGAGCTGTTGCTCAGAGATATAGGGTTCTAAGTCGTTATAGCCATAGGGCAGGTCTGGTAAGACATAAACTTTGTTCGCTTCCATACGTCTCATCTCCTTCTGATTGCAATCAGGCTTTAACCTCTGTGAGGCAAGATATTTACGCTTAATCCTTTTTAACCAAGGCTTTCCGNNCCGCTGAATTTGTCGACAATGGCGTGCTGTACGGGGCCTAGAACGAAGCCGAGCTGCTTCTTTGCGATGGCCCGTCGTAAGTAGGACGCCCGTACGTAAAAACCAAAGTATGCTTTCAAAAACCACCGGTGTAAGTCTGCTGTCGAAAGAGCACGTGTACGAACCACGGGCTTTGTGAGGGTGAACTCACTCCAGTCATCCAAGGTAATCTCAAGATCGTAGTTGTCAATGTTGTCGTAAAGCTCAGTTCCCGGATAGGGCGTGGTGACCGAAAACATTGCGAAATCCGGCATGACCTGTTTTGCTAGGTTGATCGTGTCGGCGACCTTCTGCCCGTCATCTCCGGGCAATCCGATCATAAAGGACGCCGTTGTTGCATAATCGTAGTCTCTAAGCACGTCAAAGGCGTTAATCACCTGATCGGTCGAAAACCCTTTCTTGATGAGCTTCAGCGTGTCATCCGAGGCAGACTCAACGCCAAAAAAGAGCCCGTTGCAGCCGACTTCGCGCAGCCTGCCGAGTAAGTCCTCATCAACGGAGTCAACGCGCCCCGTGCACGACCAGCTAAACTTTAGGTTATTTTCCTCTACCAGATCGGCAAACTTGAAGGCGCGCTCTTTGTTGAGAATGAAATTGTCATCGAGCATGGTGACGTTGTCGTAGCCTTGAGCAACGAGCTGAGCTACCTCGTCAAAGACGTTGTCCGCGCTCCGCGACCGAAACGTCTTGTGGTACACGTTTGAGGAGGCGCAGAAAATACACCTGAATGGGCACCCCCTACTCGATATGACGCCGGTGCTCTTAGGTGGCAAGTACTTTGCCATTGGTAGCAAGTCCCTCGCGGGAAATGGAATCTCGTCTAAATCGGCGATCAACTTCCGATCGGGGTTTCGAACTATCGCGTCCCCGTCTCGCAAGGTGATGCCCTCAACGTGGTGCAAGCTGCCCGACTCGGTGGAATCCGCGACTTCGAGCATAGTGGCTTCTCCCTCCCCCCTAACGACGGCGTCAGCCGCTGATTTCTCGAGACACTCGCGGTCCAAGAAAGTTGCTTGTGGGCCACCGAGAACTACCTTCTTGCTGTTGTTCGATTGCTTAATGAGGTTTGCAAGCGCAAGGGCTGAGCTGTAAGTTGGTGCTGTGGTCGTGATGCCAACGAGATCGGCCGTCTGCACGCGCTCCATAATCTGCGTATTACTCAGCCGCTCAACTTCGGCATCTATGATAGCGACGTGATGACCGTGCTCTCTGAGAAAAGCGCCTAAATAAGCAAGCCCCAATGGCGGCGAGCAGATATTCAGCTTTCTGACGTCTCCCTTGCCAAACGGCGGATGAATAAGTGCAACTTCGATTCCCATGTCGATCCTACCACGCTAGCTCAGAGCTGTTCGGCGAAAACTCAAATAGCTAGCTATCTAGGCGCCCGACCTAGTTTTTCCCTGCTATTTCAACAGCACTAGCTATCTTTTTGGTCACCCAATTACTTAGCTCTTTGTCACTCCGCAATCAATAAAAGAGTTTAAGATTGAGTTTTCTGGCAGGCTGTGATACGCCCGGCAGCGAGTGCTGTGCACACAGTCGGTGCCGTATGACGTTCCTGCAGTCCTGCGGACGCCACCTAAGCGATCCAGCCCAAGCTGTCTGGGTGCAGTGAAGCTGCTAAGAGCGCTCGCGCACCGTTTCAACGCAGAGGTGAGGATATAAATAGGAACAAAGCAGAATTCTATGGAGAGTGATTATTTTCAGCCGAACGACTAACAGGTGATCATATGGTCGAGAAACGAATGAAAGGCAGAAAAATGACGACGAGAGAAGATTGGATCTTGGGTACCCTTGCTGATGTGAGACGCGCATTCGACGCTATGTTTGCGAGTGCCGAAGACCTCTACAAGATGCTTGTTCCGGAGCCGCAGCGCTCGCGTGCTGAGCACTTGTACAAAGCGTACGTCCCTGAAATCATACCAAGGCCTCGAGGGCCGGTTAGGGCCCCTGACGTAGATATTATCGACGTCGGAACAGAAATTCACTTGGTCGCTGATCTGCCTGGGGTTAAGAAAGAGGACATAGACCTCAACCTCACGGCAGACACTATAGAGATCAGTGCCGAATCAAAAGCTGAAATAGCACGTGAACAGCAACCTTACGCTCGTCGAGAGAGGGGCTACATGGCGTACAAGCGAACCATGCGTTTGCCAGCTCCAGTAATTCCAGACAAAGCTAAAGCGCGATTCAACAACGGGGTCTTAGAGGTCACGATGCCCCGAAAAGAGCCTGTCGAAAAGGTTACAGGCGTCAAAGTGGACATCACGGGTGAGCGGATTTAGAACTCGCACAGACCCCTCCTAAGTACTCAAGTGCACGGCGCGGTAGCAGATTGCTACGATCGTGAAGTAGTCTCATTTTAGAGAGCTCGGCCTGCGCACAGTTGTTTTTTACTATTGGATGAGTTGACATAGTAGTTCGCGCACACTTGGGCCTCTCTTCGTAGAACCATTCTGTAGTCTGGCGCGGCTGTCCAAGGCTAACGGAATCCGCGCGTTTAATTAGCATTACGACGCCATCATCATTATATTCTCTCTCGCAAATACATATACGAAGAACGGTGACGTTGAATAAGTGTTGCACAGAGAGATTGGTCCCCCTCGAACGGCACGTTTTTCTGATTAGAGAACGTCACTAGGAGAACCACCGACGTGTCCCTAGCTCATTATCCGGCGTTTTTTAGGCCGACAGAGGAAGAGAAAAGCCTTCCAGAGCTAACTGTCTCGCTACGCATCGCTGATTCGCACGTGCGCTTCGTCTTCGATCAGAACCGGATTGCTAACTTGCCACCAGCTATTCAGGCACGAGTGACGCAGATGCTTGGTCAGTTTGAACGTGATTTTTCGACGTGGGTTTCCTTGAGTCACAAGCAGCCAGCACGAACGTTCCCAGCGCGGGTAGTCATTTCGGCCAGTTCGCGCTCGCTCAACGTTGATGCAAAAGGCACGGCGTTAGCGAGCGCAGACGACCGTGTCGTTTATCTGAGCTACGCATTGCTGCGCGAAGGCGTGCCCGTTGGCTTTCGACTCGGAGTGTTTGCGTATGTGTTTGACCGCCTCGCGCGAAACGGAAACGACAGAAACTGTGACGAGCTGCTCGATGAACTCTCACTGCCGCTTCTCAAAGACCAAGTCGACGTGTTGGGCGCGCCCGAGCGCTACGCGATGTTCGCTAACAAAGACTGGTTGGACGCATTGTTCGCGCATCTGGCTCAGAAGCTCCCGCATTTGGATGTGCAAGCAGCCCCGCTCGCCACATCAGGAACGCCTTCGCGTGAGCCAGACACTGAGCTTTCGGAAGAACAACGTCAACGGACAGCCGAGTTAGCCGCGAGAAATAGAATAGACCAGGCAATCCTCCTCAAGAAGATGCGCACGCTCGTGACCATCATCTCAACGGGACTGGGTGAGGATGTTGACATCAGCGTCGTTCCTGGTGAATGGTGGGCTTTTGACTATGAGAGTAACACCATAACCTTTCCTCTCGTCGACCTCGTCACAGCACCGCCCGACAAAATCATTGGCTCCTTATTGCACGAGATCGGCCACTACCAAGTAACGCGTGTCGACGTGAAACATCCGGTCTTCAAGCGTCTTCTTTCGAGCGAATCGTTGCGCTTATTGCTCAACACGTTTGAAGATCCGCGCGCAAGTAACTGGATGAAATCCACGTTTAAGGGAACGACCCCATATCTCGATATCATTTATGACGATCTGTTGTCAGACGACCTCAGCGCAACGGCTTACAGCCACAAATTGCAGAAGGAGGTGCAAAAATACTCCGATTCAACGATTCAGGCATACCAGCTGTTTCCGCATCTCGAGTACCTGTTAAGCGTTCTTTACTTCTGGCGGTTTGGTAGGCTTCCTTCGCACGTCATAAGCCCACAAGTAGGCGCTGCTCTCGAAAATACAGTTCAGTTTTTTCCATCAATCTTCAACCACTACCCCCCTAGCCGCGCGACAGAGTACGACAAGCTTCGGTACGCACGGGAAGCAGCCGAACAGATACGGGACCATATTCTAGAGCCGTACGAACAGCTGCTCAAGCAAGCCGCTGACAACCTTACGCTAGGCGCAGAGCGCGGGCAGCACCCTCTCGGCGAAGGTGGAAACCCCTCTGAAATTAACCCACAACTCTTGGAGCAAGAGGGGCAGGAGATCCTCGAGGAGCAAGCCAAGGAACTCGCCGATCGGCTGTCTGCTAAGCGAAATGCGCCCGAATCGGTCGACGCAGATGCCCTTGAACAAAAAATTGCGGAGAACAGGGATAGCCTTGAACACGTGCGAATTTCAGCAGAAAAGCCGCACTCCGAACTCACCCGCAGAGACCTTGTCGCTCAGCGCCGGCACCTCGAATTCGAACGCGGCCGCCGTATGAACGAATACCAAGGAGCGTACGCTGCTGTTTCGGGATTGCTGCATATACTTGTCGGAACGCTTGAAAACGTGCTTGCAAAGAATCGCAAGCCAAAGTACGAAGGCTACTATCCGTCTGGGCAAAAACCGGATTTGCGTCGGGTGATGGACGTTACGCGCAAGATGCAACAAGGCTTGCCCACGACCAAGAAAGATTTCGACGTATTCCTCAAGCGCAGGCGGCCGACCCGCTTGGACCACCGCATAATGTTGCTCTTAGACGAATCAGGCTCGATGCAGGAACCAAAGCGAACTGCTGCACTGCACGCACTTTTGCTCTTCATGGAAGCGTTCGATTATCTGGGAATCGACTACGCGATCATCGGCTTCTCGGACGCGCCAATCATCCACAAGCCGTTTGGGGAGACGCTGACTCAGCGGACTCGTGAGGATGTGTTTGAGGACGTCTCTCAGTTCATTCCGCTCGGGGCGACGGCAGATGCAGACGCGCTCGCGCTAGGGATCGACCTATTCGATCGAGAGCCAGAAGATGTTTATCGCCTCATAATCGTCATATCCGACGGCGAAGGCAACGTCAATACGACCGGTATGACGTTCGAGGAACTGCAAGACGCTGCAGAAACAAAAGCCATAAGCGTAGTCGGCATCGGTATCGGCGAACAGGCAAAAACGATAAGCACGCGATATCGCCGTCCNNTGACTTGTCAAGACGCGACACTCGAAGCGACGGGCCTTCTGAAGCCACTGACGATAGGTTCACGGCCGCGCTCGGAGCGCTAATCGCCGGCGTTTACCTCAAACTTAAACACGACTTTCCCGACTTATTCACAATTCGGGATTTGAAACGGGCAACTGAAGCAGTGACGCTGTTTTTGGAGGCTGGCTTAAGCGAGAAAGACGCGTTTGTTGAAGCGTGTCACTACGGTTTTACCCGGATACAGCCAGAGAATGAACCGATCATCCGTTCAATAGTCGAAGAGCAACAAAACATCAAAGCAGTCCTAAAAGATTTTGAACCGCTCGATTTCACTTCGGAATCTCCTCAACTGCCTGCGCTCGTCACCTCTCTTTCAGAAGGCGTGAGCTCTTTTGTTGAGCTTCTCATCACCTTTACTGCGAGTCCCCGCATCAAGCCGTTCCTACGCGTCCTTAGCGCACTAGTGAGTCCGCCAGACAAACGCACCCAGATCGTGGGACGCAAGATCGCATATGACGTTCTTGTCGCCGATTTTTTGCGCGATCTTATCATCGAGGAATTAGAAGACGAGTTAACGGATACAGCGTGGACTGCACGCCAAGCAGCCGTCGCAGTTCTGGCCTCTTTGTATAGCGAACGCATCGGAGAGGGAAAAGTGGTCGACACAAGTCTTCTCGAGCTGCTGCTTCGCGATGAATCGTGGGCCGTACGGCAAGCGACCGCCGAAGCGCTCGGCACCGTCTACCCTGCGCTCATCCAACGTGACACGGATGTTGACCTCAAGGCGCTAGAAGCGGCTCTCAGCGATCGATCTTGGGTTGTACGCAAAACAGCCGCGAACGCACTCGGCACCGTCTACCCAGCTCTCATCGAACACGGGAACGCGGTTGAAATAGTCTTTTTAGAGCGTCTGCTCACTGATCACGACACCGAGGTGCGTCAAGCCACTGTACGGGCGTTAGGCATCGCGTATTCAGAATTCGTGAAACGAGGCGAGAGCGTTGACATCGACGCGCTCGAGGCCGATCTTGGAGATCGTGACGAGAAATTCCAAATGGCGCTCATCGATGCGCTCGGTCGCGTTTATGTTTCGCTGCTCGAACGAGGAGTAGTGCCCTCGTTGTCAAAGCTCGAGCACGCGCTTGACAGCGAGTTCCTCGGAGTGCGCAAGACGGCAGCGCAGGTTTTGAGCGCTGTTTATCCGGCTTTTATAAAGCACGACAGGCAGATAAGCGTAGCTCAAATTGAACGGGGCCTGGACGGACTGATCGATTACATACGGCAAACGACGATAGAGGCCCTTGGCATCATTTACCCGGCGCTTATTGAGGTGGGCGTAGCAGTCGACGTGTCACGCTTGAAGACCGGGCTTTCTGATGACTATTGGGCCGTACGGCAAGCGACCGCCGAAGCGCTCGGCACCGTCTACCCTGCGCTCATCCAACGTGACACGGATGTTGACCTCAAGGCGCTAGAAGCGGCTCTCAGCGATCGATCTTGGGTTGTACGCAAAACAGCCGCGAACGCACTCGGCACCGTCTACCCAGCTCTCATCGAACACGGGAACGCGGTTGACAGCGCGCCTCTCGAGCGCCTTCTGTTACAATCAGATGACCAGATGCGCCGGACTGCCGTCCACGCGCTCAGCCGTGTGTACCTGGCCCTCATCGAACACGGGAACGCGGTTGACAGCGCGCCTCTCGAGCGGCTGCTCACTGATCACGACCCGGAGGTGCGTTGGGCTACCGTGACAGCGCTTGGCGCGATTTATCCCGCGCTGCTTCAAAGGGACACGGCCATCGAGGTTACAAAATTAGAGAAATCCGTACAGAGCAAACACGCAGGAGTTCGTGTGGCAGCGGCCGAAGCTCTGGGCAGGATTTATGCATCACTCATCGAACACGGGAACGCCGTCAACCTGGCGCCTCTCGAGCGGCTGCTCACTGATCACGACCCGGAGGTGCGCCGGGCCACGATAGAGGCCCTCCAACGAGTCTACCCGCGGCACGTCCGTGATGAAGGGGCTGCATCGCTGCACGAGTTGGAGCGCGCGCTAGACGACGAGGCGGCCGAAGTTCGTGCTGCCGCGCAAGACCTCTTCGCAAGCGTGTTGCGCGCAGTGTTATCGGGTCAGGAGGGAGCTGGGTTTGCGGAGACCCTCCGAGAGCTGGACAAAGAGCTGAATGAGCCGTTGTCTGCCCCCCTTTCTGGTGCTTATTCGCCTTTTGTTCTATTGGGAAAAGACGCCCTCCAGGTAGGCCGTCTCACCTTAAAGAAGAAGAGACTGCGGACCAATAAACAGCCGTGCATCGTAACTAAATCCTCGTACGAGATGCTCTACGCTATCGCCTCAGCGTATCTTCTACACCATCCGCTCCTGCTCATGGGGCCGACGTCGACGGGGAAGAGCTTCCTGGTCAAGTGGCTAGCTGAGGCGCTTGGCAACCAACACGTCTCGTACACGCTCAATCCGTACATTTCCAAGTCAGAACTCATAGGCGGAATAAGGCCAAACAAACAAGGCACCTTTGTCTGGCAGGACGGGATCATACTCAAAGCGGCAAAGCGCGGTATGTGCCTCGTTCTCGAAGAGCTCAACCTCGCGACCTCTGAAGTCCTTGAGATATTGAATGACTACCTGATCACCGGTAAGTTTGTCCATTCAGAAAATGGCGATCAACGAGTTGTCGAGCCGTCAAACGAATTCCGGCTGTTTGCCACGGCGAATCCATTGAGTTACGCACAACGAGAACGGCTTTCGCGGGTGTTTGTGTCGAGGTTCAAAGTGCACTATCAACCCGAGCTCAGCGAAGAAGATCTCATTGAGATTTTGAGCGGACTGTTCGACATTCCCGCTCATTTAGCGTACTCTGTCGCGTTCTTCCACATTACGCTACAGGAACAAGCGGACTCGAAAGTTATCGGCAAGGACGAAAAAGAGCCGTACATATTCAGTTTGCGCGACTTAATACGGCTCGGGAGGCGATTAACGCCCGCTATAAAAGCCAATGTGCCCGAACCTGCGCTTTTAGAGTCCCTCGCTCGAGAACTGTCAGATGTTTACGTGGCACGCGTGCGGAACGGCGACGAGCGGGAAGCTCTCATAAAGCTTATCGATACGCTCTTTGGCCTTAAAAATGAGAGCACGAGCATTGAGGACGTTCTTGCTGTCCACACTGGGCAGTTGGAGCAGTTCTTAGCGGACTTGTCGGTTACTCGCGGTCGCCATCTCATTCCTGGTCAAGAGGCGCACATTGTCCCGACCAAAACGCAGCGACAGACGCTGGCGAGTGTTGTCAAAGCACTCTTTTTCAACGAGCCGATTCTTTTGGTAGGTTATCCTGCTTCAGGCAAAACGACGTTGATACGCTATCTTGCACGGGAGAAGAAAACGGATCTCTACTATGTTAACCTGTCATCAGATTCAGGTCTTGAGGAGCTCTTGGGTGGCTACACGCAAGGCCGCAGCGGCAAATGGCACTACAAGCGAGGACTGCTTTTTAAGGCTGTTAAGAGGGGCGCGTGGCTTTTGATTGACGAGGCAAACCTCAATCCTCTCTCTGAGTATCTCAACACGTTATTAGACTTCGGCTACGTTGCCGACGAAGAGGGGACTCTCTTTAAACTACATCCCAATTTCAGGTTGTTCTTTTCCATCAATCCTCCTAAAATCCACCCGTCGCGAAACGTGCTCTCTCCCGCGCTGCGCACCCGGTTCAACGAGATTTGGATCGAGGAAATCACTGACGCAGGAGAACTATCGGAATTGGTTGAGAGCTGGAAGCACGGTCAATCGCCAACGTGACAACAAGAGGCCGTTTCTGGGTTTATGCTAGTCGAACCCGTGCTAAGATAGTCCTGAGAGGTCTGTGCGCGACGTGCATGCCTCTCTCTCGAGCGTGCTTCGGTGCAGCGGTGCATGGCAGTAAGGCCTGAACGAAGGGGGAGTTTCAATTTTCGCAGGCGGCCAATTCTGCGATGTGGCGGAGCCGTGCCTGCGGCAATAATTCTTAAGTAGCCGCCCAGTCACGTTGAGGTAATGACTGAAATAGCGCTCATTTGGGATCGACCGCTTCTCTTTGAGAAGCTCTTTGTCGAATACGGTTTCGCGTGCGAGCGCGTCTCTCCCTTGCAGATTGGCACCGCGTACGCGCCCAAGTTCGAGGTGGCAATACTCCCTGTAGGCTTTGGTAATCTCGCTTACAGCACCGTTGCAAAATCAGTGAAAAGCCTCGGAACCCCGCTCCGCCAGTTCGTACGAAAGGGAGGCTCATTGGTCGCATTCAGCCCTTACGTCGACGACTACGACTTCAGCTGGCTTGGTCTTCCGTGCAGGTTCAGGCTGCTCGTGCGAGATGAGATCGTGAAAATAGCTATGAAGAGGGAACATCCTGCTGCACAGATCGTCGACGTCCCTGAAGCCCACACGGACGGCTACTTGACCGGCGCAAGTGAGCACGACGTCGTGCTGGAGGCAGATGGCGGTGCCGTTTTGACCGTGACCTCGTCAGACAAGGGGCGCTTCATACTGTCGACGATTCATGAGTTTCCAGCAAGACGATTTATCGCTTGGGCACTCGAATCAGCGCAAGCATAGCCCGAAAAAGACGTGTTTTCTAGCGGCGTCTCCTGCGCGCGAGCAAGAATGCGAAACTCGCTACCACTCCGACTGTGACAATTAGAGGTACTGCCAATTGACTCAGGAGCGTCTCGCCATCAAATGTATTGATTCGATCGTTAATCACGCCGCCGTGCGCCATCTCCTGTGACATGACTCCCTGGCTCGAGACAGCTGATGTGTTAACTACGCGCAATGTCGACGTATCGCGCACGAGGGTCACGTCTGATGATTCGTTGAGGGCTAGCCGCCCATTACTACTTGTGGCGTACGTGTAAATCAGTTTGTTTGGAAGGTCGCTGGAGTCCGCGCCTACAGACTCTCGCACGTGATGATCATCAACGAAGCCCAGCGTTTTTTGTGGTTCGTAGGGTACCCACCCTAAGTCAGGATAGTACACCTCAATCCAAGAATGCGGTCCAGCGTCCCAACTATAGCCATACGTCGCTATGGAGCCACTTACTGTGATGTCCCCGCCCACGAGATAGCCGCTCACGTAGCGCGCCGGAATTCCCACGCTCCGCAATAGCGCCAGCGAGAGCTGCGCGTAGTTCTCGCACGTTCCCCGCTTATTTTGGAAGGTCCACGCCGCGTCGTGGTTCGTCACATTAGCATCGTACCTGAGATTGTCATTCACCCACAGCATTATAGACGTCACAGCTGCACTCTCGTAGTCAGCGTTGCTGATCAGGGTTTCCGCGGTTTTTTTGATGGCGGAGTCGTTTGATTGCACGTACTTCGAAGGGGCGAGGTATCTGCTCGCGCCATGATCAGAAGAATTGAGCCTGATCGGTAGCTGTGAATTCGAATTTAGCCCGTCAACCCGCACGTCAATGGTCAAGTTGGCCACTATCGTGTAGCTCAATCTTGACGGCGGGTTTACCCACGTCGCAGTGATTCCTCCGTTCGTGGCCGCTACTTCGTCGGGTTTTTTGCTATATGAAATACTGAATGACAGCGCTCTCTGCGAGTACGCGAAGAGACTCGCGTTCAGTGCCGTTGGAAGCTGGACCACTATCTTCTGTGTTCCTTCAGGAACGATGATCTCGCGCGTCGTAGCGTAATGGACAGTACTCGCCATGGAGCCTTGGCAAATTAGGGCATCTCCAAATCCTTGGAGCGGCATTAAAAAAGCAATCGCGATAAGCGCGCAGGCAATGATTTTCATAAGGCAAGGGCATCACGACGATCGCGGCGGCACACGCATAATTTGTTTTTTCGTATTAAAGGTTGGGGTAAAACCACTCCTCTCAAGGCGTTGCTCTGTGTAAACGAGGTGAAAGTCGTTATCTGACCACGTACGGCATCAGCGTTTAGAACAGGCTCAATGCGTCATCATTTTGTTCGTCGTTCTCTGACACGAATTCAAGCAGCCTGGGTCTGTTTTTTTTCGAGCCGCAATTCTGAGCCTGACCGAACGATTAGTCGGGCGCCCAACGTACAAATTTAGGTAAACCAAAAAAAGCACCCCGGAGCACATAGCAAGAACTAGTAGTGAGCCTTTGTCTTAGGCAACAATCCCGAGCACGAACAACAATATTACAAGCAAAGCTCCGGGGATCCCCGCTAACGCACAAATAATTATGGTAATCAAGTTTATGGGTACCGGAAGTCCAATGAAGTCCGCCAAAGCCAGAACGATGATACCGAGTATCGAATTCACTGCCAAGTACTTTCCATATCTGGTCCCTATCTTTACCAGAATGTACAGCACGATAAGGACCAGAATAGCTACAACGAGCAATCCTATCGCAGTAGTGACGTCCATCAGGCCAACTTCCGTAGTCAGAGAGAAATAGTTTTCGATGGCGGCTTTTGGTTGAAAAATGAAATGGAATTAGATTAGAAGCAGTGCTTGCTACTAGGCAGCGTGGGATCGAGGCAGAGAGCGCTGCCGCTGGTTTTTGCGCAGCAGCATAGAGACGTGTGTCCCCTCGCAGGTTGACGCCGAGACTTGCAAGCGAACTCTTGTTGACGACCCCGCCGCAATTAAATGTTCAAGAATCCATTGCACACAAAGCCTACCCCAAGTATCGATAAGAAAACGCCACAACTTAGGAGAACGATCCGATAGGCTCTGTCACCTGCAACGGCGGCTCCTCGGTCGGTAAAGATCGAAACGAATCCGTACCACGAGAAATCCGAGGCCCAGTGACCAATTAGAAACGCAGCCAGCCCTACTAATCCGGCGAGTCTCAGACCCTCGAACACAAACGCCGCTCCGACCGTAAACCACCACAAGAAGAAGAATGGATTCGACAAGCTGGTGATTATGCCGCCGTAGACAGGCCCGTATGCAAGCGTCCGTTTTTCGGCAGTCGTCTGGATGGGGGCGTTCTCTTGGCCACTTTTTATCAAATTGATGCCCATGAACACAAGAAATGCCCCACCAATAACGCAAATTGCAATAAATGGCGCTTTTAGTCCTATGATCTGGCTCAGGCCTAGAACGAGAAGTACGACCATAGCAGTCTCAGCTGCGACGTGACCAAAAACCACACTCGTTCCGGCCTTGTAACCCTTTTTGAATGATTCGGTTATAGAGACCGTAAGCATTGGGCCCGGCACGATAGCGCCAGAGAAACCCACCAGAAAAGCCGTGAAACCAAAAGCGAAGAGTTCAACTGTCGTGTAGCTCACCCATCTGGTGGTTATTCGACCTTCTGTCCTTGGAGCTTTTTTTGGATACGCCGTAGCTCGTGGTAGTTGGCTTCAATATACGTGTGGAATTCTTATTTTGCTGGGCTATAAGTTCGTCGCGTGCAACCCCCAAAAGCAAATTCCCCGAAGCTGCGTGTCTGACTCTTTGTCAAGAACGGCAACAGGCGACCGCAAGTCTAGTTTACTGAGAAGAACAAGCAAAACACAAGCTAATGATCAAAATCGAGCTGCTTCCGTTTTTTTTGATTCTGTGTTGCGGAGTATGGCTTATCGACTGGGGACACGCGAACCTTCTAGGCTAAAGAATTCGTAATTCGACGTAACATACAAGTGCCCAGCCTTTTGAGGCTCACCGCGTGTCGCAACGACTTCTCCGACAAATACTGTATGGTCGCCGGTCTCGAACTGCCCGATTACTTTGCATTCAAACGCCACGGTCGCTCCTTCAATTGTCGGCACCTGCACCGCGACAGAGTCGATCAATGAGAGGCCTGCCTCTTTGATCTTATCGATATCTCGTCCTGATCTCGAGCCACAAAACCACGCGGCTTCCGCTTGTTCGGCACTCGGATAGTGGACTACGAACTCCTTGTGAAAGTCAATTCCAGCGTGCGAATAGCGCGAATGATCGATGGAGACCATTAACAAGAAAGGGTCTAACGACGTGCGGGTCACCCACGATACGCCAAGTGCGTTTGGTCTTCCGTTTGCGTCGAGCGATGTTACGAGGCTATAGATCATTGGCGCAGCGAGTGCAACGCCCTGATTTGGGGTCAGTGTCTGCATGTTTCAGCTCCTTAGGATGATTATGACATCTCTGGCTTATGAGGTCTTCCGTCTGCTGACATGCTGCGATCTCCATTTCATACAACTTGATGATTCCGACAACTGGTTACGATGGGAAGCGTAAAACAATAATTGTTTGACTCTTTAGCAGATGGTGATAGGAATGAACGTTCCTGACACGCTTGACAATGCAGACCTATGTCTCTGTTCGAGTTGTCCGACCCGAAATGAATGCATGAGGCAACATGAGCAGAGGTTGTTCTGCGCTCGCGGAAAACAGACTGCAACCGTGCGCGTAAAGGGTGTTGCTGCGGCGGACGTATGAATCGTTAGCTTCGCAAAGTGCAATATTCGCACGAGACTTTTGTGAACTGCTCACCTTTCGACGCAGCCGCCGCAGTTGCACGCGCTCACTCGCCCGAGAAGTGCGTGGTCGCTGTACAAGGCGCCGGCTCGTTCTTCTACCATTGAATGGACGCACGTGCGCTGAAGGAAATTCGTGCTCCGCGGCGATACCGTTCGAACGGGACAATGCATCTTATGTCGTGTATAGACCCTAAGCGGCCGGGGTTAAGCTCCTCTCCGGGCCGAATTCCGACCGCGCGCGCAAAGTGATGAAAATCATTCCGTTTAATACTTATGAGCGAAAAGTGTCACGCATGACGCACGTTTCACCCTTCACCCAACAAGATAATGCGATCCTTGACCGAATCCTCGAATCACGGCGTTCAGTGAGGTCATTCGCGCCAGATATTCCGTCAAAAGAGGATATCATGAGCATTGTGCGGGCAGGATTGCTCGCCCCTTATGCGGCGCAGGCTGTTGCTGGACAGGACTTCCGTCGATTCTTCGTGTTCCAAGAGGGGAGCACTCAGCTTGCGCACGTCGCGGCGCTTGCGAAGCGGCAGGCGAAGCGCATGGCGGAACAGCTGCGCGTTGAACTTGCGGCAAATTCATCCTTGCCAGACCAAGCCCGGGGGTTTTTACAAAGACTTGAGCGACTCGCAGAGACGGGTGTACCAGGCATCGGTACCGCCCCCTACTACATCGTCGTGGCAGAACGGAGCGGCATTCCGCCTGCCGAGCAGCAATCACTCGCTCACTGTCTGGAGAACATGTGGCTGAAAGCAACCGCCCTGGGGCTGGGATTTCAGCTCGTTTCCGTGACTGCTCAGATGGGACGGGACAGGGAGTTCTCTTCAGTGCTAGGCATACCTCACGGCGAATTTGGAACGAACGGATGCGCGATCGGCTACCCAATGAAGCGCCCCCCTCCTGTAGAACGTCCCGATGCTCGCGAAGTAACCAAATGGATCGACTGACTCCGAACGCTTCAGCTGCGTGAAATTCGCTTCGATTACCCGGTGCGTGCATTATCTACCAACGCTCTGATTTGAGAGCCGCTTATCCGAGGAAGGTAGATATTTAAATCACGCCTCACAGAAGGACTTCGATAAGCCTGCACGGTGCGGCTGCGTGAGGCACCGAGGATCAGATAAACATTGGGGTTGTCGACAAAAAAAGGGGCCGATCAAGGCAGGAGTCGTATGAAGGACGATGTTTGCATTCGAAACCTCGAAAAGGACTTTAACGGATTCAAAGCTGTCAACAATTTGTCGCTGCGCGTAAAGCACGGCGAAATCTACGGATTGCTCGGTCCGAATGGGGCTGGGAAGACGACGGCCATCAGAATCCTCTGCGGACTGCTGCGCCCGTCATCGGGAGAAGCGTACGTGCTTGGCACGAAGGTCCCTGATCCCGGCGTGGCGCAGAATATTGGCTATATGCCTCAAGAGCTCGCACTATACCGGAATTTGACGGTGCACGAAAACCTCGCGTTTTATGGCGAGGTGTTTGGCCTCAGCAAACGGCAAATAGAGACGCGCGAACAGGCGCTTCTCAAACTCGTCGATCTCGAGACTTCGAAGAATCTGCTCGTCGACGAACTGAGTGGAGGTATGCAACATCGCATCTCACTCGCCTGTACACTGCTGCACGAACCGCAAGTACTGTTTCTCGATGAACCGACCGTCGGCGTGGATCCCGATCTTCGTGCCTCGTTTTGGCGCTACTTTGAGGAGCTGCGTGACGCTGGCATCACAATGCTGATCACGACGCACTATATGGACGAGGCGCGCCATTGTGATCGCATCGGCTTCATGCGAGGAGGGCGCCTCATCGCCGAGGGCTCGGCACGTGAGCTTCTGGAGTTGACGCACACCGATTCGCTTGAGGGCGCATTTTTGGTCTATTCACGAACCGAGGGACTGCAATGAACGCTTCACGCGCGTTTGCAGTTACCAAACGCGTCTTGCGAGATCTAAAGAACGATCGCCGCCAGCTCGCGCTCATTTTCATAGCCCCGCTACTCGTTATAAGTATTTTTGGCGTTGCATTCACAGGCAGCGTGAAGGACGTGCGAGTGGTCGTAGTCAACGGCGACACCGGAGTCGGAAATAGCTCTCTCTCAGATAAGATCATCTCCAATTTTGACACGAGCGTGCTCAACGTTGCGTACGCAAATAGTGAGAGCGATGCTGTGGGCCAGGTGCAAAACGGAAGTGCGTCTGCAGCGATCGTCTTTCCCTCCCATTTCACCCAATCCGTAGTGGCCCGGGCGTCTGGTCAAACATCGGTCGCTCCAGCGAATACCACTATTACCCTTCTAGCCGACAAGAGCAACCCTAACGTTTCGGACCCTATCATTGCAACGGTCAACACAGCGGTGGCGCAAACAATCCAGGGCCTCGGCCGTCAAGCCCCAGCCTCAGTAGACTCAAGCAACGCCGTTTACGGTGCTAACGCGCAGTTCATCGACTTCTTTGCGCCCGGCATTATCTGCATTGCCGTATGGCAGCTCACGACGCTCCTCACGCTCATTTCGTTTGTTGGTGAACGAACGTCTGGAACACTCTTTCGGCTGCTCGCGTCTCCACTGAAGGAAAGCGAATTGGTGGTGGGGTACGCAGTGGCGTTCGGCATCATCGGGATTGCGCAATCGGCAGTGTTGCTCTCCGCGGCTGTAATCTTGTTTCACGTCACCATAGTTGGCGACGTACTTCTAGCGTTCGGCGTCATTGCTCTGCTTGCGATCGTTTCTGAGGGGCTGGGCATAATGCTCTCGAGCTTTGCCCGCCGCGAGGCGCAGGCAATTCAGTTTTTGCCTATAGTCGTATTGCCTGCCTTCCTTCTCTCTGGAGTTTTTTGGCCTATACAAGCAATTCCAGAGTGGCTGCGACCTGTCTCATACGTCCTGCCTACGACCTACGCCGTGGAAGCTGTGCGGTCGGTGATTCTGCGTGGGTGGGGCCTAGATAAGATATACCCTGACGTCATCGCGTTACTCATCTTCGCCGGTGTCTTTCTCGTGCTGGCGACGATCTTGTTGCGGCGGAGAGAGTAAGCAATGAGTTGACCTTGATAAGCTGTTACTTTTGGCGAGCGCTTGTCGCGAAATGCACTTCGCGTACTCGTTTCCGACTTGCCGTTCGTTTGGCTCGCGTGGTCTCTGCTTGTAGAGTCACGTTTTCATGGACTAAGACAACCAGAGACACACCGCTCTGCGGTGAACCGCCTCGTTACACGCGCTTCCGTTTGAATGCGGCCTTTCACTCCAAAGCTTCCTTGACTGTGGCCTCAAACCAATGCATTTATGGGTGCTAAAAGGCGCACGAAGCTGAGAGCAATAGCGGTCAGCACAAAACCGAGGATGGCCCCCATGATCGCCTGCGCGACCGTGTGCTTCTTGAGGTAGACCCTGCTCCAGATAACGGGTGGCAAGAGCAATCCAAGCAGCGCGCCCCAATAACCAAAGACGAAGACGACAACAGTAGTTGGTCCTGCGATGCCCATGGTGTGGATGCTTATTTTCCAGTAGAGATTGATGAAGAAAAGGAAGAACGTCCCGATAAAATAACCAAACATCACAATGGTCGTAAGCAGCGGCGCATGTACGGCAACTAATACGACGGCGCCGACAAGGTATGATGCGCACGCGAAAAGCAATGGACGGTTCCTTTCGGTTCTCGTGGGAATATCAAGGTCAAGCTTAGCATTCGCCCTCGTTTCCCAGATCAGCAACGTGCTTAGAGGTACAATTGCTGCAAAGAGCGTGGTTATACACGTTACCGCCACAAATGGGAATCCGCGCAACAAGGAATAGTTGATGAGCCCGAACATAAGAACGGCGATGAGTGGTGGGATCGTCACGTTCGAGATGAAGGAAGCCCATTTGCGTTTATTGTTGTGTGCATCCGTGATGCGACTATTCTGCATCTGCCCCCCATTTAAACGCTGCAGTGGCATAACGCTTCTGATTTTTAGCTCATTTCTCCAGGTGGCGCGAGGCCTTTTCCTAAAGATGCGTGCGGAAAACACCAGGACTGCCGGCATTTGCGGAAGTTCGCGCCGCAAAAAAACTGCAGTAAGTGTTCAAAAGCTCCAAGGGGTCGTCCACAAGGTGAGGAAAAGCTATCGCAACTGCCACAGCGTCGCGAGCTCCAAAGTTAGGGGCGTGGTCGTGCGCTTGAAAAAGGGCGCGGGAAGGAAGGAGCTGGTTCGCAGCCTGTATATAGGTGGAAGAAGAACGTCTATACGGTGAACAAATGGTTAAGCCCACCCAATACAGCGCTGCGAACCTCTTAGCAGAAGCTCACGTTGACCCGGAAAAGTGGAATCAACTGCCGCCTGACAACGAAGTGTCCCAGACGGTGGAAGCAGTAGCGCAGCGCGGGATAGCGGTAGTTCGTGCAAAAAATGGAAAAATCGCCCTCGAAATGCTAAAAGACTTGATTCCGTCAGAGGCAGAAGTGATGCATGGCTCGTCGACTACATTGGTCGAGATTGGCTACGATGCTTATGTGAATAGTGATGAATCACGATGGAAAGATCTTCACCGCGCTATCGTTGCCGAAAACGACGAACAAAAGAGACGCGACCTAAGAAGGAAATCTGTGACGGCTGATTATTTCATCTCGGGAGCCAATGCCATTGCGCAATCAGGCGAAATTGTAGCATGCGACCGGTCAGGGAGCCGTGTCGGAGCATGGCCCTTTGCTGCAGCTCATCTAATACTCGTCAGCGGCACCAACAAGATTACCCCTACGCTTGACGACGCCTTACGCCGTGTCTGGGAGTATGCTTTCCCTCTAGAAAATGCCCGTGCAAAGAGGACATACGGAGCCCCGAGTCAGATCGGAAAATGTGTGATTCTTGCGAACGAGGAAACTCAGGGCAGAGTGACCCTGATTCTCATCGACGAATCTCTGGGCTATTAAGCATTACGCAGGCGAAAAATGCCCCTCAACCCGTGTTCCAAACTAGCTGCGTCTGACAATATTTCGTTCGCAAGTGGGTGTTTCAGCAATAACTCTTTTTATGCACAGTAATGGTGGCAGATCGACACGTTGTTGGGTTTTTGGAGCCTGATGCGTGCGGAGAAATGTGGGTAGGAACGCTTGGTAGCGCACGGGAGGAATTATTTATACTAATCCGGTCGTGAAAAATATGTGGGGCTAAAACACGCACTGATAGCTATAGTTCTCGTTGTGGTGCTCGTCGCCGTCAGCGCCAGCGGGTGCCTTTCGTCGACAAATAACTCGACAAGCTCAGGAGGGGCCGTGCTCGCTGCAGAGCCAACGGGTGGAAGCTGGCAGACGTTCGTCTTAAGTTCAAGCGACGCGTTACGGTCTCTCCCTCCACCATCGCAAGGTTCGCCACAATTCACTCAGGATGTTAATGAGCTGAAGGCGCTTCAGCTAAATCGGACGGCTACGGTCAACGAAAGCATCGATTATTGGAATAACGGGTCTGTTGTGCAATGGAACGCGATCGCGCGCAGTTTGGTCATAAAAGACAACACCTCAGCGCCCATGGCCTCACGCGTTTATGCGCTGTTGAGCGTGGCGCAGTACGATGCGCTCGTTTCCGCGTGGAATAACAAGTACACGTACAACCGATCGAGCCCTCACGACATTGACCAAAGCATCCAGCCTGCTGTGCAGACAACAAGCGACCCCGCGTACCCGTCTGATCACGGCGCTGTCGCTGGAGCATCCGCGGCGGTGCTCTCGTACCTTTACCCTAATGAAACCGCTTGGTTGACCAAGCAAGCGGCCGCAGACGACGAATCACGGCTTCAGGCCGGGGTGAACTTCCGTAGTGATATCACCGCTGGCAATGCCATCGGGCTTACCGTTGCGCAAGACGTTATCAACCGTGCCAAGAGCGATGGGTCGAACATCAAGTGGAATGGGACGGTGCCCACCGGACCAGGAAAATGGGTGAGCACGACATCGCCACCGACGCCTCCCCTTTTGCCAAACTGGGGAAATGTCACCCCGTGGTTGTCTAATTCTTCGGATCTGATCATGCCCCCAGCACCACCCGCATTTGGCTCCGCGCAATTCGAAGCGGGTCTCAACGAGGTCAAACAGATCGCCAACAATCGGACGGCGGACCAACTGCAGATCGCCCAGTATTGGGACGATGGCGCCGGGACATCAACACCCACAGGCCACTGGAACGCGATTGCGTGCGGCCTGATTCAAAACTATTCGCTCGACGAGCTGCGCTCGGCACGGACGCTCGCGCTAATGAATACCGCGACAGAGGACGCTGGGATCTGCTGTTGGAAAGCTAAGTACGAGTATTGGGAACTCAGGCCCATTACGGCCGATCCGACTATCAAAACGGCCTTCGCCACTCCGAACTTTCCCTCATACACCTCCGGTCACTCCGACTTTTCCGGCGCGGCGGCCGGGGTGCTAAGTTACATCTTCCCGAAAGAACAGAGCCAGTTACAAGGTCAGGCGCAACAAGCGTCTCTGTCTCGCCTTTACGCAAGTATCCACTACCGATTTGATTGCGATCAGGGGTTAAAGGTCGGCAGCGAGGTCGCGCAGCGCGCGATTCAGCGCGGTGAACAGGATGGTTCACCGCAACAAGCATTATAACTGACGACTCCTCGGCTGAGCGGGAACGCATGTGTGCCGTTCATCGTCAGGCGAAGATTTAGCGCGCCGTCAATCGTGCTGCGAATCGACCTAAGTGCAACTGGCCAGCGCGCGTCCTGTGGCCGCCTGAACAGCAGCTCAGTGGCTCTCCTTCCTGTTTTTTATCATGCTTTCAAAATAGTCCTCTAGGTAAAATACGCGAAGATAATCAGGCAATGAATTCATGCGCATGTTCATGTTTTTGACCTCCAACTCTGTCGGCGGCGTTATGGTCTTTGCAAGTTCTGCACGTATCGCGCGGCGTGTTTTTGCCCCCAAACGAGCACTCTCGATGTTCAAGTCTGCGGTGAGCCAAAAGACGAAACGACTAAATAGGTCCCCTACGCACTCTTCGACTATTTTGGCCAGAACAAGAGTTGCTTTGCGAGTCCGCCCCCCCGCGTCACTGTAGGCATATGATAGAGTTGCCACGAGCAAGTTATGGTTGAAAACAGTAGCGATCTTTTTCCAATCGATGACATAGTCAGGCGGGGTCCCCTTTCTCATTCCGGAGCCGCTTTCCGATAGTTGTGCACCCACTTCGTCAGGTGTCATAGTCTCTCGCCTTTGGAATCAACCACGTCCACAGCACTGTGCTAAATACAGCCACCATTACATAATAACTGGCCAAGTTCGTTCGCTCATGGGCACAGAACGATCAAGATCTTGTTGGCAACCTTCGAAAAATGGGTTTCAATAAATAACCACATAGATTGTAAAATCAAGGCGCGTGAAAAGAACGGTTAGTAGTCCCACAGATAATAGTCGGGTCGCTATCATGAAGAAGGCAACAAGCTTAGGGTGAATAGACAAAATTGCCAAGAGAAGAGGTATTCAATATGAATGTGATAGATGCGCTTCGTGCCCGCTCGACCGTGCGTGCTTACAAGCCTGATCCAGTGAGCAGGGACACGATTCTGAAGATTATGAAAGCTGCAACTCGCGCGCCTTCGTGGGCTAACACGCAGCCGTGGGAGATTTTTGTCGCGGCGGGAGAGGCGCTTGAGAAGCTGCGCACGGAGTATACGTTACGGTCCCAGAAACGCGTACCACCCAATCCGGATCTGCCGGCACCGCAGACGTGGCCACCTGTCATCCGACAGCGTATGGCCGAACTGATGTCAGAACGGGCTCGACTCTTACGCACAAACGAAGAACGCGACGAAGCCACTGTTCGACAAAGCTTGTTCGAATCCAATTATCGGTTTTTTGGTGCGCCGACTGTGGTGTTTCTTTGCTTGGATCGCACCCTTTCGTCCTGGTCATTATTTGACATGGGATTGCTGGCACAGAGTGTTATGCTGGCGGCACAAGAATATCAGGTGGATTCGGCACCCGCTTTCCTTTTCGCATCGTACCCTGATCTTGTTCGTGCAGAATTAAGCATTTCGGAAGATCTATCAATACTCATCGGACTGGCACTTGGGTACGCCGATACGAACCACCCGCAGAACCGGTATCGAAGCGCTCGGCGGCCAATTCAGGACGTCGTTCACTGCAAGGGTCTTTAGTTGCAGAGAATCAGAAGTGCCATCAATTGATAATGCGGCTAAGATCTTCTGCATGCATTTGAAACTGAGAGCAAGACAGCTTCAAAGCGGTTTTTGCTGATCTCTCAGCTCTCTTGCATAGGCAACTCCCTGAGCAGTAAGCTTCAAGGATGCTATCTTTCCGCGAAGAATGGGCTGTGCTTTCACGTATCCTAGCAGGTCGAAATTCATAGCATAGCGGTACACTTCTCGTTCACTGAAGCCGTTGGCCTTAGCAAGCGCGTACAGCTCACCGCGTTCGATAAGTCTGGTGGACTCTTCCTTTACGTGGTTTGATAGGCAGAGGACAAAATCATTTTCGCGTTCCGACAAATCCACGATAAACGCCAACAATCAGAGTATCTCTAAGAACGGCTTATCTTCGTTTCGCTTCGTTTGTCTCCTCTCGTTGCCCTTGTCGAGGTGACGTTTCCTTAATCACGTTTTCAAAACCGGGTTATCTGTCTCTCTTCTGCGCCCTGTGATCTTTCCTTTTTTCGGGAACAAGTCTTATTAAGCTTCAGTGGCAAAATAACTTGTGATGTCGAGAGCGCATAGCGTGCTGTCCGCAAGGAGTCGACAAAACAGCTCGAGCGAGTCAGAACCGCTATATTCGGCCCTAAACTCGGTGAACGTTTTCTTAGGCAATGCCATCATTCGGAAGGTCGTTCGTGGCCTCTGTGTCGATGATAGGCAGGCGATCTACGAAGCTTTGAGCTTGTACAGTGGCCAAAACGACCTCCATTTTTTGAAGAAGCTCAAACTGCTGCCGATCTGTGCGTTCGTCGAACTCGGGCGAATGTCCTTCCACGTGGACAGGGGCAAGATGCAAGATTACTTCAGTCAGCAGGTGACGCGGCGCGGCCTATCGAATATCATCAAGAGCGTAGCAGAGTACGGCATCAGCAAGCCACTAAAACTTCAAGCGCCCTTTTTGGTCGTTTGGAACTATACGGATGCGTGTAATCTACGCTGCAAGCACTGCTACCAAGGTGCAGGCAAAATGTCAAAGGATGAGCTCAGCCTCGACGAGCGGCTCAATATTGTCGATCAGCTCGCTGACAACGACGTCGTCGCTATTGCGTTCTCTGGGGGCGAGGCGCTCCTGCGGGACGACTTCTGGGAAGTCGCTCGTTACGCCTCAAACAAGGGATTGTACCTCTCACTAGCAACTAACGGCACTTTGCTGACGAAAGACGTGGTTCGCCGGCTCAGGGACGTTGGCGTCGAGTACTTCGAGATAAGCCTTGATTCAGTCGATCCTGCAAAACACGACGCGTTTCGGGGAGTTAACGGCGCTTGGGAACGCACGGTAGCGGGGATCAAAAATGTCGTGGCTCAAGATGGCGCATACTCGTGCATCGCCAATACGATCACGAATGAGAACTACCGCGAACTGGATGCCCTCGTCGCATTTAGCAGGAAGCTTGGTGTCGACAGGACCTTGATCTTCAACTTTATCCCTGTCGGGCGAGGTTCCGACATCATCGACATGGATTTGCCCCCAGAGGCGCGCGAGCACGTTTTGCAACAGATGTATGGGTACTTGAGTGGGCAAGACGAAAGCTTTGAAATTCTGACAACGGCCCCGCAATTCTCACGCGTGTGTATGATGAACTCACAAAATGGGATTATCTCACTTGCGCACTTCGGGGCAGCGGGTTTCAGCGACAAGGTGGGGTTACTCGCTGAGTACATTGGGGGATGTGGGGCCGGCCGCATGTACTGCGCTATTCAGCCCAACGGAATCGTGACACCATGCGTGTTTATGCCGATACCTGTCGGCGACTTACGATCAGAATCGTTCGTCGATATCTGGAAAAACTCCGAGGTCATGCAGTCGCTCAGGGAACGCCACGATCTTAAGGAACACTGCGGCTCGTGTGATTACAAGAACGTTTGTGGCGGTTGCCGCGCCCGTGCATATGCGTATTTCAACGACATCAAAGCTCCCGACATTGGATGCATCTACAACCTGCGCGCGTATAACAAGCTCAAGGATAAACTGCGTGCATCAAGCGCCCCGGTCGAGACAACAGAGGCCGCTGAATCAAGCATTTAAAACGATCCATTCAGATTGAGAGGCGCATTACTGATCTTCTGCGTGCGGGTCAACCGACGTACCGAGAATAGGCGTTGATTTCATCTTCAGCGCGCCTTTGAACACTTTGTACATCACTAGGGCAAACATGAGCTTGTCTCGGCTTAATTGCTTGAATAAATAGTTTGGCCGCAAGTAGAACTCTTTGAATGCCTCTCTTTGAGTGTCCTGAAGTTCTCTGAGCGTGAGATCAACGGTTTCGATGACCGGCGCGAGCAGCGTGAAGTGCGTCCAGTCCTTTATTCGAATGAGGCCCATCTTGCTCGCGAGTTCGTAAAACTTCGTGCCCGGGTACGGTGTGGCGAGCGAGAAGAGGGCATAGTCAGGGTTCACCCGTTTTGCGAAGCCAATCGTTTCATCGATGGTGGTTTTGTTCTCGCCGGGCATTCCCAGAGTCATTGACGCGATCGTATGCATGCCGATGTCTCTTGCGGTTTTGAAGGCGCGCTTGGCCTGTCCTACTTTGGTACCCTTCTGCACATTGTCCAGTATGTTCTGATTCCCGCTCTCAACCCCAAAAAGCAGTGTTCGACAGCCCGCCTTCCACATCTGCGAGAGCAGCTCTTTATTGAACCGATCGACCCGCGCTGTGCATCCCCATACGACGTCAATCCCGCGGCTGATTATCCCTTGACAGAAGCTGTGCACCCATTTCGGAAACAGGGTGAAGGTATCGTCCATGAATCCAACCATTCTAACTTTGTACTCATCGACTACCCGTTCCATCTCGTCTGCAGCATTCTCTGGCGATCTGAAACGGACGCGCCGCCCGTGCATCGCGCTTGAGGCGCAGAATGAACAGCCCATCGGGCAGCCTCGGCTGCAGATCATGGTGGCTAAGACCTGTTTGCGTCCAAAGAGCATGTATTCGCTCATCGGAAGGAGGTGCCGCGCGGGGAACGGCAGGGCATCTAGATCTTCGATAGGCCTTCTTTTGGGCGTTTCAACGATGCGGTCGCCGTCCCGGTAATTGATGCCGTCAATATTGCGCAGGGGTTTTTCATTCTCTATAGCGTCGACGAGCTCGAGGGTAGCGTATTCCCCCTCATTCCTGACCACGACATCGACAAAGTCGTTTTCACGCAAGACCTGCTCTGGCATGAAGGTGGCGTGATATCCCCCCATTGTAACCGCGCACTCAGGGTGGAGCTCTTTGGTAATTTTGCCCACTGCGAGGGCTTGCTTGATCGTCGGCGTCGTCGTCTGCACCCCGAGCAGATCGACGTGCTTATGTGCAAGCGCTCGCCGGTAGCCCTGCAAGTCCATATCGAGCGCCGGCGCATCTAAAATGGTGACTTTGACGTCGTTCTCTTCTAGTACGGCGCCGATGTACGCGAGACCTAAGGGCGGTGCGGTGAGACCTAACACGTCCTTATACTTGGATTTGATGTCGGGGGGATTAACAAGGAGGACTTCCATCGCGATCTCTCAATAGGTAAGGGTGCCGAAAATATAAGGTTAACCGCGGAACGGGGCCGCCTGGCATGCCGCGTGTGCGTCTCATTTGGCGTGCGCGTGCAATTCCGTGCCATCAAGTCTCGCTAACGGCTTTCTTAGTGAGCCGTTGTTCGAGCAGCGCCAAGTGCTCACGTTTGCCATTTCTCAGAGCGCTTAACTCTCGCTTAGAGAGCGCTCTGAAATAGCACGCGTCGACGCACGCCATGTTGTCATACCCTTTGCACCTATCGCACTTGTACGCCGTTCGTGTATTTTTGCGCTTTCGCGTGCGTTCGGTCTCGGCACTCGTCCCCTTCCTGTCAAACAGCATGTGAAACACGCTTAGCTCGTGCGCATCAGGCGCCGGCGCAGCGGGGGTCTCGGTGATGAAGATCGCATTGAACGGGCAGCTCTTCGCGCACCGGCCGCAGCCGATGCATTTGTCCTCATCGATGGATATGACGTCGTTCTCCCGCACAATGGCCTTCGGCTTGCACACGTCGATACACGCCGGGTTCTCACATTGTTTGCATACGATAGGGAGCGCTTCGTCGTCGAATATGAGTCCCCTCGACTGTAGCACGTCTTTCACTTTCAGGCGCGCTTTTCCGCCGTGTCGTTCCGCGCACGCCATCTCGCAGACGCCACAGTTTTCGCATCTTTTCAGATTGACGGTCACTACCTCAGTCATAGAGTCACTCTGCTCTTCGCGCGGGGTTCAATAGCCGACAGCGGCATGTTGCCCCTCTTTCAATAAGTATTTGTAGGCGCTTATCGCAGCCTTTGCGCCCTCTCCGGCTGCGACGATGATCTGTTTTTCGGGAACGGTGGTAACATCGCCTGCTGCGAAAATGCCGGGCATACTCGTTGCACAGTTGTGGCTGACGACGATCTCTCCATTCTCGTTAAGCGTGACGAGGTCCCTCACAACGTCCGAATTCGGAATCAGGCCGATTTCGATGAATATGCCGGTTACCGGAAGTGATACCAGTGAGTTTTCAGAGAGGTTGCGGAAGACCGCTGCATTGACTACGTCGTCTCCTTTCACCTCGGTGAGCTGATACCCAACAAGTAGTTCTACGTTTGGGGCGTCTCGAACCTTCTCCAAATATACCTCATCTGCCTTCCAATGGCTTCGGCTGATAAGATACACTTTTCGCGCAATGTTCATTAGCTCGTACGCAGCGGTAACCGCGGAGTTCCCGCCGCCAAGCACCGCGACGTCCGTGCCCATAAAAAGTGGCGCGTCGCACGTGGCACAATAGCTAACGCCGCGACCAACGAATCTTTCTACACCCTTGGCATTGAGCGTTCGTGACGTTTTTCCCGTGGCAATAATCATCGTCTTTGAGCGATACTCCTCGCCTGTCTCGGTGCGAGCGACGAATGCGTCGCGTTCTTTGCTTACACTTTTTACTTGCGCGAAGGTTCGTTGCACGTTGTACTTTTCGACTTGCTTTTCGAAGCGATCCATTAAATCTGGGCCGGATATAAACTGATAGCCCATGTAGTTTTCCACGTTGAGGCTGTAAAGAACCTGGCCGCCGATGTTCTGGGTAATCAGCCGTACATCCAGCATCTTTCGAGTCGCGTAGACTGCTGCGGTCAACCCTGCGGGGCCGCCGCCAACGATTATCAGGTCGTGCAGCGCTGCGCTCTGTTCCATGGTGGATTCCGATATGAGATTTGCGCGAAAGCTTTTAAGAATATTGCTTGCTACCGTCGATCGTCACACAAGGAAACTGGCGTCGCTGCGTTGAGAAAAAGTAGCGGGTGCCGTTTGGGCCTCACATACTCGTTGGTGGGACACTTTCGTCATCTGCAGTCGGCGTTTGCGGGGGATCTTCAGCCGTTGGTGCCTGACTCTCGCTTTGGACGCTGCTGGATGCCTGTTTCTCCTTCGGTCTTGGCCGACGTTTTATTTCGCGGTCACTCATCGTGTCTCGAGAAAGCCTGTCCGTCACCACGGTGTCCCAGACCTTGCTCATCGTGATGGCGGAAACAGGACAAATCATCGCACACTCACTACAAAATACACAGTGTCCGACGAAGATGCGCACACTTTTCTCAGAGGCACTTGTACGCAGTGCGATGGCCCCGGCAGGGCAGACTTTTCCACAGCGTCCACACAAGATACATTTTTCGGGGTCAATAATCGGCGTCCCACGGTAGGCTGCCGGGACCTCAACCTCTGAAGCGTTCTTTACGGTTCCCGTTTTGCCCGCTATGCTAACCGTCAATGAGCGTATCAAATCTTTGAGGAATCCTGAAGTCATTCTAGAGCCCCGCCCATCCGAACAGGAAGTGCATGTACCGCACGCCTGCCAGATACAAGATGAGGTCTGCGATTGCGAGCATCGTAGGAATGGTCCAATAATACCTGAGCACGCGGGTGACACGGGTTCTCGCGGTAGTCGCCTGCCAAAACGCAATGAAGACGCTGACGAGCAATGCTATGATCGCGAATTGAATGATAAGATTTATGACGGGCTCGAAGTGGTAGATTGTCGTTCCAAAGAACACTACGGCTATGAGCGACGCGTAGAGAAATGTCTTAAGCCACTGCCCGAGCTGCAAAAGGGCGAGATTTGGTCCCGAGTACTCGACGTATGGGCCAGAAACGATCTCCGTCTCGGCTTCGGCGATGTCAAAAGGCTGAACTGCCGCTGCGGCAGGCAATGTCCATATTGCAGCAATCGCTGCGAGCGGCAAAACGGTGATCCACGCCGTCGCCGATATCGTAGTTAACTGGAATGATCCTGCCGCGAGAGCGACCGTTACCATAGCGACGATGAATGGAGTTTCGTAGGCGATGAGGAGCGCGACCTCGCGCGCAGCGCCGATGGCGCCGTACGGGCTTCCGCTGGCCGAACCGCCGAGGATCAGCGCGATCGGCGGTATTGCGAGGAGGTAAATTACCAATATGAGATCGCCCGCGCCGACTGCCGATGCAGAGGCTGCCAAAGGTATAACCAGTGCCGCGAAGAGCATAGAGGCGACGCTGAGGATCGGCGCGAGGTTGAAGAGTAGGGGGCTTGTCACATTCGGCGTCAAACTCTCTTTGCCCATCAGTTTAAAGAAGTCATAAAACGCCTGGAAAATGCTTGGACCTTTGCGGAACTGGCTGTGCGCCACAACGATGCGGCGAATCCCCTGCAGCAGCAAGGCAGCAACAAAGGCATAGACTAGCGCGACGACTATTGAAGCGATCATCAAATCCTCCCGGTTTTCAATTCCTGTGCGCTGACGATCTTGCGCTTCCCGTCTTTTATCACGGTCATCCGATCAGTACAGCTGAAGCAGGGATC
>PMMR01000063.1 GCA_003162175.1 Candidatus Methanoflorens crillii | reverse complement strand
ATATTTTTCTGAGGATTATCAATATCTTCGGCAGTGTTGGTAATTAAACCAAAACCCTCGTATCCCAAGAAAAGCACTGCCGCTCCTGTTAATAAGTTATTTATTGGTATCAAGTGAGAAACTGATAGTAACGATATTTTGACAAAGAAAAATCCAACTATTGCAAATGTTACTAATATCCCTACTTTTATAGCCACAATTAACGTTTCGGATTTTCCTACAGCCTTAGCGCCTAAAAAGTTAATAAATGTGAATATCAGGATAATGAAGATGGCTAAGATTGTTGCGGTTGCGGGTGATGGATGTGAAGATAGAAACGTAGCTGCATAATAGCCAAAAGCTTCTGCGTAAACACTTAAGGCAATAACGTAACCAAAATACAAAAGAAAGTTAAAACCACCACTTAGAATTCCATCGCCAAATCCTCTGATTAGAAATTCAACTGGCCCTCCTGCAGAGGGATATTTAGATCCTAATTTAGCGTAGGAATAAGCACTGAGGAGTGCAATACCACCTCCAATGATGAATGAAACATAAACCAGATTACCGGCAATCTCGGTGGCAATACCTAAGATGGAGAAGATACCGGCTCCTACCATCCCCCCTATTCCAATGGCAATTGCCGACCACAAACCAATCGGTTTTTTATTTTGGAGTTTATTATTCATAGAAAAACCAACCCAAAATAATAAACAGATTTTATACCTTTACTTCTAGATATTTGCTAGATCAGATAGCTAAAAGTGTCAGGAAGGATAAGCAAAGGACTACACTTTTCTTCCACTCACGTTCATCATTAATAGCAGGTGCAAGACGGTTGCTGCGCTTGCGCTATCCTCGAATCGCACGTGACTTTTTCTTGATTATCGAGAGATAAAGCGATTGGTGTATCCCTGCCACGTACTTCCAACCAATGCGCTTTTCGACGTACGCCAACGCCCGTTTCGCGTATCGTTCCCTAATCTGCCTGTTAGATAGCAGCAGCACAATGTACTCCTTAAGCTGCTCCAAGTCTCCCCGCGGAACGACGACCCCTCCGCCGCTCGCCTCTACTTCGTCCCGCAGACCCCCAACGTCCGTGACGACGGCAGGCTTGCCCAGCGAAAATGCGTGAGCCAACACCCCTGACTGACTGCTTTGCTCATACGGCAACACAACGATATCTGCTGCATTTTCAACCGTTAGATACTCCTTTGGCTGGAAAGAACCTTGGATGACGACGATGCTGTCCTTTGCTGGGCTGTCAGCAACAGCCTTCAACAGCGTAGGTTTGTAGCGCACCCCGTCCCGGGACCCTGGCCGCGCATCTCCTGCGATAACCAGAGCGGCGTCAGGCACTTCGCTCACTACTTGTGGCCAGATCTCGACAACGTCGTTAAAGCGCTTGTATTGCTCCCACCAGCCCAAACACATGGCGACGTCCTTACCCTGAAGACCATACGCTTTTTTCGACTCGACGACACTAGGCACGCCCCCTGCCTTTAGCACTTCAGCCCCGTGTGGTATCACGGTGACGTTCTGGGGCACCCAGCCCAAGTTCACCGGCAGAAAGATCTTTTGAAGCTCTTCGTGCACGATCGCGGCATCAATGAGTTGCAAACTCAGGTTCATAAACAAACACTCCTTGTACCCGAGGGTGCTGTACACCGAATGATACGTCACGACGGTGGGGATTCTTTGCAGGTTCAACCGCACGAGAAGGTCAAGCAGATCAGTGCTAAGTCTGCCGTCGATATCGTAAAGACCGTATTCGTGTTGAATGTGCACGACATCTGGGTTCAGCTTGTTGATGCCGTCAAAAACGTCCTCAGACCAGCCCGCTTTCTGCGGATCCATCGCAGCAAAAACGTTTTTCTGTCCGCCATGCCCGCCTGCATCGAGATCCGGATTGCAGATGACGTATACCGTGTGCCCACGCTTCTTGATTGCTTCAACGAGTTCGTGCGAATAAGTCGCTATGCCACCAAATCTCGGCGGATACGGAGAGATAAAACAGATCTGCAAATGGGAAACCGCTTTATTGCTCTGCGCTTTTGATTCGTCGGGGCACATTAGCCACACCTGCTGCGTCGCATGCTTTGTACAACCTTAAAAACTTTCTGAAAAGTATTTAATATTTCAGCCTGCTATTCGTCAAAAAGAGCTCGTTGTAGGCCCCATTTCGTAGAACAGTCTTAATAAACTAGCGACGCCCTGTAGCATACGAAACGGCGTCGAAACGAACGAGAGGACGTTTGTCCGACCTAGACAGCTCAGAAGGAATCATACCCGCAGGCGAAGCGCAAAAGGCCAGCGTGGCTGAGCTACTGCAGCGGCTCTCGTCAAGCGAAAACGGCCTGTCGGCGGCAGAGGCTTCTCGGCGATTAGAACGGTACGGTCCAAACGAGATCACCGAAAAGCGGGTTAATCCGCTTCGGAAATTCTTGACCTATTTTTGGAGCCCCATTGCGTGGATGATTGAGATCGCGATCGTTCTTTCGGCGGTCATTCAGCACTACGAGGACTTTTTCATCATTTTGGCGCTTCTGCTTATGAACGCCGTCGTCGGGTTTTGGCAGGAGAACAAGGCAGAAAACGCGATTGAGCTCTTGAAACAAAAACTTGCGGTGACCGCTCGCGTGTTGCGGGACGGGTCGTGGTCCGAGCTTGTCGCGCAACAACTCGTGCCGGGCGACATCATTCGGGTGCGGCTTGGAGACGTCGTGCCCGCCGACGTCAAGCTCACGAACGGCGCTTTTCTACTTCTCGATGAGTCCGGATTAACGGGCGAATCGCTTCCCGTCGAAAAACACACATCCGACGTGGCGTATTCTGGCTCAGTCGTACGTCAAGGAGAGATGAATGCGCTCGTCGTCACGACGGGGATGGCGACCTACTTCGGCAAGACGGCTCGACTAGTCGAAGAGGCTAAAACGCAGAGTCACTTTCAGAGGGCCGTCATCAGGATCGGCAATTTCCTTATTGCGATCGCCATCGCGTTAGCTGCGCTCATTATAATAGTCGCTTATGTCCGCCAGGAAAGCCTTTTGACAATCCTCCAGTTCGCGCTCGTGCTTACGGTCGCAGGGATCCCTGTGGCGCTACCTGCGGTACTCTCCGTTACGATGGCCGTCGGAGCGATTGCACTCGCGAAGAAAGAAGCGATCGTCAGTAAGCTTGTCGCAATTGAGGAAATGGCAGGCGTGGACATTCTGTGCTCGGACAAAACGGGCACGATTACGAAGAATGAGCTTACGCTCGCAGATGTCCGGCCGCTCGAAGGCTTCACGGCCAGTGACGTTTTGCTTTTTGGCAGCTTAGCTTCGCGAGCAGAGGATCGAGATCCCATAGATGCTGCGATCCTCGCTAAGGCCGGAGGCGTGGGTGTACTCGATACGACCCCCAGCGCATACAAGGCAACTGAGTTCACACCGTTTGATCCGGTTTCAAAAAGGACCGAGGCCGCCGTTGAAGGGGCGGATTCAAGCCGCTTCAAGGTGTCAAAAGGAGCCCCACAAGCGATCCTTGCGTTAACCTCGCAAAACTCAGAACTTGCCGAACAAGTAAACGCGCTCGTGGACGCATTTGCGGCAAGAGGCTACCGCGCGCTCGGGGTCGCGCGCACGAATCAACAGGAGGTCTGGCTGTATGTTGGACTTATCGCGCTTTTTGATCCCCCGCGTGAGGATTCAGCAGAGACAATTCAGACCGCGCAATCAATGGGCGTCGACATCAAGATGGTGACCGGCGATCATACTGCCATAGCCAAACAAACTGCCTCAGAGGTCCATTTAGGCACAAACATCATAGATGCCACTTCTTTTGCCGATAAGTCTGACGAGGAGGCAGGGGAGATCATAGAAAGCGCGGATGGCTTTGCTCAAGTGTTCCCCGAGCACAAGTACCGCATCGTTGAACTGCTGCAGCAGAGAGGACACATCGTCGGGATGACTGGTGATGGGGTCAACGACGCTCCGGCGCTGAAAAAGGCAGATGCGGGCGTCGCTGTAGCGGGCGCTACCGACGCCGCGAAATCAGCGGCTGACATCGTATTGATGAGTCCAGGCCTGTCAGTAATCATTGACGCAATTAAAGAGAGCCGCAAGATCTTTCAGCGGATGACGAGTTATGCTCTCTATCGGATTGGTGAAACCATCCGCATCCTGACTTTCGTTACTCTTTCAATAATCGTCTTCAATTTTTACCCGGTAACAGCACTCATGATCGTCTTATTGGCCCTGCTCAACGATGGAACAATACTCACTATCGCATACGACCGAGCGCTATATTCGAAAACAGCTGTATCGTGGGATATGCGAACAGTACTAAGTGTGGCGACGTTATTTGGAGTGTTAGGCGTCACCGCTACGTTCGGCCTCTTGTATATCGTAGAGCGCTTTTTCTTTCTGAGCCCGGCGGTGGTTCAATCGATAATGTACCTAAAACTCTCCATAGCAGGCCAACTCATGATCTTTGTCGCTCGAACGCGCGGTCCATTCTGGTCGTTTCGTCCCGCGAATATACTGATAGGAGCTGTGATATGCGCGCAAACGGTCGCGACGCTTATCGTCGTCTATGGGGTGTTTGTCGCACCGATTGGATGGGCAAGCGCATTAGCGGTCTGGGGATATGCACTCTTAGCAGATTTCTTGTTCACGGATCTTGTAAAGGTCCAATTTTACAAGCTGTTAGACAGGAGAAGCAAACCGCCTGCGCAATATAAACAGCCGAAGGGAGTATATCACGAATGATCGACACGAGCTCGTTTCGGTCCGTGCGGACCATACATTTGGGCGGGAATCAAGCTCATGCTTAATAGCCACGGACATAAATTGTGGTGCACCTGCTCGAACGTTTCGAGGAAACCGGCATTTTGCTTGTCGCCAGCCTGGCTTTGCGAGTAGGAGACCAAGACCCTATAGATACTGCCATTCAGGCGACAGAAACGTGCGCGTTCGAAACACGTCAACAGCTTACAAGAAGAGCCAGTTCACACCATTCGATCAGGTTTCAAAACGGACGCTAGCCACCGCTGAAATGGGCGGCCCTCTACCGTTTTGTGGCATCAAAAGGCGCTTCGGGCCCATCTGGGAACTTGGGATTCAATACGCCTTTCTTTGACACGGATCTCGGCCACAGCGGTATAGGTCGCCTCCTCTCGGGTCCCTCCTCTTTTTTCGCTTCTATTTTAGCTTCCGTTTTTGCTTTCATGTCTCTTCCTCTTTTTTCAGTCGGGCTCGTGGCATTACGCAGGAGCGAAGCGAGGGCGGCGCACATACTCTAATGATAACCTATAGCCTAAAGCTGTGGACACGCGGAAACCTAAGCGTTATCTACCCTAAACATCATCTACCGAGCGATATTTCTTATGACTGCGATGAAGAGTCGGAGTTCGATCAGCCTGTGGGCCGCGGTTTCCTTAGGCATCGGAGCCATGGTCGGTGCCGGCATTTTTTCAATTTTCGGCGTAGCGGGTCAGATCGCTGGCAGTGCGTTATGGTTCTCTTTTGTAATCGCTGGGGCCGTGGCGCTGCTGATCGTATATTCCTACGCAAAGCTCGCGGCTCGATATCCTTCTGCCGGAGGGCCTACGGAGTTCTTAGTCAGGGGGTTTGGCGACAACGTTCTCAGCGGCGGGTTTAACGTGCTACTCTGGGTTTCCTACGTGTTCGCGCTGGCCCTTTATTCGAGGGCGTTTGGCGGTTATGCCGCAACTTTCTTACCGGGAAATGCAGCGAGTATCTGGGTTGGCATATTTGCCACGGGAATTATTGTCGTCTTTACCGCCATAAACTTCATAGGAGCACGAGCGGTCGGGCGGTCTGAACAGTATATCGTTGCGACCAAGATTGTTATCCTAGTTGGATTTATCGCCCTTGGCATTTTTTCGGTTCAACCAAGTCGTCTCGCTCTATCCCAATGGCCCCCCTTTGATAACATCCTCTCGTGCGCCGCAATCGTTTTCGTTGCGTACCAAGGCTTTAGCCTCATAACTAACGCCGCGGAAGACATGGAAAATCCAAAAAAGACGGTACCGAAGGCGCTTTTTATCAGCGTATCCATCGTTATCATCATTTACGTTGCCGTCGCTGTGACCGTGCTCGGAAACCTGCCGGTTTCACAAATAGTAAGCGCGAAAGATTACGCGCTCGCTGAAGCAGCACAACCATTCCTCGGGACAATCGGGTTTAAAATCATCGCCATTGCTGCCCTGCTGTCAACATCGTCAGGCATTAATGCGACGCTTTATGGAGGGGCCAATATCAGCTATGTTTTGGCGAAAGAGGGGCAATTGCCGGAGTTTTTTGAGCGAAAGATCTGGAGGAGGAGCAGAGAGGGCCTTCTTATAACAGCAGGCCTGACTATCATCTTTGCAAACCTCCTCAACTTAGAGGGCATCGCTGTGGTCGGCAGCGCCTCAATACTACTCATATACGTTGCGGTCAACGCAGCACATCTCAGACTTTTTCGAGAGACTAAGGCAAACCCGCTTATGTTGTGGCTTGCTATTCTCGTGTCTTTGGCATTCGTTTTCCTGCTCGTCGATTATGAGGCTCAGAGCTCTCCAAACGCCGTAGCTACCTTGGCCGGCGTCGTCATTTTTAGTTTTGTTGCTGAGTGGGCGTATAGAAGGAGATCGAAAAGAATCTTGCGGACGCGGACTTAGGGTCCCTAGCTACAAAAGACAACATATTGCTGCGATACACGATACGACGACCTACGTCAATAGAAGTGAACAAGGCCATCAATCTCTGCTATATCGACGCACTTAACACGGGCAACTTGGTCATCTTTGAGGAGGTGATCGTCACAGATTCTCGATCTCGCAAAGCGGACGCTCTGAAGAGTTTGAGCAGGCATGCCTGCTTTAGGTTGATACCCTTGTGTCGGTTTGTTGTGCAACTTAAGAAACTCTGCAAGAGGTCGGTATCTCTCACCGCGAAATTTACGACGGCGAGACCTTTGGTCTTCGCCAACGCGCTCAAAGTCGACTTCCGGGCGCGATCAAAGGATAACCATTAAAACCTCGCTCGATCTTTCTTACGTGTGTCGAATGGGTCCAATATCCTTGCGAGGCATATCCTCGCTAGGCAAATCGTCTTATTTATCAGCGTTTGCAAGTGGTGCGTGCTAGGCACACTCGTTGGAGTCGCCGTCGGCTTAGCGGTAGCCGTCTTCTTAAAGGCGCTGGACTACAGCATTGCCCTGACCGGCCAGTTTCCCTACTACTTTCTCCTTCTTCCCCTGGCGCTCCTCGTCAGCGGCGCAATGACGAAGTACCTTGCCCCAGGCGATGAAGGGCACGGCACGGCGGTGATTATTGACGCCCTTCACAAACGATCCGGTAAAATAAAGCCGTCAACGGTATTGGTAAGGCTCGCTGCCACGCTCATCACTATCGCGTCAGGCGGCTCCGCAGGCAAGGAAGAGCCGGGCGCCCAGATAGGAGCGGGGCTCTCTTCACTATTTAGCGACCTCTTGAAGTTCGACGACCGTGACCGTCGGAAATTGGTCATCTGTGGGGTCAGCGCCGGATTTGCCTCCGTTTTTGGCACGCCCATAGGGGGCGCTATCTTCGGGGTCGAAGTCCTCTTTGTAGGAGGGCTGATGTACGACGTGCTCCTCCCCGCGTTTATCGCGGGAATCGTCAGCTATCAGGTGTCGGCTGCCCTCGGCGTTAGCTATTTCTACAGCCCACTCCAGTTCCTGCCCGTCTTCAGCGGGTTCTTCCTTGCGCAAGTGATCGTTGCCGG
Organism: Candidatus Methanoflorens crillii; assembly: GCA_003162175.1. Taxonomy (GTDB): domain Archaea; phylum Halobacteriota; class Bog-38; order Methanoflorentales; family Methanoflorentaceae; genus Methanoflorens; species Methanoflorens crillii. The sequence goes on along the minus strand of PMMR01000063.1, from coordinate 2,011 downwards.
CATCTTCTTTGGGATCGTTGCGCTCCTTCTCATTGAGCTTTTCAATCTCTTCAAAAAGGCAGCAGAACGTCTGCCCATATGGGCGCCCGCCAAAGGCATCATTGGCGGGGCAGCGCTCATACTGTTGACTCTGGCATTCTCGACGCAGTACCTTGGGCTCGGATTGGCCACGACTCAGGCCACGCTGCAGGGGCAGCAGGCTGTCTGGTACGCCTTCCCCTTGAAGATCGTGTTTACGAGCATAACGTTGGGCTTTGGCGGAAGTGGCGGCATCATCACTCCTATCTTCTTTATCGGTTCCACAGCCGGCGCCCTTTTTGCTCAGGTATTTGGCTTGAACTCGGCGACGTTTGCGGCAATTGGTCTCGTAGCCGTTCTTGCAGGAGCCACCAACACCCCCATCGCCGCGAGTATCATATCAATTGAGCTCTTCGGGCCGGCAGTCGCGCCGTACGCCGCAGTAGCGTGCGTTGTGAGCTACGTGATGTCCGGCCACCGCAGCATCTATCCATCGCAGGTGCTTGCTACGGAGAAATCCCGGTCTATTCAGGTTCAGATCGGGAAGGAGGTTTCGAAGGGTGAGGCGACGGTGCAGGCCAGAGCGGGCAGCGTTACGGCAGCCGGCATAGCGGTCATTACTAAAATACGGGGCTTCGTTGCCAAACATTTTAGAGTGCGGCAGAGACGGCGATAGTGCTCAGTTTGCACACGACGCGAGCACAGTGGCAGCCGGAACAACTGTCGATGAGTTGATCACCGCGTTGCGTGATAAGAGCGCGGAGATTCGACGGAGCGCCACAGAGACGCTCAGAGAACTAGAAGACGCATGAGCGGTTGAACCCCTCACAACAAAGCGTTTGGGGTTCGAGCATACGCGAAACTGCGCCGCTCGTCCGACGACGACGCGCACGCATCACGTTGCGTTTTCAAGTGCCAGCTCACAGACGCTAAGTAAACCGCATACTCCCTCCAGACAACACGCTTCGGAGGGCTTGAGGCTGTGTCGCAGCTAAATCAACGTGTTATGCTTTTTTTACGACGCGCTCTATTTATGCCATTATAGCTTATGACCGCGTATGCTCAAGGAGTCTCTACTTACGGTCGAAAACGAGCTCTTGAAAGCTAAGAACGGAAGGCTACAGCTGAAGCATTCGGAAGCGTTTACCCGCGTGCGCGCCGAAGTTGAACGCCTGAATAAGGAGAACAACAAATTAAAGACAGAGAACAAAGATTTGGAGCGCAAATACCTCCGGATATTAAAGCAACTTGAGGAACACACTAAGAGAGATGCCAGCGCTTAAGCACGTCTTCGTGGGACGAAGGACGTCCCACGCCATTAGCTTTGAATCTGCAATAAACGCGCAGCAGGACGGCTTTTGCCCTGCAAACAGGTACTCGAGAGGGTATATATCCTGGCTCAAGGCGCCAAAAGCGTGCGGCGCAGAGACCGCACAAAGACACGCACACGTGTGGACAATAGAAACGAAAAAAATCCGTGCAGACTGCCTTGTAGGTAGATATATGGGGGGCGGTGCAAATAACAGGCACCAAAGCAAACTCCCCAGCCAAGGAGACTGTGGTAGGATTGACGGAGGATAAAAGAGGAAACCCGCATGACCTTTATAGACATAGAGATTCTGGATTTTGATGCAAACGGCATAGAGCGGATTGCCGACGACGAGAGTAGAGTACACGTGCCTTATATTCTCTCTAATGAGCCACCCGAACTATGGAGGCGATGCTTCTTGTCGAAAACCGCTGATGGAGAAGCACGGATTATTGGTGGTAGAGTCATATATCTATGCAGGAAGGACAAAACAGCAATAAACAGGAATGGGGAATGCTGGAATACTGTGGCGAAGTATGCCGAGTATGCAAACCGACGTTACCGTGAGATTTATGCGAAGCGACGCAAGGGCGAGTCTAGAGAAGCAGAAGCGCGATGGCAAGCGGATCCAGCCGCTAGAGAATTTGAGGAATGGAAGCGAAATCTAAAGCGGTGACGACTGAG
>PMMR01000025.1 GCA_003162175.1 Candidatus Methanoflorens crillii | reverse complement strand
GGGCGCTTAACGACGCGGATTCGCGTGTGCGCAAGAGCGCTGCGGAAGCCCTCGGCAAGATTGGAGGCGTAAGGGCGGTGCGAACGTTGATAAGAGCGCTCAACGATTCTGATTGGGATGTTCGCTCGGGTGCTGCGGAAGCCCTCGGCAGGATCGGTGAACCGGCGGTTGAGCCGTTAATAAATGCGCTCAATAACTCGGATACTACGGGTGTTCGCGTAAACGCTGCGCAAGCGCTCGGCAGAATCGGTGATAGCAGAGCAGTTAAGCCCTTAGAAAGGGCGCTTAACGACGCGGATTCGCGTGTGCGCAAGAGCGCTGCGGAAGCCCTTCGCAGGTTCGGACTACAGGAGAACCGTTGGGGGACCCCTCACTGAGCACGTCTATCCGACAATTCATGGCTGCGACCGACACGAGCGCCAGACTGAGGATCATTCACCTGCGAGTTTGAAGTTAAAGAGACGTGTGATCTATAACTGTTTTAGCATCAAAACGTGGTTGTAACGATAGGTGTCACCCAGTTCAACTATGTGACGACCTGGGGTGCTCGGCTAATCCTCGCTTAGTTCCTGTGCACCTGTCCCTTCGGCGCTTGAAAGTCAGCTCAAGCGCCCGCACCCCCACAACGCTCCCGCTTGGCTTAGTCGCGCTAGGCCAATCACAACGGTCAAGTGCGCAACGCCGACTTTAAAGTATCACGATGGCCGCTGAACACTACCCAAACGACTTTGCTGACTTTACGCTGCGCAAACACGAGCTTTGGAAATCTATCGGAGAAATCTTTCCCTCCATCACCTTAAAGCCAATTATAGGAATCCACCCCTACGATTGCCCCACACGTTTTCAAAGCTTGCAGGGCTGCCGATGCGCATCTGCCAGACGGTTTACGATGGGGCGCTTGCGTTTCTTGTTGTTGTCTCCTCAGCTAGCATACCGTTAGAATGCCAGAAAAACTCCTGTTCAAGCACTCAATTGTCAGTCTTCTGACCGCGGAAGTCGCCGGTTCGAATCCGGCCGAGCGCATCTTCCTTTTTACAATTCACTCATTTCATAAATGGAAGCTTATGTTCAACAAACGTGCGTGTCGTCGTAACCCCTTGGATAAGCTTTATGTCATCAACCACGCGGTTCAATTCGGAAAGTTCGTTCGCTTCGATGATGGCGACATAATCAAACTCTCCAAAAACATGCACAGCTCTTGTTACGCCACCCATCTTCACCAGTTCTTGCCACACGTCGTATTCTGCGCCTTTATTAACGTTCATCATTGTGAAACCAATTACCATTGATTATTCCTCCTTCGTCATTATCGCACAACACTAAAATATCTTCTTTCAGCTTTTCACACAACGAAAAGCCGGTCACCAAGCCGTTTGAAATGATTCTTTAAATCTATTTGAATCCTACGTCTACTCAACTTCGCATAGATTCGTGAAGAAAAGCTCTGCACAATAGGTGTTTGTCGCGCTTCTCATCGATATCGCTCACGCTGCGCATGAGTCGATGTAGTCAATTTCAGGGAGAAGTGTTTTCGCTACACCTGACAAAGAACGGTGTTTTAAAAATAAAGAAGGAGACACCTGTTAGGGTAATAAAGGACTTTACACCATCTTGATAGAGGGAGAACAATCTTATGGACAAAATGATTCTGCTCGAGTTTCCATGCAGAAAGACAGGAATCCCCGCAACCCTTCTTTTCCAAGAAGAACCCGAAATGTGCCAGACCCTGTGGGATCTTTTACGCCAACCCATGAAGATGATATGCCACCACACATTGTCGACAGGGGACTTCTTCCATGGTTGTGGCCGGCCTCCGAAACACCCTATGGCCATAGGTTCACAGGCCACTCCGCTCGGAAAGAAACGGCTTCTTCTTAGCCAACTGAAGCCAGGCTCCATCGTGTATAGCGGAGGATACGACATTGCGATTGCCTATGGACCCGATCTGACCGAGCCTTTAGCGGCGAGAGGGCCGGTGGTGGCAATAGTCTCTAAGGATTTTCTAGGAGAGCTCTATGAGGCAGGGAGGAAGATCTGGAACGCCCAATTCATCACGCACCGACTGCAGACGATCACTCTAAAGAGAGAGGATGTGTAAGTTGTGGTTAAACACTGGCGAGACGTCAAAAACGAAATCGAGGAGGAAATAGACCGAATATGGTGGCAGGAACCTGAGGAGGTCACAATGAGCAGACTCGGGATATTTCCCAGCGGGGCAGGGACAGACGGTCAGGTGTTGGGGAACCTTCTGTTCCTTGTCTCGGACACACAGGCCATGGGATGGTGGACGATCGAGCCTGCGATCCGATCCGCGATCGCAGATCCTCTCTTTACCCTTGAGCACTGCAAAAGAATGTGGAAGTACTTGACGGTGCACATGGCCAAGCTTTTAGGCGATACCGACCCTCCTAAATGCCCGGCTCCATGGTTGAATTTGCCCAAGCTTGTCGAGCTCTGTAATGACATTGTGGACTCCTTGGATACTGTTGAGACAAAGGAGGAGTTTACCGATCTCATCTGGAGCTGGGAAAATTACGTGAACAGACTGAACAAGTGGTTCTCCCTCGTGTTCCCCTGGCACCTGGGGCTTGATTTTCCCCGAAGAGGGCAAGAAGAGATAAACGAGCTGGTTCGTCTGTCTCTTATTTGGGAAAAACAGTGACTATGGCCCCTCTTTGGGGAATCGCCAAAATAGCTTGGGTGACGTGTGGCCGCATGCCTGCGCACTAGACATGCTGAGCCCGAGAACGCAAATATAGTGGTCGTGAGCACCCGTTTTGAACGCGCCAAACGCGCAATGCCCGGCTTCCGAGACGATAGTACCACGTTATACGTTTCTCAAAAATAGTGCAGGTCGGAAAAACGTCAGAATTAACTAACCTCTGCGTCTCAGCAAGGCGCTTTCGTTGCTACTCTCTTAATCATAATGATGTCTGTGACTGATTGTAACTGATTCTTATAAACGGAATCACTTTCTTCACGTCAGTCGTTTCATCAACACGTATTTGTGGCCATTTGTTCACTGTTCGCTTTCCTGCTTGAAAGGGCTCAATCTCAAATTCTTTTGATAATTCAATTTTATCTTGTTGACTCACTTTTGTGAGAACAACGCCGTCTGTAACCAAGAATGCAAACAATTTTTCGTTATTTTTGTAACATGGACAACCATACATCTTTTTCGTCGTTACATTGGGCCAATTCAGAATTTCTTTTTCTAGTCTCAATCTGAGATTTTGCATTTTTTCTTCGCTGTAATATTGCATAGTAACACGCTATGAGAATTAGGTACTGAATTATAAAGACCGAGGCAGAAGCGCTACATAATGAACTCTATCAAAGATACTCCGCGAGCGCTCTCCCGTGTAGTCGTCGAAGAGCCGTTTCCACGCGGCGGCGGTCTTGGTCACCACCCCACCCATATCGAAAACGACGGCGTCGAACTCTTCTCGTCGCAGAACGACGGTTTGCGCTTCGCTCACGGCTGACCCCGTCCCTGTGCGCGACACCGCCCGTTGTGCACGTCGCCGGCAGACTTGCCGACCGCCTGGTCGCCCATTTCTAGGGTGTCGACAATCCGACACGTGATATCGGTCAGACACGCAGCTATTCGGAGCGGCTTCGCCGCGACCGCGGGGGTGGGCGTCAACCAACCGACTTGAAACTCGTTCATTTATCCCCCCGACAGGGTTCCACGGTCTATACTTGTAGCGCCATCATGCTTAATATTCTCTTTAACGTTAGGGCTTAACAGATACAACTCCGCTTTCGTTCACTTAACAGAGTTCGAATTGGTACAGCAGCGCTTCACGGCTGAACCCTTGTGCGAACCGCAACCGAATTGCAGCAAGAATAGTAGTTATTGTCTTAAAAAAATAAAAAAGGTTGCGGTTTACGCGAAGTCGAACTCTTTTGATGCTCC